>JBHPFA010000001.1:0-200740 GCA_042572295.1 Nanobdellota archaeon
AAATTATTTTGATTTAGATAAGGATAGGATCTTTAAGGAGTTAAAAGAGGTTTTCGGAGAGTTTGATGATTTTATTGCTAAGTTGACTAAGATAGTTACACAGATTGGAAAGAGCTTTGAGAGAGTGGCTGCTAGGCCTGACTTGTTTTTTGAGTATTTGTATGATCTTCCTGATGATCAATTTTGTTATGGTTTAAGGGCTGAGAATAATAAGTCAATGATGGTTTCTCATTATGAGCTGCATAATGCAGCTTTGTTTCATTTTGAAGGGCAGGCTTATAGGATTAAGGAAGTTTTAGAGACTTTTCATGCTTCTGTTCTGTTTTCAGCAACTATTGGTAATGTTGAGATATTTAAGAGAGGTTTAGGATTGGAATTTGCAGATTTCTTTTCTTCTTCTAAGTTCAATACAGATAATTTTAAAGTTATTTTGAAAAGAGATGTGAGTTCTTTGTATAAAAACAGGAAAGATACAGCTCCTAAGATTGTTGATGATGTCAACTTCTGTAAAAAAACTGCTGGAGGTGTTTTATTGGCCTTGCCTTCCAAGGCAACTTCCTTTGATATTGTTCCACATGTTCAAGCAAAGAGTTTAGATGTGGTGGATAAGTGTAAAGATGAGGTGTATTATGCTATTTTGAGTGGAAAAAGTTCAAGAGGAATAAATAAAGCACATAATCTTAATATTGTTTATGTTTATGGTTTGCAATTGCCTCAACCTACTGACTATTTGTTTCAGAAAAGGAGAGATTTTATGTTAAAGAAGTATGACAGAGAGATTGCTTACAAGTTCCTTTATAGCAATGTTGTGAGTAAGGCTTGTCAAGTTGCTGGAAGAATATTTAGGAAAAGAGGGAAGAAAGGTTTAGTTGTTTTTGCTGATTCAAGATATAGGTGGGACTATATGCAGAGAGATTTCTTCTATAATTGTTTTCCTGCTTACTTTAAAGATAGAATTATCGAGACTAACACTCAAAAAGATTTTCAGAATTTTGTTAGTTCATTCTGGGGGAAGTTAGTTCTTTAATATAAGTTCCACTATATCTTTATCTTCTAAAATATGGTCTTTTCCTACTTGTTGATTTGGGAATTTAGCACTGTTTCCGGTGACTATCGCAAATTTCAATTTTGGAACTATGTCTTTATGGATCTTAGAAGCAAAATCCATTATAGTAAGGTTTCTTTCCAATATCAATGGTTCCTTCTTTCCTTTAGGATAGACTCTAATAAGCTTACTAGTTTTCCATAACTCTTGCTTTAGAGTGTCTAGACCTTCTCTTGTCACTGCTGAGATTCCTAGGATGATGTTGTTTGGGAATTTTTTCTTTAATTCTTCTAAGTTATATTTGGAATACATCAAGTCTAGCTTATTCCCTATGATTATTGTATTTTTTTGTATTCCTGCTAGATTTAATTCTTTGATTATCATCTCTAGTTCTCCTATGCTTCTTGATAAGTCATGCATCAAAAGGATTCCATCTGCTTGTTTTACAATCTCTATTAATCTCTTACCACCTCCAATGTTTTGGGTCGCTCCTTCAACAAGCCCTGGTAGATCTATTATTTGGAAATCTGCCCAGTTAACTTTAATAACAGCTGGAAGGGGCTTTAGAGTTGTGAAGCTGTAATCTGCAATTTTAGTCTGGAGTCCAGAAAGTTCTTTTATTAGAGAACTTTTCCCAACACTTGGAGAGCCGACTAGAACAAATTGCTTGATTCCTTGTCTTTTTACTCCCAACCAGTCTCTGTGTTTTACTTTTGACTTGGTTCTGGTTTTCCTTATCTCTTCCCTTAACCATTTTCTTATTTCTCCGTAAGGTCCTGTATTGTATTTAGGGAGTTCTACGAATATCTGTTTGATTTCTTCAAGCCTTTGTTTACCAGTCTTGCCTATCAGTCTCTTCCTGATCAATTGCATCTGTATTACATGCGGTAATGCCATTAGGACATCCTCCTGTTCTCTTTCAAGTTTCGTTGAGAGTTGTTAACCATAGTATACTCCACTCTTAGCAAGAAATTGTCAAATATGGGGAAAATTAGAGGGTTTCCCCAAAACGACATAGTCTCGTGCTAAAGAATCAGAAATTTAGGAAAAAGCAAAAAATCTGACAGAGTACAGACTAATAAGAACTCTTTTGTCTATCTTTGTCATAATGTTTTCCATCTCTTTTAGATTAGGTAATGCTATTTAAATTTTTCTAATTTGGAGAAAATTAAGATTTCACCCTATAAATTTTAGTATTGAAAACATGCTTAAATTGGTTATCATAACGCGAGTGGGTAGCATAGAACTTCTCCCAAGATTTTGGATAACATTTTTTATTAACAAAATAATTATTTAAAATCTTTATATAGCAAGCTCTTTCATTATTACTGTTTCCCTTGCCACTTATACCTTTACCAATTAACTCCATATTCTCAGCATATTCTTCTACTGCATTAAAAACTAGGGTCTTGTTGCCATTATTCCAAGAGATTTCTATACTGCCATGCCCAAGATTAACAGCTTTTGCTTTTTTTGCTAAACGACCTTTGGAAAGGGAAAGTCTTTTTTTAAAAAGTTTCTCTTCCAACTCTGCTCTTTTATTGGCTTCAACAGAACGCTGTTTAGCTATTTTGAATAATCCCCTATGTTTTGGATCCCCTAGTGTCATTTTGTTTTTCTCCTATGCATTTTTGCATAGGGTATTCTTTCAGTTGTGCTTAATAACATTTTTTGAAAGAAATATTCTTATTGGAATATGGGATAAACCTTACCCATCAAAGTCTTTGTAAAATCTTAAGTTGATGTAGGGTTCTTGTCCAAGATCCCTTAGAAGTTTTATTTTAGTATAGTACTTTGGTTTTGTATTTATTTCACGGTCTTTACTAATCCTATCTAAGTCTTCAAAGGCTTCATTAATCTCATCTTCATTACATCCATAGAGAAATTGTTTATTCATTGCTTCGTTGATAGTTATCTCGAGAAGTTCTCTAAGAGATTTTATTCCATTTACAAAAGTACTTGTCTCAAGCCTGTATAGGCTCTTTAACTTGTTTTCTTTAGAAGTCATTTTCTATTTAATCTTCTTCTTTTTACCTTTCTTATCACCTTTTTCTTTACAACTAATTTATCTACTTCTTCTAACCAAGTTTTTACATTTGGTTTTGTACACTTGCAGGCGTTGCCTGAACCGATTAAACCCCCTCTGGAAGGGAAGTCCGAGTCATACTTTAGAATTCTTTTTACTGATGCTTCTCCTTTTAACAATCTGACTGCTTCTCCAACCATCATTCCTCCGATTACTTGGTTTGTCATGATGACTGAAGGGTCTGGAGCGTGTTTACAGCTTTTAGCTTTTCTTTTCTCTGCTAATGCTTTCTCAACTTTTAATTTACAGTCTAAACAAGCACTTATTCCTGGGCGATAGACTGCTACTTGTCCTGAACGAGGGTTTGTTCCACCACTGATTAAGGGAATATTATGTTTTACAGCATAATAGTTGATTACTGCTCTTGCTGCAAAGCTGTCTACACAGTCTAAGATTAAATCTGGTTTATTGTGTGAGAAGTAAGCTGATCTTTCATCTAATTTTGCAACGATTCCCCTTACTTTTACTGAAGGAGCAATATCTTCTAATTTTTCTGCTAAAGCTTTTGCTTTTTTCTTTCCTACTGAGTCATAGAATAGGATTTGTCTGTTTCTGTTTGTTGATTCAACTTCATCATGGTCCATGATGTCTAATTTACTTATTCCTTCTAGTGCAATTCCTAATCCTGCGAAGTTTCCTAAAGCTCCTGCCCCAATCATTAAGACTTTTTTTCCTTTCAAACCATTTTGTGTTGTTTCATAGTTTCCTTGTTTTGTGAATCTTCCTTGTGTTAGGATTGAATATGCTAAGTTTTTGAAAGGCTTATCATCATCTGGAAGAGCCATAAGCAACTTTCTTGCTTCTTCTGTTATGATTCCACCTCCAATCATACTTGGAATGTTTCCTTGTTTAGTTTCTACATATTCCTCCAGTTTTGCTTCTAATTGCTTTTCTCCAGGCTTTACAATGTATATTTCTGTTTTATTTTCATCTGCTGAAGCAGAGATTACTGTGATTTCCTTTGATTTTGCATATTGCATTAAGTCTGATTTAGCTTTAGGATTGTTTGTTGTATCTATGATTAAGTCAGGAGTGCCTATAACTGGGAGCAAATAGCCTTGCAATTTAGTATGTAGGCCTTTAAGTGTGATGTTTGGATTGATTTCTTTCAGTTTGTCTTGTAATCCCTTTGCTTTTGAGTTTTTATTGTATGCAGAGTATAGCAAGAATCCATTTTCAGAATCCAATTTAGCATTGTCATAGATCTCTAAGTTACCTATCCCTAAAGAGGCCAGGCAGACTGAGGTATAATTGGCTAATTTTCCAGATCCGTGGATAACAATTCTGGATTTTTCTAATTTCTTTTGATCCCAGCCTTTGATTAGTTCTTGTCTGTGGTATCTATCGTCTACTTTGTTTTCTTTTTTTATCATTTTTTTCTCCTTGATTTGTCATATTCTTCTAAAAATGAGATTAGTGGAGGTATTACTGGCAGTTCATAGCCTGCCTGCATTCCTATTCCAAGTCTTAATGCTCCATTTGGAAGGCCTTCAATTTCATCTCCTCTTAAAAGTCTTCCCATTGTACCTATTTGGGTGAGTCTTGTCATAGGATTGATGTAGAATTCAGTTGCTAAGTGGATGAGATTCGCTCTGAATACAATGTTGGAGTCTTTGTTTAATTTGATTTCTTTTCCTTCTGGATCTTTTACTTCTATATGAATCTTTTTTTCGACTACTTTTGGACCTTTCTCTAAGAATATTTTTCCTATATGTTTCAAGCTTATATCAAATCTTATTTTGTATTCAAAGTTGTATTCATCAAAGCTAATCCCTCCCCCATACTCTATTCCATCCATTATTTGATAGATATTTGCTTTGATCCTTACCATGTCTTCTAATTTCTTTTTCATTTTAATCGAACTCCATCGGGTCCCCCTTACCATTTCCTCTTAGTTTCTTAGGGTGTTTACTAAAATCTAGCTCTTTCAGTCCTTGGGGTTCTTCTCCTACCTCCCAGTCTAAAGGTTCTGTTTGAGGGAATCTGTCAGGGTCTATTGTTGGTTTTTGGATTTGGAGTTTCTTTTGAAACTCTTCTTTTTCTTTTAATAGTTTAGCTATCTTCTTTCTCTTTTTTCTGTTCATTTTTGGAAAGAATTGTTTCAAGTAAGATGTTACTCCTGGAATAGTGAATCCTCCAGGTAATGTGAATCCTGGTAGGGCGAATTCTGGAAGTTCTATCTTTGGAGGAACGTACCACTTAACTTTTTCTTTTACTTCTGCCCTTAATTGACCTTCATCAAGCTTGAATTTTCCACATTTGTAGAGTTCAACATTTACTTCTGTGCTTTTATCTTGAACATCCCTACAACCATGACATATTTCTCTTGTTGCAATCTCTGCATAAGGTTTTCTTACAACTTTTCTGTCATTTACTACAAGACCATAAGCAAATCCTATTCTTTCTTCTTTATGGAGCCTTAATTTTGCTATTGAAAGGTTTTTGTCGTTTGTTTCAATTTCATATTGTTTTGAAGGGCTTTTCTTATCAAAGAGTATTAATTTATTGCCATCTATTCTTGTTTCTAGGCTTTCTACTTCTGTAGTTGTTTTTCTAGTTATATAGTTGAAAGCTGCAATTCCATTTAAGATAGTCATTTGACCATCATCATCTATGTTTGAGAAGAAAGTTGTTAGTTTTGCATGGCTGTGCCACCATCCAAGGATCCTATATCCCATTTCGTCAATCTCTTTTCCAGCTTCTGCTACTTTTTCTGGTTGTACTCTATAAAATCCATCTCTGACTTCTTGATCTCTTGCTAAGAATGCATCTCTTGCTATTCTGTCTGGAGCATCTTTTGTTGTTATTAAGTATCCTCCACATTCCATTCCATCAGATTTGGATTCTTCACATGTAAGTCTAGCATAAGCATATGCTTTTTCAAGAGCATATTTTGTTATCTGCAGCTTGTCTAAGGGATCCTGTTTAGTAGTTATTTTGTTTTCTTTTATTGTTTCTCCGCTTAAAATGCTGTCTAAATCTCTTACCATCTTTCATCCCTTTTCCTTTTTGTCATGTCAACAATTGGAATATCCATTTTCTTTAATTCTGAAAGTTCTTTTATGTGGTTCTTGAAGTGAGGGCTTCCACAGGAACATTCTTTTCTTAATTTATAACAACCATAATAGCTTGTGTTTGTGTAACCAAACATCATCATTTCTTTCAATCTTCTCAGTCTTTTTGCAATGACTTCCCCATTGTTTTTTCCATCTGTTGGGAATTCTTGATATCCAGTACAGATTGGTGCAAAAGCTCCAGTCTTATTATGTAAGAATGGATGGTTGTTGTTTTCAATTGCACAGAAGTGATCTGAATATCCTAGTCTATTTCCTTCATTTCTCACATTAAATCCACATTTTGATTTTTCAAATAGGTAGTAAAATTCATCAAATTGGCTTCTTATTGCGAATTGAGGAATTTCAATAAAGGCATAGTATGTTTTTTCTTTACTTGTGAATCCGAAATCTGCCTCAGAGAATTCTTGCATCCCTTTGATTAAGGATAACTCACTAACTTGATCTTTTAATCTGTCTATGATTCCTTCTTTTGTGAAGTTTTTCCTTAATGCGCTTATTCTTAATCTTTTTGAAAGTAAGTCTTCATATCTTTTTTCAAGAGCTTTTAGGCTTTCTTGCTCTTTAAGATACCATTTTTGTTCTCCAAGTTTTACTCTTCCCTGATATTTTCCTCGTTTTTTTGTTAAGTCATAGACTTTGTTTCCGATTAAAGCGATACTTTTCTTGTGGAGTGCTTTTCCAAGCAATGAATTCTCTTTAGGTTCTTCAAAATGATCTCCTAGAATTGCGTCAAGTCTTGCATATTTCCTTTTATTCTCTTCTCCTTCTTTTTCTATCTGTTTGATTATTCCACTTATCTCTGAGAATGCTTCGTCAGCTATTTTCTCTAAGTTTCTTAGTTCTCTTTCAGAGATATTTACAGGTTTTTTACCATTAGTTTCTTTATGGCCGTTCCCATTCACTTTCCCACCAATTAACTTGGCTAACTTGTTGCCATATTTTTCTTCTCCCATATAGGGGAAGACTGATTTGTAAATAAGTTGAGGAGTGTCTAGATCTCCTTCTCCTTTTAAGATCTCATTAATTCTCGTTCTTTGCATTATTTCTTCAACATACTCTTTTTCTAATTCAGCTGTCTCATGTTCTAGTCTTCCTAATACTAATTCATCTAATGTTGAGACTTTTTCAATTTCAACTATTGATTTTCTTGTTTTTCTCTTTTTTTCATAGAAGTTTCCATTTGGAGGATCCTCTCCTATTGTGTATACTTTGCTGTTAAGAATGAATATTGGTGTTTTTTTTGCAATCTCAAACACTGGGTGGATGGAATCTCCATTCATACCTTCAAATTTTTCTTTTCCTAGATTAGGTGCTGCAAGCTCATTTGGGTGGAAAGCTATTGAGTGTTCTCTATTGTTGACAATTATTTTTAATTCAATCAGATTACGGTCTATGTAAGTTACTTCTCCCTTAGTTCCTAAGGGGAAGTTGCCAGTGTTTTGGCCATGGTAATATCTGTGTTTCTCATAACCTTGTTTTTCTCCAAGGGCCTTTACCACTTCTACCATTTGTCCCATTTCATATTTCATTTTAGGTGTTTTGCTCCTTTCAGTTTTTCTTCACAGCGTTCAGTGAAGGGAGAACAGTCTCCCTTCCAAGGTATTATAACCTCCTTCCTGAACTGCTGAGACTTCGATTTCTAATTGTCTATATTTCTTTTTAGATCCGTCTGGAAGTTCGTGCTCTTGTTCGACTAGATATTTTTCGATTCCATCCGTATACTTTGCGTCATGTCCGTTTACAAGAACAACACTTCCACCTTTCTCCATTTCTTTCTTAAGACTTTCTACATAAGGTAGCTCTTGTTCATTGTAAGATGTCTGGCCAACAAGATAATCTAGAATTTCCTTAACTTTCTTTTTGCCATACTCAGCAGGAACTCTTCTCAAAAGCGCATCGTCTTTTCCTGCAAGTCCAGTTCTTGCACTTGCTACAATAGGTAAGAGACTTGCTTCTTGAGCTTCGTCCTTTTTTTCAGGCTTCTTTTTTTGATTTTTTCCTTTTTTCTCGTTTTTCATTTTGCTTTACCTCCTTGCAATTTATGTTGAGTATGAGTTCCATTGGTCATGTTTTCTAAGACAAAGGCTCCTGTTTTGTAAAATTCTTTATACATTTTTCCTTGGGAGCCGAAAACTTCTTCCCAGTCTTCTTTTACTAGAGTTTGGGAGAAGCCAGTGTTCTCTTTGAATTCAGAATTTATTGAGTATGCTAGGTCTTGTTGACAAAGTCCTCCTTTTCCACCTTTTAATTCTCTTTTGATTGCATAGCTACATGCTCTGTCAACAATTCCTTTGATTAACGCTCCACTAAGAACGTGTCTGTAGTGGAAGTTTCCTAAGACTCCCTTTTGTGGTGAGATTAAGCTATAAAGGATGTTCTTAGGATTGTAAATTTTTGAGGAAATTTCTCCTGAAATCTGCTCTATGCTTGCTCCTTTAAAGGATTTCTTTTGAAGAGGTTTGTCTTTTAGATAGATGTTGAAGATTTGTTTTGTTGCTTCTTCATTTGGACGAGGAATTTTTATTCTTCTGTCAACTCTTCCATCTCTTAAGATTGCTGGATCTATGATGTCTTCTCTGTTTGTTGCTAAGATTGTTATGACATTTCCATTTCCGTTTAAACCATCCATCTCTGAAAGGAATTGAGGTACTATGGAATCGTAAACATCTGTTGAGATGCCTTGGCCTCTTGATTTTAGAACTGATTCAGCTTCATCAATGAAGACTATTACTGGGCCTTTTGTTTCTTCAGCTGTTTCTCTTGCAGCTGCGTAAATCCTTCTAATGTTTTGTTCTGAGTTTCCAACCCATTTGTCAAGAATCTCTGGACCATTAATTCTTATGAAGTATCCTTTTGCATCTTTAGTCTTTGCAATCTTTGATAAGTTATAAGCTATTGATTTTGCAATCATTGTCTTACCACAACCTGGTGGGCCGTAAAGAAGAATTCCTTTTGCTGGTGTTCTTCCATACTTTGCAAATATCTTTCTGTGTATGAATGGGTCTTCAACTTCTCCTTTAATCTTTGAGATTACATTTTCCAATCCTCCAATCTTCTCCCATGGAGAGTTTGGAACTTCTTGTAGAGCGTATTTTGTTTTCTTTCTTTCAAATTTTTCAATTGCTAGAACTCCTGTGGGGTCAAGCATTATTTCGTCACCTTCTTTTACATCTTTTAATCCGTTTAGAACATATTTTGATTCACCTTTGATTTGAATCTTTAGCCTCTCTTCTGAAACTTCTTCAACCACTGAAGTCTCTCCGCATGCTGTCTTGAATTCAGAATAACCTACTATTGCTTTTGTTTGAGGGTGTAAGACAACTCTTGATCCTTTCTTTACTTTCTTTTTTAATCCCTCATCAGAAGGAATCTCATAGACTCCACTGTTGTCAATTGAGACTCTTGCTGTTTTCTTTCCTAATGCAAGAACTGTTCCTGATACAAAAGGTGGTTGGCTAAGCCTTTCGACTTCCTCTTGCAAGATCAAGATGCTTTTCTTTAGCTTATCTGTTCCTTTGCCTTCAGCAAGCTCTTCTTGCAGCATGAGGACGCTTTTCTTCAGTCTTTCTAGTTCGTTTTTTTCAGCCATTTTGTTTTTCCTTATTCTATTATAGTCTGGATTTTACTTAACTCTGCGTTGTAGGTATTTGTACAACACTTTTTGTTTTAATAATATTTTTTGCTTGAAATATTCCTTATGGAATATTATTCATATCCCCCGTAAGATCCATAAAACTTCTCATCAAAGGTTTGGTTTTCCTTAAATCCATAGTTGTCAGATGCATCCTGTAGTGCTTCTTCTGTGTTAAGTCTAGATTCAAGACTAATGCCTTTATAGGTAAGTTCTATTTTAGGGTTAGAATTTTGTTCTTCCATACTAATGTATAGAGTTGTATTAAACATAAACATTACTGACAAAAATAGGGGCCTAGTGTTGTACATTTAGAAAAGTTTAAATATTAGATAATCTATCCTATAATATGTTTGATTTAGATATGAGTAAGAAAATCAGTGATTTTGTGTATATTAAACCTAGAACTGTTGATGAGATAGCTAAACATATAGGTAAGAATTGGCGTACTGCTGATAGGTATGTTAAAAGGATCTCTGAAGAACAGGGTACTATTTCAATGAGGACTTTTAGAGAAGGGACAAAAGGGGCTTTGAAGTTAGTGTTCTGGAACAATATTGAGAAGATTCATTCAAGCACTTTTCAAGAAAGGTTGTTTTATAGGATTACAAGAGGTATAAGAAAGAGTGATTTTAGTCCTTTTGACATTTATCAACACATAGGAAATGGGAAGAAGGTAGCTCATTTGTTTGAACAAGAGAGAAAGATGTTTGCAGAGTTTGTACCTATGTTAAAACAGGCTGAAAAGCAGGTTTTATTCTTTTCAGGAAATTTATCTTGGGTTAAACAAAAGGGTTTTATTGAAGCTTTGGAAGAATTGGCTAAGCGAAAGGTCATTATAAAAATTATTACAAGGATTGATTATACTGGGATAGAAAATATAAGAGCAGTTCTTGGTATAAATAATAAAGTTGGGAGAACTGCTATTGAGATTAAGCATAAAGAACAACCATTAAGGGGGGCGATAATTGATAATAAGCTTGTCAATTTTAAGGAAGTAAAAGATCCGGTATTTAATCCAAGTTTAAAGAAGAAGTCTTGTATCTCTTATCAGTTATTTGATAAGGATTGGATTGAGTGGTTGCAGAAAGTGTTTTGGCATATGTTTGCAGACGGTATCGGTGCAGAGAAAAGATTTGAAGAGATTGATACTATTCATAAAATTTTAGATTAAAATGAAACCAAAAGTAAATTTCCATTTGCATTCGACTGGGTCTGATGGAAAATTAAAACCAGAAGAAGTTGTTAAGCTGTCTATCAAGGCTGGTTTAGAGCATATTTGTTTTACAGATCATCACCTTTATCCTAAAATTCTTGGTAAGAAGGTTGGATGGTCTGGTTCTGTACATCATAAAGAGCCTTACTATAAAGAAGTTTTAAGATTAAAGAAGAAATATGCTAAAAAAATATGTATTGGTTATGGTGCGGAATTTGATTGGTTTGAAGATTATCAAGCTTTTACTAAGAAGCAATTGAAATCAAGACCTTTTGATTTTATTTTGGGAGCTATTCATGTTTTCAAGTTGAGAGATGGAAGTTACTTCAATGTAAATGATATGAGGAAAGATATGAGCGGTCCTATGAAGAAGTATGGTATGGAGAGTATTGTTAAAGGATATTATAAGACTCTTAGGAATCTAATAAAGTCTGAATTATTTGATTGTGTTGCTCATTTTGATGTAATCAAAATAAGGAATGCTGATAAGAGGTGCTTTTCTGAAAAATCTAAGTGGTATAAGGATGAAGCCTTGAAGACATTAAATGTTTTACAAAAGAGTGGAATGTGTATGGAAATAAATACTGGTGCTAAGAGAGCCGGTTTGAAGGGGAATTATCCTGCTGAATGGATCTTGAAAGAGGCTTTCAAAAGAAGGATTCCAATAACAATAGGTTCAGATGGACATAAAAATGTCGATTTAGGATTGAAAGAAGGTTATCAGATGGCTAAATCTGTGGGTTATAAGACTTTATGGGTATTTGAAGGAAGAAAGAGAAGAGAAATTAAGATTTAAGACTAAATAAAATACTTAAAAAAATAAAAAAAGTAAGAATTTACTTCTTAGCTTCTTCAGGTTTTTTCTTGCCTATGATTTTATACATGTTTGTGTTGCAAGTTGAGCATTTTCCTTTCATAGCAGCCATTTCTCCACCTCTACTCTTCATTGTAGTATCTTCAGTGTCTTTCATTTCTCTCTTAGCTTTGCATTTTACACAATATCCTTCTACCATTTGATCATTAACCTCCTTGTTTTTATGAGTAAAATAAGGGTTTTAAAGCTTACGAAGTCAGGATACTACTTAGGGATGAGAGTGTTCTCACTCTAAAAATTGACTTAAAAAATAAAAAAAGTAAGAATTTACTTTTTCTTACCTAAGATTTTATACATGTTTGTACCGCATTTAGTACATTTTCCTTTTGCTGCCATCATTCCGTTCTTCATTTCTACTTCGGCAACATCTTTCATCTCTCTATTTTCTTTACATTTCATGCATCTTCCTTCTACCATTTGATCATTAACCTCCGTATATTTATGAGTAAAATAACCGTTTTAAAGCTTTCTTACTGAGAATACTACTTTAGAATAGGGTGTTTTTGGTTTAAATGTCTCCCCAGCCGATTAGTCTCCAGTGACCACCAAGATTTCTAGCCATTCCTACTTTGCTTCCAGGAATTAGAACTACTGGGATTCTTAAGCTCATTTCTATTTCGTTTCCTTTAACTTTTGTTACTCTTCCTACAGAGATAGTTGTGTTTATGCTTAAGAGTAAGAATTCTTGAGATTTTATTGGAGAAACTTCCAATTTCTTTTCAGAACCTATGATTTCTTTGAATAGGTTCAGTTTTAGTTTAAGTGTTTCACTTAATTCTGGAAGAGTGCCTGCTTTTCCAATTACACATCCTGATAAATTATCTGATTTAGTCAATGCAGGATCTAGAGTTGTCTGAATTGCTAAAGATCCTGATGGGGAAGCTTCATCTAATTTGAATTTTCCTGCTTGTAATCCTAAAATCTTTGTTTTTAGGGTTGTGTAGATTGTTTTATCATGTTTCTTTGTTGAAAGTCCTGGTTTTATTTCAATTTCATCTCCTACTTTGAATGTTCCTTGTTTTAGTGTTCCTCCTAAAACTCCTCCATTAATTTTTGAGATTTCTGATCCTGGTTTATTAATATCAAAACTTCTTGCTACAAAGAAAATTGGGTCTCCTTTAACATCTCTTTTTGGAATTTCTAATTTAGTTATCTCTTCAAGAACTGCACTTAAGTTAACTCCTTGTTTTGCTGAAACTGGAATTATTGGAGCTTTTTCAGCAACAGTTCCTTTTACAAATTCTTTGATTTGTTTATAGTTTTCCATTGCTTTTTCTTTTGTAACTGCATCTACTTTGTTTTGGACTATGATTATGTTTTTCATACCTCTTGCTTGTAGAGCTACTAAATGTTCTTTTGTTTGTGGTCTTGGGCAAGGTTCATTTGCTGCTATTACTAACAAAGCAGCATCCATTATTGCTGAACCTGAAAGCATTGCTGCCATAAGCATTTCGTGTCCTGGAACATCTACAAAGCTTACATGTCTTATTGGAGTGGAGTCTTCCCCACATTTACATGAAGCTCCTGCAGTATAACCACAGTCTTTACATTTGCTTATTACAACATCAGAATAACCTAATTTTATTGTGATTCCTCTTTTGAGCTCTTCACTATGGGTGTCAGACCATTTTCCTGATAATTTATACAATAAAGTAGTCTTTCCGTGGTCAATATGTCCAACCATACCGATGTTTAACAAAGGCTGTTTTGTGATTTGTTCAGTTTTCTGTTTAGTCATATTTTTTCCAAGAGAAGTTGTCTTTTAAATCCTTTTATTTACTTCTTGTCTCGAGTCTTCTTTTTTCAGCTAGTTCTCTAAGATTTCCAGAATAGTGGAATTTCTTATTATACCACTTAGGTAGTTTGCTATTTTCTGTAGAAACTGTTTTGAATTTCAATTTGCCGTCTAAATAAGCCCTTTCATCTTTACTTAATGGCCTATTTTCGTAAATGTCTCTAAAAATATCTAATATTGCTTCTGCATATTCTTCTCTTCCCCCATATTTTTTGGTTATTTTTGGCAGGAAAGGGGCTTTTTCTAGTTTCATTGGTCTTTTCCTCTGATTCTTTTTCATAAGACTAAAGTATTGGTTTTCAGGAACATAGATTGTGATCTTTCCCAGTAAAGATTTTCTAAATTCTGCAAATTCTTTTGCAGGAATCTTTTTTACTCTTTCTTCTAGGCCCATTTTACTTTCCCAATAAGGGTTCATTTCTTTTTCCATTAAATCTAATTCTGTTTGTAATTGCCCAGGCATTGTTTTTAAGACCTTGTTTCTACTATTGTTATATATTGCAGCTCCACTGTCTATTGATTTGCCCTTTTTTCCTGGTTCTTTGCCACCTATGTATAGAGATAATATATCATATGGGTAGAGTACTTTTCTTTTAGTCCCAGAAACATCATTACGTAATTTTGAAGTGTCTAATTTCACACTAGTGGGTCTTTTTGAAGAGTAAAACCCTGCAGCTATGGATAACATCTCTTTCATATCGAGTAAGTCACACATATTGTATGTGAATTTTAATTTCATTAAGGATCTATATGTATCTTCTAGAAATCCTTTATGGCCTTGGAATGCTTGAGTGAGGAATTCCTTTTTTAACCCAAATGTATCTAATGGGGTTCTGACTGCGCTAGGATAGCCATTTTCTTTTACAAATTTGCCTATAATATTTCCTTTATAGCCAGATTTTCTATTGAATACTTCGTGATGATTTGTCATATTAGATTTAGAAATAAGGGGTTCTTAAAATTAATGTTTTTTAACGCTGTATTCTAAGCCTCTTTTATCAGCTTCTACTTTGATATCCTGTGCAGTTGGGAATTCTCTTTCGAATTCTTCATTACAGTGCTCGACTTTCATACCTTTGATTTTACTTACTGTCTTTTCCAATTTCTCGAATTTAGAAGGGGATAAGATGATAGGTTGTAAGTTATGTACATAAATTGTTGAATGAAAGTCTATTTCATCTCTGTTTTCTTGAGGCAATGTTCTCTTTTTAGGGCAAGGTCCAGCCTCTCTGTATTTCTCTGATAATTCTCTGAAATGCTCAACTGGAAGAGATTCTTCATCTATAAATCTCCTGAATAAGTTTCCAGCGCTATAATTCAAGAAATATTCATGGAAAAGGAGTAGATTGCTGTATCTTTCTCTAGGTGTGAAGCCATTTGAGGTTATAGGCCACAATATTTTTTCCTTGTATAGCTTTTGATATATTTCGTTTCCAAGCAATTTTAATGTAGAATGTATGACAGAATGTGCCCTTTCTCCATATACTCTTGATTTCTTGTTGTTTCTTTTTGAGAACATCTTAACCTTTTTTTATAGTAAAAAGAACCTTTATATATTTTTCCATTAACCCCCTTTTGGTGACGAAAAGATTTATCCAGAGTCAGTAGTGTCATTTATTCGAAAATTTTATATATAGTCTTTTTTTTGGGTTTCTATGGGTATTGGAATTGATTCATTAGTTGAAGGAGTAAGTGCAGTTGCTTTAATTGGAGGGGCATATGCTGGAATTAAGTATTATCCAAGAGTTCTTCGATTTATTGGTGAGAATGTTCTACAGATGGGCTCGGGGAGTCCATTTAAGAAAGATACCCCTTATACTGGGTTGGAAAAAAAAGAGGATTACTCTAAAGGTTTGTTAAAGACTAGAAAAAAGATGGAAATGCTTGAGAGCGGATTATCTGAAGAAGATTTAAATTGATAATGTGCTGTTTTCTATTCTATTTACTTGATCTTTTGTCTTATTTACAGTATCAGGGTTTACTGAGATACTGTTGATGCCTTGTTTTACTAAGAATTCGGTCATCTCTGGATAAACTGAAGGGGCTTGGCCACAAATACTTACAGATTTGTTGTGTTTATGGAAACCTTTGATTATATTACTTAATGCGACTAAGACTGCTTTGTTTCTTTCATCAAAATAACCCATTCTTCCTAATAATGCAGAATCTCTATCTACTCCTAAAACTAATTGCGTTAAGTCATTGCTTCCTATTGAAGCACCATCAATTGGAAGCTTTGCAAACTCTTCAGGAATTAAAGCCATGCTTGGGACTTCTGCCATTAGTAAAACTTTGAAGTCTTCACTTCTTTCTAATCCTTCTGTTTTCATTATTTCTAAGCATTTTAGCACTTCACTTGTGTTTCTTACAAATGGAAGCATTACTTGAACATTTTTGTTTTGTTCTCTTACTTTTTTGATTGCTTTACATTCAAGTCTGAATGCTTTTTCAAAACCTTCCGAAACATATCTTGAAATTCCTCTGTATCCAATCATAGGATTTGATTCATATAGTTCATATTTTTCTCCACCTTCTAATCCTTTGTACTCATTTGATCTAAGGTCTGAGAATCTTACGATTACTGGTTTTGGAGAGATTGTTGAAGCAACTTTTGATATTCCCTCTGCTAATTTATCTATGTATTCTTGTTGTTGATTAAGTTCAATCATGTATAATGGATGTTTTTTGATTTCTGAAGCGATTATGAATTCAACCCTCATTAAACCTATTCCATCAAAATCTAGGTTTCTGTATTTTTCAATTGCATTTGGTTGTCCCAAGTTCATGTATATCTTTGTTTTTGTTTCAGTCTTAGGAGTTTGAGGTGATTCTACTCTTGCAAGTTCATCTAATACATTTTCTTCTTGTGCTTCTTGTGGTAGTGTTAGAGCCTGTGGTTTTACTTCATGAGTTGTTTGTGTTTTAGTTTCTCCTTTGTAGACTTTTCCATTTTTTCCATCTATTGTGATTACTTGTCCTTCTTTTAGTTCCAAAGTAGCCTTCATTGTTCCAACAATACAAGGAATTCCTAGTTCTCTTGAGATTATGGCTGCGTGAGCAGTCATTCCTCCTTCATCAGTTACTATTGCTGAAGCTTTTTGCATTGTAACAACCATATCTGGGTTAGTCATTTTTGTTACAAGTACGTCTCCAGATTGTATTTTTGATAAGTCTGCTAAGTCTTTGATTATTTTTACAGTTCCTGTTGCAACTCCTGGAGATGCTGGAAGACCTTCAAGTATTACTTCTCCAGTAACTTCTTCCATACTTATTTCTTTTTCATGAGTTGTTACTGGGCGAGTTTGTAGGATGTAGACTTTTCCATATTCCGTTCCCCATTCGATATCTTGAGGAACTTTGTAGTGGTCTTCGAGTTGTTTTGCATATGTGGCAATTCTTGTCAAGTCATATGAGTCAAGAACTTGTTCTTTTTTCTTTTCATCTATAAGTTCTTTTTGTATTGTTTCTCCTGCTGCACTTCTTGTGAAGTAGGTGTTTTTTATTGATACTTTTTTTGAAATAGGTTTTAATGTTGCTTTATCAACAACATAATGATCTGGAGATATTGCCCCTGAGACTATTCCTTCACCCAATCCAAAAACTGCTTCTATCACTATCTCATTTGAATTGTTTGTTGTTGGATTTATTGTGAATGTGACTCCTGATTTGTCTGAATTAATCATCTTCTGAACAATTATTGCAATTAGAACTTTTTCCTGAGGGAAACCTTTTTTATGTCTGTAGTAAGTCGCTCTTGCTGTGAATAAAGAAGCCCAACATCTCTTTACAGCATCTACTAGATTTCTCCAACCTTTTATGTTTAGGTAAGTATCTTGTTGACCTGCAAAACTTGCTCCTGCCAAATCTTCTGCTGTTGCAGATGAACGAACAGCAACAAAAGGTGGTTCTCTTGCTGTCTTTAATATGTTCAATACATTTTGAGAAGCTCTTTCTGCAACTTCTCTACTGATGTCTAAGTTCTTGTAAGCCTTTTTTATCTCGTGTTCAACCTCTTCAGGCATTTCTTCTTGGATTACTAATTCTCTAATCTTATGTGTCCTGAATTCTAATTGTTTTGTGTCTTCAAAGTCTAGACCTTGAAGTATTGAGGCCATTTTTTGCTTTAATCCTGTTTTCTCTATGAATTTTTTATAAGAACCTGCTGTTACAATAAATGCTGGAGGTACTGGAAGTTTTAAGTTGTACATCTCTGCAAGATTTGCACCTTTTCCTCCTCCAATAGAAACATCATCTTTTGTTATGTCAGATAACCAGACAACATCATTGCTTTTTATGAAATCACTTGCAGCTTTTTTTTCAAAATCAGTGGGAGGAGTAGGTTTTTCTTCATACTCTTCATGAGTATCTTTGATCTTAGTATCTACTTCTTTTAGCAAATCATCTGCAGAAACTGTTTTTTCATCACCCATTTTGTTGATTGAAGATAGAGAAGTGATTTAATAAAGTTTTTGTATAAGAAATTATTTATTAGTTATCTCTAAAGAAGTGGTCATACAGAATTTAGGCTTGATTTTCTTATAGATTGCTCTAAATTTGTTTATGTCACTTTCTGTGTTAAAGCCTAGAATTACTAATGGCTTCCCTACTCTAACTTGGGCAGCTTTTCCTACAGCTTTCCCAAAAGATTGGGACATTCCTGAGGACATTCTGTCTGCCTGTGCTACTGCTGCTTGTTTGTGTTCTCTAAGAATCTGGTGTGGATATACTGCTAAGTTCATGTAATAGTCCGTACCCACCTCGTTCTCTAATTGTCTGTGCATCTGGCTTCTGATTGCCTCTAATGCAACATCTCTTATTTGAGCGTTTTCTTTAGAAATGACTTTGACTGTAAATTTATATTTTCCATCTGTGAACTTTGCTGCGCCACCCATTACAAACTTGTTAATTGCTGTTGGTGGGACTGATCTAATATAAGCTTTAGCTCTTACTTTAGAATTTCTAGTGAAAGGTCTTTGTAATGCTTTATAGGGTGCTGGGTTTTTGATTGCCATTTTATTCTATCTTCACCTTAGTTGTTACTGCTTGTCCTGGAAGGCCTTTTTCGAAGATTACTCTGACTAGGCCTTTTCCACCATGAGGTGCTGAAACTTGGCCAACTATCTCCTTCTTAGCAGGGCTTGTCCATGTTACTTTCTTGCCCATTAATTTAGTAGCTTCTACCCTATCATCACAGCCATAAGGCTGAATAAGAAAGTGTCTATCTTTTTGAGTATATCTTCCACGTCTGAAGCTAACAACTGTTCCTTCCATGTTTAAACTTAATTTTATCGGTTTTTAAATGTTTTGAGAGCTAAAACATTTATAAATAGTAAAGTCTAGTAATAAGCATGCAAGAAGAGCAAAAGTCAAAGGTGAAACAAGTCATATTATCCATTGCTATTGCTTTAGTTTTAGTGTTTTTTATAGGATATGGTATTAGTGTTATCTATGAAGAACCTGATTATGAGGACTATTGTGGGGATTATTTTGATAAGCCCTCTTATAATGATCAAGTAAGTTGTGAAGAAGTTGGTGGAAAGTGGACTGCACCTACTACTGTTCCACAGCCAGTAAGGGAAGAGTCTTTTGAGGGAGGACCTGTTATTATGCCGACTGAAACTCAAGGAAGATGTGATTCTGATTTTACTTGTAGAAAAGAACATAGATCTGCTAGTGATGTTTATAATAGGAATGTGTTTGCTACGAGTTTGATTTTAGGAATGATTATAATAGTTTTAGGAATTGTTTTACAGTTAGAAAGTGTTAGTGTAGGAATAATGGGCGGTGGAGTTATGCTTATTATATATGGAACGATGAGGTACTGGGGAGAATTAGGAAAGTACTTCAGATTGTTAATTCTTGGATTAGTTTTAGTTGCTTTGATCTGGATTGGTTATAAGAAGTTCGGAAGTGATTAAAATGCCTTATAGGGTAATAAAGTGGGGACATTACCTTACGAGACCTAAAGAGTTCTTAATTACAAATATTCTTGTTAAACGTTTTAAAGGAAAAGACCTTAAGAGACTTACTGGTCTAGGTTATGACAGATGGCTTTTTCTTAATAATGGGGAAGATTCAGTAGGGCTTTATTATGATGTTAAAGAGTTTGAGAGGAATAATCAGGCTGCGATGGCTTTAGTCAATGATTGGACTAAGCTAAAAAAATTATTTTCTCAAGGAAAAGAAGTAGTTAAAGAAATTGAAGAGATGATTGAGAAGTTTAAGCAAGAGAGGCCTCAAATTAGTGACTTGAAGGGAGAATATGTTAAGGTGGTGGATAAACTTATTGATTATTTCATTTATGTTGTAGAGATTCCTTATTATTGTGGAGGAATCTTGGAGAAGAATAATCTTGTG
Organism: Nanobdellota archaeon; assembly: GCA_042572295.1. GTDB lineage: Archaea > Nanobdellota > Nanobdellia > Pacearchaeales > JAHJTO01 > JBHPFA01. The sequence continues at coordinate 20,082 of JBHPFA010000001.1, forward strand.
GATGATGGAAGATATTCTTGGATTATGAAGGAATGTGAAGATTTTAGATCTAAATCACATTATCCTGATTATTACAAGTATGTATTATCTTATTTTAAAGAAACGCTTGCAAATAAGTTGAATGTTAAGATTGAAGAGTTGGATTTGGCAACTTATGATGAACTTTTGTTGCTTATGGGTGGAAGGGATTTAATATCTCTTAATTTAAAGAATAGGGAGAAAGGTTTTATTTGTTTTTCAGAATTTGGAGATGAAAAATTCATTGAAGATGAAAAATTCCTTAAATCATTTTATCCTGATCAAAAAACTGTTAGTGAGTTAGAAGGCACTGTTGCTCAGAAAGGTGTTGCTAGGGGAAGAGTTTGTGTAGTTATATCTGAAAAAGATTTTCATAAGTTTAAGGAAGGAGAAGTTATAGTGACTATTCATTCTAATCCTTCATTTATGCCTATTCTAAATAAGTGTTCTGCAATAGTTGCAGATGAAGGTGGAATGTTGTGTCATGCTGCTATAGTTTCAAGGGAATTGGGGAAGCCTTGTATTACTGGAACAAGAATTGCCACAAAAGTTTTGAAAGATGGAGATTTGGTAGAAGTCGATGCGGATAAAGGTGTCGTTAGGAAATTACTTTAATCCTGTAACTTCATAGATATTGATTGGTTTTACTTTTCCCTTTACTTTTATTGGAGGTAGGGCTTTTGCTTTGATTTTATTTTTTACTAATTTGTATGTGTGTTCGCTTATGAGTGTTTGGTCTTTTTTTGCTGCTGAGCAAAGCCTTGCTGCTAGGTTTACGCTGTCTCCTATGACTGTATAATCTAGACGCTTTTTTCCACCTATGTTTCCCACGATTGCAGGACCTGTGTTTATTCCTATTCCATACTTTAGACCTTTTCCTATCTTGTTTATGGTTTCTTGCATTTCTAATGCTGTTTTTACTGCTGCTAATGCATGATTTTTCTGATCTAAAGGAACATTGTAGGTGGCCATTATTTCATCTCCAACATATTTGTCTAATGTTCCACCATTGTCAAAAACGAGGTCAGTCATTTTTTCTAGATAACTGTTAAGTAATGAGACAACTTTTGCAGGAGTATGTTTTTCGGACATTGCTGTGAAGCCTCTTATATCTGCGAATAATGTTGTGACTGTTTTCTTTGATCCTTTTAGTTGTAAAGCACCTGCACCTTCTTCCATGATTTGCTTTGCAACACTTGGAGAAACGTATTTTCCAAAGACTTCACTTATCCACTTTCTTTCTTTTGCTTCTGTTGTATAGAATATTCCTAAAATCGAGAAGAAGCTTAGGATTACTGAAAATGTTGGATAAAAGAGATTGAAGATTATTCCTTTATCAAAAGAAAAGATTGCAAGGATTAAGTAAGCTAGTATAAGGAGGATTGACCAAAAAGTTGCAAATCTTATTCTTGCCCAGTATAATATTAATGCTGTGATAAAAGATAGCATTAACATTGTTAAGATTATTGAAGAGTTCTTTTGATATTCTAAGAATTTGTTTGAAAGTATGCTTTGTATTGCATTTGCATGTATTTCCACTCCTGGAAGAATCCCTAGTGGAGTTTCTTTTTCATCATGTAAGTCTTTTGCTGTTGCCCCTATCAAAACTATTTTATCTTTTATTAATTCTGTATCAAAGTCTTCTTCTAAAACATCTTTAAATGAAATTCTATTGTAAGGTTCGTGGAAATAAATGAAGTTTTTCTCTTTTAGTTCAACTTCTGAGTTTAGGTAATATTCTGATACTGCAAGTGAGAGGCTTTTTACTTCTTTTAGATCTCCTGGAGTGCTTCTTGCAACCCCATTATCTACATAGATGTTTGCAGCAGCTTTTTCTGTTTCAAATATAGGAAATAACCATTCTTCACATTCTTCTTCTGAAAATTCTGTACATTCTGCAACAAGAATAACATTTTCTAACCCTTCTAATGTTTTTGATAGTTCTTCATCACCAGGCCCTTCTTCAAAGAAAGAAACATCTATTCCTATTATCTCTGCTCCCTTTAAATTCTCTAAAGCCTTTGCAAATACTTCTCTTGACCAAGGCCATCTTCCTATTTCATTAATACTTTCATCATCAATACCTATGATTACTATCTCATCAAGTGATTTTTGTTCATTGTATAATAAATCACTCATTCTTGTGCTTTGGGGCGAGAGAAATCCTGAAGTTAATAGCATAGAAAGCACTAATGTTACTAAGACTGCTGAAGATATGCTTGTAAATAACTTATTCTTCAAAAGTTTCATTTTAATAAGAATTAATATCGTTTTAATTCAGGAGGGATGATGCTAACTAATTCTTCTGGGATAGTTCCTTTCTCTATTTCTTCTTGTATGCTATATTTTCCATCTACCCAGTCATCTATTAGGTCTGCTCCTTCTTCATCTGATAGGCCTTGCTGTTCTATTATTTTATCAAATAATGTTCCATATTTCTCAGTATATTTCTTCTTGATTTCTTCTATATGTTCTTCGTCTTCTTCTAGGTTGTCTTTAACCCATTCATCTGTTACTAATTTTTCTTCTTTGTCTTCCAGGTCAGTATCATCTTTCTTGATTGTTATTTCTTTATCTTCTTCTAAATCATCTTTTTCTTTGTAGGAATCTACTTCAACTGTTCCATCTGCTACTTTGATTTTAGTCTGCTCTGCTTCTGAATCTACAGAGAATGCTGTTCCTCGCACTGTTGCTACAGCATTTGGAGTTGTGACTTCATAATCTGATATTCCGCTTATTTTTAGAATTCTTGACCAAGTCTTTCCTATTGATTGTGTTAATGATACTGATTTTTGAGTTAATTCATCTAGTTTTATTTCTGTCTCTGCATCTAAACGCATTACAGAGTCTGAGAATATGATTTTGGCTTTTGAATCTTCAAGTGTTTTGACAGAATAACCTTGTTCTAATTCCATTCCACTCTTTGCATCTTTCCAGGAATCTTCAGCCTTATATTGTGTAGTTCCTTCTTCAAGAGATAATACTGCTAAAGGACCCATTGCATAGAATGTTGAATAAAACCAGAATCCTCCTATTATAAGAAAAACTGCTAGAACACCTAAAACTCCAAGAGTGATCTTAAGCCCTTTACCCATCTCTTTTTATGTGCGTTGAAGTATTAAAACCTTACTTTTTCTTCTTAGTTTCTTTCTTAGGCTTTCTTTTAGCTTCAAATTCGACTTTTCCTCTTTGAGCGTATTCAGTTAAGTTTCCAATAAGCTGTAGAACATCTTTTCTTAGTCTTTCAAACTCCAATTTCTTGATTTTAACATCTTTCTTTTGACATCTATCTTTTTCTTTGATTAATTCATCTAATATCTTTTGAGATGTTGGAGGGAGTTTTCCTGTTTCTATAAGGTCTTTACTGAATTTCTTTAATATTTGTTTTTCATTTCCTTTTCCTAAGATTGCGGAAAGAAGTTGCATTACTTCTATGCTTAGTCTCATTATTGTCTGTTTAGACATTCTTTCTCCAACTTCTTTTACTAATTTCTTTATTCTATCTAAGTATTCTCCTGATCCTTTGACTAATTCATCTATTTCTTTTCCAGATACCTCTTTCACAGTTTCATGCTCATATCCTTTGTATAGGGTTACGACTCTGTCTAAGAAGTCTATATACTTTTTTTCCAGAAGCTTTTCTTTTTCATAAAAAACCTCTCTCATAATCTTAACAGTCTCTCTTGGATTTGGAGGTGCTAGACCATATAACATTAAAGCTCCTTGTGAAGGATAAATAATAGACCAATAAATTTCTCCAGTTGCAATGTCTAATAGCTTTTTCTTTACAACTTTAGTTACACCTTCTCCTTGACTTACCATTCTTTCAATCGCTTCTGGTGTTCCTGTAATCTTACCCATCTTTAACAATAGTTTCCAAGGCATGAAAGTTCTATTATCATATAATGGTACTCCATCTCTTACGAAAGTGAAGTAAACAGGGTTAGCTTCTCTTATTCCTTCCCAGAAATCTGTCAAAAGCCAGACTTGAGGTGAAAGTTTGTTTTGTACACCTGCAATCTCTCCAGCATCATAGACATAATCTAATATAATACTTCTTAGCTTATCTCTTAATTCCATTCTTGACATTCTTTTTACATCTGTATCATCAATAATTATTGTAACATCAACATCTGATGTTTTTACTGCTTGACCTCTTACGATACTTCCTGCAAGAACATAACTTACTATGTAAGATTCGAATTTCTTTAAACATAAGATCTTGTGGACATTTGCTACTCTTAATGCTCCTAGAACTCCTTTATCATGCAGAACTGGTCTAGATGCTGCAATTGCATCAATCATCTCGAATTTTCCATCTTGACATAATTCCCAAACATCACTTGTTAATGATAAGTGCACCCAGATTCTTGGTTTAATCTCTTGAGAAGTCTTAATCATCCAAGTTTTTACTTTTGGATATTCTTTTGCTTTGTCATCAGGCATTGTTACGTAAACGTGAAAGAATAACTTGTCTTTTTCGTTCTTCATCCCTTCTTCTTCAAATAGCTTTGAAGCTTCTGGAGGGATTAATGAAATAGAAGTTATGAATGGAAATTTCTTTAGAGCATCTTTCTTGAATTTCTCAAGCTTGTCTTTTAATTGCTCAAGCTCTTTCATTATTTTTTGTCTTTCTTTCTCCATTTCCTTCTTGTTTACTTCAGGATTTGGAGCGTTTTTCAAAAGCTCTTCAGCTTTTTTCTTTTCATCTTCCATGTTTTATAGTCGTGAAATCTGTATATAAAGTTATCGTACCTCAGTAGTAAAGTGGGGATTTGTGGAAGAAATTGATATTTTTCGAGAGTGTTTTTGAGATGTTTGCCTTTTTTGTTTGGGCTTTTGAGGAAAAAGGTTTAAATAATATTGATGAAGAGATACCTTAGAGGTGTTAGCACTTCAGGAGCTTATTTCTGATTAGATGTAAAATGGAAGATTTCAGATATGCAAATATAAGGGCCAAGTTTGAGGAAGCCTATCAAGGGTTGATGAAGTTATTGGGAAAAACCCCTAAAGAAAAGGAGCAAATCTCTGAACCTACTGGGGAATGTAGTGAAACTGTAGATAATCTTTATGGGAAAGCAAAAATTATCCAAATTGAGCGGAAGTCCGCTTTAAGGAAGGAAAGATTGGAATTGGAAGAGGTTCTGAAGGATTCATACCCTCATGATAAAAAATTCTTAATGCTTATGATTGAAGGCTATAGATTAAGGGAGAGTGCATATAATGCAAAATATGGGAAAAATCCTGTCTCTTCTGGAGAATATGTGAAATATGCGGATGCTATTAGGGCCCATAAAAGAAAGATGAATGAATTTCAGAGAGAAAGAGTAGATTATTATAAGGATGAGTTGAAAAAGGAAAGATTCTCCCCAGAGTAATTTCTTGTTTGTTTAGTAAAGTTTAAAAGACTAATTATAGTACTTTTATCAACGGCCCTATAGTCCATCGGCTAAGACGACTCGCTTACACCGAGTAGAGACAGGTTCAACTCCTGTTAGGGCCATTATTTCTTTTTAATCTTTCGAGTAGTAAGATAGGCTTAAATATATTAGAAATATGATATATTTGCTTAATTTGAGTAAGGTTAAGTTTTGATTTGGTTTCGGCCAGGTTAAAGCCTGATTAGATTTGGATTAAGTGTTTTTGGTTTCGGCCAAAATCCTCCTGACTTCGGTTAGGCAGTTAATAAGATTCAAGACTTCGGTTTTGGTTTTATGACTGAGAGGTATCAGAAGTGGAAGCTTCGGCTTCTACTTTAAAACCTCACCTTTTCTAGTCAATTTAATCGGTTTTCGATAGGCTTATATATTAGAATTGTAATGAATTCTAGAGGTGTTAGCGCCTCAGACGAAATTCTGAGTAAAGATAAAATGGCTGAAAATAATGAAAGCGATGAAAGCGATATTAATATAGAAGATACATATGGGGGAAGAAGTAGACCTAAAAAGGCTTCTCAAGAGGCTTTAAGGAGTGTTATAGATTATAGGAGAAAAAGGATAGAACAAGAAAAATTAGAGCAGAGAAACAGGAGTCTGGTTGGAGGTATTATAGAAGGTACCAGGGCTTGTTCAAAAATAAAGGAAAAAAAACATATTATGGCTAGAGAAATAATTCTTGGCTGTAAGAGAAAGGATGTTGAATTCTTGTGTTATGAATTTAATATTAAGGGAAATTTAGATAGAAAAAGGTCTGTGAAAATTCTGAAAAAGATAGGTAAATCTTTGTATAAAGAGGATGCAGAAAAACATCAGGTTTATTCAACTAGGAAAGAAGGTCCTGAAGAATTTCAGGGTTATATGGAGTCTTATTTAATCTGGCCTGCTTTTCAGTATAGTAAAGTCGATAGTGTAAAGATTACCACAAATAAAAAAAGAAAGAATTCTAAGTTATCTATTATCCTTGCAAGACCTGATTATCAACTTATAGATGAAGAGGGGGATTATGATCTTGGTTTTTTTGATCAGCAGGCAGGATCTATTCTTGAAAAAGTTAATGATTATATTAAAAAGTCTAATTCTGGTAAGAAGAAAATAAAAAAATAGTTAGAGAATGTTCTTGATTATTCGTGTTTTAGCCCTTGCTTCAATGTATTCAAAAGAAGTGTTGCACATTTCAATCTTGTAGCACCTAATGCTTTGATTCCTAATATTTCTAAGACATCATCTTTTGTCATAGTTTGTATCTTCTCTATAGATTTTCCTTTTATTGCTTCTGAGACCATTGATGCACTTGCAATTGAGATTGAACAACCAAAAGCATCGAATTTGATATCTTTTAATATTTTATTTTCAAAAAATGCATAGACTTCCATCTCGTCCCCACAAACAGGGTTCACTTCACGTGCTCTTAATGTGTAAATTGTCAACTTTCCTGTGTTTTTTGGGTTTCTATAGTGTTCTATGATATTCTTCTTGTAGATTTCAGATTCTTTTGTTTCTGTGTGGTCGACTGTTGGGTCAACACAATCCATCACTGCCATTATTGGCCTCCGGTTGGCTGTGCAAAGATCTCTTGGACTTTTTTCACAGCTTCAACTAATCTGTCTATGTCTGATTTTGTGTTATAGAAATGTAAAGATGCTCTACAAAGTGCTTTTACTCCAAGAACTTCAACTACTAGGGGAGCAGCACACATCTGTCCTCCACGGATTGCTATTCCATTTGAGTCTAAAATTGAAAGAACATCATGAGGGTGCACTCCTGCAATGTTAAAAGGAACTATTCCAGATTCTGGTTGTTTTGGACCATATAATTCTACTCCGGGGATTTCTTTTAGTTTATCAAAAGCGTATTGTGTTGTTTCTTTTATCTGAGATTCTATTTTTGAGATTGTGATTTTGTTTATGTAATCGATTGCAGCTCCTAATCCTATAGCTTGCGCAATCTTTGGAGTTCCTGCTTCGAATTTCCAAGGAACTTCATTCCATTTTGCTCTGTAGAAAGTAACATCTCTTATCATTTCTCCACCATACATGAATGGAGACATTTCTTCCAAGACTTCTTTCTTTCCATATAATACTCCAATACCTGTTGGGCCTAACATCTTATGTCCTGAGAATGTGTAGAAGTCACAATCTAATTCTGTCATTGAGATTGGTATGTGTGGTGCTGCTTGAGCCCCATCAACAATCATGAAAGCTCCTTTTTCATGTGCAAATTGTGCAAGTGTCTTTATGTCATTTATTGTTCCTAAAACATTTGAGACATGGACTACTGAAACTATTTTTGTCTTTTCTGTTATTTGTTCCCTTGCATGTTCCATATCTAATTTTCCTGAATTATCAACTCTTATGAATTTTAGTTTCAATCCTCTTTCTTCAGAGAGTTGCTGCCATGGAACTAGATTGCTATGGTGTTCCATTTGTGAGATGACTATTTCATCTCCCCTTCTTAGGTGTTTTGTTAAGGAATATGCTAAAAGATTAAGTGATTCTGTAGTCCCACTTGTAAAGATTATCTCTTTGAAGTCTGCATCTATGTATTCTGCTATCTTTTTTCTTGCAAGTTCATATTGCTGAGTCGCTTTTTCACTTAATTTGTGAACTCCTCTGTGGACGTTAGCGTTGTATTCTTTGTAGTATTTAATAATTGCATCAAGAACTTGGTTTGGAGTTAGAGAGGTTGCACCATTGTCTAGGTAGACTAATGGCTTTCCATTTATTGTTTGATTTAGGATAGGAAAGTCTTGTCTGTGAGATTCGATTCCAGACTCTGTTTTTAACCAACTAAATAATCCCATTTTATTCTTCGTCACATACACAATCGTGATCATCACGATACTCCCTTGTAAACTTCTTATTAAATTCCTCTTGCTCTTTAAGAGCTTTTTCGTGTTGCTTTGATAGTGTTTCAGGAATAGCTTTATTGTTCTTTTTTAAGTAGTTGTAGATAGCTTCTTTTATGCCCCCTTCTGCAAGTTCAGAACAGTGGTGTTTTGATTCTGGTAAGTCTTCTAAATAATCCACTATATCTTTTGTTGTTATTAAGATTGCTTCATCTAATGTCTTACCTATTGCTATTTCTGCAAGAACGTTTGCGGTTGCAATAGCAGCTGCACAACCCAAGGTCTCGAATTTAACATCTTTTAGTCTGTTGTCTTCAATTATGATGTAGATATCTGTGACGTCTCCACATAAGATGTTTCCAATTTTTCCATGGCCATCATATTTTTCGGGCTTGCCTAGGTGTGTTGGATTCTTGAAATTCTGCATTATCTTTTCTGAATATAAGCTCATTTTGATTTCTCCATTGTGTCATTAATCTCTTTTACTAGTTTCTTGATATCTATCCCATGTACTTTTGCACCATCTGCTAGAGATTCTTGCATTGCAAAAGGACAACCTACACATCCCATACCATATTCTGATAGAATTTCATGTGCTTTTGGGACTGACATTAATACTTCATTCATTGGTGTGTCTTTTGTTATTTTCATTTGCAGTACTCTCCACATATTTTACATGTAAATTTAGTCTCTTTTGAAAACTCTAAGATTCTTGAGATCTCAGACATTCCTGTTGAGGATCCATTTTCTATATTTGAAGCAGAAATCTTGATCTCTTTCTTTATTTCTGTAGGAAGAGTGATTTCACAAGCACGTTTCTTGTTTAGATATTGAGAGATTGCTGATTTTGTTAAGCCTAACTTTAATCCTATCTCTTTTCCAGAAAGGTTCTTGCTCATAGCCTTAGCTAATTCTTTCCTTATTGTAGGAATTAAATAAACTAACTCTGCTTTTTGAGGTAAACATCCTATAGCCATATTAGTTAACAGGTGTTAACATTTATAAAGCTTTCGTTCTAGATAGATAAATTAGAATAGATATTCTCTTTTTCTTTCAAAATAATCGTTTTACTCTTCTTTAGGAGCTTCTGCAGCTTCTGCTTCAGAATCTTCAACAAATTTCTTTATAGCTTCAAAGTTTTCTACAATTAACTTTGCTTTTCCTTTTCCGAAGCTAAAAGGGTATTTGTCTTCTGCATCCCTTTGCAAACGAATTATCTTATTTCCTTTGAATTCACTAAATTCTACTGTCATGTTTTTATTTAGGAAGAGGGTTTTTTAAACTTATTGGGCAATTATTCTTGACGAGCTTTTTTGACTATAGGACTCATAGGACTGTGATGGAATGATTATTCTTTAGTATAGAAGTTCTTTTTAATGCCTCTTCTTGAAGGTTATTATGGAGCTTTATGATTTTAGGATAAGTTCTTGGGGTGTTGATACTGGATTGAATTTGGGCTTTGCATTAAAAACGAGAAGAGTGGAGATGACAGACGAGGCTTATAATCGTTTTCATGGGCATGCCAAGAAAAAGGTTGGTGATTTCGGGTTACATTTTGCAAGCAAGATGGATCAATATTATCATTTTGTTGAAAAAAGCTGGTTATTAAGAGCAATAACTGTGCCCGGAGATTGTTGTGGATTGCATCTTAGGAATCCTCCTATTGAAGATTATGATGGGGGCCTTAAATTTGTGATAAGGCCCATGTATTTCTGTGATTCTCCAAGATATGAAAGTAGGAATGTGGAACATATAGATCAAGCACATTGCCTTTTGTCTTTGTGGGGATCTTGGGTGAAGAGTGCAAGGGATCATCTAGGCATTGAGCAGAGACTTTTATAAACAGTTGATATTGCCTATTTCTATGGAATCTGTGTTAATTCATTATGGGGAAATTGCATTAAAGAAAAAGAATAAGCCTTTGTTTGAGGGCAAGCTAGTCAAGAATATCAAAGATTCTGCTGATTTTCAAAAAGTTAAGTTAAAGAGTCTAAAGAAAGAAAGGACCTTTGTTTTTTGTGAGTTTGATTCTTCAAGAGAAGATGTAAAGAGGGTTTTAGATTGTGTTTTTGGAATAAAGTATTTCTGTTTTATTGAAGAAGTGGATAAAGATGAGAAGGTTATTGTTGAAAAAGTTAAAAGTATGCTTGAAGATGTTAAGAAGAGGGGAGAAAAATCTATTGCATTCAAAACAAAAAGGGCTGATAAGAGATTTCCTTTAAAATCTCCTGAATTAAATGCATTGTTTGGGGAGGAAGCTAACAAATTAGGATTGAAGGTTGATTATTCAAATGCTTTAACGACTATTTTTGTTGAGATTGGAGAGAAAAGATGTTTTGTATATTTTGAAAAGATAAAAGGTCCTGGAGGATTGCCTGTTGGAAGTTCTGGAAAGGTTTTATGCTTACTTTCAGGAGGAATTGATTCTCCTGTTGCTGCTCGCCAAATAATGAGAAGAGGATGCAGGGTTGAGTTTTTACATGTACATAATTTAAGGGAAGAAGAGGCGAAGAATTCAAAGATGATTGATGTTGTAAAGATCTTAGATAAATATCAGTTCAAGACTAAATTACATTTAGTGTCTTATACTAATTATGAATTTTCTACAATGGAAAAAGTCTCTAATAATTATGATTTAGTGTTGTTTAAGCATTATTTATTGAAGTTGGCTGAAAGATTTGCTTTAAGGAAAGGCATTAGAGCCATTGTTACAGGGGATAATTTAGGACAAGTTGCTAGCCAGACTTTAGAAAACATAAGGGCGACAAGTTATTCTGTATCTGTTCCTATATTTAGGCCTTTGTTGACATATGATAAAGATGAGATTGTTGATTTGGCTAGAAAGATAGGAACTTATGAGTTAAGTATTAAGCAATATAAGGATTGTTGTAGTATTCTTGCTAAAAACCCTGAAGTGAACACCAAGTTAGAATATTTTAAGGAAGTTCTTGAAAAGATTGATGTTGATAAGATTGTTCAAGAGAGTATTCAAAAGGTAGTTAGTGTTTCTGCTTAGAAACATATAAAAGTTCTTAGAGGTTAATGTATTTAGTAAAAGATGGTGAATATTATTAAATCAAATGGAGATATACAGAGATATAATCCCCATAAACTAAAGAATTCTTTAATGAACGCTGGAGCAGATAAAAATACTGCTATGAAAATTTTAGGTAAGGTAGAGAGAATGATCTATAATAAGATGACTACTAAAGAGCTGTTTAAGTTTGCATTTAAAGAATTTAGGCAAATGCATCCTTATATTGGTTTGAAATATGATTTGAGGAATGCTATAATGCGTTTGGGTCCTAAAGGATTTGCTTTTGAGAAGTTAGTTTCTATGATCTTGAAGAAGAAAGGTTTTGATGTTGAGATGAATAGGTATGTCAAAGGTAAGCATGTAACTCATGAGATTGATATTACTGCTAAGAAAGGGGAAAGAGTCTTGATGGTTGAAGCAAAATATCATAATAAGCCTTGGATCTTTTCAAGTATTCAGACTGCCTTGTATGTTTATGCAAGGTTTTTAGATGTTCAATCGGAGTTTACAAGACCTATGATTGTTGTAAATACTAAATTTTCTAGACAATCTAAGCAGTATGCAAAAGGTGTCGGGATGTATTTGATGGGTTGGAAGTATCCTGAAGGGGATAGTCTTGAGCAGAATATTGAGAAGTTAGGTGTTTATCCAATAACAATGCTTAGATGTATAAACAGAGAGCAGACTCAGATGCTCTTGAAAAGCAAGGTTGTTTTGATTGAAACTCTTGCAAATAAAACTCCTAAAGAATTGGTTAAGTTATTGCGTGTTTCTCATAAAAAGGCAGAGAAGATATTACATGATTCTAGAATCTGTGTCGGAGAGATTGGAGTAAAGAAGCTCTTGAAAGGTCGAAAGTCTAAGTAGTTGTCATATCATAGTGGTGACATACAGCAAGATTTAAATACTATTTGGAGCTGTTTCTTTGATGGAGAAAACAGGGAAAACTAAAGAATCTGCACTTGTGCATCTTCTTGACATGATCTATGTTCCTTCCTCTGTATTGAGGTGGACTCATAAGAAACATCTAGCAGGAGAGCTAGAACCAAAACCAGAGTATAAGGATTCTAAAGTCGCTGCAGTTTCAGCATATGGGGCTGCTACTTGTTTAGAAGCTATGAGATTATGTGTATATTATGAACTGTTTAATTTTGTTAAATAAAAATAGTAGGGGAATAAAATGAAGAAAAAGATGAAGTTCAAGAAGAAGAAAACTGATGGATTGACTGTGAAGCTTGCTGAACCGGATTTTAAAATAAATCAGACAGTTTATGTTCCAATGAAAAATAGAGTTCTTGAGGCAACAGTCTTAGCTTATGATGCTGGAATTGCTGAAAATGGTAAAGGTAAGGATTTGATAGGGGGAGTTTTTGGATACCAATTAAATAAATTTGTTATGTCTGGATATGGTATTGATAATCCTCTTTCTGGCAAGGTTCCTTTAGATATTTTATATTCAAATGAGAAAGAAGCTAAGGAAGCTTCAAGGTTTTTGAAAGTTGATTTAAGTGAAGATGATTGGAAATTAGCTATTGGAGATGATGGAGAGAATGATGAAACTTCTAAATATCATGTAAAAGAATCTGGTTTGAGTACTTGTTGCGCAAATATTGATGAAGCAAGAGAGGTTTTAGAATATTGTCAAGAGAAAAAAGGATTAATTGTTCATGAGAGAAATTATTTAGTAAAATTGTTAGCAGGGCATGATTTTGAGGAGGAAAAGAAAGGAATTCTAGGAGAAGTTCTTGATCAATTAGAGTTTTATAAGATTTTTAAAGAAGAATCTAAAAAATCAAGGAAAGTTTTTGAAAAGGCAAGAAAAGATTTGAAAATAAGGTATGACTAAAATGGATGAAACTAAATTTTTGGAACATTTAATTTATTTTTGTGGAGCGTCTACTGTTGCTTTTATAGGAACTGCTGTTCAGGCAGCAAGGCATATAAATAAGGAGAATGATAGAATGTTTGAGGATTCTTTTTACAATAGGTTGCCTAAACCGATTAAAGACAATAATATTTACAAAGATGGTCTTGAAGCAACTCTTTCTAAAGAAGATGTTGCTAAGTTGGAGGGGTTAGAGTACCAACCTCTTAGGAGTTAAGATGATGCTTGGTCAAGATAAATATATGGAGGATGAAGAAGAATCTTTAGAGAATCTTTCATTTCCAGAAAGAGTGTTTCCTAGAAAAAAGAAGACTGAAAGAGACACTTTAAACAGCAGAATTGTTGTTGTTAGTCCTTATGGTCAGCTAAATACTTATCTTAGTTCAGAAATTCCTAAAATTGTGCCTGGTGGAGACGTGGATGTAATTGATGAAGCTAAAAGCCATGCGAAACCTTATATTGATATACGTAAAAAAGAGAGCATTGCTCAAAAACCTCTTTGGATTATCGATTTTGGCAAGATTATGATCTATGATCCTACTTTAACTCAAAGAATATCTGGGAACTTAAAAAATGGTTCTTCAGTAGGAGTCAAGAAAGTGGCTTTCTTTGGAGACTATCGTTCATGGGCTAGGACAAATGATATTACTTGTTTAATCCCTAGACCAGATTTTTCTTTATATTTAGAAAGAAAAATCACTTACGATGATTATGGGAACTTTGAATCTTTTAAAGTGCCTATAAAAGGATATACTAAGGGAATTTCCTCAGATCTTGTTAATTTATCTAAAGACCGGACCAATAATCTGGAGCTGTTTACTAAATTATAAATTTAAGAAGGAATAAAATGCCAAGAGAATATGATTTTGATCACTTGAAGAATATCGGTAAGCCTTTAGAAGTACATTATGAAAGGGGTGAGAGTATCAAAGAATTTAGAATGAGGGTTGCTGATGCTCATCTTTCATTACATGGTGATTCAATAGCAGCTGCTGAGATTGCAGCAGGGAAATCTGATAAGAAATTTAGTAAAGGAGAGCAAATGTTGTCTCTTGCGTTGTGTGTTGCCCATAATAGGGATAAAGCTGCCAAGTTAAATGCAAAAGGAGATACTTATAGGGATATTAGCTGGAAAGGATTCCATAAAGTGGCTGAGGAAAAGAATTTTGAGAAGTGTTTTTCTTATAATTTTACTTATTATCCTGAATATGGTGGAGAAAAAGTTGAGGAATTTGTTGTATGGGCTCAAAAGGAAAAGGGTATGTTATTAACTGGAGAGAGTTATTTTGTATCTCCAAGTGAAAGAAGGGTTAATAGTGCAATGTTAAATTATGAATTGCTTATGCCTGCACCCTGGGATAAATTAGACAAGATTCAAGAATTAATACTCATAAATATGATGGGGAGAGGTTCAAGCTGTCCTACTGGATCTGGACTTGAGGATAATGGAAAGCCTATTTTTGATGATGACTTTACGACTTATTGTAAGGATTTTGATTCTAGAGAAGGATTAGTTGAGCATCTTGATATGTTAGGAAGAGCAGAAGTTTGTGGATTTAAGACAGATAGTCCATGGAAATTTTATGATGAACACTTTTTGTGGCTTTGTGATTCTGGTGAAAGTCAAGTAAAAAGACGTAACTATCGGGAAATTGCTAAAAAGAAGATTTCTCAGTTTCCAAAAGACGTTCGTGCCATGTTAGGCCTAAAATAGGTCCAAAAAAGCTTAAATAGTGGTATATACCCTATATACTAAGGTAATATATATTTCAAGTGCCCTATTATATATAAGATGAGGATAAGGAAAAGCTACCTTGAGCGTGAAGGCGATGCCGAGAAATCAGAAGATACTGATAATAAGCATTATGCTCCAGAGAAAGAAGAATATCAAAAAAGAGAGTCTTTTGACTTCTTTAGTAAGATTTAGTTGTTAGAATTAAGATGATTAATGAGATTTAGTGTTAACCCTCTACCAAGATGTTATCTTTTTCTATCTGAAGAATTTTTGTCGTAGTAATCCTTCATTCTTTTTTCTTCAGCACTTAAACGAGAACTACCATCAGGGTTTGTAAGGGCTATGCCATTATAGCCTGTTCTTAAACTACACCAATATTTATCACCGAAATGCTTTTCGATTCTGTCAAGTTCTTTATCTTTACTCATTTTTTACCTCATTAAATTGTCTTTCCATTTCTTATTCTTCTCATTTTATTCTACAGCTTCTCCTTCTTTTGTGTTCAGGTTATCTGCTGCGTGTTGGCAAGCCATGTAAAGGCCTGATCTAACTTCAAGGATAATTTCTTTTGCACCCTTATCTTTAGTTTTGCCTATCAACATTCCAGTTTCTTTGTATCCTTCAATCAAATTTCTGTATGCATTAAATGCTTTAGAGTATTTTTCTATCCTGTATTCCGAAGGTTTTATGTGTCTCATACATTCTCCTAAACCAATAGCTTGTACAAAAGCATAAGAATTTGTGCTGTCTAATTGCTTCATCGTAGAATGTCCTATCTTATCAAGTGATTTTAGGGCTTTCTTTTCATCTTCTGCAAGAAGGTTTTTACCTAAATCTTTTACTAAATTTACTAAGCTTGTTATTTTTTTCTTCATTTTATCTCCTCAATTTAAATAAATCTCTGGTTCTGTAAGCTCTACTATTCCACTATTCAAAGTTCTTGCTTCGATAGCAAGCTTCAAAAGATGTTTTTCAAGTCCTTTCTTGCCTTTCTTTTTCAAGTAAGGATCTTTCATTTTCTTCATTGCTTTTCTGTAGTTTTGAGAGATATTCTTATAAGCTACATTATCTGCTTCGCTTAGAAAATCACTATGAGAATTATCTGCATAGTTCCAACCTTCTTCAGATTCGAATTTGTTATATTCTACCATTTGGTTTGTCCTCCTTTCCTTCGGGTTTTCCTAAATATTTATCTGTAAGTTCCTTTAGCTTTTTCTTGTCAAAATCGTGTACATCATAATTTCTTCTAAGAGGATTATACTTTTTCATAAATTCTTCAATTTCATATGTACACATTTTACATTTGTCTCCCTTCTTGTTCTATATTTTCTTGATAAGTAGTACATCCACCATATTGTCTTTTGATTAGCCTATTCTTTTTCTGTTCATCAGATTGGACTACATGTTCCTTATAAAATAGGTCAGTTCCCTCTTCATCTTCATCGCCTTCTTCTCTAAATCTTTCATATTCTGCAATTGACATTAAGGCTTTGATTGATCTGTAAGCGTTTTCACCAGCATAAGCTAGCATATCTGTATCATGCTTTGTTTCTCCGTCTTTTAACCAAAGCATATAGTCTACTGCGAGATCTTTTCCAAGTGGTTCTGTTAAGGATTCGTGAACGTCACAACCCTTGCTCTTATAGAATTCTAATTTTTCCTTGGATAATCCTCCAATGAAACTATTTGATGTTCTTAGTAAGGCTTCTATGCCTGCACTTATGTCTCTTGTAGGTTGTCTTTTACCTAATTGTTCATAAGCAAAGTCTGTTACTTCTAAAGATCTTTGATTATATTCTTCCCTAGTCTTTAGTTCTTCATCAGTCATTTCTGCTATTTTTCTTTCATATACTGCAAATTCTAGTTCTTTTGCACCTGAGTTATGTCTCAATTCTCTAGCTTCTTCTATAAAAATTAAAAATGCGTCAGCTTTTTCTCTACTGTAAATTTTATTATCGAATTTAAGATCCTTGGAAGGAGTGTCTTCATCTTTAAAATCTCCATATTTATTTACAGAAGGTGTTTTTCCAGTATATTTACCAATTACATCTTCTAACTTTATTGGTTTATAATTTCCGCAGTCATCACTAGAATCTTTTCCTTTCAGTCCATCCATGTAATCTTCATATCTCATTTTTCTTAATTATTATAGGTAGAACTAGTATTTAAACCTTGCTATCTGTTGTTACTGTAGGGTGGGTACAAGTGGGGATTATCCACCTGCAGAAGTGTACTTGCTTATTGCCCATTTCCATGACAGCAACGATAAAATGAAGAATCCTATTACTGGAATGACTGCTACTGCTGCTCTTGATAATGGCTCTTTTCCAAGAAGAACTGCTGCAGGATAATATGATGCGATTGCAGCTGGAACTACAAATGTCAAGACAAATCTTATAGTTGTTGAATAGACTGTTATTGGCCATCTTGCGAATTTCTCAACTACATTAATCAATTCAGCTAAACGCCATGCCTTTACAAAGATGAATGCTAAAGATGCTGTGAATACTAATAAGCTGTACATGAAAAGCACTGCTAATAAGATGATTAAGATATAAGGGAACATTAGCCATGTGAAAATCTGCAGTTTGTATAATGCAAATCCTACGATCATCATTCCTGCTATTATTTCTCCTACTCCTTCAAAGTCAAATCCCTCTGTTGTTACGGTTGCTAATGTTGGGAAAGGTTTCAATAATACTTTATCAAACTCTCCTTCTTGTATCCTGAATATAACTACCCATAGCATGTCTAGGAAAAATGTACGCCAGACTCCTATTGTTAAGATTAATGTACCTTGGAAAAGTATGAATTCAAATAGTGTCCATCCTGGAATCCCTGCGGAAGCTGCATAAATCAATAAGCTCACTAAAGGAGTTAATATGTCTCCTAGAATTAATCCTATCAATGTTATGAAGAACCCCATTTTGTAAGACATAGAGTTAGAGATACCGTTTTCAATTGTCTTCTTCCAAACTTTAAAAAATGTGAATTTCATATTCCGACTGCTGCAATCTTTCCCATTGCTTTCCTCCATATCATTGTGTATATCCAATAAAAGATGAATATCCAGATTATTGCTATTAACATTAATTCACCTATTTGTGGAAGTGTGTATCTACCTAGCCAAATATTTGCTGGAACGAAGATTAAATATTGGAAAGGGAGGTAGTGTGAGATTGCTTGGAACCAATCTGGGAAGAATGTTAGTGGTAAGACTCCTCCAGATAAGTAAACATAGAGTATTCTTCTCATTTTTAGTATTCCATTGTTATTTATTAGCCAGAATGCAGACATCCCACTAATAAAATAGAATAGGAATGTTAGTAAGAAAGCTATTATTAATGAAAATAAGAATAATGGAAGGTAGGTGTAATCTACAGTCATAGGCAAGAATATGAAAGAGATTATCAATAAAGGAATCATTTCTGCAACTACTGCGAATAATCTGTTGCCGATAGTTACACAGAATGTATGATTTACAAATTTATTGGGTTTTAGGAGGTCTCTTACTAATTGTCCAGAACGAACAAGATACCTTAATTCTTGTTCTATGTTTGTGTATGTAAAGATACCTACTATCCAGATTAGGACATAATAGGTTATCATCTCTTCAAAATTAAAGCCTGCAATTACTTCTCCTGTTGCTCCAAAAATTGCGCTCCAAAGATAATAGAATACTAATAATGTTATCGGAGCTACTATAATTGTAGCAAAGAATTCAAATTTGTATGCAAGAGATTCTTTTATGGAAGTTCTTATTACTCCCATATTCTTTCTGAAGGTGCTCATTTATATTGCCTTCCTTTTCTTATAGATAAGCTTAATAATTTCCTCAATTGGAGGGTCTCTTATGTCAATATCTTCCCAATCACCATATCTTTTGATGATATGGTCAACTGCTTTACGGACTTTACATTTAGATAAATCTAATTCAGCAGTCATTCTGTATTGTTTTTGTTTTATTATCTCCATTCCTTTTAATTTGTAAGTTTTAATTATTGGGGTGGAGAATGTACACTCAATTATCTTCTTATTTGCGAACTTTTTCTTAATATCATTCAATGGTCCATCATAGATTATTGTTCCATGGTTGATTATTACGACTCTTTTACATAAATGTTCAATATCTGACATGTCATGAGTCGTTACTATGAAGGTTGTTCCATATTTTCTGTTGAATTCTTTTACAAATTGCCTTATCTTGTCCTTTGCGATAGCATCTAATCCTATTGTTGGTTCGTCTAAGAATACTAGTTTAGGTTTGTGTAATAAGGCTAGAACTAACTCACATCTCATTCTTTCCCCTAATGAAAGCTGTCTGACTTGTTTTCCTACAAAGCTTCCAATATCTAATTTTTTGATCATGTTTTCTAGTCTTTTCTTGAATTCTCTTTCAGGAATTCCATATAAGTGCTTATGCAATTCAAAAGTATCTATTGCTGGAATGTCCCACCATAACTGAGATTTCTGACCAAAGATAACTCCTGCGTGTTGAACATATTTTATTCTTTGTTCCCAGGGAATATATCCAACACATTGAACTTCTCCACTTGAAGGATGTAGGACTCCTGTTAAGATTTTGATTAAAGTTGATTTTCCAGCTCCGTTAGGACCTATAAAACCGATAACTTCTCCTTTCTTTACATTCATGCTTACTCCTTTTAATGCATGTTTTGTAGTGTATTCTCTTGAGAAAAGACTTTTTGCAGCTGCTATGATTCCTGCATCTCTTTTGTATTCTTTAAATTCTTTCTTTATGTTTTTAACACTGATAACACTTGGAATATATTTTTTCTTAGCCATTGCTACACCCCTATTTTAATGTATAAGTTAGATAAAGATGGTTTAAATAATTATCGACGAGTTATTTTCTATGCTGTAGCCTGTAAAGTTTATAAAATTCTCCTTTCAGTCTTAATAGGTCTTTGAAAGATCCTTGCTCAATGATTTTTCCTTCTTCTATGAAGATTATCTTATCTACATTTTTTAGAGTCGAAAGCCTGTGTGCTATGACTAACAATGTTTTATCTTTCATGTATTTGTTTAAGTTTTCTTGAATTGATTTTTCTGTCTTGCTGTCTAGTTGAGAAGTTGCTTCATCTAAGATTAGGAGAGAGCCTCCTTTGAATGCAGCTCTTGCGATTCCTAATCTTTGTCTTTCACCTCCAGAGAGTTTGTATCCTTTTTCTCCAATTAAAGTGTTTAAACCTCTTGGAAGTTTGTCTATAACTGGTTGGAGTTGGGAAATTTCAATTGTTCCTTTTATTTTTGTCAAATCTCTTTTTGTTTCTGAAATAGTTATGTTGTTTAACAAAGTGTTATTGAACATTTCAGAATCTTGAAGGACAATACTGAAGTTTTTGATTACAGAACTGTGTTTGTATTTATTGATATCTTTATTGTCTACGGTTATTTCCCCTTTTTGTGGTTGATATAAACCTAAGAGAAGTTTAACAATAGTGGATTTTCCTCCTCCTGATGCACTGACTATTCCTATTTTATCTCCACGGTTTACTGTTAGGTTAAAGTCTCTGATAACATTTTCATTTTTGTATTTAAATGAGATATTCTTGAACTCAATTTTCTTCCACTTACTTGAAATTTTATCTAAGTGATTGCTTTCTCTATCAAAAGTCTCTACACCCATGAAGTTCATGAATCTTCCAACTCCAATCTTGATTCTTATGAATTCATTTATGTGGTTGCTTAGATTATCTAGTGCTGCTCTTAGTCTTTCAAAATAACCTGCAAAAGCAAATATAGAACCAACAGTTATAATTCCTGCTATTGCATCAAATCCTATGATTAAGATAAAGGTAGCATATCCTAATGCTCCAAATACTTTGATTGTTTTAGCTTTTGATTGGTTTGCCTTTATTGTTTCTAACCAAGTATTGTATAATTTATTTTCATAGGCTGCAGTTGAATTCCTTAGTTTTTTCTTTAGTCCTAAGGATTTGACTGTTAGGAGGTTTGAAGCAGATTCATAAAACTTTCCACTTACTTTCTCTTTAGTTTTATTTAATTCATTTTGCCAGTAGGCTATCTTTTTAGTGAAGTGGTTTTCTCCTATTAAATAAATGGTGAGATAAATTGTTGCAAAGAGTAGGTATGTGCTGTCCAATGTAAGGAAAATGATTAAGCTTCCAATTATACCTGTTATTGTGTAAAGGCCTACATCAACAAATAAGCTAAGACCCTTATAGATCTTTTCTGCCCCATTGTTTATTCTTTCTATCTTGCTTCCAGATTCTTCATTTTCATGCCATTTTAATTCTAAGTCTATTAGTTTTTCCATGGCAGCTACTCTAATGTATTTTCTTAGTTCTGCTCCTATCTTCTTCATCCCTAATTTTGAGTGGAATCTAAATAGAATCTGTAAGCTTCCAAGTATTCCTATTAATGCTACAAAGAAGTAGAACTGACTTAACGGATCTCCTTTATTATAATTGGTAAAGAAATCTACAATCTTTCCTAAAGAGAACAATATACCGAAAGGGACTAACTCTGATAGAGCTCTCACTATTGTGAAAAACAAGAATTTTCCTCTGTAACCATCAATCAATATCCAATAGTCTTTAATACAGGTGGATAAGGGGTAGTGGTCTTTTTTGGAGGTCTTGGTGGTACGATTTAGCGCTTTGGCTATGTGGGGTTTTGGGGTCTTACTCACACTGTTAAGACCTGTTTTTACTATATATATTACTATGATACAGTAACAAATATGTTGAATTTTCGATAAGCTTATATAGTTCGACTGATATTACTGTATATGAGAGTGGAATTGGGGTTTTGCTCACATTATTCTAAGAATTTAGGGCATAGTAACTACTCTAAAACCAGTATTTTTTTGCAATAAGGTTTAAATATTGATTTCTGGTTAATTAAAAATGCTAAAAAAGATTGTGAGGAAGGTTTTTTCCAATAAAACATTGTTTTATCCAGGTTGTTTGAATAGATCTGTTACTAAAGACATAAGTCAGAATTATCAAGAGATTTTGAAGAAGTTAGGGGTTGAGTTTATCATGATTGATGAGTTAGGTTGTTCTGGAGGACCTTTATTAGATGCAGGTTATAAAGAAGAATTTGAAGCTACTAAAGAAAAAAATTTAGAGTTGTTTGATAAGTATGGTGTTTCAAAGATAATTGTTGCTTCTCCTAGCAGTCTGAAGGTTTTGAAACAAGATTATAGGTTGGAAGAAAGTGGAATTGAAGTAATTCATGTTTATGAGTTGTTGACAAAGAAGATAGATAAGATAAAAGACATATTCAAAAAAGGTGGAGCTCCAAAAGTAACTTTCCATGACTCTTGTTATTTAGGGAGATATTGTGGAATATATGATGGACCTAGAAAATTGATTATTGCAGCAGGTTATGGTCTAGAAGAATTCCCTAAGAAAAGAGAACATGCTGACTGTTGCGGAGTTTGTGGGGGTGTTCGTGCTAACTTTCCACAATTAGCAGGAGATATGGCAAAGAAATTATTGAAAGGATGTAAAACTCCTATAATTGTTGCTTGTTCACCAGGATGTTATTTGCATTTGAAAGAGAATGCTGGAGATATTGAAGTTAAAGAGATTAGTCATCTGATTAGGGGGGCAATATAATGGTTTTTGATATGGGTGTTTTAAGAAAGATTTGTCCTTCAAGTGAATCTTTAGGAGAAAAGACTGCTTATAGTACTGATTCCAGTACAATAAAAGGAGAGGCTGTTGCAGTTACTTGGCCTTCAACTTATGATCATTTGAAAATGTTATTGAAGTATGCTTCACGTGAAGAGATTCCTGTTGTTGCAAGGGGCGGAGGCACTTCTTTAGTTGGAGGAGCTGTTCCTAAAAATGCTTTAGTCATTGATATGTCTAGATTAAATAAGATAAAGAAACTTTATGTGAATGAAAAGACAGTTGTTGTACAATCAGGAGTTGTTTTAGATAAGTTAAATGAATCAATAGCAGAATATAAGTTAGAATTTCCTATAAAGCCCAGTTCACATTCTGCATGTACTATTGGGGGAATGATTGCTACTAATGCTTCTGGATCTCAGCCATCAGATGAGAGGTGGATGAATAAGTGGGTTAAGGATATTACATTTTTAGATGGAACTGGAAGAGTTTATACTTTGGATAAGGCCGAAGCAAGGAGATTTATTGGAACTGAAGGCTGTTGTGGAATTATAATAGAAGCAACTCTTTATGTTTCTGCAAAAAGTGAAACCACTATGGATTTGTTAAAATTTGCAGATATTCAAAGTGTTATGGCAAGGATAAAAGAACTGAAGGAAGATAATCAAGTCGTTGCTATTGAATATATTAATAGATTTGCTTCAAGAGTCATGGGTCTTGGTGAACAAGATCATTTGATTGTTAAGTATTTAGGTAAGAAAGGAATGCTTGAGCATGTAGAAGCTGAAAAACTTTGGACTAAGTATGAGAATATCTATTCTACATTATCTCAAGCAGGATTTCCAAGAGTTGAGGATATTTTACTTGAGAAAGATGCTGATAAGTTTGTTGATTGGTTAACTAAACAAGGAGTTCCTTGTTATGGAAGATTAGCTGTTGGGTCTGTGCATCCACATTTTCAGAATTTAGCTAATATTGAGAAGGTTGCAAGTATTGTTACTGAGTTAAAAGGCCAGATGGTTGGAGAATATGGTGTTGGATTATTGAGAAGGAAGCATGCACCTTTTATTATAACTCATACTGTTAGAGAATTGAAGGCGAAGTATGATCCAAAAAATATCTTGAATAAGGGGAAGGTGATTTAGATGTTAGAAGATTTTTTGAATACAGTTGTCAGGCATCAAGCTGAAATAGAAGCTGCAAAGAAAGTGGCCCTTCCTTATGTAGTGTTTGGTCTAGGGGTGCTTGGAGCATGCTGGATGGGGGATTACATTGAGGGAGATGAGGTGGAAGAGAAAAAAGGACCTGTGAAAAGAGATTACACTAAATACTTTAGATGTATTGGGAATTAAGATGGAAGAATTGATGATAAAAGACGAGATGGGGGAATTGAAGACACAATGTACTTTATGTGGTTTATGTAAATCAAGTTGTCCTGCTTACAAAGTTTTGATAGATGAATCTGTCAGTCCAAGAGGAAGAGCTGTTTTATTGAAAAGCAAAGTCCTTTCAAAACATCTTTATGTCTGTACTTTATGTAAGGCTTGTGAAAATTTCTGTACTGTAAAAGATATTGATTTAGTTGAGAAGATAAGAGCTGCAAGAGAACATATGGTTAAGAATGGCCAAGAAACAGAAGCTGGAAAGAGATTGGTTGCTAATATTAATAAGACTGGTAGTTGTGTAGGTAAGTTTGATGAAGTGAAGGGCTTTGATCTTTGGGAATGTTAAATGAGTAGTTTAGAAAAATTAACATTAAGAAGAAGTTTGGAAAGATTTAGATTAAGAGAAGAGGGTCCAGAACTTATTGATTTCTTTGAAGGAGTTTGTGGAAAAGGTAATGGGATGAAGGCTTATGAAACTTATCTTAAAAAGAGAGTGGAATACAGAAAAACCACTCAGAAATCTTTTGATGCTATAAGAGAATCTCAACATGTAACTCATGAGGATTTGAACATTATTGTTTATTAAAATGGTGAAATTTACTAGTTTAGAAAAGAGGGCTGCCAGAGAAATGGATTTTATTAATGGTGGTGGTATGTTTTTAATAGCTGGTGAAGGAAAGAGATTTGAAAGGTATTATCCTGATAAAAGAATCTACACTTTTTTATTAAAGAGGGGATATATTAAAAGAGATAAAGGAAACACTGAAGAAGGCAGATCTAAATACAAATTTACTTCTGAAGGGAATGAATTTCATGAAAGATTGTGGAAGAAACCTTATGAAAGGTCTTTAGCCAAGTGGCAAAAAATCATGGCACCCAGAGTTGAGGCCATAAGAAGATCAACAAGATTGACTCATGAAGACTTGCATACATTGGTTTATTGAAAATTCTTCTTTAGAATAACTCTTTTATCAAAGCTGCCTCTTTTATCTGCCTTGTCAATACGGATTTTTTCCAATTCATCAATTGACATGTTCTTGAACTTTGCAATAGAATAAATTACTTCTATGATGTCTGCAAGTTCTTCAGGACTGTCGTTTTCTTTGAACTCATTAATTTCTTCCTGAAGTTTTTTGGTCAATTCTTGCTTGTATTCTTCATCTTCAGCAATATGAATATCATGAAGTTTATAGATTTCATGGATTTTGTCTCTAATTAATTTCTTTTTTGGTTTATTTTCCATGTTATATGGTGGTAGTTATTTCTTATTAACCTTTTGTTAGGGCTAATTTGTTCTTAATGTTAAAGTTTTTAAGCTAGAGATGGTTTAAAACCATTATAGGATATTAATATGGGGTTTTTAAAAGATCTATTTAGGAAGGTATTTGGTAGTAAGAGAATCGGTGAAAAAAAGCCTGAAAGCACTTTTAGAGGAGAGTGTGAAATCTGTTTTAAACAAATAGATATTGCACAAGCTTTTACATGTAGGTATTGTGGAAATTGGCATTGTTCAGAACATAGGCTTCCAGAGGATCATCAATGCTCTGGAAATCCAGTTAATCCCCATATTGGATAGTTTTTATTTTACTCATTTCTATAATGAAGTCAACATAGGAGGTGTAGGATGTTATTTTGTTAGAGTCTCTTAGCATACTATAAGCAACCCTTGATATATCTGTATAAAATTCCTTTGCTGAATTAAATTTTTCTCCATTAGGTGAAGGGGAAAATCTGATTAAATTACTAAATTCTTTTTCTTTTAGTCTAAGAATCAACTTTTTTGAAGTAATTGTTTTCTTGTCTTTTTTAGGAATCTTTATGATTCCTTCTAAAGATTCTTCATCTTCAATATTGTAAACTTGTCCTGGACTGAGAATTATCTTTATTTTATGTTTCCTAATGGTATTTGGTTCAAAAAAGTCTACTTTTTTTGGAGGAGTATATTCAACTTTCATTTTTTTCACTAGAAGAATATTTCCCAAGTATGTTTATAGTTCTTTTGGTTTCGTCAACAAACTCTAGTAGGTGTTTCTTTAGTAAGAAGGGTATTTCCTCGTTTTTTAAGAGTTTTTCAGCTTTTGAGATAGTGTCAGAGTCTGCATATAACTCTGGCTGAAGGAATGTAAAGAAAGTTTCTGCATATATTCTGTCTTCTTGATTGAAAATCTTTAATACTTCTTTAAAGAAAGGGTCAACATACTCCTTTAATTCCTCTTTTTGAGATTTCCAAAAGAAACCCCTCATTCCTTCTCTTAAATAATCGATTGATTTCTCCTTTCCATCTAAGAAAAGCTTCCAATTTTCTTCTTTAGCTTTCATATTAGAGACTTCTGCTCTAAATGCTGCCTTTCTTCCTTTGTCACTTTTATCATTTACTTTTTCTTTTGCTAATAATTCATTAAATCTTTTATTTCCACGAATTGCAAGGCTTAGAATAATTCCCCATCTTTGTTCAGGGTTAAGTTTGAAGTCTTCAAACTCTATTTTTCCTTCAAGCAAATCAACTAGTTTTTCTATTTCTTCTGCTCCGAAAGAAGAGGAGATGATTAACCTAAACCAAGTGTCTTTGTTTTCTTTTGAGGTGTTTTCTATTTTTTCTAAACCTAGATTATAGAATTTTTGACAATATTCATAATATTCTTCGTTTGTTAAGTAGCATCTTAGGGCTTTGAATGCTTGTAAGAACATCCTTTCTAAAAGTACAGTGTTTGATTCTTTTGGACTTTTGTCTAGTATGAAATTTAAGTATGTTTTTGGATCCAATTCTGCATCACGAACCATTTGCCACATAGATCTTGTTATTACATGTCTTGTTAGCCCCTCCTTTATTTTTTCAAAGTGATCTAAGGCATATTTTAATGAATTTTCTTCTAATCTTTCCTTAAAGTAACAGTCATCACTATAATCAAGACATATAAAATCTGCTTTGTCCTCGTCTATTAAGTCTTTTATTGGATTGTCCGCTTCATTAAAGAATACTTCCACTTCTTTCTGTTTTTCACATTTATTGTCTTTATGGTAAAACAAAGCCACTTTTGTTTTATGAGGTCTTAGGATGTTTCCCCCTGAAGACTGGTTTATTGAGAATTTCTTTATTTTTCCTTCTTTTATCTCATAAATAGGTTTGATTAGGTTTATTCCTGAAGTTTGAATCCAGAGTCTTGACCATTCTTCAAGGCTTTTTCCAAAAGCTTTTTCCATGCAATCTAAAAAGTCTTTTAATTGAGTGTTTTTCCACTGGAATTTCTGAAAATAATCCTGTACTCCTTTTTTGAATACTTCTTCTCCTAAATAGAAAATCATCTGTTTGATTATTGAGGCTCCTTTTGCATAGCTTATTCCATCAAAGTTGCTGAATGCTACATCTGTGTCTGGTGCATCTGCTGCAACTGGGTGTGTTGTTGGAAGTTGATCTTGTATAAATGCCCAAGCTTTTCTTCCGGAGAAATCTTCCATACCATCTTTGTATTCTGTTGCTCTTACCATACAAAAATATGAAAGATAATCTGCAAAACTTTCATTTAACCATAAATCATCCCACCATTTCATTGTGACCAAGTCTCCAAACCACATGTGTACCATCTCATGTAAGATTACATTTGCTAGGGTTATCCTTTCTGGTCTTGTAGGTTCATGTCTGAACAGGAGTTTTTCTGTAAATGTAACTGCTCCCGCATTTTCCATCGCTCCCATGTTGAATTCTGGAACAAATAATTGGTCATATTTCTCAAAAGGATAGTCTATTCCAAAGAATTCTGAATAGAATTCAAGTCCTTGCTTAGTTATTGTGAAGAATTCCTTTTCCCTTACGTATTGTTTTTGAGATTCTCTGCAAAAAATCCTTAATGGAATGTTTTTCCATTTATCTTCAAAAAATATGTAAGGACCAGCGCTTAAATGAAAGAGGTAAGTGCTTAATGGTTTGGTTTTATGGAAAGTGACTTGTTTTTTGTCTTCTTTTTCTATGGTTTCTTGTTCAAGACTGTTTGAGATTATTTTCCATTCTTTTGGAGCTTCTACTTGTAGTGAGAAAGTCCCTTTTAAGTCTGGTTGATCAAAACAAGGAAGCATCCTATGTGCGTTGTAAGGTTCGAAGTGGCTGTATAGATATTCGGCTTTGTCTTCAGGATCTATGAAGTGGTGAAGGCCTTCTCCTGTTTTGTCGTATTCGTTTTCATAAACAATCTCTATCTTGTTTTGTCCTTGTTTTAAGCTTTCTTTTAGTATTGAAATCTTGTTCTCCTGCTTTCCATGTTCACTTTTTTGATCATTTACTTTCAGTTCTTTTATTTTTCCTGCGAAATCAAGAATTAAGGCTTCCTCAGCTTTCTTTAAGTTAAATGTAAGAATACATTTTCCAGAGTAAAGAATACTGTTCTTCTTTAAGAAGATAGATAAGTCATAATCTACATCACTTATAATCTCACCTCTTTTTTGAGCGAGAGCTCTTGTTAAAACATCTGTCATTTTTAGTATTGATTATATTTTAAGTTCTTGCCTTTACATTTATCTACTGGATATCTGTCTTCACTCTTTTCGAGTTTGGTATGTATTGCTTGTGATATGTCTATGTCATTCATTTGAGCAAATCTTAGTAAAAATATAGTAGTATCTGCAAGTTCTTCCCCTATTTCGTGTTTCTTTTTTGGATCTTTTAATAGTTCTTTAATCTGGTCTTCAGTCTTAAATCTAAAATGCTCTAATAATTCAGAAGCTTCTGTGATTGCTCCTATCGCTAACTCTTTTGGACCATGAAATTTATCCCAATCTCTAGCTTCACAGAACTTTTGTACCTTCTCTTTTAATTCATGGATGTTTGTTTCTGAGTCCATAATATGCTTGAGAAGAAGGCTTATTTAAAGTTAATTAAGAAGTAGACTAATATACATAAGAAGTTTTATTTTCTCCAAAATATTCTTTATCTTTGGCTTTTATGGTTACAGCACATTTGTAGTAGCTTGCTTTTATGTTCTCTTTTTGTTTTGTTTGAGAAGTGATTGCCATTTTTACTTCTTTTATGTCCTTTGAATCTATCCCCATCTTTTTTATCTCATCTAAGAACCATTTTTTGTATTTTTTAATGGTATTTTGGACTGTTCCAACATTATGGTTTTCTGGAGTGATCTTGAGTTTTAGTAAGTCTATTGATATGAATGCTTCTTCTAAAGGAGTAGTTCCAAGATATTGGATGAACTCGTAGTTAGTAGGGCTGATAAAGCTGTCTGAAAGGTTATAAGCTGTACCACTTAACTGAGCTAATTTTCCCATTTTGTTAATTTTAAAGAGAATCTTAAGAATTTAAAGGTTTTCTTCTCAACATAATTTAGCTTTCTTCATAAACTTCTTGTTACAAGGTGTACATATCTTTAAGGGTTTTAAAGTGTTTAAGTTTACTTTTGTTCGAGTGGATTTCTTTTTTCCACAATAGTTACATATATTCATTTTTTATATTTACTCAGAATAAGGCCCGAGGTACCAACACCTCTTAATCTTTTTAGTATCAGTATTATATAAAGTTTGGTATATACCTACTTTTTCTTAAGTTTTCTTAGAAGTAGGGGTTTTATTTTTTCCCAGTCTTCTTTTAGCATTCCATAAAGGTTTACATCATGCCATTTCTTAGTTGCTTTAGATCTATGGGCTTTTCTTTGATTTCCTTCATATTTATAACCCATCTTCTTTATCATAGTGTTTGATGCAATATTATTTGTAAAGGCCTCTGTGCCAAGTCTTACAAATTTCAGTTTATTAAAAGCAAAGTCATTGATTGCAATTTTTGCTTCTGTAACATATCCTTTTTTCCAATAATCTCTTGCAATCCATGAACCAGTTGTTGCTTTTTTTGTAAAATGGTCTATTTGATGTAGACCGCTGCCACCTATTAGCTTGTTTTCTGATTTTAATATGATTACAAAACCATAATCAGAAGGCTTCTTTTTTCTAGAGCTCTTTTTTGACTTGTTTATCCACCAGAAAGCATCTTTCTTCTTGTAAGGGTTAGGGACATTTGAAAGAAACTTTGTTATTCTTTTATCCCCAATTTCTTTAACTAGCTCTTTCCAATCGCTTGTTTTAGGAGTCCTAATAATCAACCTCTTTGTCTCTAATTTCATCTACCCTTGAGTAATCTTTAGAATTTAAATGTTTTCTTCTCAACACAATTTGGATTTTTTCATAAGCTTCTTATTACAAGGCGTACATATCTTTGAGGGTTTTAAGGTATGTAAGTTTACCTTTGTTCTGGTAGGTTTCTTTTTTCCACAATAGTCGCATATATTCATTTTTCATATTTACTCAGAATAAGGCCTGAGTTACCAACTCCTCTTAATCTTTAAGGTATCTGTTTTATATAAAGCTGAGTATATACTTACTTTTCTTTGTAAAAATCAGAATAAGGTTTTCTAACAACCCATAACTTTGGATTATGAGGTTTATTCATTGATTGAAGTATTGTTTGAGTTCTTTGTTTAGTATCTCCCTTAAGAACTGTAGCTTTTACGTTTGAATATTCTCGTTGAAGCTTATCCCATCTTTTTATTTCGTTGCTTAACCAATCTTGTTGGAAGAGCACATGTATTCTTGTTAGTTTTGCATTTTTGCTTTGGTCTTTTCTTCTTACCCTTTGATTAGTTATACGGTTTGAGTTCCTTTTATTAAAGAAAACTTCAATTTCATATTCGGAGTTAGTTATTCCTGGAATATATTTTTTAAGATTAGCTGATCCAGAAAAAACAGTATATTTTACTCTCCTATTCTCAAGTTTCTCAATTTCATACATAAGGTCCTTTTTCTCTCCTAAAAAAGCATCTAAACCTCCATATTTGATGGGTTTGTTGTCTTTAGAGGCAGTTCTTCCGATAAATCCCACTTCCCTATCTTCTGAAAGGACATAATCATAAGGGGTGGAGATTGGAGCTTTTAATTGTTTTCGGATATTTGCTTCTAGGGTAGTTTTTCCTGATCCCCAGGTACCAGTTATGTATATTATTTTCATTTTTGATTAAGGTTCTCACTAGAACTTTAGTGATTTAATCTTGTTATAGAAAAAAATACTAACTTTATTTGCTTTCTAATTTTTCAACTTTCTCAGCTTTAGGGCCTTTATCGCCTTCTACTGCTTCGAATGCAACTCTATCACCTTCATCGATTGATACGCCTTCTTTAAGTCCACTTTCGTGTACGAAATAAGACTTTCCGTCGTCTCCATCGATAAAGCCATAGCGGCTTGCTCTGTTGAAAAATTTTACTTTTCCTTCGACCATATCTAAAGTATAGAAATGGGTCTTTTAAATGCTTGTATTAGGTTTTTATATGCAAAAAACTAAGAGAAGAGTGTATAAAATGGGTAATTTAAGATTTAAGAATAAATGCTTTCTTGCACCTATGGCCGAGATAAATGATATTGCTTTTCGTTTATTGTGTAAAAAAGCTGGTGCTGGTTTGGTTTATACTGGGATGGTTAATCCTTTGACTAAGCAAACATTGGTGTTAGATGACAAGCCTGTCATTCAACTGTTTTCTATGGATGGAAGAGGAATTAAGGAGTTTATCAAGAAATATGAAGGGAAGGCTCAGTTATTTGACTTTAATCTAGGATGTCCTGCAAGAGTTGCTGAAAGGAGTGGTATTGGATCTTATCTTACAAGGGATTTGAAGACTATTGAGAAGATCTTAAAGGAAATGCGTAAAGCAACTAAGAAACCTATTACAATCAAATTAAGAAAAGGGCCCAATACTCTAAAAATAGTCAAGATTGCTGAGAAGTATTGTGATGGGATTTGTATTCATCCAAGAACTAAAGAACAAGGTTATTCTGGGAAGGCAGATGTTGAATATGCTGAGAGATTAAAGAAAGGGACTAAGCTTTCAGTCATTTATTCAGGAGATGTTGATGAAAATAATGTTAAGGGTTTGTTGAAGAAGTTTGATTTTGTGATGGTAGGGAGGAAAGCTATTGGAAATCCTAATATATTTGCTAAGATTGCTGGAAAGAAAGCTGTTTTTGGGTTTAATGATTACCTTAAACTTGCTTTGAAGTATAAATTTAAATTTTCACATATAAAATCACAAGCAATGTACTTTACTAAAAATCAAAAGAATGCTAAAGAGCTAAGAGGAAAATTGGTCAAGGCTCAAAAGATTAGTGATATTAGAAAAATAATGGCTTAAATCCATCTTCTTACTTTTTTCTTGTAAGTTTTATACTTCTTTCCAAATCTCTTTTCTAAGTTCTTTTCTTCAACAGGAACTGTGAAAAGATCTGTAGCTATTATGAAAATTATAGGAGCAATGAATGTGACTAAGCTTCCTAAAAGTACTGCTTCTCCTAATAAGACTAAAAACATCCCAAAATATGTTGGATTTCTGCTTAATCTAAATAATCCAGAAGTTATCAGGATTCTTGGGATTTTATGAGCTTCTGTTGTAGTCCTGTGTTTCTTGAACGTAAAGAAACGCCAAAAACTAGGATATATTCCTATGACTATAAGCAATAATCCCCAATAAGTATAGGGTTGATTGATTACTGTTGAAATAGGAAAGAAAAAATGTAGGATAATGTTTAGGATGATTAAAACCATAAAATAATTTGGAGGTACTATTTTTTGTTTCATTTTAATGTTTGTGTGAGCAGCATTCTTCTTCTACTTCTTTAATTCCATTCTTTATTAATTCCTGTATGATTTCATATCCGAAATCACCTTTTTTGAGCTTTGGAATTTTCTCTTTTTTATTTTTAGCTTTCTTTTTCATCCTTGAATGCTATTAGGAATTCTAAGTCTCTTGCCTTTATGAACTTTGGGGTGTACTCTTCTGGAGAGTCATTTTTGAATAATCTGATTGCTTCATTAATAGAGGCCCATATTACATTAGCTCCTGCCTCTTTTTCTTCTTTTGTAAAGGAAGGTTCCCCTTTTGGACCTTTTAGCTTTGCGAAAAAGCAATAAGAGACTTGTTTTTGGCTGTATTTGTTTTTATATTCAATTATTTTTCCAAGTTCATGAGTTATTTCTATATCACTTCCAAGTTCTTCTTTTACTTCTCTTACTAATGTTGTTTTGAGATCTTCTTTTTCTTCTAATCCCCCTCCAGGAAGTTTATGACACTTCCATTGTGGCATTGAGAGCAAGGCTATTTGTTTATTTTCATCAAAAATTATTGCTCTTGCAGCAGTTCTTAAAGAATATTCTTTTGAAGGTTCTATTTCTTCACCTAGAACTTCTTTATCTGTAAGTTCTTTTATGAGTTTCATTTTCTAAGTATATGTACCCAGTATCTTTCACTTAAAATGTATTTGTTACCTTTTCTTCGCTTTTCTAAGTAATTGATCATTCTTGCTTTTTGGTCTTTAGTGAACTCATCATACCATTTCTTTAAGGCAAACTTAAGATAATAGTTTGTTGCCATGGACTTCTTTGATAAGTGGTCCTTTTCTAAGTCTTTGAAGTCTTGTAAATAAAATTTTGAATCCATTATGTAGGATTCTCTTTTTTTGAAGTTTCTTTTCACCATTGCAGAAGTTCTATCACTAGGCATTGGTTTGTTTAAGAATTCATGCCTAAATTTAGCTATGAAATGATCCTTTGCATCTTTTCCATAATTATGTATTAATACTAATCTTCCATCTTTGTTTAAGAGACTAAGCATATCTTTGATAGCTTTTCTTCTATCTTTGAAGAAGTATATTGTTTGAATGTTTGTGATTAAGTCATATTTTTGGTTATTTTTCTTTGCTTTTCTGTAGAAGTTTTGCCATTGGTCATGGACTAAGTTGGTGTTTCTTAGTCTATCTTTCTTGACTTTCTTTTCAAGAATCTCAAACATCCTATCTCCTGGCTCTAATCCAGTGGCTTGTTTGAAATGTTTTGCTAATCCGAAGAAAATATCTCCTGCACCGGCTCCCACATCCAGATAAGTGTTGCTATGTTTGAGCTTTTTGATTACTTTCTTTATCTCTTTGACTTGCAGCACTTTTTCATCACTTACTTTAGCTAAGTAAGCAAATGCTTTTGTTTGGTTATAGTTTACCCCTACTGATACCATTTTCCCTTAGAATTATGTGGGTTTCAAAGTCTTTAAATTTTTCCATTAAGATATGCTTTTCTTTTTGTCTCTGGAAGTCTTTCTATAGAATATCTAAGCATTGTTCTTGGCATGTTTTTGTAGTGTTTTTTTAGGAAGGTTTCTAGAGTTTTTTGATCTTTTTTTCCTATTTCTCTTAACATCCAGCCAACTGCCTTGTGTATTAAATCATGATTGTCTTTTAGATGCATTTCGAATATCTTTAATGCATCTTTGAATTGGCCGTTTCTTATTGAATAGAAAGTTCCAAGTATTGATATTCTTCTTTCCCAGAGATTTTTTGATTTTGCTAGTTTGTAGAGGATATCTTTTTTCTTGTCAAATAGATATTTGCTTACTATGTAAGGGGCAGACAGATCTACTAAATCCCAATTGTTAACATTTTTTGCATTCTTTAAGTAAAAGTTGAAGATTTTCTCTTTTTCTATGTTTCTTTCAAATTGGTTTACTAAAATAAGTAAGGCAACGAGTCTGTGTTCGTGGATTTTGCTTTGAAGAAGTTGTTTTATTTCTTTTAGAGGCAGGTCTTTATATTTTATAGCTACTGTTCTCTGTACAGGGACTTTTATTCCTAAGAAAACATCTCCTTCTCCATATTGTCCTTTTCCTGTTTTGAAAAAACCTTGAAGGATTTTGGCTTGTTTTTTATTTTCAAGCTTTTTTAGATCTTTTTTTATGTTTTGAGCAGACATTTTAGTAAAACGAATAAATTCCTGAGATGATTCCTGAAATTATCGCAAGATATCCAAGAAATTTAATTGGTTCAGTTGATTGGTTTTTGCTTTGTTTAAGCTTGTTAAAAGTAATAACTTTTCCAAACCATATTCCAAATTTAATGGCACTTTTTGGTTTAGAGACTAAAAGAATTCCTACTATCACTAAGTAAATTCCTCTTATCATGTGTATCAGTTCAATAGCCATCTTTATTTTCCTTTAGTCATATTCATGCCAATAACAACAAACACCAATCCGATTATGAATAAAGGAGTCATTTCCTTGCCCCAATTTAATAAATAATTGAGAGCATTCGCAAGAATCATTACAAATCCTATTCCTGCCATGATTTGACCTCTTATTTTATTTGGTTTTTTCTTCATTTTAACTTTACAGCTGTTCCGTAAGCTAACATCTCTGCCGCGCCTTGCATTATCATAGAAGTCGCAAATCTTACATTTACTATTGCATCGGCTTTAAGAGCTATGGCCTCATTTACCATTCTATTAAATGCTTCCTCTCTTGCTTGAGTTGTCATTTGTGTATAACTCTTAATTTCTCCACCGATAATTGATTTGAATATTGCTCCAATATCTCTTCCAATATTTTTTGCTCTAATAGTGTTGCCCTTTACAACACCTAGGACTTTAGAAATCTTTTTTCCAGGTATTTCAGCTGTTGTGGTTGTTAATATTTCCATTTTATTATTTAGTTCTTCTTTCTTTTAAGTCTTTCCTTCTTTCAATCTTATCTTCTTCCTTATATAATATTATTAATCCCATACCTGTTCCTATGAATACTAATGGCCAAATTAAGGCTATCAAAGGTGCATTATCTGAGATTAATGCAATAAGTAACCATAATCCTAAAAAAATAATTATTATTCCTGAGCCAATTGCTATTTTCCCCATTAAATATAATAGAAAGCGTTAGATTTAAACCTTTTCAATAGAGCTTACGCTTAATGTTAAAAAAATAAAAGAAAAAGAAAAAAATAAATTAAAAAAGGTTTTATTTGTGTCTTCCTAAAGATTTCAAAACTACTAATACTAACCCAATTGCTAATACTATGTTAGATAATCCTAACCAAGTAGCTTCTGAACCTAGAATTGCTTTTCCTGTCAAACTCTTTGCAGCAGTAGTTACTTCTCCACCTCTGTTTGAGGTTTCTCTAGCAACACATTTTACAAATTCTCCGTGGTTTTTCCAACTATCAGATGAATCACAAACTGCAATTTCATCACAATCATTGTCAAAGGCATCTCCAACAATTTCTTCTGCGAAAGGATTTATTTCAGCATTTGTGTCATCACAGTCTTCACCACCACAAGCAGCATCTAGGAATCCGTCTCCATCAGCATCTTCGCAAGCAGGAGGTTCTACACAAAGATTATTACCGGCACTTCGACAACTATTACCAGCCCAAAAACAATTGTAGTAAAGTTGGAATGGAGATCCACTATTACTTCCTCCACCATCTTGGAAAATAGTATTTGTACAAGTTTCTTGATCTAACCTCATACAACTACCTTGAGATTTAGTCATATCACAAGTCTCGTAAACTTTACATCTTGCACCACCAACACAAGCATTTTGTCCATTGTCCCACCTACAAGCATTACTTTCAGATACATACTTGAAAGCACAACTTTCTTTGTCAGTATATTGGCCACAGTCAGCAGTTATCTCCTTACAAGGAGATGTAGCTCCATAAGCAGCAACGCCTACAGTTAACATAGAAGCTATTAGTAATGTAAATACACTCATTAAAAATATTCTCTTCATTTATCATAACCTCCTTTCATCTCTTTTTTAATTAATATTTAGAATATTAATGAGAAGTTAAAGAAAAAGGCCTTTAAATAGTTTTTTTAAATAATTCCTATTTCTTTATCTTTGATTCTTTATAATGTCCTAGGAATAAGAATATCCATCCTAGGGCAAGGAAGAGTATTTCATCAGTAGGGTTTGGAACAACTCCTTCTAATGCTTTAAGGAAAGGCATACTACCTAATCCACAAAGAAACCACATAGCGATTCCTAAGAAAGTATATCCTACTAGTTTAAGATCTGCTGGTAGTTTTTCTTTGCTTTTTAGTGTTGAACGTTTCTTCATCCATAACCAAACAATTCCAAAGAAAGATAATAGTATTAATGTTCCAGCGATTCCAAATAAAGGGGGAGAATATAATCCCATTTGAGGTAGCATATTTATTATTAGGGCTAGTAAGGTTACTCCTATTCCAAATAACCAAATTTTCGAGGGCTTTACTTTAGCATACATCATTGCACCGACTCCTGCTATTATCATTCCAATAGGTGTTCCTAAAGCCCATAAGAAAAACCAGAATCCTGGGGACTTCCACATAGTTTGATTAACTTCGTCCATTGTAGAATCTCTGAATGTTTGGTCAACATCCCAGCTAGCACCAGCACCCATGATCACTGATAATAGAACACCTAATATGAATATAGTTAATCCTAGTTTCTGTCTATTCATACTTTTTACAGTATTTCAAAGGATTTAAAGCTTTTTCTTGAAAGATTTGTAGGATTTGGTCTTAAGCAAGTTCTTTTTTATTTGTGTTTTGTTCTTTTTCACAAGTTTCCTGAATTTTATGTATTCTTTATCTTTTATTGTCTTCTTTCTAGATGTTTTTTCCAGATTCATACTGATTACATACTTTCTTATTTCCTTTAAGGTGTATTTCTTCAATTCAGGAACACTTTGGTAGGCTTTTAACACATCTTCTTGTATTTCTAAGGTTTCTAAGTTCATTACTTCAAGAAGTAAGGGTGTGTTTTCTTTTATTTTCAGTTTTCTAGCTTTTGTAAAAGGAATCCTTATACAAAGTGAATTTCCTTGCTTTACAGCTTTTCCAACAAATCTTATTGGTTTTACCATGATATATTATACATGTAATTACAATATAAATAACTTTAGAGAATTATAGATAAGCGATGTTTTGTCCAATCTTTACTTTATCTTCTTTTTTTACTGAGATTTTGAGATCTTTTGGAAAACATAAAAGCATGCTTGAACCTAGGCTGAAATAACCACAAGGAGTTCCTCTTTCATAATGTTCTTTTTCTTTGTAATCTGTGTGTATTTTGTTAACAAGCAGAGATCCGACAGCAATCATGGCTATTGGGAAGTCTTTTGTTTGAAATATTGAACCAATAGAAGCATTTCTTTTTACTGCTTTACTCATCATCTCTATTCCTAATAAGTTTTCAAGTCCTATTAATAATGGAAGAGCTTTCCCCTTATTTTTTTGAGTGTAAACAAATCTTCCTTCACTTGGAGTCACCCAGTAATGTTTATTTTTTGGGTTAAGATAAAAGTTTATGTATTGTCCGCCTGAGAATAATTTGCTTGCAGTCTCTCCTATTAAGTTTTTTAAGAATACTTTTTTATTGTTTTTAGATATTAGAATTCCTTTATCATCAATTTTTCCTACATAAGCTACTTTTGCTTCAACAGGACTTATGGCTGCAGAGATATGGTGTATTGTGTCTTTCCCATATTTATGAAATCTTTTGTTAAATCCGGAAAGGTCTGCTATTGTTTTAATTATCCCCATTCCTTTAAAGAAAAGACAAGGAGTTTTAAAGCTTTTGAAGAGCACTATCCAATGATTTATGTATGTTATCTAACAATTTGTGGTTTCTTTTTAATTCTTTA
Organism: Nanobdellota archaeon; assembly: GCA_042572295.1. Lineage (GTDB taxonomy): Archaea > Nanobdellota > Nanobdellia > Pacearchaeales > JAHJTO01 > JBHPFA01. Next base: position 58,529 of record JBHPFA010000001.1, read on the forward strand.
TCTAATTCTGCATCTATGCTTGCTCTTATGACTTTTAACTTTTCAAAATGCTCCTGATACTTTGAAAAATCCTCTTCTTTTCCAAACATTCTCCATCTTTTGAGATAAAATCCACCTAGAGTGGTGTTTATTGCATATCTTGTTGGCCTTTTTACAAGATTGCCTTGTCCGACTCTTTTTTCAATTTTAGCTAGATAAGTTATCTTTTCAGAGACGTACATACCAAATATGTGTTTATCCACTATCTTTTCACTTTTTCCATAAGGATCATTGTTTATCTTTGGAAGTTTTATTTTCACTTTTCTTTTTTCTCCCCATTTACAGAAATGTAATCTGTACAGAAAAACTCATATCCATTACAAGTTACACAGCGTAAATTTGGATTATCGCTTCTAAAGCCTTTTTCTCTAGTGTATACGCTTTTCCATAAACATATTTTATCTTCTAGTGGCATTTTATTCTTACTCAGAAACAGTCTGGGGCTGAACACCTCTTAATAAGGAATTATAATGACTTATTTAAAGCTTTTCAGAACGATAAAATATATAATAGCTGGATAGTGGATGTTTTTATGACAGCAGATGATAAATGGGGTCATGTGTATATAACTCATGATGGAAGTTATCATGATTATAAGGGGATGATAGACCCTAAACCTCCAAAAGGATGGGTTCTTCATTATTATAATAGGGAGAATGAATGCCATGCCTTTATCAGACATGGCCCTCAAAGAAGGATATGTATGGAAGTAAGAGCCAAGTATAGTTTTGATCAGGCAGATCTTGCAGTCAAGAGATGTCAAGACTTGAATAAGAATAAGTTTGCAAAGTCTAGGCTTGTAGGGATGATTTCTAGTAAACAAAGATCTGTAGAATTTAAGGATGATAGTGAATGACTAGGCTTCAGTTTTGAAAGCTTTTTTGAAAAGAAGTGAAGCATATCCTATTATCATTAAAGAGATGATAATTCCTGAGAATTTGAGTATTTTGCTACCTTTTAGTTCAGGGGCTGCAAGAGGTTTATCTTTTTGATGTACATCCAGCTCAAAAGGGATTGTTTTTATTATTTTTCCAGCCTTCATCAGAAAAAGTTCTATATCTTGCTTTCCTATAGGGGCATTATCATCAATATCAAACTCTACCTTTAGTAATTGCTCGTTATTATTTGGATCTTCTACAGTTTTGGTTGAGACTTCTAACCAATCTCCTGCACCTTCTATTTTTAGGGTGTATTCATTGTTGTTTACAACAGAGCCTGTAAGAGAATTGCCTATCTGTTCCTCATCAGAATCTTCAAATGTATCTAGAGCTATTGAGAATTTATTTGTCTCTCCTACTGTTACACCCATTCCTTCAAGAGGTGCTGCTCCTGCAGCAGTTATTACATAAATTTCTCCACCTGTTTGAGTTATTTTTGGTTCTTGTGGTGTTTGCCTTAAGTCTGGATAACGTGAAGGTTGTCCCTGAAGTGAGGGTTTGTCAAGAAGGTCTTTATCCGAATTTTCTTGATTAAGGTTTCCTAGATATACTCCACTATCAGTGAGGCATTTATCTAAAAAATCTTTGGTTGAAAGAAATCCTTCTTCACAGTTTTCAGTTATTTCTCTTTTCTTTTTCTCTTCATTTTCCTTTGCCTTTTTTGAAGTATATTCTCCTTGGCCTGATTTTCCATTTGATTGTTCGGTTGATTCTTCCTGACTAGATTCCTCTTGGGCATAATCTTCCTCAGATGATGAATCTTGAACAGGATCATAACTGTCTACAGGGGTGTCATAATCGGCTTCATCACTAGATCCTGAATCAGAGGAGTCCTCAGTAGGTTCTGGTTCATCACTTTCTTCACAATTAAAAAATGCATCTGAATTACAAGCATTAAGACAGTCTTCTTGCTCAAAGGAGGGATAACCACTAGGTTTGCCTGCACACTCTGTAGAGCAATCTCTCATGCAAATATCCCCTTTTGTTGGAGGGGTGATTGTGATAATAAAAATAATAAAAATAATTGAAAAAAGAATTCTTTTATGAGTATTTTTAACTTCCATTTTCCCCTTTTTGTTAATTAATATTACTTAAAGAGAAGTTATAAATCTGTCGGGGAGATAAACTTAAATATCTTGATTAGTAGAGAGAGATATAGTAAAAAGATGGTAGATGATGTGTTAGTTAATTGGTTGAGAGAAAATCAAGCTAAAGGTTTTGATTTAGGAACTCTGAGAAACCAATTAATACAAAGCGGACGAAATCAACAGGAAGTTGATGAAGCTGTTAATTCTCTTAGTGCTCCTGCACAAGTTCAAGCACCTACGGCCCAATCAGTAGCTCAACCTTCTGAAGTCAGTGCAGAAACTCCTGAAGCAAAAGGATTTTCTATGAAAAAAATGATTATCCCTTCTGTAGTGCTTTTGTTAGGAATAGGTTTACTTGCATTCTTTTTAACAATGGGTGGAGAAGAGACTACAGAACAAGCAGTTGCTGCTCCTGAAATTGAAGAAGTTGTTGAAGAGCCGGTTGTTGATACTGTTGTTGAAGAAACTGGCAGTGTTGAAGGGCCAATTGAAGTCACTTTACAAGATAGAGAGTCAGTGACTATTGAGATTGATGGAACTGAACATGATATAACTGCTAGAGTTTATCCTGATCAAGGAGCTCTTGAAATTGATGGTAGTCTCATGGTAGGTATGCAAAGTGGAGGACAGTTTGTACATACTGGTCCATTTGGAGAATTATATATTAATGTAATTGAAGTCGGTCCTCATTTGATACTTGATGAGTATGTTGATGCTATATCAGTTGAATTTTCTGGAGAGCCTTTTACTGTAGAAGCAACAGGTTTGGGAACTGAGAGTGCAGAAGAAACTGAAACTTCAGAAACTGCATATACTTTTACAACAGGAGAAACAAGAGAAATAGAAATTAATGGATCCATATATGAAGTTGAGACAACAGTCAAAAGTGAAAGCCTCGCGCAGTTTACAATCAATGAAGAATCACTCACATTATATTTAGGAGAAGAATATGAGCTTGTAGATGGAACTAAGGTTATACTTCTTGATATCACTATGGGCGAGCCGGCCACAGCTGAACTTGACTTTACAGTGCCAGCTCCTGAAGTAATTCCTGAAGGAGTGGGAGAGGTATGTAGTGAAGATTCTGAATGTTTGTCAATTGAGTGTGAAGAAAAAGATAAAGTGATTCCAGATGCTTTCTGTCATTATGGGATATGTAGGTGTAGTGGACTTAGTTATGACCAAATGGCAAATCCCCCTTGTGATGATGAAATAGATTGTATTGTCTTTGAAGCAATAGAATGTTTTGAAGAAGAAATTGCTTCGTGTTTAGAACAAAGCTGGGGCACTGGATGCGAATGTGTTTCAGCTTAAGTTATCAATTCTTAGCTAAGAAATAAGTTTATTCTGAATCTTCTTCAGATGTTTCTTCTTTTTCTGGTGCTTCTTCATCTGCTGGAGCCATTTCTAACTCTTGTAAAACTTTAAGAATTTTGTCTAATTTAGTATTAATCTTGTCTAATTGTTCTTTAGAAACTCCTGATCCGCCGTCTCTTGAGCCTCCTCTTGAGCCGCCACCAGATTTGCTAAAACAATCACTACAAAGAACAGGTTTATCATTTGATGGTTTGAATGGGACTTGACAATCTTTCTTACATTTATCACAGACTACATCATGCATTTCTACTGGACCTCTTCCTCTTCCTCCGCCGAAGCCTCCAGATGATCTTCCTCTTCCTCCGCCGAAGCCTCCAGATGATCTTCCTCTTCCTCCGCCGAATCCTCCAGATGATCTTCCGCTGTCTCTTCCGCCGAATCCACCTCTATCTCTGTCTCTTCCGCCGAATCCTCCTGAATTTCTTCTAAAGTCTCCCATTTTCTTAGTAATTAGATGAAATGAACGGTTTATAAATCTATGTAGTCTTGAGTGGGGTATTTAAATGGTATTTAAAGGGCTCTTGAGAATTAAGCAGGGATATTCTTGTAACCACATCCACCTTTTGATTGTGGGCAGTGTAAAGTTCCTTTTCCATCACCCCATTGGATGATCCAAAGGGTTTTTCTGCAGTTAGGACATTTAGGATTTTTAGAACGATTCATACTAGGATTTCTTATTTTAGTCCCAATTCCTGAAGTGCCTCTTCCTAAAGGTCTAGTTCCAACCATGTTTTAACCATTATAATAGGGAATTTAAACCTTTTTGAAGAAATCTTCTCCAAAATAGAGAAGATAATTTTGTCCAAGATACTTTTCAGCTTGTTTTTTTGTAGGCTTTTTCGTAGGAATATTTAGTTTCTTTGCCAAAATCTCCTCAAGAAGGCTCAGGTTTTTACATCCAAGCTTTTTTTCATTAAGTCTTATGATGTTTTTATCTTTCCTATAAAGTTGAGGGATATCTTTCTTGCAGTTTTCTATAATTTTTTGGGTTCTTAGATGATTTAGATGTACTACCGTACTCTCTCCAGCATACTCAAAGTCCCCCCTGTAATAATCTATAAAGTCTTTAGCCAATTGCTTGTTATTATATCCCATACTTTTTTCCAGTAGAATTGGTTTTTAAGGATTATTCTAATTGAAAAGTATTGATAGTTTAAACCTTTTTGAGAATGTTGTCCGAGGATATGGATTATAACTAAAGCTTTATATTACTAATTTAATACCATTGGATATGTCTTTGTTGTCAAACGTTCATATTAATGAGTTCTTTAGAAATAAAGAACTAAATGAATTTTATGCTGCAACCATTATAATGTATTTTGCTGAAGGGTTGATAAGCATTTTTGTTCCTATCTATTTGTATAAGTTAGGTTATTCTATACCTATAATTATTTTATTCTCCTTTTTAATTTCCTTAAGTTTTGTAGTATTTTCTTATTTAGGGGCAAGAGTGGTCTCCAAGATTGGAGTAAAACATTCTATGTTGTTATCTACTCCATTTAACCTTGCTTTTTATTTAGGGCTGGGTATTTTGCCTAAATTTCCATTTTTATTTTTTATATTACCTATTCTCAGATCTTGGAAGATGATATTATTCAATTATGGATATCATCTCGATTTTATTAAGAACTCAGATGGGAAGAGGAGAGGAAGAGAAATTTCTGTCATACTGGAGTTATTTGTCATAGCAACGGCATTGTCTCCTTTTATTGGAGGACTTATTGCTTCCTTTTTAGGATTCAATGTTCTTTATTTCTTAGGATCTATGTTATTGGTCTTGGGGACTTTCCCTCTTTTCTTGACAAAAGATGGACCTGAAAAAATAAGGTTCAGTAAAGGTACATTATGGAAAAGCATCTTGGGTAAGAAAGAGCGTAATAATCTAATCAGTTTGTCAAGTTATGGTATAGAATCTATAGTCGGAAAGGTTCTTTGGCCATTATTTTTGATAATTTTGTTAGTGGAAGTGTTTAAGACTGGTTTAATAGTCACGTTATCAATGCTTTTTTCAGTGGTTTTCTTTTACTTCATAGGTGAGTTGACTGATAGAAATAGCAGAAGGAAAATGTTTAGGATAGGCACTTATTTCTATGCCCTTTCTTGGATTGGAAGAGTCTTTGTAAGTTCTCCATTCCAAGCGTTTTTTGTGGACTCCTATAGAAATATCACTGAAAAAATCGTGCACATACCTTGGCTTGCTAAAAGTTATGATATTGCTAAGGAAAAAGGATACTTTAAGTTCATTGTTGGAAGAGAAGTCATATTTAATTTGAGTAGGGTCGTGTTCTTGCCAGTGTTTATGTTAATATTCTATATTGGATATAAACCATTTATTATAAGCTTCATACTGGCTGGAATATTCACATTAGGTTATCAATTCTTAGGTAAGAAGTAATTCTTAGATTTTCTCTTTAACAATTAATTTATATATTCAAAAAATCTATATTGGATGTAAAAGGGGGTTGATGATGGCAAAAAAGAAGAAAGTAAAGAAAAATAATCTTAAAGAGTTCTTTAATAGTAAGAGAGAAGACAAATTAGGTTGGGCTTTAGTGTTCTTTTGGGGAGCATTAGTTGTTCTTGCAGATCTTAGTGGATATTTAGGAGGAATTGAAGGATGGTCTCTGTTTTTTACAGGGGTTGGAGTCATAGTTTTGGCGTTTGCACCATTCCTTTTTTACGCTGGAAACAAAAAAGCATGGTTTAATGTTATCTTCGGAATAGTGTTCTTATCTATTGGAGTAGGAGATTTCATAAGCCTTAGATGGATCTGGGTAGTAATCTTAATAGCTTTAGGTTATGCGACACTAAGAAGTGTATTTGATAAGAAGTAGATATTAAGATATCTCTTTTTCACCTTTTTCTTTTTTTATTTTTAATCAATAGTGTTAGCTATTGCTCATGTTTTACTACATATTCTAAAGGTTTATGGTGAAACTTTACTGAAAAATTGTCATATTTAATAGAGATATCTGGATTTACAGATTTTGTCATACTTGAAGTTTTGAATTTAACATTTGGGTGCTTTTTCATGAAGTCCTCGAAATTGTCTTTAATAACAAATTCTACATGTTCTAATCCTTCAGTATAAAAACTACCTTCTTTTGGAGAAGGCAGCTCAACACAGCTTATTTTTCTATTTTTGAATATTATTGGTTCCTTGAGTTTATATGTGGAGATTGGCCTACCACCTATTTCATTTTCTGAGAGTATGTCCCCCAGTTTAGATAATTCTTTTTTAAATATTTCATATCTTTCTTTGGTTTCAACCCTATAACAGATATGATCTAATTCAGAATCAGATACATCAATTCCATCTTTTTCTAAAGCAATTAAAACTTTCTCTAAGAAACCTTCCAGATTACTTATTAAATCATGCAATTGGTCCATGTCAATATATTATTCCTTCAAATTTAAATTTTTTTCACTTTTTCTTTAATTTCATTATAATATCAATTATAGCAAAAACTACTCCTGTTCCCATTAGGCTATAACTAAATAGTCTGTTGTCTCCAAAAAGAATTCCTGCTAGGATGAACCCAAAAGCAAGAGTTGTTAATGGTGTGAGTTTCTCTTTTTTCTTATTCTTGTTTAAGAAAAATACAACTAAGCCAATAACAAGTAAGACTACAAGAGCTATGATAATATAGATTTGAGATATATCCATTTTATTTGTTGCGCTTTAAAGGATTTAAACCCTTTATTAATTTTTAAGCTCCTAAGAACTTAAAAGCTTCAAAAACAAGGAACGCAGGCCATACGATAGATTTCAACAATCCTAAAACTCCCATACCGAAGCTTGTAGCAGTAGATACGTAGTATATGACTGATCCAACAAAACCAAGTCCATAAACTGCTCCTCCACAACCACCTTTACATCCTTCCATATCAAAGTTACAGGCTACTTTTCCTCTTTTCTTTCTTTTTACCATGTTTAATGTATGTTTTTGGATGTTTTAAATGTTTTTGAATAATGTGTTTCCCCCACATTTATATATCTCATTTACAATGTCTTATCATGAAAAAGAAATCAAATAAAAAAGAGTCAGAAACGAGTGGATTGTTGATTCCAGGAGGATTACTTGTTGGAATCGGCCTTGGACTTATTACAGGCCAAGTTGCTGCATATACCTTAATAGGTTTAGGCGCAGGTTTTATCGCAATGTGGTTCTTTAGAAAGAAGTAAGGCTACTACAATAATCTCTGTAAAGTCTCAATCTAGTTATTCTTTATGGAGGATATGGTAAAAGTAGTATATATCTAAAGAAAATGATTAATTCTTCCTGGACTGGGCCTTGTCCTCTCAACAAATTGCAAGATTTGAATGTTTAGAAAATGTGCCTGGTTTGAGAGAGTAGTTTTTTTTCATTTTGTTTAGGCTTAATTTAAGAGATTTTAAATAGGCTGCTTTATATTCTATCCGTGAATATTTGTAAAAAACTACCTTCAAAACAGGAAAATTCAAGGAATTTTGATGAAAAAGTGCATTTTGATAAAGGCCTGAAGGTCGTAGAATCAGTTTCTAAGGGAGATTTAGAAGTTTTACAGAAAGTCAAAGATAGACGATTTGAAGCCAGAAAGATATTTGATCTTAAGTTTCGGGCAGAGGAAATAGCAAAAAGTTCTGAAATAAAGGAGTTAATTTCTTATCCTTCTATAAAGAAGAGATTGGCTTATAATCTTCCACATCAACAAAAAGGTGCTTTAAGAATATTAAGAGACATGGATGGAAGGGCTTTATTGGCTGATGAAGTAGGTCTTGGAAAAACAATAACTGCTGGAATGGTTTTGAAAGAATGTATTGCTAGAGGGTTTGTTAAAAGGGCATTGATATTAACTCCTCCCTCTTTAGTTCTCCAATGGCAAGAAGAATTGAGAAGTAAATTTGAATTGGATTTTAAGAATATTGAAAATGAAAAAGAATGGGAAAATACTGAGTTTGCTATTGCTTCTATTGATAAACTTAGAAATTTTAATGTAAAAACCAATACTTTTAAGCATTCAAGAGCTCATGAAATTTATTGGGATATTATTATCATAGATGAAGCACATAAATTAAAGGATAAAAAGACATATAGGTGGAGATTTGTAGATAAATTACAGAAAAAAAGATTTCTTTTGTTAACTGCTACACCCTTTCAGAATAATTTAGTTGAGTTATACAATCTTTTTGCTCTTCTTAAGAGGGGGCACCTTGGAACTTTTAGTGAGTTTAGAAGAAGATTTTTACACAAGGGAAATGAAAGACATCCCTTAAATCCAGATGAATTGAAACAAAAATTAGGAGAAGTAATGGTTAGGAGAATGAAGAAAGAAATAAGTGGGATTGTGGATATCAAAAGAATTCCAAAGATACAGTCAGTTGTGTTGACAAAGGAAGAAAAAGAAGTTTACAAATCAGTACTTAACCTCCTTGTTAATCATTATAAAGATTTTAATGAAAATCCTATAAATACTACTCTTGCAACTTATGCTATTCTGCCTAAAATAACTAGTTCAACTAGATCTGCTACTGAATTTTTGGAGAATATCTTTAAGAATCCCAAGTATAGTGTGAAGACTAGGGATTTGGCAAGGTTTTTAATTAAAGAATTTAAAGATTTGAAAAAAGATACAAAAATTAATGTTTTATTGGATGTTGTTTCTGAAATTGTTAAAAATTCTAAGAAAACTAAAATTTTATTGTATACTAAACATCCTGCTACTTTGAAATCTATCTCTGAGGCATTAAAGAAAAGAAAATTTAGAATTGTTGAATTTCAGGGTGGATTAAGTCCTGTTGAGAAAAATACTAGAATAAAAGAATTTGAGAATAAGGCACAGATAATGGTAAGTACAGATACTGGTGCAGAAGGTCTTAATCTTCAATTTTGTAATAATCTAATAAATTATGACTTACCTTGGAATCCTATGGCAGTTGAGCAAAGAATTGGTAGATTAGATAGAATAGGACAAAAGAAAGATATCAAAGTTTATAATTTGGCTACAAAAGATACAATGGAAGAACATGTTGTTGATTTGATTATCAACAAAATGTGTTGTATAGGGATGGTTATGGGGGAATTACCAATTTTGCTATTCAACATGGGTCTTGATTCTAAAGGAGTTCTGGGTACTAGTAAATTTGAGGAGAAATTGATGTATGCTTTCTTGGATTCAAAGAATAATCTAGATAATTTTGAGAGTACTGTTAAGAAGATTGGAGATGGTATTGCTCAAGGAATGAAGGAATATGGTGCTACAAAGAAATATAACTCGGAGTTTTTGAAATAAAATGGTTAAAAAAGAAATTAGTAAGACAAAGCAGTTTATTTTTGACTTTTTTGAAAGTTCTAAAATCAAGGAAGATAATGGAGTGTTGACTGTAAGTGGAGTTCCTGCTGATTTTGAAAAATTTGTTGGTAAAAAGGCTCCTTATAAGTTAGTTTTTGATTTTAAGAAACATAATAAGATTCCTAATTCAGAATTAATTACAGAGGGAAGTTATTTTTTGGCTACAATAAGGGATTATTTACTTGATAAAGGGCAAACAAGTTTATTGAATCTAGAAATACCTACTAAGAAATTAGATATAAATGATTATATAAAATTTGGAAATTGTGAATTAATGAGCATTAAAAAAGGTAAGGAGAACAGGTTCTTGTCTAGGTTTACATTTTTATCAAGTTGCCAGTACTTAAATGATAAAAAGCAATTTATGAGGGATATTTTGGTGAAGGATGGAAAGGTTTTAGATCTGGAGCTTGGAAAGTTAAAGGAAGGGCGAAAAGCAGATATTGGAGATGTAGACCTTGGTGGAGAATATGACATTGCAATGATAAGGCTTGCCAATATCTTAAAAGAAGAGACTAAAGAAATCAAATTATCTTTAAGAAAAAAATTAAGAAGAGAGCTTGAAAGGATTAAAGGTTATTATTCTCATCAAATTAGAGAAAAAGATGAAGAAACCGAGAGGTGTAATGAAAAAATAAAGAATTTTAAGAGTAAACTTAGACATACTTTTTATGAAAGAGATGCAGATATCTTGAGAATGAATATAAGAGAGTATACAGAAAGGTTAGAAAAGTTAAGAAAAAGAGGATATGCTAAGAGGTTAAAGGCTGAAGAAGAGTTCCATATTACTGATGAGACAAATAAGCATGCTTTGTTAATAGATAATCACCTCATGAATGCAAGCATTATTTATTATCCATTAGATGTTTTTACTTTGGTTTGCCAAAGAAATGGAGTTAAAAAATCTATACAGATGACTTATGATCTTTTATTTGAGAAATTTGATTCCTTATCTTGTGAATCTTGTAAAAAAGCTGTTAAGAAGATTGATTTATGTAAGAAAGATCATTTAGTTTGTAAGAAATGTTTAAAAAGATGTTCTTGTTGTAGGAAAAAATCAAAATGTTAGAATTCAATTCAGATGGGTCTTTGACTTTGACCCCAAAACAAGCATTTGAAAAAGAAAAGGAAGAGAAAAGTATTGTGATAACTCGTGAACAACTAAGTGAGAAGCCTGCAAGGGCCCAAATAAGAATTGTATTTCCTGAAGATCTAAAGAATCCTGAAGAAGTCATAAGTTTTTACAATAAAATTGATGATTCTCAATTTAGCGAAGTATTTCATAAAATTGAGAAAATTAACAATAAAACTTTTGTTGTTAAAGTAGAAAAAGGTTCTATGAGGATGTATAGTTTGTTGAACTTTATGATGATGTGCTTTAAAGGAAAGTTTGAACGAAAATTAGACTTTAGAGATAAACAAGAAGTGATTCTAAAGGGCCGTTGGGCTAATTTTGGTTAATTAAACCTTTTTCTTATTCTTGTTCCGATAAATCTCTTTTATTTCCTTGTAATATGCTTCTTTCTCTTTTCTCTTTTTCTGCCCTTCTTCAGAATTTTTCTTTTTCTCAGCTTCTTGTTTACTTTGCTCTTTTTCCTGCCTTGCTCTTAAACTTTTATAATAAGACTGAGCATCTTCTTCAAAACTTTTGCAATCCTTATCATTTGCCGTTTCGATTTCTTCATAAATGACTTTCTTTTTCTTTCTGAAATTTATTTCCATATAAAATAAAGAAATGTTTATTTTTTAAACCTTTTGAGAATGCGCCGTCCGCACTGTCACCCATTATGGTATATCGATGGTCTAAACTTTTTTACAGCTTGATTAGATAGTATTAAACAACCATCTTATTCTATCGATGATCTAATGCATTTAAAAGGATTGTCGAGATTGGAGTGATAGTTTTGGAAAACCCTAAGAATTAATCAAAATGAAAATTGGAATAATCGGTTGGATTATTTTAAGCCTTGCTTGGAACTAATAATCCTTTGTGCTTCACAAATCCAAAAGCAATCTTTGCTGCTTCTTGAGGAGTTACCACAATACCTTGATCTAACACATTCGGATCTTTAGATTTATCTATCTTAGTATAATAGTCTGAGAATTTTGGATTGTATTTCATGATAGAACTATAAAATTCTTCCCATTCTCCCCCATAAGTCTCAGGAACACTAAACTTTCCATCTTTATATTGCATTTGAATAGATTTTTTAGATCTAATTGGACTTATAGAAATATTTTCCACATAAGATTTAGGATTAGAAAGAACTTCCTTAAAGATATGTTCTTTTAAAGTTGTTCTTGCAGGTATTTCAGAATTTATATCAAACAAATATGCTTCTTCTTTTGCTTCTTCTGGATTAACCCCTAGCAGATTATAATTTAACCCCCATACTCCAGACTTTGTTTTTACAGAAGTGGAAATCCTTTTTAAAGAACAAATTCTAAAGAAATTTCCCTGTGATTCCTCAGTAAGTATTGATCCCAATTCATTAAATGCTGCACAAACAGGAGTAAATTCTTTTCTCAAAGACATTTCTAAAGGTGTTTGTTTTATCATAATGTCCAAGAGGAGAGGAAGTATATAAATCTTTCTAATTATTGTCACTTAAAAGTAATAATATGCGCCGTCCGGGAAGTATACCTTTGTGGTATTTTGAAGAGTCACTTTTTTCTTATTTATAGCTGAATCATCAGTGATTGAGGGAGTTTTTAAGGATTGTCGAGATTGAGGTGATAGAACTAAATTAACTACTGTTTGTTTATTTTGCTCATTTTATTTACGATTCCCCAAAACATAGCTAATCGGTCCACAAAAGGTTCTTCTTATATCGGAAAATTGAGATACTTCTTTGAAATCTTTTTCTATTTCATAACCACAAGAAACGTTGCTCACCATATATCTCCCACCACTTTTAAGGATTTTACCAGCTTCTTTAGATAAATGCTTAAAAAATACTCCATTGTAGTTTGGTAACCACTCTTCTTTTATTCTTTTGCTATCTTTTTCAGATAAATGTTTAAAAATTAATTCATTGTATCTTGATAACTCTTCTTTTTTTATACCTTCGACAGAGTAATCAGGCAACTCCAGTAGTAATCCATTTAATAAAGGACTATTCAAAAAACTTCTATCGATAAGAACTGCATCGTGCCTTCTTTCTGGACCTACAATATCTGAGATATCTTGCTTAACTACATCTGCAATTATGTGGTGGTAGGGCTCTTCATTAACTCCAAATTTTGAGGGAAAGTAATCTATCCCAGTAACTTTAGCACCATTTAATGCCAAAATACGTGAAACCCATGGGGCCCACATATAAGGTTCTCTCTCTTCATCACAGTTTAATTTTTTTGTGATTTTTCCTTCATGACCACATCCAATCTGTAAAATTTTTTTATCTCTAAGACTCCCGAGCTCTTCTGATAAGGTGCTTGCAATCCTTGAAGCATGACTTAGTTCATCTAATCTGAAATCTTTAGGTAGTCCTCTTGGATAATTCTTCATGACTTCTTTCTTACTTGGTTTGTAGATTTTTACCATGTTATCTAATATCTTAAACACTATTTAAATCTTCCTTACTATTACTACTCTGAAGAGACATCATCTAAACAAACCAGTGTTAATTTACTAAGTAATCAAAGGAGTAAAAAACTAAGGAATTTTAAGGAGTAGTTTATTTACCTAAAAGGTGACCCACCATTATACCACAAAGGCCTGATGCGCCGTCCGGGCTTATAAGGAGAATGTTATTTTACACATGCACAAGGGGTTAATTTAGACTTCTCAGTAAAACTTAAAAAATAAAAGAAAAAGAATAAAAGATAAGTTTTTTCTTAAGCAAACATATCTCTCCATACAGGAATTGCTACAAGAATTCCTAATCCTAAATACCATCCCCAATGGATGCTAAATGCTAGTTTTGCGAATGTTGGCCAAACTGTTAATAAGAATAGTGTAAGGAAGAATACTGACATTTTAGTTAAAGAAATATCATACCAGCTCATTTTCTTTACACCCTTATTTACCCATTTAAATAAATTCATTTTATTACCCCCTTTTAATATTTAATAAAGAGTTTTATAGAATTTAAACCTTCTTCTTAGTCGCATTCTTCTTAGTTCTCTTACTAAACCACTGCACTTTTTTGAGAGTTTTGAATATCAATTATATTTTCCTTTTATTTTTAACAAGGAGTAAGAAAGCTTTAAATAGGGTCAAAATTGTTTTTATTTAATGGAAAGTGGATTTTTAATAAAAAAAGGTTTGGTTATACTATTAATATTTATTTTTGCGATTACACTTGTACAAGCACAGGATTCTGATGCTGATGGTGTTGAAGATAGCATAGATTTATGTGGAAACACAGATTTAAGTGAATCTGTTCCAACAAAAAGAATACTTTTCAACAGGTTTGCATTGATTGATGGAGATTCTGAATTTGATACAAAAGAGATTAAAAATAAAAGATTGAAAAAGTTCGTTAAACTATTTTCTTCAAAAAAGGAATATACAACTGCTGACACTTGTGGATGTTCTTGTGAGCAAATCTTACTATCTTACGATGATCGAAAAAGAGGCCATTGGAAATTTGGATGTTCAAGTGGGCTTATAGATGATTTTGCTGAAACTTGTTCAGTAAAAATTGATAATGATCAAGATGGTTATTATATAGATAGTGATTGTAATGATGAAGACGCTACAATAAACCCTGGTGCTACAGAAGTTTGTGACGATGGGGTTGATAATAATTGTGATGGAGAGACTGATGAAGGTTGTGTAATATCCTGTGAGGGGGTATTAGCAACAGATCCAAATGTATGCCTTGAACGTGGAGTATGTACTAATGTAGATGTTTGTGATTGTATTGATGGATATTTCGGCAGTAACTGTGAATTGGAAAAGGAGTGTAATGGTGTAAGCATGTTCTCTACAGATGTTTGTTCTGCTAAAGGAACTTGCGAACTTGATGGAACATGTACTTGTAATGCAGATTATGATGATGTAAATTGTGAGACTTATACTGGACTTTCTTGTTATGGAAAGCTTCCTGCTGAGGCTTGTAACATAGGAGTATGCACAGATCAAGATAATTGTTTATGTCCAGAAGGATATATCGGTAATGAGTGTGAAGATCAAATATATTGTGCAGGAGTATGGCAATTAGATGAGAATGTTTGTTCTGGCCAAGGAACTTGTAATAATAATGGCTTATGTGAATGCTGGGGCCAATTTGAAGGGCTTGACTGTTCAGAACTACCTCAAGAGCCTATAATTTGTGATGGTATTTATTCAACTAATATTCCTGAAGTTTGTAATGGAAGAGGAGATTGTATTGAAACAGAGGTATGTGTTTGTAATGAAGGTTGGGAAGGAGATTTCTGCGCTGACCAACTCTCATTAATGTGCTTTAATCTTCCTGAGTATGATGATGCAGTTTGTAGCGGAAATGGCCTATGTATAGGTGATAATCAATGTTTATGTGATGCACAATGGTCTGGAGATGAGTGCCAGGATTATAGCTGGACTTGCTTTAACGAAATGATAGATAGTCCTTATGTTTGCAATAATGGTCATGGAGAGTGTGTAGCTCAAGATACTTGTGTATGTGGAGCTGATTACAAGGGAATCTATTGTCAATTACCTATATTAGCAGGTTTCCAATGTGGAAATTACTTATCTGAGGAACCAGAAGTTTGTTCTGGCCGTGGAGCATGTATTGCTGATGGCCAGTGTTCATGTGATATTGGATATTCTGGTCTGGAGTGTGAACATTTGATAACTTGTAATTTTGTAAGTGCTTTAGATCCAGGGGTTTGTTCAGGAGTAGGTACTTGTTTTGGTGTGGATAATTGTCAATGCCCTATAGGATATTTTGGAGATAATTGCGAGCTTACTAGTGCTTGATTTTCAGGCCTTATTCATCAAGAAATGTTTAAATAACTATCAGGGCTTTTAATTTTATGAAAAGGAAGGTGAAGTGGTTCTTGTTTTTATTGATATTGGTGGCTATTGCAGGCTATCTTCTCGGAGCTTATACTGTGTATAATGATAGAATTGCATTTTTTGTTCCTTTGAAGAATACTCTTCCTCTTTCTATAAATGAAGAATTCACAATTCCTATTCAAAAGAATTTAACTATCAGTTTAGATGAGCTTTTTGATGTATCTACAAACATAAATACTGTTGTAGAAATTCCTTTAGATGAAAAGATTATGATTGATACAGTTGTTCCTGTTGAGACTGTTATTCATGTGGATACTGTTATTCGGACAAGTGTGTTGGGATTAGGGGTTTTGGATATTCCCATTAAAGCAGACATTCCTATTTCTTTAGAAATTCCAATAAAAGAAGAAGTTGATATAAAAGCAGATCTAAAATTAAACTTGGAAGTCCCGATAGATGAGAAGATAAGGATTAGCAAAGACCTAAATGTTCAGGTAGATGATTCTTTTAATTTCTTATTAAATAAAGACTTGAGAGTGGCATTTGATAAAACGATTAATAAAACAATATTCTTTTGAGAATGCGCTGTCCTTTGGGCAAGTCATTTTGTCTAATTCTTAGCGCTCATTAGTTAGGTTAATAAATAACTTTGAGCTAGTAAACAACAAGGGTGTAAAATGAAAATAAAAAAGATCCACATAATAGGGGGCCCTGGAAGTGGGAAATCATATATTTCGAATAGGTTGTCAAACTCTCTAAAAATCCCTTATTATGATCTTGATGACTTACACTGGAACAATAAATCTAAAAAATATAATATTAAAATCCCTGAAGATGTGCGTGATAAAAATCTTAAAAAAATCTTAAAAAAAGATCGGTGGATAATTGAAGGAGTTTACTATAAATGGGTACAAAACAGTTTTTCTAAAGCAGATATAATCATAGTACTAAAGGTAGGAGTTTATACAAGGGCTTGGAAGATATTAAAGAGATTTATTCTTCGTAAACTTGGACTTGCTAAAGCTAAAAAAGAATCTATAAGAGACCTCATTGATTTATTAAAATGGAACAATACTTATGATAATGACTGGTTAATCAAAACTGAAGCTAACATAAAAAAGTTCAAAAGAAAAACTAAATATTTTAATAAAGCAGATTATGCCATTAATTATATTTTAAATTTCGTTTAATAAAAAAGCGCCGTGTTTTAGACAAAAAGGTGATATGCGCTGTCCGGGGGTCGAACCCGGGTCTTAACGTTGGCAACGTTACATACTACCACTATACTAACAGCGCGTTAATGAAAGGTGTTTTAGAAGATATTTAAGCTTTATTGTAGGGCTAATCAGCAATTGTGCCACCAACGGCTAAACAGATTCTCTCTCCTTCAGCATTCAGACTATAGGGAGTTTTAGGCCATTTTTGAGGATAAGAGCGATAATTCTTAAATTCTCCAGTACTAAAATGGGTCTCTTCACCATTGGACTTTAAAAGGGTGATTACAGAACCAATACAATAATCTTGGGATTCCTTGAAATAACCTTCTTTAATAACCTCTTCATCACTACCTCTCAGCAAAGCAACTTTTAATTTAGTGCCTTTCGTAGTACGCTTTAATTCACGAATCTTCTCTCTTCGTACTTTATTATCTAAATATTCCATTTAAATCAGATTAGAAAGGTATTTTTAAAGATGTTGATTAAACTTCTTAGACAAGTTTATAAATTCCCTTTGAATGTTACAATCATGAAAAAGGGGACAAGATATATTATCCTATTAATGGTTCTTGTTATGTTACTTCCTGCTGTTTTCGGACAGGGAATTGTGTCTGATGATCCAGACATTGATTGTATTAATAAGTGTTATAAAATAGAATGTTCTGGATGTACAGAATCCTCAGAAGTCAAGGCTGCTCTTTCTGCATGTAAATTCTCTTGTGCTGGCGAAGATCCGATTGTAGTGGATAAGAAAAAGACTCTTACTGAAGGTGAAAGGGCAGAATTAAAGAGAAGGATGGATGTGTTAAGTGGAGCCACTGTAGAAATGATTAATAATTATTTAACTGGGCGTAGAGAGGGTAATCTTGAAAACCTTGCAGCAGAGACTTTAGCATTACAAGAAACCCTTAAATCTTATGATGAGGCACTTGAAGCATATAATAAAAAAGTTGGGAAGGAAGGGGCACAATCTAAAGCTAAATTGGAGGAGTTAATGTTTGTCTCAGCAATAGTTACTTTAAATTCAAATTCTGATTTAGCAGATGTACGAGAAGCTACTGCTAATTCTCAAGTCGAAGCTAATAATGATAAAGGTTTTCCAAAAAATCCAAGTCCTGCTAAGTCAACTTTTGTTAAGACTCTAAAAGAAAATTTCGATAAAAAATGTGAAGGTTGTAGGGATAATTTTAAAGATGTTGCAAAATATGTCCATTCAGAATATTTAGTCGAGTATTCTTCTTCAACTCATGCAAGAGATATTACTACAGTTGCTGAAGGGGGGACAAGTTATGTACTTGCTAAATGGAGAAATCTAAAAAGTAAGGTTAGATCAGATAGATTAAAATGTTACCTTAATCAAGAAGTTGAAAACACAGCAATAGCAAGGGGCTGGTATACTAGTGAAAGGACTCAAAAACCTAAGAATTATAGGTGTGCTGAGACTTATGATGCATAAACAATGGAAGAACAAATAAATCAAACACAACCAATGCCTGTACAACAAGTTAATCAGGCAGTACAAACAAATGTAGCTCAGCCTACAGAAAAATCATTTAATTTTAAGTGGTTGTTTGTTTTAGGAGGAGTTATTATTTTAGGAGTAGTATTTTTCTTTTTATTTTTTCAAGCCAAAGATTGTGATACTGCAGAGTGTTTTATTACTGCTGCTAATAATTGTAATAAAAGCGAATTCACTTCTAAGGATAATGGGAATGTAATTTTTTATTCCTCAGAAGGATGTAGTGTGACAAAAACTGTAGTTAAAATAAGTGAAGATGAAGATCAAGATATGAAAGATTTTCTTGAAGGGAAAAGTTTGACTTGTGATTATGAAAAAGGTGAATTTGATGAAGATGTTGTAAATGATTTAGTTTTTGGAATTGAGGATTGTACTGGAGAGCTTAAGAAAAATATTGGCCAGCTTTTGTTGTTTACTTAATATTCTCCTTAATTCAAAGGAACTTTTTGAGCTGGCGGAGGTGTCAGCCATGAAGATATTGGGGCTAAGAAATTTTGTAAAGGATATCTTAAATATAAACGAGAATCTAAGAAAGTCATATTTCCGTTAAGTTTTAGATTTATGAAAGAAACATTTTCTTTTTCTGAATTATTGCACCAATCATAATTAAGACGTGCTTCTTGTATTTCATAATCTCCTTCCTTAAGTAAAGACATAGCTCTTCCTGTAAAAAATCCGTATTGTTTTTTAGATCTTAGAATCAATACTGATGTTTTCCTATCAATATGCTCTTTAATTATCCTTTCTGCCATGTATTTAGTGTGTCTGTTAAAATCTATTGTCTTTGAATGAGGGTCTGATTTCTCATATAAGTAACTAGGTTTTGGTTTATAGAATGCTATTGCCCAAAAATCTGTAGGTCCTGGAGTAGTAGGTATTGTCCCTATTACTTTTTCAATAGATGAATGATATCTTACTTTTACCTTATATTTTGGCTGTTCTCTTGCAAGCCTTAACATTCTTTCTTCAATAGGGATAGTTTCAGTCACCATTTTTTAATAATTAGAAATTGAATACTGAGTATTTAAAGGTTACTTGGGTTCCCAATGGTAGTTAATTTTTTCAGGTGTTGCGACTTTTAGAGGAGTTTTTAGTAATTTCCTTAAACTTTTCTTTGCTTTTTCTATCACTATTTTAGGAGATCTATTGTATAAGTTATAACTTAAATCTGTACCAAGGGCCCTATTTCTTAATTCAATCTCTGATTTATCATCATAAATCATGTTTACAGTGGTTATCTTATATCCATCTCTATGTATTCCTTCAATTGTTTGGTTTATGAAGCCTTTGAAGTCTGGCTTATTTACTCTTACTGACATAGAATAAACATCTCTTGAGGGTAAGGTGAGATATCTTTGTAGAGTTAATATAGACATTGGATGATCTTTATCAGAGTGTTTTAATAAATGTCTTTTTATTCCCCTACCATTCATATTAACAGTATAATAGATCTTAGAAAAAGAGAATATAGATGTATCCGGAACGGTCAATAACTTAGCAACCTCTATTGTTCTTTTATTTATTGCAGAATTTCCTGAAAAGAATTTATTTCTCTTTGTCCTCTTTTTGAATTTATTTGTAGAGAGTGATCTCTTTTGGGGCATTTTAATCAGTACCACCAATATCTAAACAAATCTTTTCATCCTCTCCATTTCTTCCATAATTTTTTTTATAATTTGGATCCTCTTTTAGAGGAATATATCTGATTGCTAGTCTTGGTGCAACAATGACTCTTAGACCAATTCCTTTTGTAGATTTAATATGTTTAAGAACTGGGTTTTTCTTTTTTGAAAGAATATCATGATTGACATAATCATCTTTTTTGATGTGGATTCCAGTATCTGGTAGAGATTTAAGTTCTTCCCTATCTTTAGCAAGTATAACTAAAGAACCTCTTTCTGTATCTCTAAATTCTTTAAAGTAACCAGAATCATCTATATCCCTGCCATCTTGGACTGCATACATCCTTAGATATGTGCCTCTTTCCATATCTCTTAATGAGTTCCATTTTGTATTCTTTGCTAGATTCTCTAATTCTTCTACCATTTTCTAAAAAAAGATTATTAATATCCTTCTGACATGCCCATTCCAGGCATTCCTTGTGGTTGCGAAGGGCTTTTTCCTGCAGCTACAACATCATCTATTCTTAGGATCATCATTGCAACTTCACTTGCTGATTTGATTGCTTGAGTTTTAATTTTTAGGGGTTCTACAATTCCTCTTGTCAATGCATTTTCAACTTTTCCTGTAAATAAGTTAAGGCCTGCATTAAAATCACCTTTATCATGTCTTGCTTTTAATTCTGTAAGAACATCAATTGGATCTAAACCTGCATTTTCTGCTAAAATTCTTGGAATGCTTTCAATAGCATCTGCAAATTGATCAACTGCAAGCTGTTCTCTTCCTTGTGCGAACACTTGTTTTCTTAATCTTCTTGCGAGAGCCATTTCAATCGCTCCTCCACCTGGAACTATCTTCTTTTCTTGTAAGGTTGCTATAACATCTCCTAAAGAATCTTTAATTGAACGTTCAAACTCGTCAAGAACGTGTTCTGTTCCCCCTCTCAAAAGAATTGTTAAGGCTTTTGGATTTTTACATCCTCTAATGTATGTTGAACCAGCATCTCCTTTTCTTACTTCTTCAACAGTATTAGCATATCCCAAGTCTCTTACTTCTAATTCGTTTAGGTTGCTTACAACCTTTGCACCAACAGCTTTTGCTAATTTCTCCATATCACTCTTTGAAACTCTTCTTAATGCATAGATCTTTTCTCTTGCTAAGTAATATTGTGCAATGTCATCAATCCCTTTTTGACAGAAAACCACTTTTGCTCCGGATTGTTTTATTTTTCTAACCATCTCTTTTAAGGTTCTTTCTTCATTATCTAAGAAAGCTTGGAATTGTTGTGGAGAATTAATAGAAATCTTAGTATCTGTCTCAGGAGACTTGATTTCAAGAGCAGCATCAATTAAAGCTATTGTTGCGTCTTGAACAAAATGAGGCATGTCAGGGTGTACTCTTTCTTTATCTAAAACTATCCCTCCAATCAGTTCTGTGTCTTCCACACCACCGCCTTTTTGTTTTTCTATTTTAATGTCACTCATATTAACTATAACCTTTCCTTTCCTGTCTGTAGTCATGACTTGTCTTACAGACTTAACAATCAAATCTGCAAAGATTTCTTTTGCATTTTCTGCAGACTTGCCAGTCATAGCAGTCATTGAGATGTCTTTGATTATTTGATCATCTTTTACCTGGATGTTTCTTGATAACTTGTCCAATATTTCTAAAGACTTCTCAGCAGCAAGCTTGTAACCTTTGATGATTGCTGTGGGATGTATCTTTTGATCTAGTAATTTCTCTGCATTTTCTAATAGCTTTCCAGCTAATATAACTGAAGTTGTTGTTCCGTCTCCAACGGCTTCTTCTTGTGTTTTGGAGACTTCTACTATCATTTTAGCTGCTGGATGTTCAATATCCATTTCAGAAAGAATTGTGACTCCATCATTTGTTATTATGATGTCACCCATTTGATTAACAAGCATTTTGTCCATGCCTTTAGGACCTAAAGTCGTTTTTACAGTGTCAGCAACCATTCGAGCTGCTAGAATATTATTTCTTTGAGCATCCTTGCCCATCATTCTTTGGACGTTTTCAGGTAGGATGTAGATTGGTTGTTTTTCGCTCATTTTAGTCCTAATTATATATTATATATGGCCAAATAACCGTTTAAATGTTTATTGGTAATATAACATAGGCTTGGAGAGGGCTTAATTAATAGTTCGAAGGGGCTACAGAAGATTTATAAATAAAAGTTATTTAAAAAGAACAAGAAAAGAGGACGATGAAAAAATTATTATTTACAATCTTTACAGCACTGTTTCTTGTGCTTTTGATTACAAACGCTTTTGCATTCCCCTTCTTTACAACATCTTCCAGTGCTACAAATGAATTTGGCTCTGCATTCGTGTTTGATGTGAATGCAACTGGATTTAATGAGACTGATTTAACTGGAGATGTAAATATAAGCAAATATACTCTAAACGACACTACTAACTTTACTATTAATTCCACTACAGGAATTATGACTAATGCGAGCACATTAGCATTGGGGAGTTATGTCTTGAATATATCTGTAAATGACACAAGCAATAACCTAAATTATACGATATTTACTATAACTGTTTCAGACACAACAGTTCCTTTATTCACAACTCTTCCTACAGATCAAACAATAAATAACACTGCAGCTTTTGGATTGAATGCTGGTGGAACAGACTTAACAACAGTAGGTTATTCTGTAAATGATACTACTAATTTTGCAATAAATACTAGTGGATATGTAGTAAATAACACTTTATTGAGTGTTGGAGAATATAACTTCAATATTTCAATAAATGATACAAGTGGAAATGTAAATTCTTCTGTAATAAAGGTGGTTGTTAATTTAATACAATCAAGTGAAGTTCTAGTAGATAATGCTACAACTATTGATTTGACAAGTGCAAGTGCAAATTTAACTTTGGTTTTAGCAAACAACACAAATTCAACTGTTACTGCTGCATTAAGATCAATCAATGCTTCAGGAACAACTGCAAACCTAACTGTCTTGAAAGGAATCAACTTAACAGTTGATTCTACAACTTCAGGAAACTTGACTTGGGCATTGATTAAGATATATTACACTGCTGCACAATTAACTACAGCTGATATAAATGAAAGTAGTTTATTGATTTATTATTATAATAACACTGCAAGTGATTGGCAATTAGAAGGAACACAAGGAATTGATGAAGCAAATAATTATGTTTGGGCAAATGTAACTCACTTTAGCTTATTCGGAGCTTTTGGAACTGCTCCTAATACAACAGTGGTTGCTGATACATCCTCAAGTTCGTCAGATACTCCAAGTGATGGCACTCCTACTCCAAGTTATACATACAGCAAGAAATTTGATAGTATTGACAAAAATGAAGAAGTAAGTTTAGTGCCTACATCCACTGTATTGAAGGAAACAAGAGTATTGAGAGTTAGGTTTACTCCAAATACCAACCTTAAAGATATTAGAGTGGGTGTAAAGAATGTTAATGAAGCTGATCTTGAAGAGAAATTAGACCTTGTAGCTAATTATTTTGAAATAACTAAGCAAAATCTGTTTGATTCAGATCTTAAGGAAACAAAGGTTGAATTTGAGGTAGATAAAGACTGGCTTGAAGAAAATGACTTTGAGAAAGAAGATGTTGTATTAATGAAATTAGATGGAGATGTTTGGAAGGAAATTGAGACTACTTACTTATCTTCAACAACAGACACTTTCAAATTTGTTGGAATTTCTGATGGATTCAGCTTTTATGGAATAAGTGCAAGAAAAGAAGTTGCAGATGTCGCTGAAGGTGAAGGAACTGAAGATGAAGAGACAACTACTGGAAAAAAGAAAGGCTTGAGCAAGTGGATAACTGTTCCATTGTGGACTTTAGGAATAATCGGGCTTTTAGTTGGGATGTACTTTATTCTCTTGAAACAAGGAATAATAGGTGCATGGCACACTTGGAAATGGCCATTTAAAAAATTCTGGAAATTTAAGTAGTAACACAACAAATAAAAAGGAAAAAACCTTACTTTTTCTATGAAAATTGGAATTAAAACTGGTGATATCATGACCAGGACTTTTGTTTCAGTATCTCCCAATGTTTCTGTAGCAGTATGTTCTAAAGAAATGCTTTCTAAGAAAGTAGGTTCACTCATTGTCAAAGAGGGCCAGAAATTACTAGGGATTCTTACTGAAGGAGATGTAATCAAAGCAATTGCTATGAAAAACGAACTCAGTAAGATAAAGGCTAGAGAAATAATGACTAAAAAAGTCGTTACAGTAAGTCCAAATGAAGACCTTTATGGGGCCTTGAAGAAAATGAAAGTTAAGAAAGTGAGATGGCTTCCAGTTACTGTAAAAGGAAGAGTTATTGGACTTATCACTGTCAAAGATATAATTGTTTTAGAGCCTAGATTGTTTGATATTGTTGCTGAATTTACACCAATCAGAGAAGAAGCTAAGAAAATCAAAACGATACAAGCAAGAAGAAGCAAAAAAGCTCTACAGATGGGAGAGGTCTGGATAAGAGAAGGTGCTTGTCAAGAATGTGGTGCTTATGGAGTCCTATATCAAAGAGATGGTGCTTTGATTTGTGAAGATTGTAAAGATAATCTTGAATAAATTAAAGTCCTAAGTTTTCTTTAAGTATTTCATACCAATTCTTTTTGGGCATCTTAAGAAGATTTCCTTTAATGTATAATTTAGATAATATCTCTGCCATCTCTTTTGCAGGTGCTAATCCATAATCTTCACCCAGAGTTTTTAATTGAGATTCAATTGCAGTCATTATATTTCCAGGATCTTCTCCTTTAAGTTCATATTCAGTTAATAGATTTGCATTTGCACATACTGCTCCTACATAAAAAGACTTAGTTAATAACTGAAAATCAATATTTGATTTGGGTGTATGGAATTGTAAACTTATAGCTCTACTTCTTGAAGCATAATTACGATTTATTAAGGTTTCAATCTCATTTTTTGGATTTTCCATTTTTAGGTATACATCAGGATGTCCAAATAATGCACCAAGAGTAAGTCCACGAGATCCATAACAAATGTTCCCATTATCAAAAAGATGTAAGTTATTGTTGTGCCAAGGATAGGCATCTGCCTGTATCAGAGTTTCTAAATCACTTGCTAAAGTTACATTAACTAAAAAGTTAAGATTTCCTTTAAGATCTTCTCTCATAGTCTTATCAACATAACTTAACCCAAGATCTACTAATTTTGAAAACCCTTTAGTATAATCACTGATATATTCTCCATTTGCATTTATTTTGTGTTCCAGTCTTTTAATCTCACTTAATACTGGATAATTCTTTTCTTTTCTTTTCATAATAGGCTCAAGTAACAAAGGAACTCTATCAAACAATAAAGCATATTGATCTAAAGAAGGTAATAAATGCTCAGCAGTACAGTTTTCTTCTTCTCTAAGCTCTTCTAAAGCTTCATCAAGAGGGATTCTACCACTAAATTTAGTAAGTGAAAGATTATTTCTTTTTAATTCATCACTGTTTATGGCCATTGGCTTCAAAAATAGGGGGATTTTTCTTCTGGATTCTGGGACCAATTCTGCAGTATGTAAATGATTTTTTATCCTCTCGAATTCCTCATTAAATATCTCATAAAGCGCAAGACCAATTCTCCTATTTAGGTAGACATTCCTGTCACTAAAAGGTTTTTTCTTTTTTATAACATAAGAAGAGTCTGACCAAGTTCTATCTACATAGATATCTGTGGATAATTTAACTGCAAGTTCATTTTTCCTATAACGTCTTGTTATTTCTGCTTCTCCATTGATCTTTAATTTAATCGGCTGATCAAATTCTTTTCCCAGATTTGTTATTAGAACACTCTTTAAATCTTCTTTTAGATAACCTAATTGTTTATAGACTTTTGAGGAGTCTGCCATTTTAGATTTTCCATCCCAATCTCAAAAATGAACTCTCAAGATCTCTTGCACCTTGATCTTTTTCTTTAAGTATAGAAACTTGTTCTAAAGCTGCTTTTCTGAATTTCCTCTTGTCTTGTTTATTGAAATCCTTAGCAGGCAGAAGCCTAACATTACCATATATCGCACCTACATAAATAGCCTTGTCTATTGTTTCTGGATCTAATTTAAGCTCTAAAGAATAGTTTTTTGCTATTTCTCCTATACAATACTCCACATTTTCTCTTCTATTTGCATTTATTGGAGGTTTTGATAAACCAAATAATCTATTATAGATTCTAGGATTCCCATATAAACAGCCTAATTGAATTGCTGGAGAACCAATCTTTAAGTCTCCTGCATCAACTAATCTTCTTCCTAAATGATTCCAAGGATAGCTGTCATGTTGAATTAAACACATCAAATCAGGATTAGTTAGGTATTTTTCTGTTAAATATCTAAAAGAATTACCTACTTCTTCTTTAATTGATTCTGAAGCATTTTTTGGACAAGCATATCTAACAAATTTTTCTACATATTCATCAGTTGTTAGTTTTTCTAGTTTTTCTATTGGTTCTTCTCCCTTTAGATATAATTTGGAATTTTCCTTGAGCCTTTCTTCAATTTTTTTCACCTCAGGAGAATCTTCTTTTAGCCTGTTTAATGGTTTAAATGGTCTTAATAATTCTATTTGTTCATCTTCAAAAGGAATAATTACATCTTCATCATATCTCCCATAAACTGTTTGGAATCTAGGAACTTCAAAGACCATTAAGTGATAATCATTTTTTACCTTATGGCCCACAAGATTTACAAAAATATCCTTTAAAGGAGTGGGATCTTCTAATGCAGACAACTCAACAATTAAATCTTCAGCATTTTCTGGAGAAATTATCTTTGGAACATATCTATGCTTTCCAGATGAACCCTCATCATCACCTTCAATAGCTGTATAATAATCTATAATTGATCTAGTACCACTTTTCCAATCTGGAATCCTTGTTCTAATCTTTGGAGAAAAATTGCCTTGTTTAGCTTCTGCTTCAGAAATTATTTTGAAAATGTCATCACCGAAGCTAGATATAATTTCTTTTCTTTTTCTTTCTTCTTTGTTTTTTGGGCCAGTCATTTTTGTGATCTAGAGTTTTTACCTAGTTTAGAGATAATATCCAATCACCCTTGAAATGTTGTGGATTGAGCCTGTAAGAGACTTCAATTTTTCAACCACACTTTCAGTTCCTTTTTTTATGTTATTCGATTTAGAAAAGAATAATTTTTCGTATTGATCCATTCTTTCTTTCTTTCTAGTTGCAAGTTTACGTGCACTAATCAGATCCTTGTTATAATATGAATTAATCATATCCACATAGCTTTTTTCTAAGTCGTTCAAAGCAAGAGATAATTCTTTCTGATTTAATACCCCATTATTATGAAGAATCTTTGCTAATCTTTTCAATTCATCACCTATTTGTTCTAAATGCAGAACTACCCACTGAATATCTGAAAGCTTTCTTGAATCTAACTTAAATTTAGATAAGATTCTTGGATCTTCTTGGCATTTTCTAATGAGCTTCCAGCTTAAGAAATAGAATTTATTGATTCCCTGGTCTATAGAGTAAATTTCCTTTAATGTCCAGTCCTTTATTTTTCCAGAATTCACTCCTTCCCCGATTTCTTCAAAAATTGCACGAATCATGTTATCCAGACGTCTTATTGTTTTTTCTAAAGAAATTGCTTCTAAGTCTAAAATGTCTTTAATGATGATTTTTTCATTGTTTTGGTCTGAAATTTCAAGTCCAATCTTATCTTGTACTGCTTTTGTAATAGCATTTGATCTTTGATTTAAGTTTTTTCCAGTAATATTTATCTCAGAATAGTTATTTATGTAAACAGAAGTCAATTCTCTTTCAATACTATTAATGTCTTTTCCCCCAATATCGATATCAATAGTTTTAGTCTCTTTTGATTTGTCTGCCTTTGTTTTTATGATCAATTCATTATTAGGAGTTTCTTCAACAAAGAGTAAATCTCCCTTCTTTAGCTTGTTTTTAGATATCCAAGGTTTCGGAATTGCGATTATATAAGAAGAATTTCCGAAACGGATTAATTTTCTCTGTTCTGGGTTTGAATTTGTCATTTTTAAAGGTTGGGGCCATTATTTAGACATCTTCTTACTTTATCGTCGCTGTTTCTGTCACTACTTTATTGGTATA
Source organism: Nanobdellota archaeon (assembly GCA_042572295.1). Classification (GTDB taxonomy): domain Archaea; phylum Nanobdellota; class Nanobdellia; order Pacearchaeales; family JAHJTO01; genus JBHPFA01. The sequence continues at coordinate 86,720 of JBHPFA010000001.1, forward strand.
TACTTTCTGTCACTAGTTTTTCTAGGTATATGTTGTATATATTCTATATGGGATTGTTATTTATATAGCTTTCCCTTTCCCTATTTCATAATAAGAAAAGGAATTAAGGCTAAGGGAATATGAAAATCGGTATTAAAGTTGGAGATGTAATGACTAGACAGCTTATAGCTGTCACGCCTAGTGAGAAAGTTATTGACTGTGCTAAAATGATGGTCGGCAAAGATGTCGGTATCATCATTGTTAAGAAAAGCAACAAGTTGATGGGCGTTCTTACTGAGAAAGACGTTATCTGGGCATTGACAAAGAAAGGAGACTTGAGAAATGTGAAAGCAGGTGATATAATGTTGAGGAAAATCAACACTATAAGGCCTTCACGAGACATATACGAAGCTTTGGTGCGTATGAAGAAACAGAACACCAAGTGGTTGCCAATAACAGTGAATGGTAGAGTCATTGGTATATTGACTATCAATGATATCTTGAGGATTGAACCCGGGCTTTTTGAGTTGGTTCGTGGAAACATGAACATAAGAGAGGCTGAAAACAAGTTCAAGATGAGAGATTCTGCTATTTCTGGAGAAGAATCTTGGCGAGAAGGAGAATGTGAATCTTGTGGAGAGTTTGACTTGCTTCGCGGAATCGATGGTGAGATGATGTGCGAAGGTTGTCGTGACAATATCCAAACAACATAGGAGGAAAAATGAAAAGACAACAATTTTTGGCTGAATTCGTGAATGGAGAATGCCCAGAATGTGGCATGATCGGTCCACTGATTTCAGTAGGATACAAAAACCTTTGCGAATCTTGTGAGCGTGACTTTAAAGCACTAGACTGAATATCTCCCTTAAAATAGGGAATTTGGTTGTATTTTTAGAGAGTTAGCTCTATCTTATTCTTAAGTAACTTTAAATACTATAACTGTACGATAAAACAAGAGGTGGTAGCACCTCAGATGCTTATTCTGAGAGAGATAAAATGGGAAAAACAGATGTAATCTATGGGGAAACAAAGAATCCTTATGTAAAGACAGTCACTCATGTGATAATCCAAACTGATACTAAACCAGCATATGTTTGGCAAGCAATTCGTGCCGGGACATTTAATCCAGAGGAATATGTCAAGGAACAATTTCCAAGAGTGTCCGAAGATATGTTGTTATTACCAATTAAACAAGCAAAGAAACTCTTTAATTTTAAGAAAGGGAAGCTTGAAGATTGTGTATAAGGGGAGATAAAATGGGAAGACTTGAACAACTATTGAAAGCAAAAGAGTCTTTTGATAAGAAGTTTATTGAATTTCGTAATAATATAATGGCTATTCATTTCAGAAAGGATGGAGGAAAACCTTCTCCTGGTGGTGCAAAATTATACACAGTTTTTGGCGGCAATTCTTATCTAATAACTTTAGATCAATTTGCAAGAGGAAACTATGGATGGGGAGCAGCGGCTGGATTATTTACTGTTAGTTGTGTTTTTGGTGCTTATTCATGTATTAAAGGAAAAGCACCTGATTTTTGAAGTGATTCACAACATATTTAAATGAGTTTTTACTGTAATATCTAATAAAAAGATGGCTGAAAAAGATAAAATTTTTGAAGAGAAATTAGTTCATGACGGAATTTTTGATTTAAAGAATACCTATAATTTTCTATATACCCTTCTTACTGATGATGAATTTAGTATGGAAGAGAACTCATATAAGGAAAAGAATGCAGGTACATCAAAAGAAATTGAGATTGCATGGACTGCAAAAAAGAAAATAAGTGATTATTTTAGGTTCTTAGTTAAGATTAGCTGGAGAGTTCTTGGGATGCAGACTGTTGAAGTGACTAAAGATGGGCAGAAAGTTAAGATGAATAAAGGACTTTTAGAGATCAAGATTGCTGGTTTCTTAGAAAGAGACTATGAAAACAAATGGGAATCTTCTGCTTTGTATAAATTCTTAAGAGGAGTATATGATCAATTTGTAGTTGCTAAGACAATTAAAGGTTATGAAGGCAAGTTGGGTGAAGAAATGAGTGCAGCTATAAATCAATTAAAATCATTCTTGGTTTTAGAAGCTAAGCGTTAAGTTTAAATATCTGATTTTGAATGTTCTATTATAATAAGATGAAAAAGGGGTTAATGTTTTTATCATTTGGAATAATTCTTGTATTATCTATGCAATTAGTTCTTGCAGAGACAAATATTAAGTATGATGTTATAAATAATCTGGTTGTTAAAGAATTAACAAATTCTGCTAAATTTAACTTAAGTGTCACAAACAATGGAGATAATGCTGATGATTTCATTGTTGATTCATTATTAGCTGTTACTTTTACTCCAAGAGAATTGGGTGAAATTAAAGCTGGGCAAACAAAGATGTTTGAGATTTCAGTTGCTCCTAGTTCTAAAATAAGAGATGGTGGAGATGAAAAGTCTTCATTTGAATACTTTGTAAAAGGAGACAATACACAAACTGTAAAAGGTTCATTAATTGTTAAGGTTGTTTCATTTTCACAAGTCATGAATATAATATTCCCAACAGTCATTAAAGCTGAAGATGAAAGTATCACAATGGATTTTAAACTTGAAGAAGATTTAGAGTTTGAAGGTATTGTGAGTATTGAATCTGAATTATTCTCAGAAGAATTTGAAGAAAGCTTTGAATTAGGTTCAAATGAAGTTACTTTTGATCTAGAAGGTTTGGATGAGATGAATTCAGGAGTTTATGAAACAACTTTCACTTTTGAAGTTGGAGAAGATGTCGTTGTATTGACTAAAGATATCATATTAGGTTCAGTTCTTGCTGTAGAAGAGACAGTGACTAAGGAAGGAATCTTCCTTTCAAGAGATGTTACAACAACTAAAACAAATAACGGAAACAGTGTAACAGAAGTAACAATTTCAATTACTAAATCTACATTAGCTAGTTTATTCACATCATTCACAGGAGCACCTAAGACAAAGAAAGAAGGTGGAAAGTATATTTATGAATGGTCTAAGGAATTGAATCCTGGAGAAACATATTCAGTTACTGTGACTACAAATTATTACTTGCCTTTGTTAGTCTTGTTATTATTAATAGTAGCAGTAATTGTGTACAGAATTGTAACTGCTCCAGATGTTAAAATAACTAAGAAAGCTATGAGATTAAAAACAAAGTCAGGAGTGTTTGCTTCAAAGATAGTGGTCAATGTAAAAAATATAGGTAAGCCTATAACTAATATTAAAGTCATTGAAAGACTACCTGCATTTACAGAAATATTAAAAGATAAATTTGGAACTGTAACACCTTCTGAAATAAAAAAGAGATCAGTCATTTGGGATTTCTCAAAATTAGATGTTGGAGAAGAATTAATGTTTTCTTATGTAATCTACAGTAAAATAGATGTTTTTGGGAAATTAGAAGTTCCTCCAGCAGTCATAACTTATAGAGACCAAAAAGAAGAATTTAGAGAAGAACAAAGTAATAGAATATATCTTCTTTCTGAAGAAAAAACTCATGCTGAAGAGTATTGATTCTTTAGCAAAGGTATTTAAATTAAATTTTGGTTTTATATTCATCCCTGCGTAGCTCAACGGTGGAGCGCTCGGCTGTAGCTCAACGCGTTAAGTTGATATTCCTACGGGATTAAGATGATACTTAATTAGCCGAATAGAACCCGGGAGGTTGGCGGTTCAAGTCCGCCCGCAGGGATATTATCCTCATTGAGTAGTAGTGACAAATAGTAAGTTTTAAATACCAGCTCTTGTTCTATATTTTATGAATGAATACACTAATACTAAATATTTTGGAGCTTATCTAAGGAATGTGGACTCTAAAGGCAGAGTTGCTATACCTAAAGGTCTGAGAAAGATCTTACAAAGCCGTATTAATGAAGAAGGACAAGAGGAAATAACAATATATGTTGAAGCTTCAAAGGGCGCTATAAAAGTTTATGATTCTAAATACTTGAAGAAGGATGAGGAAAGTTTGAACAAAAAGTTGAATTATTCTAAGTTACATAAGGCAATAATTGATAATCAAGGAAGGATACTGCTTCCTAGAGATTCTGAGATAAGGAAGAATTTAGAAGGTTTATTCAGAGTTAAGGTGGTTGCTTCTGAGGATGGCGAGTTTTTGAAGATAAAAAAGGCTAAAACTGCGAGGAAATAGATACATTTATAATGGAACACAACGCTGATATTTTAAGTAAGAACCGGTATTCATTTAAGCTGTTTCTTATAGAATATATAAATGAATGGAGGACATAAGTCATAAATAATGGAACATAGATTTAGAGAAGGCTCTGGTGGACGATCTGGCGGCGGCGGAAGATTTGGCGGCGGCGGAAGATCTGGTGGAGGCTTCAGAAGAGACTTTGGACCACGTGAAATGCACAAGATTAAGTGTACTGAATGTGGCAAAGACGCAGAAGTTCCCTTTAGACCTAAAGAAGGATTGCCTGTATTTTGTAGGGAATGTTTCTTTAAGAAGAAAGGAATAACACCAAGAGAACCTAGAGAAAGCGAAGAATCTGAACCGACTGCTGAAGCTAAGACTGAAGAAGTTAAAGCTGAAGAAGTTAAAGATTCTGAAGAATTCTAAGTATTTTGGAGTTTAAAAACACCTAATTCTTTTTTTATTTTTTTATTTTTTTAATTGCTTGAGAGCACCATCTAACTTAAAAAGAGTGAATTTGCTAGTTTTCTATGAAACAAGACAGTTCTGAAAAAAATTGTGGCCTTGAGGCATATTTAGGATGCTTAACTTCTAAAGAATGTTATGAAGGAAAGAGAAAAGAATACACTAAAGGGAAGTATGTTGTTACATTAAGCAATGTTGAATGTAGTGTCAAAAAGGAACTTTATGGTATTGTTTTGGGTGTTGGAAAAGAATATGACTTTGACAACCCAAAAGGAAAGGAAAGGAAAAAGAACATGTTTTTATCATGTTCTCAGATAAACAACAAAGAAGTCTTAGTACTAGGCATACATTCATAAGACCTGCAGAAGATGACGAAGAAAGTGATATTGAGAAGAAACTAAGAGAAGTCGGAGTTCTTAAGAAATAATCTCTATCTCTTTTTGATTTGAAGTCAGTCCTTTATTTATCTTAATGTTTGTTTTCTTTGTTTTGAAGTGTTTGGATAGAATATCTATTAATTCCTTATTTGCCCTTCCCTTTATTGGGGGAGAAGTTAGGTGTACTTTTAATTGATTTTCCAGCTGTTCTACTTTTTGCTGTTTTGAATTAGCTATGACTTTTATTTTAAATCTCATGGTTTTAAGAGGTAAGAATAGTTTAAAAAGATAAACTGTAGTAAATACAAATGGAAAATCTGCTCTTTATCAAGGACGTAAAAGGAAAAGAAGGAGTTTATCCAATTATAAAACAAAGACTTAGAGAGTTTTCTTCTTTTGAAAATAAAGGCAATAAAGAGTGGTTTAGTGAAATGTGTTTTTGTTTACTTACAGCAAATGCTTCTGCAAAAGGAGGTATTGCTGTTCAGGAAGCTTTAGGAAGTAAAGGTTTCTTATCACTTCCTGAGAAGAAGTTAGCTAAGAGATTGAAAGAAATAGGTTATAGGTTTCCTAATGTCCGTGCTAAATACATTGTAGAGGCTAGGAAACATACCAATATTAAAAACGTGATAAACGGAATGACTTCACACCAAGCTAGGGAGTGGTTAGTCAAGAACATTAAAGGTTTGGGGATGAAAGAAGCAAGTCATTTTTTGAGAAATGTTGGAAGGAAAGATGTTGGAATTTTAGATAAACATATATTGAGAAGCATGAAAGTTGAGGCAAAACCTCTTTCTCCAAAGAAGTATGTTGATGTTGAAAAGAAGTTGTTTAGTTTAGCTAAATCTGCCAAGACAAATATGGCAGAGTTGGACTTGATTTTGTGGTATGGTCAAACTGGTGAAGTGTTAAAGTAAATAACCACTTGTTTTTCATTCATGATTTTCAAACCACTCTGGAAATTTCCATTTTTCTTTAAGTTCCTTCTGCTTATCTTTAATCCTCTGAGTACCAGGGTTTTCAATACTATAATCCACTCTCCCATGATACTCCTTACCAAAATGTCTCTCTTCTATTAATTCCTGATTTTCAATTTCTACAAGTAACTCTTTGAGTTTCCTCCAGTGGCCTTCATCTTCAGAATACTCTTTGATTCCATTAAGTTTAAGGAAGTCCTTAATTTCTAAAAGAGTAAATGCTAATTCTCCTTCAAATTGTAAGAGATAGAGTATCCCCTCAATTATTTCATCTTTTTCCATAATGCATAGTGAAATAGGTTCTTTATTAAATTTTTCTAAAAATAAACAAACAGTAATTTATTTGTCACTTAAAGAGCCAGAGAAACCTTTATAATCTCTTTATTTCTAAATAATTTGGAACACAAGTTAGTTATTAGCAGTGATTTCGGTGTTTCAAAATCATGCCTCGATGGTGTAAGGGCTAGCATATCACCCTGTCACGGTGGTGATCCGAGTTCGAATCTCGGTCGAGGCGTTTCATAGTTAAGAGGTGGTGGTGCCTTAGAACCTAATTCTAAGAAAATTAAAATGGGAAATCCAAGAGATAAAAAAAAGAGAGATATGTATAGGACTTCTAAAGAGAGAAATGAAGATGATGCTAAAGAAAAACCTACAGGAGTAAAAGAACAATCTGCACCATTAAGAGTTGTACAAGTCACTAATGCTTTAATCAATCATCCTGATTTTCCTAAGATTTACAAAATAGCTAATTTGATACCCGATAGGGGAAATAAATGGGCTTATTTACTTAGGACTATAAATGAGGAGATTGTTGAGGGATATAGTGTTGCACAAGCCAATGATATGGAGACTAGACAAAAGCTTCAAGGGTGTGGGCTAGAAGGATTGATATGTCCTTATCTAGAAGGAAATTGGACATTAGAAGAAAAAAGAAAGTCAACTATAGGACATGGTCTTTGCTATATTAATCGTGAAGAAATAGATACATTATGTCATGGAGATTATGAGCATTGTAACCAATTCAAAGGGCATGCTCAGCAAATAGCATTGGGTTATAAAGAACCTACAAAATTCATAAGAACGAAAAATCCTTTGAAAGTTCCTGATGTTGATATTGGAGAATTTAATCTAAGAGATTTCATACAAGATTTAGATGATTGGTGGAAACAAGAGGGGAAGTATGGAGAAAATGAAGAATGGGATCATTCACAAACCAATGCCTATGGTGGATTACATCCTAACCGCGGAGAAGGAGGACCCTATAGTGGACGATGAAAGATACTGGAATGCTTGGAGATAGAAAGAAGAGAGGCTTATATCAGAAAGCCAAGGCTAGAAGTGTAGAGATAAGTAAAGAGGTTGAAAGAAAGGCTAGACTAAGTCCTGGATCTGATGCTAAGAAAGCAAAGCCGAAGAAGAAAAGAGTAAAAAAATCAGGCACTCAAATAAAACTTGATAGAGTTAAGCCAGGCAGGGGCTTGGTTCCTCTCAAATATCAGATGAACTTAAGCAAGCTTGAACAACCAAAAGATGTTTTTTATATCAGATTAACTCCTCCGGAAACAGCACATGTAAAAAGTCATATAAAAGAAATAAAAAAATATATGGCTTCTATAGATGAGAAATACTATTTGATAGCAGGTGTTGGGGGAGTTTTAAGGAATCAAAATCATCGTAAAGCCAAAGATATTGACTTAGCAGTTGTCGGACTGAAATATGCTTGGGGGAATCATAATTTTCAAGATGTTGAGAAATTCACTAAACATGCCAAAGGTTATTTTGACAATTATTGCAGCTCATTGAATAATCAATTTGAAAGTCAATTGCATGGAGGAAGTGATTGGAAGCCAATAGGTTTGGGAAGCGGGCCTATGGCAAACCTAAACACTGCTCTTGAAGGAGAAATGGCTGGAAGGAAAGTTGAAGTTGTCTCTTCATTGGAAGACTTTGGGATGTGGGGCTCAAAAGGGTTTCAAGTAAACTATGAGGATTCTAGACCTATTGATGTACAATTTTTGTTTAACAAATCGATTGAAGAATGGTTCATTGATCAGAAAAAACCTAGACATGCTGGATTCAATAAAAATAACATGAAAGAATTATATTATTCTATATTGTACAAGAACAAATAAAGCTTTAAACCCTGTTTATTCTCAAAATAACGGAGAGAGTTGCGGCATTTGGAGCTCTCTCCACTTTTTAATAAGGTTTAAATTCAAGATATTCCTTCGGTTTCTGTAAAAAGATGGTGAGACAAGATCTAGTTGATTGGATAAAGAATGGAATCTCTCAAGGACATGATGTTGATTCTTTAAGAAATCATTTGATTCAAGGTGGATATCCCCAAGTAGATGTTGATGGAGCGATTATTGCAATTCAAAATCCTCCCCATGTTAAAATGCCACAAGAACAACCATTACATCCTCAACCCCTTCCTCAACAACCAGTGCCTGCTCAAAAAGTTTCAAAATCACTGCCAAGATGGATATGGATTGCAGGGGCAGCGTTAGTTGCTGTTATCGTCGTTGTTTCTATGATATTATTATTTTCAAGCGAATCTCCTGCACCGGCTCCTGCTGAAGATATAGGAGAGCCGATTATTAAAGAATCTGAAGAGCCTGAAGTTCTACAAACAGGGTGCAGAGATACCGACGGTGGAAAAGACTATGATTCAATAGGAGTAATTACTTATAATGGGGATAAATACAAAGATTATTGTTATGAAGATGATGTTGCACTTCAAGAGTATTATTGTGAAGGTACAGAACTAAAAGAAGAGTTGTATAGATGTTCAGATTCTTGTACTGGTGGAGAATGTACTTACAAATGTCAATATAATGACTTATGTCTTCCAAATCAAATTTATTATTTCTCACAGACTTGTATTTCTAAAGAGCCTGACAATGAAAGATGTATAAAACCTCAAGGAGATTCAGGATGTCATAAACAATGTTTTAGAGATTCTGACTGTAATAATGCTACTAAGGAACAATGTAAGACTTTTGAGCAATATTTTTGTGATGATATAATAAATATTGAAAGCTTCTGTATAAAACCATTATGTAATAATCTTGAGGAAGTTAAATGTAAGGTAAGCAAAGGATGTGATGCAGTCTATAATTCTACAACAAAAGAGTTCCAACAATGTTTAATGAAGAATGAGAGGCCAAGACATAATATCTCTATATATAATTAGACCCAAAAAAAATGTTGTCTCTAAACGATGAGAGTATCTCTTTCTTAAGAATCAAAAAGGTTTTTAAAGAAGAAAGTTCTATCTCCGTGAAGAAAAAGATGGTGGAAAATAGAAATCTCATAAAAGTTTTTGGAACTTTTGTCATCTTAGGGATTCTTTTATGTTTATATCCAGTTATTGCAGATCATGTTGTTACAGTTTTTGATGGCACTACATCAACTAACTTTGATGAGGATTCATCTTCTCTTTATAACATCACAGTAAACAATACTGATGTAGTAGTTGACTCAAATATAACTCAAGTTAATATTACTGTACCTTCTGGTTTTACTATTCAAGCAGAGACTAACGAAACTGAAGGTGAAGAATCTATATTTATTATTGATGGAGACACTTTAAGTTGGACAAACTTAAGTGTGGGACTTCTTTCAGAGATTAATTATAACTGGAGCCAATTTTTATTCAATGCGACTGCCCCAAATCCTGGATACTATAATCTTTCCGTTGTAACTTCCAATTCTACAACCATTGTTCAAACAAACATTTCAATTACTATAGATGATATAACTGCTCCTACAGTGAGTTTAGTTTATCCTAATCTCGGAACAAACACATCAAATACTGCAATTGATGTAAACCTTACTGTAACTGATGGTGCAGGACTTGGATTGCAAGCTTGTTGGTGGACAAATGATACAGGAACAACAAATAACTCTGTAACTTGTGGAGATAATATTACAGGACAGACATGGGATGCAGGAGTAAATACTGTAATTTTTTATGCTAATGATACTTCAGGAAATGAAGGAAGTGGAACTTCTGTATTCACACTTGACACAACTGCTCCTACAGTCACTTTAGTAACTCCAACACTTGGAGCAAATACAACTAATACTATAATTGATGTAAACTTTACAGTAACTGAGAATGGTGCTGCAGGAATAGGCTCTTGTTGGTGGACAAATGATACTGGAACAACAAATAACTCAATCACTTGTGGAGATAATGTAACAGGATTGACTTGGGATGAAGGAATAAATACAGTAATACTTTATGCTAACGATACTGCAGGAAATGAAGGAAGTGGAACTTCTGTGTTTACTTTAGATACAACTGCTCCTTCAGTGACTTTAGTAACTCCCGCACTTTACTCAAACACAACAAATAACCAAATCAATGTTAACTTTACATTAACAGATGGAGCAGGAATCGGATTACAATCTTGTTGGTGGTCAAATGATACAGGAACAACAAATAACTCAATCACTTGTGGAGAGAACATAACTGGACAAGTTTGGAATGCTGCTACACAAACAGTTTATTTGTATGCAAATGATAGTTTAGGAAATGAAAATTATTCAACTGCTGCTGTGTTTACAGTTGATAATATCGGACCAACATTGACACGTATAACTCCTACTGAAGTTGGAACAAATACAACTAACAACCAATTAGATATTAATTTTAGTGCAGTGGATAGTGGAGTCGGATTAGGTAGTTGTTGGTTCACAAATAACAGTGGAATAACTAATAACTCAATGGCTTCATGTACTGGAAATTTAACTGGACAGACATGGGATGAGGGAGTTAATTCCATCCAAATTTATGCAAATGATAGTTTAGGCAATACAGGAGCAGGTGCAGTTATAACTACTGAATTCACACTTGACACAACAGCTCCAGTTTTAACTTTAGTATCTCCTACATTGGGAGCGAATGTGACCAATGCTGAGAATGTAACCTTCACAGTAACTGACGGTGCAGGACTTGGATTAGAAACTTGTTGGTGGACAAATGATACTGGAACAACAAATAATACTGTAACTTGTGGAACAAATATTACAGCAGCAGTTTGGGATGAAGGTGTCAATACAGTAATACTTTATGCTAATGATACATTAAATAATATAGGAACAACAACATCTGTGTTTACAGTTGATAGTACACCTCCGGCAGTAGTTCTTGTATCTCCTGCTTTGGCTACAAACACAACAAATACTGTTATTAATGTTAACTTTACAGCTTCAGATGTTTCAACAGCATTACAAGCTTGTTGGTGGACAAACAGCAGTGGTGCAGTAAATAATTCTATTACTTGTGGAGCAAATATTACAGGACAAACTTGGGATGAAGGATCAAACACAGTAGTTTATTATGTAAATGATACTATGGGTAATGAAAATTCTTCAACTGCTCAATTTACAATTGATACAACTGGTCCTACATTTGTTTGGGTAAGTCAACCAGCTACTGCAAGTGTTGGAGATAATGTTTCAATGAATGTTACAGTATCTGATGGAGTTCTTCCAGTAACTGCAAATATTACAATAAACAATACTGTTTATGTGATGACAAATGATGGATCAGACACATTTAACCTAACTTATCAATACATTTCAGCTGTTGAGTATAATGTAACTGCATGGGATGGATTGGCAAACTCAGCAATTTCAGCAAGTACAACACTTTCAACTACTTCAACAACATCAAACGCACCAAGTGGTGGAGCTTCACCTCCTACATGGACAGAATTAGATTTAGGAGATCAAACAACTGAGGAAACACAAGAAGTAGTGGATGATGTTAAGGAATTAATAGATGATAAAGATGAGGGCTTGATTAAGTCAGCAGTATTAGAAGAAGCAAGAGTCGGTGAAGAGATCAAGTTCACCTTGAAGAAAAGTACAGTTTCTGAAGGACAAGAGCACACAGCAACAATTAATAAGATTTCAAGTTCATATATAAAAATGACAATAGAATCAGACCCAATCACATTATTGTTATTCGAAGGAGATTCTAAGAAAGTTGACACTGATGGAAATGGAAAATATGACTTATTAGTTGTATTAAAAGAGATTGGAAAGACAACAGCAGATGTTGTATTTGCAGAGATAAGAGAAATTACAATGACTACCACTGAAGTAGAAGAAGCAGAAGTGGCTGAAGAAGTGATGGAAGAGAAGTTGGAAGAAATAGAAAAGGTTGAAGCAGAAGAAGTGGCTAAGGAGAAAGCAGCTTACAACTTTATGGTGTTAGGAATTGCTTTAGCAGTTATAGTCTTGGGTGGAATAATCTATGCAGGATATAGCTTTCGTAAGAAGAAACATAAAAAGCATCACAAGAAAAAGTAATTCTTTCTTTTTTAGATTTTAAAGGGTGTTTAGAGGCCATTATAGCCCCACAGTAAGCTATTTAAGTCCAATTATATAAATATACTTAAGAAAAAAGTGGAAATGGTGAGTACTTTATTATGGATTATTTTAAGCACAGTCTTAGTTAGCTTAATTGCTTTCGTAGGCATACTTTCTTTATCTATTAAAAGAAAATTATTTGATAAGATTGTTTTGATGTTGGTTGCTTTATCTGCTGGAGCATTGATGGGTGGAGCTTTTCTACATTTAATTCCTGAAGCTATTGAAAAATTTCCAGATTATAATGTATTACTCCTTGTATTAATTGGATTTGTTTTTTTCTTCTTTATAGAGAAAGTGCTGTGTTGGAGACATTGTCATAATGGCAAGTGTGAAGTACATACTTTCGCTTATATGAACTTAATAGGAGAAGGAATACACAATTTCGTTGATGGATTGATAATTGCAGGAAGCTTTGTTGCAAGCATTCCTTTAGGTATTAGCACTACAATTGCAGTTGCTTTACATGAGATTCCTCAAGAGATAGGAGATTTTGGAGTGTTAGTGCATGGAGGCTTCAAAAGAGGAAAAGCTTTGTTATTGAACTTCTTAATAGCCTTATTAGCTGTTTTGGGAGGTATTATAGGGTTTTTCTTGACAAGGGCCGTCGATAATGCAATGGTTTTCTTATTATCCTTAGCTGCTGGAGGGTTTATTTACATCTCAGCTAGTGATTTAATCCCAGAAATAAGAAAAGAGACTGATTCTAAGAAGTCTTTGTTAGTTCTGTTAGTTTTCTTAATAGGAATTTGCTTAATGTTCGGTTTAAAACTTCTAAATATATAGATTTAAATACTATTTTTTAGTTTTTGTAACCCTATGAAAAGAAAGTTCAAACTACAAGAGATAACATTTGGAGAATTCAAGAGACATTGGACAGATTCTGGAAGACCTCCAAAAAAGCAGGACTCCTTATATGGAACATTTCCTCCAAAGCATTTTAAGATAATGGAAGAAACAGGATATGCTGATTTTGGAGAGCTACTTGACTCTATGGAAGATGATTTCCAGAGACCAAAAAATATTTGGTTTTCAGATGGGCCTGTTAAGCCATGGATCTCTGAAAGGAAGATTGCTAATTCAGATAAAGATTATTTTTTTAAGCTATTTGATTTGAGTAAGGAATGTAGTAAGCTTGCTGTAGAAGTAACTAAAGATCCCCTGTCTTCATACAAGAATATAGATGTTTTTAATTTTAAAAAAGATAATGGATTGTGGTACGTTGATTATTTCCACATAAGGAATAAGAATTTTGGTCTTTATACATTTGAAGGTATTCGAGATAGAATAACTAGGTCCACACCAAATATTACTGGCCTTTATACTGGGCCCCAATATGCAAATGCCTACTGACAAGGTTTTTATAAGGAAAAACACTAACTTATCTAGTAAAAATGGGTGATATAATTGTTGTAGGTAACATAACTAGTGACTTTTTTATGGACACAAAAGTTGCAGAAAGTTTACAAGATAAACAGACAAGTATATGTTATCCTATAAGTTCTAAGATCTTTGTTAAGAAGATGAATATGTTTACTGGTGGAGGAGGATATAACTCTTCTGTCTCTTTTTCACGTTTAGGATTAAAACCTTCCTTTTTAGGGAAGATAACTAAAGATGCTCAAGGTAAAGGGCTGTTGAAAGCTTTAAGAAAAGAGAAAATTAAATTTATTGGAAGTTTAGGAAATGGAATAGGTTCATACTCTGTAATACTTGACTCTGCAGAACATCATAGGACTATTTTTGTTTTCAAAGGGAAAGATAATCACTTACTTAAGAAAGATTTCAAACATCCTAAAACAAAATGGTATTATTTTGCATCTATGATTGGAGAATCAATGAAAACTCAGATAGAGATTGCAAAACATGCTAAAAAAGTCGGTTCAAAGATTGCTTATAATCCTAGTGAATATTTGATTAGAGAAGATAAGGAAAAGGTTTTGAGATTAGTCAAGTTAGTTGATGTTTTGATATTAAATAAAGAAGAAGCAGATCTTATTGTTGGTAAAGAGAAAGTTGCTGAGAAAATAAGAGCTTTAGGTCCTGAAATAGTGTGTATCACTGACGGTAAGAATGGTGCTGTTGCTTATGAAGGAGATAAAGTATATGGTGTGCTTCCAAAGAATGTTAAAGTGAAAGAAACTGCTGGAGCCGGAGATGCATTTGCTTCTGGATTTTTGGCAGGGTGGATAAAAAGGGAAAACATGAAAGAAGCTTTAGAATTTGGAGTAACAAATGCTGAAAGTGTTATTGGTCATTTGGGAGCTACAAATAATTTATTGACTTGGCAACAAATGCTTTCAAAAGTTAAGAAAAATCCACACAGGATAAAGGTTTCAAGATGGTGAAGAGGAAAATAACAAAAAAAGGCAGAGTATTGGCTCTTGCTTATGATCAGGGAATGGAACATGGTACTGATGATTTTAATGATAAGAATGTAAATCCAGAATATATCTTTGAGATTGCAAGAAAAGGAGGAGTTACTGCAATTGTTGTGCAGAAAGGGATTGCTGAAAGATATTATGATAAGAAAAAAGATGTTCCACTTATTGTTAAGTTAAATGGAAAAACTAAGTTGAGAAAAGGAGAAGCATTGTCTTTACAAGTCTGTTCTGTTAAAGAAGCTTTGAGACTTGGTGCTTCAGCTGTGGGTTATACTGTTTATTTTGGTTCTAAATATGAAGCTCAAATGATGAAAGAGTTCGGAAAGATTGAAGAAGAATGTGATAAAGCAGGGATTCCTGCTATATTATGGGCATATCCGCGTGGAAAAGATATAAAGAAAATAACTCCTAGAATAATTGAATATGCTGCACGTGAAGGTTTGGAATTAGGAGCTGAGATGGTTAAAGTAAATTATACTGGTTCTTTGCAGAGCTTCAAGAAAGTTGTTCGCGCTGCTGGAAGATGTAAAGTTGTGAGTTTAGGTGGTGGAAAAAGGCCTGAGAAAGAACTTTTAGTGCAAGCTAGAGACACAATCAAAGCAGGTGGTGTTGGAATGATTGTTGGAAGAAATATCTGGCAACATAAAGACCCTATTGCTTTTATTAAGAAACTTAAGAAGGAGATTTGGAAATGAAAAAGAAGAAAACAAACTGGGAAAGGCAACCTTCTTGGGTTAAATCGTTGGTTACTGGACAGAGTATAGCCCTAGTCATTATAGCCATCATGTTTCCAATAGTAATATTCTT
The DNA here is from genome assembly GCA_042572295.1 of Nanobdellota archaeon. Classification (GTDB taxonomy): domain Archaea; phylum Nanobdellota; class Nanobdellia; order Pacearchaeales; family JAHJTO01; genus JBHPFA01. The sequence continues at coordinate 102,263 of JBHPFA010000001.1, forward strand.
GATTAAGCCAAAAGACCCTATTGATTTTCTTGCTATAGTCTTTATAGCAATTATATTTTTGATCCTCTTATTCTTTAACGTTCTCATGAGATTTGGTTGGATTGATCCTCTTGGAATGATTAAGAAACTTAAGAAGGAGATTTGGAGATGAATTGGAAAGAATGGCCTTATTGGGTTAAAGGAGGAGTAATTGGATTAATTATTGGAATCCTCTCAAGTATAAGCGCCCCAATGTATACTGTACTTGCATTAATGCTAATTGGAGGAGCTTTAGGATTTGGAGCAGAGGGTCAAGGTTATTTTATAATTATATCTGGTCTAACCTTAATATTTCTATTTTTTGTAATCGGAGCATTAATTGGTTGGATTTATGAGAGGTATAAAAAATGAAACCATTGATTGGATTAAATTTTAAGAAATATAAGCAAGCAACTGGAAAAAATGCTTTGAAGTTGTTAAAGATTCTAGATAAATATAGGAATAATGTTAAAATGCTTGCTGGTGTGTATGAAAAAGATTATTCTTATGTAAAGAAAGTAAAGATTCCTGTTTATTCTCAAAAATTACACATTTTTGAGGTTGGAGAAGCAAAGAAAAAAGGTTTGAAAGGAACTTTCTTGAATCATTCTGATCATAGATTGAAATTTGATGTTCTGAAAGAGATTGTTAAAGAATGTAAAAAGAAAAAGTTCAGTACAATTGTATTTGCAGCTAGTCTAAAGGAAGCTAAGAAGATTATTTCTTTACGTCCAGATTATGTTGCTTATGAAGATCCTCTTTTAATAGGAACAACAAGATCCATCACTAAATATAGGTCTGGAAAGGTTAAAGCATTTGTAGGGATGTGCAAAGGAAAAACAATCCCTTTATGTGGAGCAGGAATACATGAAAAAGAAGATTTAGATGCTGCAATAAAACTTGGCTGCAAAGGTATTTTAATGGCTTCAGCGTTTGTAAAATCAAGAGATCCTAATAAGTTTATTAAGGATTTTGTTAAAAGAAGAGGGAAAATATGAAGATAGTGTTTTTTGATATACAAGGTTGGGAGAAGAAGTACATAGACAAAGAACTGAAAGGTCATAAAGTAGTTTTGTTCAAAGAGCCTTTAAATTCTGAAACTGTAAAGGCTGCTAAAGATGCAAATATTGTTTCTGTGTTTGTTAAGTCAAAGATAGATAAAGAAGTCCTTAAGAAAATGCCTAAATTAAAGATGATTGTGACTAGGTCTACTGGATTTGATCATATTGATGTTAAAGCTTGTAAAAAGAAGAAAATTAATGTAACTTACATCCCTTCTTATGGGGAAAATACCGTTGCTGAACATGCTTTTGCCTTAATTCTTTCAATGTCAAGAAATATTTACAAAGCAACTCTAAAGATGAGGAATGAAGACTTTACAATAGATGAAAGCCTAAAAGGATTTGACCTTAAAGGAAAAACTTTAGGAGTTGTTGGAGCAGGAAAGATTGGAACAAATATAATAAGGATGGCCAAAGGGTTTGATATGAATGTTTGTGTTTATACAAGACATCCAAAACCAGAGATGGCTAAAGAAATGGGATTTAAGTTCACTAAATCCTTGAAAGAGTTGTTAGGTCAATCAGATATCATTACTTTACATGTTCCTTATAATAAAGAAACACATCATATGATTAATAAGAAGTCAATAAAGTGGATTAAGAAAGGGGCTAGACTAATTAATACAGCAAGAGGCGGTTTAGTTGATAATGATGCCTTGATTGAAGCACTAGATAAAGGAATCATTTCAGAAATAGGAGTGGATGTATTAGAAACAGAAGAATTATTGTTTGGAAATAGGCAGTCTTTATTTGATTTGAAGAAATCTAAGATGTTTAATGAATTGATCAAAGACTATAATCTAATGCATAGACCTAATGTGTTGTTTACACCACATATGGCCTTTTACAGTGAAGAAGCTTTAGTGAGAATAATCAAGACCACAATACAGAACATACATGCTTTCTTAGCTAAGAAACCAATCAATCTTGTAAAATGAACAAAAGTTTATTAATAGGGATAGGAATAATATTTGTAATAGTATTAGGAGTTTTATTGTTTACAATGGACAAAACAGGAGATAAAGTAAAATTAGAAACTAGTTTAGGAGTAGTAGTTATTGAATTACATGAATTCATGCCTATAACTTCTGGAAACTTCAAGAAGTTAGTTAGTGAAGGGTTTTATGATGGAATAATCTTCCATAGAGTTATTGATGGATTTATGATACAAGGCGGAGATCCTAAAGGAGATGGTACTGGAGGACCAGGATATAAGATAGAAGATGAATTCTCAGACCATAATCTTAATGAAAGAGGAACTATATCAATGGCAAATGCTGGACCTAACACTGGGGGAAGCCAGTTTTTCATTAATCTAATTGATAATAACTTCTTAGACTCAAAACATCCTGTTTTTGGAAGAGTTGTTGAAGGAATGGATGTTATTGATAAGATTGCAAAGGTAGAAACTTCTAATGATAGACCATTAGAAGATGTCAAGATTATCAAAGCTGAAATTATCTGATTCTACACATAAATGTATTTAAACTAAAGATAACCAATTAGCTTGGTAAAAGATGGTAGATATTAGAACAGGATTGACTTTTTCTGACGTATTATTAGTTCCTAAAAGAACTCCTTTGAATTCTAGAGCAGAAGCTGATCTAAGTACAAGATTTACTAAGAACATCAGGTTGAATGCTCCTTTAGTCAGTGCTAATATGGCTACTGTTACTGAACATAAAATGGCTATAGCAATGGCTCGTGAAGGTGGTTTGGGAGTAATTCATCAATTCAATACAATTGAAGAGCAAGTTGAAGAGGTTAAGAAAGTAAAAAGAAGCACAAGTTATGTTATTGAGAATCCTCTTTCAGTTGGTTCTGGTTTGACTATTGAAGAAGCAGATAAAGTCATGTTAGAGACAGGGGTTACAAGTCTATTGATAGTGGATAATAGAGAATTACAAGGAATATTCACTAAAAGAGATTATTTGTTCATAAATGATCATTCAAAGAAACTTTCCGAAGTGATGACTCCTAAAGAAAAGCTAGTTACAGCTGATTGGGGGATTAGTACAGATGAAGCTAAGCACCTCTTGTATAAGAATAGGATTGAGAAGTTGCCTTTGTTAGAAAATGGAAAGTTAAAGGGATTGATAACTACCCAAGATATTGTTAAATTGGAGAAATGGAAGGATGCAGCAAGAGATGAAAAAGGAAGCTTATTGTGTGGAGCTGCTATTGGAGTTAAAGATACTTTGGAAAGAGCTGAAGCTTTGATTAAAGCTGGAGTTGATGTTATTGTTTTAGATATTGCCCATGCACATTCTGATTTGATGATTAATAGAGTTAAAGAGTTTAAGGAAAAGTTTCCATCTGTTGATTTGATGGTTGGGAATATAGGGACTGGAGATGCAGCTAGAGATCTGATTGAAGCTGGAGCTGATGGATTGAAAGTTGGAATTGGTCCAAGTCCTGTTTGTACTACAAGAGTTATTTCTGGAAGCGGAATGCCCCAAATAACTGCAATAATGGATGTCTGTTCTATTGCTAAATTATATGGAGTACCTGTATGTGCAGATGGAGGGATGAGTTATCCTGGAGATGCTGCAAAAGCGATAGGTGCTGGAGCAAGTACTGCTTTTTCAGGAACTTTCTTTGCAGGAACTGATGAAGCTCCTGGAATGATAATAATGAAGAATGGTAAGAGGTATAAGAGATATGCTGGAAGCGCTTCTTATGAGAGCAGTCATGAAAGGAAAGAGAGATCTGAAAATAAGAGGTTAAAAGAGAAGATTGATGTGTTTGTAGAAGGTGTTTCAAATCTTGTTGACTATAAAGGGCCTGTTGAAGGTGTTATAAGATCAATTCTTAAAGGAATTAAAAGTGGTGCTAGTTATTGTGGAGCAATAAATATACAAGAGATGCATAAAAGGGCAGAGTTTGTAAGAATCACTTCAAGTGGATGGCAAGAAAGCCTTTCTAGAGGCCAGAGATTATCTGAGTGATTCTTTAGGAGCATAAGTCCTAAATGCTTCTTTATTGAAAAGTTCCTTTAAAGCATAAATATCAAACTTATGGTCTGTTTTATTGAATTCAAAATAAGTATTCTTGAAATGCCTTCCAGTAAGTGCTAATGTTCCTAGAATATCCAACATTTTGTGCCTTACTAGCTCATTTCCATCATATCTGAATCCTCTCATGTTTGGATCTCCATTTGATTCCTCACTTAGAAAACAATAGTTTGTCTTAGTTGCACCATGGATTCCTAAACTTCTTGTAATGTCCACTAAAGATTCTGGTAATTTGTATTTTGTCTTTATAGGAGGTCTTGCAGACATTACTTCTTTTTCATAATTTGAAGGGCTTACATCGAAAAGAAATTCTCTGTTCCCTATGGCTTTATGGTTGTAAAAAGCCTTGCTTCTTATATTAAATCCATTACCATGCATCACTTCTAGGCTGCAAGGTTCTTTTTTATGAGTATTATCTTTATTGCTCCATAACAATGTTGGAGATTCTTTAGAATACTCCCAAAACTCTTTTGGAGAGTCTTGTATGTATAAACCTGCTCTTTTTAGTGCTTCAAAATATTCCTTTCCACAGTTATCTGTTGTTGGGCAAGTATCATCTGATAATTCAATTACTAAATTGTCTATGCCTAAAGCATAAACTGAAGATAAGATGTGTTCGACAATATGGATTTTTGCATTGCCATTCTCTACAGCAAGAGTCCTTCCAAACGTTCTTTGGACTTGTTTAGCGTTTTCTAAGTTAGCCTCAACTAAATCTTTCCCTAATAGAAAAGCTAATCCACTGTCTTGTTTTGCAGGGTGGAACACTGCTTGATTGTTTAGATTGTTGAATATATTTATTCCTTTCACCACCACTGGGCGATTAATAGTAGTTTGTAAATCCGGTCTACTCATAGTTTATTATGTTACTTGAAGGGTTTATAAAAGATTTGTTTCTACAGTATTATATGAAAAGAGTGTTGCTGTTAGTGCTTTTGTTGTTTATTTCTGGATGTGTGGAATGTAAAGAAGTAGTTATTAATACAGATTCGGGAGAACATGTTTTTAGTGTGGAAATAGCAGATAATGATAGGGAAAGAGCAAAAGGATTAATGTATAGAGAAGAGATGAATTTGGATAAAGGGATGTTATTTGTTTATGAAGATGAGGAGATTAGAAGTTTTTGGATGAAAAACACTCTTATCCCATTAGATATAATTTTTATTGATTCTGATTTAAGTGTGGTTGATATTAAAGAAGATGTTTTGCCTTGTGAAGAAGTTTGTGAGGGTTACATGTCTTTGAAGCCTGCAAAGTATGTTCTAGAGATTAATGCCGGACTGTCTAAGGAGATGGGCTTAGATATTGGAGCGAATATTGAGTTAAAGGTTTAAATAATTGGATTGCATACAATAAATATGGTTAGAAAAAGGGGTTGGAGCTCTATTAAGACTCATTTGTTGGAGTTCTTTCTGATAGGGGTTGTGTTTGGTATTTTAGAAGATATAATAGCGATTATGCTTTATGGTGGAAGTTTTGTTCTAGATCCTAAGATGTTTTATATTGCAGCTGCTGTTGCAATCCCTTTTGCTATAATTTCTGAGTTAGTTGTTGATTGGTCTGAAATATTTAGACTAGGTAAGAAGTAATTCTTTAGCCCCTCTGGAATAGTGACAAAGGGGAAGGTTTAAATAAGCTTAAATTTTAATTTCTTAATGGAAGAAAAGAAAAAAATTGTAATCGCAGATGACAATGCAGCATGCAGAAGAGTTCTTGTAAGATTACTAGAGAAAGAGTATGAAGTTGAGCAACATATTTCTGGAGAAACAGTGTATAATAGAGTTACTGGAGAGGATGGGAAAGGATCTCTTTCTGGAATTGATGCTTTAATCTTAGATAATAACATGCCCCCTGGTCCAACTGGAGTAGAAATAGCATGTGAAGCAAGAGAAAAATATCCAAATCTTCCAATAGTAATACAAAGTTCTGGATTAAACTACTTTGAGGAAGATATAATCACTAAAAATAATATTAGTTATATATCAAAGCCTTTCAATATTTACTCTTTCTTAGAGCATGTTAATGAAGAAGTAAAAAAGGCTAGAAATGGAAAAAAGTAAGTTAGTTGTTATTGTTAATAGAGGATTTCCTGTTTTGAATGTTCAAGAGAATGTTGTAAAAAAAATGGGTTATTCTGTAAAAACTTGTAAAAATTCTAAAGAAGTAAAAGAAATGCTTGAAGAGTATAATGCTGGAGAATTGAGGATTGGGGCATTTATAATTGATGAAGGTTTCACCACAGAATCGCTCAGGGGAAATGGAGCAATAACTTCTACAGAATTGATAGGAAAAATAAGAGATTTAGATGATACTGTTCCAATAAGGTATAAACCAAGAGAGTGGGATTCAAAATATGAAAAAATGTTTGAAGGAAAATGTCTTGATTTCTATAAAGGTAAAAGTGAAAAATTATCCACAGTAGATCATCTAAAAGAGTATCTTCCGAAGAAGTTCCCTCTTAGATAAGTTTTATAAACACATTTTTTCTTAAATAATCGTGCAGTAATGCATATGGCTCCGTAGCTCAATGGCTAGAGTACTGGCCTTTTAAGCCAGGTGTTGCGGGTTCGAGTCCCGTCGGAGTCATGTACCCTTTTGACTGATTCAAGAGATGCCAACTATTTCTTAGAAATCTTCTAAAATTATTTAATTTTCAAAGATCATTTTCTTTGCTGGGAAAAGGTGATCTTCACCCATTATTGCAGTCTCTACTTTATTGATAACTTTTGAAAATTCTTTTGTTAAATCCGAAATAATCTCAAGATAATCATGATAACTTTCACTCATAATCTCTAACTCTATATCCCAAGGACTTATTTGTTTTACCAAATGAATTATTTTTGGATTTCTCTTTGAATAATTCATCAATCTTTTTTCATCTTCTATTGCCAAATTCTTGAAATATAAAAAAGTTTTATAGAATTCATACCCTAAAAGATTAAAGTCTATCTTAGCAGCATATCTAAAGATGATCCCCTTATCTCCTAATTTCTTCATCCTACTTCTTATAATATCTATTGTGGAGTTATACTTTCTTGCAATATCAACGAGATTGATTCTGGCATTGCTGAATAATTCTTTGAGTATCTTCTTCTCTACTTCATCCAAGATGTAATCTCCTTGTATGCCAAACATAACTTTCCATTCTGTTTCTGATTCATAAAGAAAAGTTTTATCATGCACACTAACATCTACCAATACCCCTGTATAACTTTCTAAAATAAGATCTTTGAATTTTGAAAATAATTCATTTTTCAGTTCAAAGAATTCTCTGTTTGACTTTACAAAATATGTTAGGCCAGCATTCCAAGCTCCCTCTGCAATTCCAAGCCATAAAAGCCTTTTATCTCTCTTTACAAATTCTACAAATTTCTTCTTTTGTTCAGGCTTATTAGAAAATTTAAGATATATCTTCGCAGTAGTATACCCTACTTTTGTAGGATCTATCCAAATAGTATATCCTTTTAGGACTCCTTTATTCTCTAGTTGTTTAATTCTATACCTTACTGATTCCTTAGATTTCCCAATTATTTTTGCTAATTTTGTTTCTGGAATTCTACAATTCCTATCTAGCTCAAAGAGGATCCTTCTATCTGCCTTATCTAAGTTTACTACCATTTTAGTAAATAATCGTTTATATTTATAAATATTTCCATTTTTTGACTAAAATACTGAAGAAACTTTAATATATAAAGTATTACTATCCAGTAATAATAAAATGGGAATTATAAAAAACCACAAGACCTTAATAGAAAAACTAAAAGAATCAATTAGTGAAACTAGTAAAGAGCTCATTGCTATTCAAGCAGGCCATTTCCCTCTTCGCCTTAATAAGGGGAAAAGAATTCTTGAAGAAGGGTTAGATACATGGGGAGAATTTAGTGAGTATACTTTTGATGTAGGGTGTGAACTTGCAAAATACTCTCAAGAATTAGGAAAAAAGACAAGAGTTTACATTGTTTGTGATGACTTACGTTATGCGAAAGGGTATAACCTCTCCCGTGAAAAAGATCCGAGACTCATTAAATGGCAAAAAGCAAGATTAAAATTTTATAGGGACCAATCAAAGACTCTGCCAAATAAATATGAGGAAATTTTGAAAAAGTATCACTTGGGCAATGAATTAATTGTTAAACCAAATAATCCAAAAAATAATTCTAATTATTTTTCAGAGGTAAGTTTAAGAGACAAGAATAAAGATAGGCTATGTCTTAGCTATTCAGCATGTAAAGATGAATACCTTGGATTATTAGACAAATATATCTCTGAAGAAAAAGATTATTTCATTAGTTTTATCCCAAATATCTGCTCCCATGCAATACAAGATGCGATCTGGGTAGATAAGCCAAATTTGAAAACAAGTCATATTTTTGTGGATACAGGGGTTAATTCCCCTCTAAAGTCAATTGATAGGCAATATATCGATGAAGATATCACAGTCTATAGAAAGTAGGAATCTATAAATACTGGTGCCACTTTGGTGCCTTATAATCATTTGGCATCTCTGTGATCAGTCACAATGGTGTAGAGTCCCGTCGGAGTCATCTACTCTCATGGTAAATCCAAGAGTCACAAACCTGTACAAGTCCTGTATAAGTTTAAGCCTTAATTCTAACATAAACTAAACAGTTTAAAAGGATTGTCGAGAGTGAGTGGATGTGTTAAGCATTGGCGAGCTAATCTGATTTTATTGGTCCTCTTGACAACAATTCTAATTTAACCACCTTTTTACAATAATCAAAGAATGTTCTCCGCTTCACCCCTATTGCAGCCGCCCCAATATATCCCATTCCTCTTTCAACTTGAATACAAGATCTTCTTAATACATGCGCCCTTATCTTATCTTCTAACTTTAGATCTACTGGAGATGTTACTATCTTGCTATCCACCTTTGAAAAGAAGAAAATGTTATGCTCCCTGTATGCTGGGGGGCTTGTCTTCTGGTGAATTGTATAAACTGAGATATATCTGTTTAAACCTAAAATTTCAATATAGTTTGTTTGTAATCCACGAATATCTCCTTCTATTTCTTCAAGATACATTCTTTGAAATCGATTTAAATTTTTCATTTTACTCCTCTCAGAATTAGGTTCTGAGGCACCAACACCTCTAATTTATAAGAAGGTTAGGGGTATAAAAGCTTTCCCAAGACTTACAATTTTATATTTAACCTGTATAAAACCTGTATAACTTTGTGTCTCTCTAATTTACCACAACTATCCAGTGTGCCGTCGGAGTCATTCCAAAATTTCTATGGCCCTTAAGTGTCCTCTTCAGAAGTTTTATATATCTCTCTAACGAGGAATATAATATCAAAAGGGAGGCTGATTAAATGATAGAATATAAAACAATGGGTTGGTTACAGCTAATTGGGGCTGTTGTTGCAGGTTTTTTTGGATATCAAGATAGTAATTGGGGTGTTTTAACTCTTGCAATAGTGCTACTATTAACATCCATACACCACCTAACCACTAAAAAGAAACATTAATTTTTAATTAGTAAATGAAAGGGGGAAATGATAAATGAAAAAAATATTTATTTTATTAGCAACTTTAGTTTTAGCAAGTGCTTTTGTTTTAGCTCAAGGTCAAGGAATTCATGAACCTGGAACTGGCATTGAAAATCCTGAATTAAAAGCTGTAGGCCAAGGAACTGGACAAGGCTTAGAAGAGGGTGAAGTAATGGGTGCCGGAGAAGGTAAAAAATTAAGAGCTGAGGCTGGAACCTATAAAAATCAGGCAGGTATGCAAATGCAATTACATAGGCAAGAAAATGGCCAATGTAGGCTTGAAGTTGAAGGGGTTATTGCAGATTGTCCGAATAACATGACTCAAGAGATGTTCCAAAATAGGACAAGGTTACATACAATGCTTTCAAATGGAAGGGATGCAGAAATTAAAGTTATGCCAAATACTGCTTCAGAAACTGCTTTACAGAGATTGAGGTTAAGAAATTGTGACGAAGATTGTCAAATTGAACTTAAAGAAGTAGGTGCTGGAGAACAAGTAAGAGCAGCTTATGAAATGAAAGCTCAAAGAAACTCAAAAGTTTTTGGATTATTCAGGGCGAGAATGCAAGTTCAAGCACAAGTTGATGCTGAAACTGGAGAGTTGATTCAAACCAAGAAACCTTGGTGGGCTTTCTTAGCAACAGAAGCTGAAGAGTAATTTTTTAATTTATTTTTTCTTTTTCTTTATTTTTTTATTTTATTGACTTGGGTCTCTACTCTCTATCTTAATCGCTTTTCCTTTTACTATTGCTTCTGCTATTTTCTTTCTTCCAGATTTTAGAATTCTTGATAATGTAGGCTGAGAAACATTCATTTTCTTTCCTGCCTCTTCTTGAGGAATTTCATTTAAATCTACTAATCTAATTGCCTCAAATTCTGGCATGCTTAGGACAGTTTCTTCTAGATCAATCATCCTTATACCTGCAGGTTTAAAATATGAAGAGTTAGGCTCTCCCCTAACTCTCCTTCTAATACAAGGTCTAGGCATTTTATTGGTTATTTCTTCTTCTACCAAGACCTCTTCCACAAGGCCCTAAACCTTTTCCAACTACAGGTTTTGCATCTTTGCAATCTCCTAATTGTCTTCCAGTTTTAGGCCCTTTTCCATCAGGTCCTGTTCCGTCTTTATTTGGCATATTATTGTACCTCCATGTTATGAATACCTATTCATTACTACTATATATACTTTTTGGTTATCCCTTAATAAGTCCTGATTATAGAAAATTATTTAAACTCCAGCGACGTTAAATGATTAACAGGCACATTAAACTCTTGTAAGAGTCATAGATTTTCTGTAATGGCACCGTCGGAGTCATAACTTAGAATTCTAGGACCCACGATTTCTAGAATGTCTTTCCGAGAGTTAGTGAATGAAGATTTCCTTTAAAATCACATAACTCTCTGGCAATATTTCCTAAAGACCTTATTTGAGAACCACTAGTATAAACATCATCAAATAAAATAACATTTTTGAACTCTCTGAGGGATGTTCCTTTCTTTACGCCAGTGGTTGAGTAATGCCCTTCTCTGTTTCCCCCTTCGTGTGAGGAAGATTTTGGATATACTCTATAAAAAACCCTTTTTGATAAACTATTGCCAAAATGATTTGAATTAAGACTTTTTGTAATTACATTATTGATATCATAAAAATAGCAAAACTCTGGAAGAGAGTTGGGTGCTGCAAGAATTGCTGTTTCTCCTACAAGATTCATTGAGTCTATCTTTTTTAGAAGGGTGCTATAAAAATTTTGAATAACATCCTTAAATCTCTTTCCTTCTTTGATCCTTCCATTGAAAAAATATTCGCTTCTTTGCCCCTCTTTTATTTTTGATCTTCTAATTTCTTTACTTTCTTTGAACCTTAAAACATCTGAAGCAAAGTCGTATTTGGGATTATTTGCATAAGGATATTTAGTAACAGGATAGTAATCATCTAGGAAAGATAACTTTATTTCAGGGTCTCTTAAGGGGGCTGTTTCTAGAAATGCATATTTTTCAGTGTTTTCTCTTTTGTTATAATTTATTTTTCCTTCCCCAAACTTTTCTATTGCTTCTTCCAGCTCAGAAATATCTGAAACAATAATGGAGGGTTCTGATTTTGCCAGTCTTTTGGGAGTACTTTCTCCCCAAGTAACTGCAATAGAAGGTATTTCGAGCCCATGGGCAGTTAGCATATCTATAGGATTATCTCCAATTATTATTGCATCTAAAAACATTGAGGATTTGTGTAATAGCTCTGCCTTATTTGGTTTTCCCAGTGAGGCATTTATTTTTATTTCAGAAAAACCATGTTTTCTTAGTAAAACCTCTGAATAGTCATGTGGAGAGTTTGTTACTATCTCTGCTTTTTTATGTTTACTAAGTTTATTTACTAGTTTAACCAACTGATCATAATAGGGCTTAGTAGGGACCTTATCTGGATTCTCCACCACAAATTGTTTTCCCTCTCTTGTGCAATTGAATGGTCTAAGTCTACTTGTATCAATTAATGTTCCATCCAGGTCAAATAAGCATTCTCTCATTTTTTGTTAATCCTTTTGATATTCTCTTTGTAATTTTCAAGCCAATTATGGTTCTTTAAGAAATTATTGGCTAAAACATAGATTGGCTTGTCCTGTTCTGCACAAGACTTTATAGCATGTTGGGTTCCAGACTTATCTGAAGCCTTTATTACAACAATCCCTTCTGTAGAAAGTGAGACTGTTGTGAGGTTTCTATGTGCAAAATAAGAACTAAACGTTCTTATGCCGATAGGGTACTGGGAAACTAGTAAGTGCTCTTTAGCGATTATTTCCTGCAATTTTTTGTTTGAGCTAGGGTAATATTGATTGAGAGGAGTTCCTAAAACTGCAATTGTGCTTTTTCCAGCTTCAACTGCTTTAGTATGGGCAAGAGTATCACAACCTTTTGCCAGCCCGCTAACAATAACATAATCTTTCTCCAGAAGTCTTTTCAATACATTAAATGCTTCCCCATATGCTGCTCGGTCTTTGTTTGGATAAATGTGTCTTGTTCCAACAACTGCAATATTTTCCCTATTTAGTAAACTTTTATCTCCCCTTGTATAAATTACAGGAGAATTTCCTTCTTTTTTCATGCTTTCAGGGAAGTTAGAATCATTTACTGTTAGGACATCAAAGTCAAAATCTACCTTGTCTAGTGTGCTTATGACTTTTTCTATTCCTTTGATACTCCTTATAGAGTCCCCTACAGATAAAACATCTGGATTAAGGCTTTTGTAGATATTCTCAAAGCTCCCATATTCTAGAAGTTTTTCTCTAACAGAATCATTAGAACTTTTGGTTCCAATATTCATTTTTTTTGAGTAAATTAGGGCTGCATGAAACAGGCTTTCGTTTTTACTCTTATTTTCATATAGGGCCATTATTTAAGAACAAGATTGAGGCACTTGTTAATCCACCACCTCAGTTAATTAACTAATTTGAAGGATTTAAACTTAATGTATTGTAAAAGATAATTATCCTCAAATCAGATAATGCTTTTAAAATGAAATATCTTTAAGATTCCAAATAAAAGTAGAGTTTATGGAGATTGTGATTTTGATGGAATTAAAAGAGAGGTTAGTCCACTCATTAAAAAAATAAAAGAAGAAGAAAATAAATAAAACTAAATTAAAAGAGCTTTTTCTTTAGATCTTTCCAAGCAACGAATCCTATTACGATTAGGTCTAGGATTCCTCCAATATTAGGAATAATTATTGCTAAACTAAAAAATCCAGGGTACTTTCTCTTTTCATAAAGTCTCCATCTAGCTATTATTAATAGAACTAATAAAGCTATCCATCCTAAAACTGGAATCAAGACTAAGAATACCCATGCCCAATGGAACTTTCCAAGTTGTAGAACCATTGACCATCTTGCTATTGGAATCCATGCAAGCCAAGAATGTTTATACTTGAACTTCTTTCCAATAGTCTGCCATGCTAACGAAGTATAAACATAAAACGCAAGCACTGCAAAAAGAGCTGCTGTTATTCCTAATACCATCAAACCTCCCATTGCTCCGCCTGCTAAAGCATCGGCAAAAGGACATTGTGCAATAAGATTAACAGGGTCTCCTGTGAAATTACCAGACATTAGTTGTTGACAAACTTCAAATACCATTTAACACCTCCTTTTATCACCACATTTCTTACTATCTTACGAGGTACTATGTACTTAAAAGACTTTCTGAAGGAAATTTCTAAAGTTGTTCTCTGGAGAGATAATGCTCTTTCATTGCCCCTCTTAAGTGGTGACATTGGGTAAGATTTATATACCTGTAAGGCCTTATATAATAGGAAAAAATGGGGCTAAAAGAACTAGTTGATGTCAATAATGAGAAGCTCGTAATTAAGCATAGACTGGGCAATAATTCTAAAATTAACTATGAAGCAGAAGCTGATGAGATGCGTGAATCTCTAGGAGATTCTCTAGGGGATAAGAAGCCAATTCTTACTCTAGAAGGAGATGTTATGAGATTGGAAAAAACTGGAGAGATTGTTCTTGCACATCCACCAACAGCAAAATATTGGGGATTATATTCACATATGTCAAAAGAAGCTTTTGATAATTACCGTGAACAAGGAAAAGCTGCATATCTTGGAGAGATTTTGGAGAAGGTTTCTGAATATCAAAATAGAGGGCATGACATTGCCCTTTCTATAGAAGCAAAGCCTACTGGAACTGACGCAGATGTAGCTAAAAGAACTGCTAAAGCAGTTAAAGAAGTAGGAATCGAACGTGCTTATTTCTATTCATTCTGGCAAAAACATCTGGAAGCTTTTGCCAAAGGAAATGAGGAAGCTGGAACAGACTTACCTATTGGGTTGACTCTTATGGGGAGACTTACTAAAATGAAGCCTAGTGAATTACTAGGAAGTTCAGATGTATATCCTGATATTCTAGTCATGCCATATATGTCTGATTTTGTTAAAGATCATGAAAAACCAGTTATTTATGGAGAGGTGAGTGGTAAGGAAGATGCAAGAAAAATTGCTTTAGATGATAATGCTCTTGGATTTTACTGGAAAGGTGAAAATAAAAGATCTATCTCCTCTATGGTAAAAGATTATTGGGGATTGGGTCCTGAAAATGAAGAGCCATTTAGTTAACTTTTTATAGTATTAATGAGCAGATATTTAAGAGGTGTTCAGCCTCAGACTGTTTCTGAGATAAATATAATGGTAAAGAAGATAGTAGATTATAGTCCAGAAGCGATTAAAGGAGTTTATGATATATGTAATGGTGATTTATATGTTAAAAATAAGAAGAGTCTGAAGCCTTTGTTAAGCCATTTAAAGGATGCTGGATATAAGGTTAAAGATACAAGTTCTGATAAATGTTTTGATGGAAAGAAACCTCCAAGAAAAGTTCAAGAAAAGGAAGGGTCCTCACTTTGGCATGGTAGTTTGACTGAAAGGGTGCTTAAAAGAAAGGGAGAATGTGGATCTTGTCATAAATTGATGGATTTGAGGAAAGCTTGGAAAGAGGGACATAAATGTGGGAAATGTGGAGATGTCACTTATAAAAAATTCCCCGATGGAAGCAGGATTAATTTCAATGTTGTAAACTATGACAATGAAACTGTTGGGAGCGTCATGAGAGATCTTACCTTGATAGTCCACAGTTATGATGATAAAAAGAAAAGATTGAATTTGTATGCTGATCATAAAGACTACAAAGGAAAACCAAGAGAATTTAGCATGCGTGGACTTAGGAAACCAGTAGAAGATTCATATGATGATCTTTCAACTATGATAAAGCTATATCCAAAGACTTTTTCTGTAGGGAAAGTGAAGAAAACAAAAGTGGTTTCAGTCCCTTATGACATTAAAGACTCTTATTTAAAAGAACATGGGATAAACACTTGTGAAAGAAGTGGAGAATTAAAAAATTTTGATCAGGTAAAAGTATTCAAGGGAAAGAAGATGGATGAATGGGCCCAATTACCAATTCCTGATAGCGTAAGTATATATGAAGCCTGGCATTGGGCACCATTAAAACCAAGTCCTGGATTATATCAAGAAATAATGCATGCTGCTGGGCAACCACCAAGAAAAGATTATTATCATCAAGATGGAAGACCTGCTTTTTCAGATTGTATTATTGGAAGAATGCTTAAGTTTGTGGAGCATTTTACAACTGTTGATGAAAAAATGGTTGCTCGTCATTTAGATGCAAGATTATCTGGACCTGGGTTGATTGATGTTCTTGCAAAAATCACAGGACATACAAAATTTATCGAGACTGCTCCCAATCCAATGGGTGCGTTAAGTATCGTTGCAAAGGCTCTTTCAGGAAAAAGGTTAACTGAAAATGAATTAGTTCAAGGAGAAAAAAGTCTAATTGCCGATATGGAAGGTGATAATGTCGTAGGAGAAACATTGGGTGCTTACCTATACCAGGAAAGGGCAAAGAAGTTGAGAAAAAGGAAAAAGAGAAGATAGGAAGAAATGAAAACAGAAATAGAAAGAAAGTTTTTGATCTGTGAAGGAACAGACTGGGATGAAAAAGTTCATGCAACTAAAGAATTCTTTAATATTTATGAATCAATCATGTATTGCCGAGGGGGTGTAAGGATGTATGGAGAAAATATTGTTCAAGGATATCTTCCAACTAAAGAAGGGAAGAAATTAGCAAGGGCAATGAAATTAAAATGCGACTTTCCGCCAGAAGAATTTAGATTAAGAAAAAGATCTCAAAACCATTGTTTTACAATTAAAGGAGAAGGAGATATAGAAAGGCCTGAATTAGAAACTGACATATCCAAAGAAACTTTTGGTTACAATTGGTATTTGACGGGGGGGAAAAGAATCTGGAAAAACAGATTAGTGATTCCCTATAAGGGATTTAACATTGACATGGATGTTTATGATAATAAAAGTGGAAGAATTCTAGCAGAAGTTGAGTTTCCTTCGAGAAAAGATGCTGATTCTTATCCATTATTAGGAAAAGAAGTCACAGAAGATCCTAAATATAAATCAATAAACATGGTGGAGCGAAGATGAGAATTAAACCCTTATATGAAATAGCTGAGAATAGAAAAAGGAGAACAGATAAAATACTAGAAGAGATCACAGTAGTTGATGCGCTTAGTTCTTTAGAAGTTCCTTGTATTATTTATGTGCCTAGAAGATTGGGTAATCCTTTTGGAAGTGAAAAAAGAAGATTAGGGGAGATAACTCCTGGAGCAATTAATTATGGTAATTTGATTGGAAAACATTTTGGATTAGCCCAAGTAGGAATATCTGCACTCAAATATGATAGAAATTACATGTTGATCAATAATCCAAATAATAAACATAAGTTATTCAAGGGATTAAATAAGAAGATAATCCACACAACAGTAAACATAGACAGAGACTTCAGTACACTAATACGTTCAAAGAGAACTAAAGTTTGTTTCTATAATGGAAATGTCTATGACATGAAACAAGAATTTCTCAAAAGAGGATATTCTGACTTAAAGAAGAATGTCTTGAAAGAAAGGATAGAATCCCTCTATAAAAGAAAATAAGTTATACTCCTGAAGTAGTATTATCCTATACAAAACCTATAAATACTTCTTAGTCTTGTAAAAAGAGTAGTAGGCGATTAGTGCCTTGGGGTTTTATACCTTAATTGTATTTATTTCTGGCTAGAGTGAATAATGTAGCTTTGGCTGGAAAAAACGAAAGGTTTATAAATGGTTCTTTTGATAAAATAGTGTTCTAAGCCCTAAAATGCATCAGCTACAGCCAAAACACTCAAAATTAAAACCAGAAGAGGTAAAGAAAGTTCTCAAAAAATATAACATCTCTTCTACACAATTACCGACTATGAAAGTTACAGATAAGGCTCTTTCGGTAGATGTTATGGCTGGAGATATAATTAAAATTGATAGGAAAGATGAAAAGGGAGAAAAAATCCCTTATTACAGACTCGTAGTAGTATAATTTTCAAAATGGATAAACAACACACATTAATCAAAAATTTCCTTAAGAATCACTCCTTAGTGGAGTCTAATATTCTATCTTTCAATGATTTTGTCGATAATAGAATGCAAGTTATTGCAAAAGAAGTTGCTGCTAACTTATCAAGTGAAGATATTAAAGTTGAAGTGGGAAAGATTAAGGTTGGAAGACCAAATATTATTGAAGCTGATGGAAGCAGACACAATTTACTACCAGCAGAAGCAAGAATGAGAAACTTAACTTATTCAGCCCCTGTACATATGGAGATTACTATAAAGAAAGATGATGAATCAGAACATTGTGACGTTGAGATTGGAAGAATGCCAATCATGGTTAGAAGTAAGTATTGCCACTTACACAATATGACTGATGATCAATTAATTGAAAACCATATTGACCCAGCAGACCCTGGAGGTTATTTTACAGTCAATGGTAATGAAAGAATTCTAGTTTTATTAGAAGACTTAGCATCAAATCAACCTTTTATTAACATAGATTCTAAAAATAAAAAGAAAAAGATACTTAGATTATTCTCACAAAGAGGATCTTACAAGATTCCGACTTCAATTCTTGAAGCAACTGATGGAATTCTTGAAATAAGTTTCTCAAGATTCAAGAATATTCCTTTAATTCCTTTGATTAAGTCATTGGGAGTTACAAAAGATGCAGACATCGCTAAGTTAGTCGGAGTAGAAAGTGATAGTTTTGTTGTTAATCTTTATGAATATACTGGAATGCACTCAGCACTTGATGCATTGAATTTCATTGTTGACAGAACTTCAATGTTAGGAACAAAGAAAGAAGTTCAAGATAAATTAAAAACAAGAATTGATTCTTATCTTCTTCCTCATATCGGAGTCACACCTGAAAGTAGAGTAGAGAAAGCAGTAACTTTATGTAAATTAATGAAACAATTCTTTGTAGCTAAGCAAACTAAATACTTAAGTGATAAAGACCATTATGCTAACAAGAGAGTAAAGCTTTCCGGAGATTTATTCACAGACTTATTCAGAATTAACTTAACAATGTTGTTAAGAGACTTGCAAAACAATTTAATTAGACTTGCAAAGAAAAAGAAAATATATTCATTGATGACTCTTGCAAAGGCAACTTTGTTCACACAAAGAATTGAATCAGCTATTGCAACAGGTTCATGGATTGGAGAAAGAACTGGAGTGACTAAAAACATGGATAAGACTAATTTCTTATCAATATTCTCTGACTTACAGAGAGTTATTTCATTACTTCCTTCCGAACAAGAGAACTTCAAAGCAAGAACCCTACACCCAACACATTATGGAAGGTTCTGTCCTATTGAAACTCCAGAAGGAACACCTATTGGTTTGAGAAAGAACCTAGCATTGTTAAGTAAGATTTCAACTGCTGTTGACTTAGACAGCAGACACTTTGTAGATACTCTAAAAGAAATTGGAATGGAGGTTCCAAGTAATATAAAATAAAATGACAGACATATTTTACAATGGAAAATTCGTAGGAGAAACTAATGAACCTAAAGAATTTGCTGAAAAAGTAAAAGACAAAAGAAGGCAAAGCCTACTTCCTCAAGAAATGAGCATCAGACTTGTGGAAGAGAATGACATGATTCTTATTACTACAGAAACTGGAAGAGTTATCAGACCTTTAATTGTTGTAAAGAACGGCGAACCAATGATTAATAATGAGCATCTTGAACAAATAAAAGAAGGAAGACTTAATTTCAGTGATTTAGTAAAACAAGGAATTATAGAATATTTAGATGCTGCAGAAGAAGAGAATGCATTAGTTGCATTAAACAAAGAAGACATCACTCCAGATCACACACACTTAGAAGTTGATAAGATTGCATTCTTGGGATTAATTACAGCATTGGTTCCTTTCGGAAACCATGACCAGAGTTCAAGATTAAACAGAGGAAGCAAGACTCAAAAGCAGGCTTTAGGCCTTTATTCAGCTGCATTCCCTATTAGATTAGATACAGATGTAAGTATTCTTCATTATCCACAAAAGCCACTTGTTAGAAGTTTTATATATGATACTATTTCATTTTATCCTGCAGGACAAAACATGGTTGTTGCAATCATGCCTTACCAAGGATATAATGTTGAGGATGCAGTTATATTAAACAAAGGTTCTGTTGACAGAGGACTTGCAAGAAGCACTTATTTTAGACCATATTCTGGAACTGAATTACATTATGCTGGAGGTCTAGCAGATGAAATTACTATTCCTTCAAAAGATGTTGGAGGATATAGAACTGAGAAAAGTTATATGTATCTAGAAGAAGATGGAATCGTTTATCCTGAAGCTAAATTACGTGGTGGAGATATTGTTATAGGAAGAACTTCACCTCCAAAATTCTTATCAGAAATGGAAGAAATGGCTATTGCTAAAGCGAGAAAAGAAAACAGTGTAATGATTAGACAAGAAGAGAAAGCTACAATTGATGGAGTTTTCATAACAAGAGACTCAGAAGGAAACAAAGTTATTCAAGTTCGTGCAAGAGATTTAAGAATTCCTGAATTTGGAGACAAATTCTCAACACCTCATGGACAGAAAGGAGTTGTTGGTTTAATTGCTCCGGAAGATGAATTACCTTTCACATCAAGTGGAATGAAACCAGATTTAGTTTTCAATCCTCACAGTATCCCGTCAAGAATGACAGTAGGTTATCTATTAGAGCTACTTAATGGAAAGATTGGTGCTTTGAAGGGAGAATCAATGGATGGAACTTCATTCCAAGAAAGAGATGTTGCAGACCTTGAAAAGCAATTGACTGAATTAGGTTTCAGAGCTGATGGAAAAGAAACTTTCTATGATGGAATTAGTGGAAAGATGATTGATGCTAAGATTTACGTCGGAAACATGTATTATCTTAAACTTAAATACATGGTTGGAAACAAGCTTCACGCAAGAGGTATTGGAAAAGTTACATTACTTACAAGACAGCCAGTTGAAGGAAGAAGTAAAGGTGGAGCATTGAGACTTGGAGAAATGGAGAAGGATGCAATTATTGGACATGGAGCATCATTACTGCTTAAAGAAAGATATGATTCAGATAAAGTAACTATCCCTATCTGTATAAAATGTGGTTCATTAGCAATTGTAGACAAACTAAGAAAGAAAGAGTTCTGTCCAGTATGTAATGGAGCTGCTATCGAACCTATAGAGATTAGTTATGCGTTCAAGTTATTCATGGAAGAATTAACTGCAATGCATATTTTCCCACACTTAGAATTAACAAATAAATACGAATAAAATGGAAGAAACTGTAACAAAAAAAGTAGGAGCAATCAATTTTACGTTGATTTCACCAGAACAAATAAAGAGAATGGGTGTTGCAAAAGTTGTAACTCCAGAACTTTATGACATGGGTGGTTATCCTGTTGATGGTGGATTAATGGATTTAAGACTTGGAGCTATTGATCCTGGAATCAGATGTAGAACTTGTGGAGGAAAATTAAAAGAATGTTTGGGACACTTTGGTTACATCGAAATGGCAAGGCCAACAGTCCACGTGAAATATGTTCCTATGATTGAATTATTATTAAGATCTTCATGTCAAGAATGTGGAAGAATCTGTTTAAGTCCTGAAAACATAGAGAAACATAAAGATAATATCCTTAAGAAAGCAAAAGATGCTAAGAAATGTCCTTATTGTAAAGCTGATCAAGAAAAAGTTAAAGTTGACAAGCCAACAAGCTTCATATCTGGAAAGAAAAGAATCTTTCCAACAGAAGTTAGAGCTAGACTTTCAAGAATCCCTGATGAAGACTTAAGACTTTTGAAGATTGATCCAGATTCAGCAAAGCCTGAATGGGGAATATTAACATTACTGCTTGTTCCACCAGTTACAGCAAGACCAAGTATTACTTTAGATACTGGTGAGAGAAGTGAGGATGACTTAACACACAAGCTTGGAGACATTGTAAGAAGTAACCAGAGATTATGGGAGAATTTGAATGCTGGAGCTCCAGAGGTCATTATTGAGGACTTGTGGGACCTATTGCAATATCATATTACAACATTCTTTGACAATAGCATTGCTTCAGTACCCCCTGCAAGACATAGGTCAGGACAACCCTTGGAGACATTACATGAAAGAATTAAAGGGAAAGAAGGAAGAATTAGACACAACTTAGCAGGAAAGAGAGTAAACTTCTCCGGAAGAACTGTTATTTCTCCAGATCCATTCATTAAATTAAATGAAGTAGGAATTCCTTTAGAAGTTGCAAAAATATTAACTGTTCCTGAAAGAGTTACAACTGCTAATATGGCTAAATTAAAGGTATTGATGAAAAGAATTGACAAATGGCCTGGAGCATCTTACATAATAAGACCTGATGGTAAGCATAAAAAAATTACTGAAGAGCTTAAAGACGAATTAGTTGATGAAATTCAAATTGGTTATATTGTAGAAAGATATCTTCAAGATGGAGATATGGTCTTGTTCAACAGACACCCTAGCTTGCATAGGGCAAGTTTAATGGGACACGCTGTAAGAATCCTACCTGGAAGAACTTTCAAACTACACCCTGGAACTGCAGGACCTTATAATGCAGACTATGATGGGGATGAGATGAATGTACACGTTCCACAAAATGAAGAAGCAATGGCTGAAACAAAGGTTTTGTTAAATGTTAATAATAACTTGATCAGCCCTAAAAATAATACAAACCTTCTTGGATGTATTGCAGATGCAGTTACTGGAAACTATCTGTTAAGTAAAAATGAGATTTCTAAAGATGACGCAGCACAATTGATTGCTACTGCTGGTGGAGATCTAGACAGAATAGAAAAGATGAAAGGTAAGGTTCTAGATGGAAAGGCAGTTTTCTCAGCATTACTTCCTAAATTAGATTATGTAGGAAAATCCAGAACAAATGAGAAAGTGGATATTAGAGGGGGATTATTGACTTCTGGAGTAATTGATAATAGTACAATTGGAAAAGAAGGTGGAGCTTTAATCAAAGATATAGATAAACACGCTGGAAGAGAAGAAGCTATGAAGATTTTGCACAGTATCTTCACATTAGGAATAGCTTATTTGTCAAAACATGGATTCACAATCTCATTAGCTGATGTTAACATGCCAACAATTAAGAATGCTGTATCAAACGCAGTAAAAGATTCTTGGAAAAAGACTCAAGAACTAATTGAAGCATATCATGCTAACAAATTACCAGTTATTCCTGGAAAGACTAGAGAAGAATCTAGAGAAATGAAGATTTTGCATACTCTGAATGACGTAAGAACAAAGCTTGGAGATCTTGTAAAGAAAGAAATTCCAGATTCAAACAATGCAAACATGATGATTCTGTCAGGTTCTGCAGGAAATATCCTTCATGTAACTCAAATGGCTTGTTCAGTCGGACAGCAAGACTTATGGGCTAAGAGAATTGAGATAGGTTATACTGGAAGAACATTGCCTTTTTTCAAGAAAGGAGATTTAAGTCCTACTTCAAAAGGATTCATTAAATCAAGCTATGGAGACGGTTTAAAACCTCATGAATTCTTTTTCGGAGCTATCACAGGAAGAGATGCATTAATGGATACTGCATTAAGAACTCCTAGATCCGGATATCTTTATAGAAGATTGGCAAATGCTTTGCAAGACATCAGAATTGAATATGATGGAACTGCAAGAGATGCTAGAGGTAAGATTATTCAGTATGTTTACGGAAATGATTTGAAAGATGTAAGCAAATTACACTTAAAGAATGATAAGATTGATGCTGGAGAAGCAATTGGAATTGTTACTGCTCAATCTTTTGGTGAACCTTCAACTCAGATGACTTTGAATGTATTCCACTTCGCTGGAGTTTCCGAAATGCAGGTAACTTTAGGTTTACCTAGACTTATCGAAATTTTCGATGCAAGAAAAAAGCCTTCAACTCCACAAATGGAGATTTTCTTAGAAGAACAATATAACAAAGACGAAAGTGCAAGGCTAATTGCAGAAAGAATCAAAGAAATAAACTTTACAGGCATTGCTACTGAATTCAGTGTATTGTTTACAGAAGGAAAAATTGAAGTTAAATTAGATAGACCTTCAATGAGATCTGCTCGTATTACTCCTAAATCAGTAATTGATAAATTAAAGGAAGCAAAATACAAGGTAAGATTGAAAGATGATGAAACAATTATCATTAGCACAGAAACTGATTCATTCAAAGAGATGTACAAGATGAAAGAGAAGCTTAAAGACTTCAATATAAGTGGAGTTAAAGGAATTAGCCAAGTTTTGATTGTTAAGAGAGATAATAAATTTGCTATCTTAACAGCAGGAACAAACCTTGAAGAAATTTTAAAGATTAAAGGAATACATAAAGAAAAGACAACTACTAATGATCTCCATGAAACTTCAAATGTTTTAGGAATTGAAGCAGCAAGAAACGTAATTATTAAGGAAATCAACAAAGTTGTATCACAACAGGGTTTGGATATTGACAAAAGACATACTTTGCTTATTGCAGATACAATGACTGCTAGCGGTGAAGTGAAAGGTATCACTAGAATCGGAATTATTTCAGAGAAAAGTTCTATTTTAGCGAGAGCAAGTTTCGAAACACCAATAAAGCATTTTGTAAATGCATCAATTCAAGGAAGTAGAGATGATTTGAGATCAGTTATCGAAAATGTAATCTTAAACCAGCCAGTACCTATTGGAACAGGACTACCTGGACTGCTTGTTAAGATTACTGGATCTTTAGGTAAACCAAAGAAAAAACCTAAGAAGAAAAAGTAAGTTCTTAAGAACCGTTATATTTTAAAACAAGAGGAATAACATAAAGATATGGGATTAAAACTTGATCAGCAATCAATTCAATGTTTAACTTTGTTTTCAAGGATAGCAAATGTTAGAACAAAAGAATGCTT
The DNA here is from genome assembly GCA_042572295.1 of Nanobdellota archaeon. Lineage (GTDB taxonomy): Archaea > Nanobdellota > Nanobdellia > Pacearchaeales > JAHJTO01 > JBHPFA01. The sequence continues at coordinate 126,695 of JBHPFA010000001.1, forward strand.
TGATTACAATAACACTAAAGTCTTTATCGTTAAACGTGAACTTCTATCAAAAGCTGTTGGTGAAAAAGGAAGGAATGTTAAACGATTAAGCAATTTACTCAGAACTAAAGTAAGAATCATTCCAGATTCTGAACTTGCGGATTTTATAAAAGACGTTATTCAGCCTGTGAAGTTTAAGAAAATACTTATTGAGAATAATATGATTACAATATTTGCTGGTCAACAAGCAAAAGCATCACTTATTGGAAGAAATAAAGTGAGATTGGAAGAGCTTGCTAATATTCTTAAGAGACAATATGGTGTAAAGTCTTTGAGGATTGTTTAATTTTTTTAGAATAACCATTACTGTTTACTATTTTTTCTACTGAATCTAAAACAAAAGGTGTACCTTCCAAATTCTTTAACCAAGTATGAGCACGATAAACCGTTTTTGGGCTAACTCTTTGATTCCAAGGAGAATCAAATAAAATTGCCTTGCCAGACTTTAATGAAGGAAGACATTCTTTGACTGTTGGAAGTGCATCTTCAATGAGAATATCTATTTCTTTATCTTTACAAATTCCCGATTTAGAATTACTAGGGCCTCCAGGACCATATTTGTTTGTTAACAAGATATCTGAAAAAATTCCTTGGAAGTTTGTTTCAACAAATTTCTCAGTGCTCTTTTGCATATAATCTGGCCTGTTGCTGATTATATATAACTCTGCACCTTTCCCAACAAGAATTTTCATTGCTTCAAAAGCACCTTTTCTAGGTCTTAGGTTTGAATCAGCCATCCCTCCTTCTTTTTGAAACTCATCAATTATTGGCCTTACTGTCTTATCATCTAATCCAAAAATCTTATAATCAAACTTATACATCTCTTCTAATCTGAAGGTCTTATTCAATTTTTTACTCATGAAAGGAAGGTATTTCTCATGATAGTCATTACAAACATCATCTAAATCTATTCCTATTTTCAGCTTTTTGTATATCATTTTGAGGGGTTGTAAATCTGTTTCTTAGTTTATTAATCTACCGATTAATTATTTAAAGGGTTATATGTGATAGAGAATATGGTAAAAAGAGTCTTCATAATTCATGGATGGGGAGGTTCTCCAGGTGGATGGCATTTATGGATGAGAGATGAATTAAAGAAAAAGGGTTTTGAAGTTTTCAACCCTCAAATGCCAAATACTGACACTCCAAAAATAGAAGAATGGGTAGGGCATTTAGAAAAGCTCGTTGGCAAAGCCGATGAAGATACTTATTTTCTAGGCCATAGTATTGGTTCCCAAGCAGTCATGAGGTATCTAGAAAGACTTCCTGAAGGTGTTAAAGTCGGAGGAGTTGTCTTCGTTGCAGGTTTCTTCTATTCAAATACTGAGAGAATGGAAGATCTTGGGAAAAGTATAATAAAGCCTTGGCTAGAAACACCTATAGACTGTGAGGAGATTAAGAAACATGCTGGGAAAATTGTAGCTATTTTTTCTGACAATGATAAGCATATTCCATTAAAGAATAAAAAATTATTTGCTGAAAAGTTACATGCAAAGATCATTGTAGAACACAATAAAGGGCACTATATTGCTGAAGATAAAATAAGTACTGTTCCAGTGGCCCTAGCAGCATTAAATTCAATGTATGAGTGAAGATTTAAATAGGGAAATCTTTAAAAACGTACATTTTCTTCAAGTTCTGTAAAAAATGGGAGTAATGGGTGGAAAAAAGCTAATCCAAAGAAGGAAAAAGTATAAATGGAATTCTAAGCAGCATAGACAAAGAACACTTAAAACAGGTCTTAAAGCAGACCCTCTTAAAGGTGCAAGTCAAGCTAAAGGAATAGTTCTTGAAAAAATAGAAAAAGAGGCTAAACAGCCTAACTCAGCGATGAGAAAATGTTGTAAAGTTCAATTGATCAAAAATGGAAGGCATGTAACTGCTTTTATTCCTGGAAATCTAGCACAAAAGTTTGTAGATGAACACGATGAAGTTCTGATTGAAAGAATTGGTGGGAAGATGGGAAGATCTAAAGGGGATATTCCTGGAGTTAGATTCCAAGTTATTCAAGTTAATGATCAGCCTTTGAAGATGCTTGTTAAAGGTAAGATTGAGAAGGGTAGAAGATAATGGTACAAATGAAGATATTTGATATGTTTGATGTTTCAGAAGTAAAAGTTGAAGACCCAGGTCTTAGAAGATATCTTAATTTATCTGCAAAATTAGTTCCTAAAAACAGGGGAAGAGAAAGAGTGAGATTTGCTAAAGCTAATATTAATATTATTGAGAGAACAATAAATTTGTTATCAGTTCCTGGACACAGAGGAAAGAAACACAAAATTATGACAAAACATGCTACAGGAAAATGGGGGAAGAATGCTAAGGTTTTAATCGGAGCATTAAAGATTGTTGAAGAGAAGACAAAACAAAACCCAGTTCAAGTTTTTGTTAAAGCAATAGAAAATGCTTCTCCCCGTGATGAGATTACTACAATTGAGTATGGTGGAGCAAAATATCCTCAATCAGTTGATGTAGCTCCTTTGAGAAGAATTGCTATTTCAGTAAGAAATTTAGTTCATGGTGCACAAGATAAAGCTTTTAACAAAAAACCGACTATATCCCAAACACTAGCAATAGAAATAATTGGAGCGGCTAATGAAAATAATGATAGTTTTGCTTATTCTAAAAAAGTTGAGACTGAGAAAATGGCTGATTCTGCGAGGTAAAAATGGTGAAAGTAATTTATTCAAAGAAATTTAAACTAAAAGTTCATGAAGAGGGATTAGAGACTCTTGAGTTAGGTATAGAGAGAATTGCAGGATATCCTGTAAAACCTAATTTATCTATTGCAAGCGTCAGTCAGGAAGGCAGAGACTATGTAGCTATAAGAGGATTTGGCGAGAGAGTAAGAAAATATGACTCAAGCAAAAACAATCTTAAAGATGTAAAAAATCATATTGAACAATCATTTAGACAATCTATGGAAGCTAGATTATTGGCCGAAGAACTAAAAGAGGAATATAGATTTAATTAAAATGGAAATAAAATTTACTCATTACACAGACAAAAAGACAGGAGACAAAAAACTTTATGGTAGAGTCCTTAAAGGAGAATTTGTAGGAAATAAACAATTGGTCGCTACTTGTAAAAGAATAGAAGACAAAATTGTTGTACTTGATCCTAAGAGCAAACCTGTACGTGAATATAATACTAGCACTCATACATTAAAGGATGCGATAATGCTTGCTGAAGAGAGATATAGGCGCCCAATACTGGCTTATGAAAGAAACAAATCAAGGAGAATGTTAAACTAAAATGGCTGGAGATGTTGTAGAAAAAATTCAGAAATTAATGACTACTCCTAAAAACATCAGAAATATAGGTATAGTTGCACATATTGACCACGGAAAGACAACTCTTTCTGATTCATTGCTTGCTGGAGCAGGAATGATTTCACAAGATCTTGCTGGAGATTTGATGGTAATGGATTTCCACAAAGATGAGCAAGAAAGGGGAATCACTATTGACTCAGCTAATGTAAACATGGTCTGTACTGTTGATGGTGAAGATTATTTAATTAATATGATTGATACTCCTGGACACGTAGATTTCTCAGGAGAAGTTACAAGAGCTATGAGGGCTACTGATGGAGCTGTTGTAGTTGTAGATGCAGCTGAAGGAATGATGCCTCAGACTGAAACTGTTTTAAGACAGGCATTAAAGGAAAAAGTAAAACCTATTTTATTCTTAAACAAAGTTGACAGACCTATTAAAGAATTGAAATTAACTCCAGAAGAAATGCAGAAGAGATTCCTTGGTGTTATTGATTCTGTAAATAAATTCATAGCTGGAAACACAACAGAGCCTTGGAGAGTAAGTGTTATGGATGGTTCAGTTATTTTCGGTTCTGCTAAAGATAAATGGGGATTAAGCTTTACTATGATGAAGAAAATCGGTTTAACTTTCGCAGATATCATAAAAGCTTATGAGACTGAAACTCAAAGTGAATTAGTTAAGAAAGCTCCAGTACATCAAGCAATTTTTGATGCTGTTGTTAAACACTTACCAAATCCAACAGACTCACAAAAATATAGAATTAAGAAGATTTGGCATGGAGACTTTGAGAGTGAAGAAGGAAAAGCATTATATAATGCTGATCCAAAAGGGCCAGTCATTTTTGTCCCTACAAAAGTTGTTATTGACCCTCATGCAGGAGAAGTTGCTGGTGGAAGATTATTCTCAGGAACTATTGAGAAAGGTCAAGAGCTTTACTTAAACCAAGCTAAGAAATGGATTAGAACACAACAAATTAATCTTTACAAAGGACCACACAGATTGGTTGTTGATAAGATTCCAGCTGGAAATATTATAGGAGTAGTCGGATTAAAAGGAATTGCCTCCGGAGAAACTGTAAGTTCCAAACCTATGGAACCATTTGAAGCTTTAAAACACATGTTTGATCCAGTAGTTACTATCAGTATTAATGTAAAGAAAGCTGCTGACTTGCCAAAGTTAGTTGAAGTTTTGAAAAAAGTTGGAAAAGAGGACCCAACTGTTAAGATTGAGATTAATGAAGAGACTGGAGAGAACTTACTTTCAGGAATGGGAGAATTACACTTAGAAGTTATTTCAAACAGAATTATAACAGAAAAAGGAGTTGAAGTTATTACTTCACCACCTATCGTTGTTTACCGTGAGACTGTACACAAGAAATCAAAAGTTGCTGAAGGAAAATCCCCTAACAAGCACAACTTATTCTTCATTGAAGTTGAACCATTAGAACCTGGAGTTTATGATGCTATTAAGAGTGGAGATATTGCAGAAGGAAGACTGAAAAAGAAGAATGAAGAATTATGGAATAAACTTTCAACTTTAGGAATAAGCAATGAAGAAGCAAGACAATACAAAGCAATTTACAAAGGAAATGTTTTCTTAGATGCTACAAGAGGGATCGTTCAGATTGGAGAAGTCATTGAATTATTTATGGATGGATTTGAACAAGTCATTAATGCTGGAGGAATTGCAGCAGAACCAGTAATGGGAATTAAAGTAAGACTAGTTGATGCTAAACTTCATGAAGATGCTATCCACAGAGGTCCTGCACAGGTTTATCCTGCAGCAAGAGATGCTATTAGATCCGCAATGATTAGCGGAAATCCTGTACTACTCGAGCCTATTCAAGAGATTCAGATTGAATCTCCTGCAAGATATCTTGGAGAATTAACAAAACTTGTACAAAGTAAGAGAGGACAACTTCTTGACATGAAACAAGAAGGTGAACACTTAAGTACAAGAGTTAAGATGCCAGTTGCAGAAATGTTTGGATTAGCTGGAGACTTAAGAGGAGCAAGTGAAGGAAGAGCTACTTATTATGTAGTAGACCAGACTTTTGCAAAGACTCCAACTGAGATACAAAACAAAGTTGTAAGGCAGATTAGACAAAGAAAAGGAATGCCTTTATAATTCTTAAAATGGTTAAGCCAATAACTGGTATAGTTCTTGAGAAATTGGTGACATTAGCGGTGATTAATGAAAGATTCCGTAATATTGAAAAAAGTAATCTAGAACATTTTCACTTATCAGCAGAAGAAACTCAACAAAGTTATTTGAGACAAGTGGAACCTATTTTGAAACCTTATGCACCTCATTATAAGGAAATAAGGATGCAAATGGAAACGAGAGAAGCAATATATCAGAGACAAAAAAATCTCAAAAACTAAAAATGGAAAACCTTCTTTAGAAAGAGAGGGGATTAAGTAGCTTTTTGTTTTGTGACTTCATAATCGACTATTGTCAAGAAGTCTATTCTTTCTTTTGGAACAGTATCATAGAGCCTGTTTAAATCTTTTTCATCGTGACCTATCAAAGTCAGATAAAAATTTTTAGAAGGTAAGTAGTTTTGCAATTCTCCTAGGGCCTCATTAAATAAATCCTTTCCAGTGTTTTTTCTAAAATTTTCTTGGTTTGTTCCTTTCAAACATCCTGTCAACACAAAATTTTTCAAGTTAAGATATTGCCAAGGTTTGTTCTTGTAAAAATGATCTTCTAAAAGAATAACATCAGAAAATAGAACAGTGTCTTCAAGTCCCTTTTTGTCTAGGGAGTTTCTTAGTTCAGGCCAAAATTCTGCATAAGCTCCTGGAGCACCACCCATGAAGTGGAAAACATTAAGCTTAGTGTCAAAGCTTGGTTCGACTTCACTTTTGAAAATAGCAAATTTGTCCACAAGTTCATCTGCATTCATAGAAACATCTGATTTAAGATTGTCAACATAACAATAATTACATTTCAATGGACATTTAGCAGATTGAACAATGAAGTGGTTGTTGTAGTCTTTCCATTCTTTACCTAAGAGATTAGCCATCCTATAAGGGGATTTATCTCCTCTATTGTCGTGTGCGTTTTCTTTTTTAATTACGGTACAGATTCTTCCGACGTCGTCATGAAAAACTATGCCTGAAGATTTTTCCACATCAATCTTTTGTGTTTTGCCTATCTTAGAAATTGGAACTTCCATAGATTTTATACCTTACCTGAGTCTTATAAGGTTTATTATAATTCTTTATAATAGAAAAGTTTATAAATGGCTTTTTTCTGATGATATAGTAAAAAAAATGGCAGCAGACAAAACAAATTTAAATATTATTTTCGTCGGTCACGTAGACCACGGAAAGAGCACAACTGTTGGAAGATTAATGTTTGATAGTGGAGCTCTTCCTGAAAACGAATTGCAAAAGTATAGAGACCTTGCTGAAAAATATGGTAAGAAAGGATTCGAATTTGCTTTCGTTATGGACAAATACAAAGAAGAGAGAGAAAGGGGAGTTACAATTGACTTAGCTTACAAGAAATTAGTAACTAAGACTCACAACGTTACAATCATCGATGCACCAGGTCACAAGGACTTCGTAAAGAACATGATCACAGGTGCAAGCCAGGCAGATGCTGGTTTCTTAACTGTAGCAGCTCCAGAAGGAGTTAAGCCACAGACACAAGAACATGCTTTCTTAATGAGAACAATGGGAGTTGCTCAAATTGCTGTTTGGGTGAACAAAATGGATGTTGCAAACTATGATGAAAAGGTTTACAACAAAGTTAAGGAAGACTTAACAAAATTACTTGCAGGTGCAGGTTACAAAGTTGCTGATATTAACTTTATCCCTGGAAGTGGATTCATGGGAGAAAATGTAGTTAAGAAATCTGAAAAGATGCCTTGGTATAAAGGACCTTGCTTACTAGAACAATTAGACATATTCAAAACTCCTGAAAAACCAGTAGGATTGCCAATGAGAATGCCAGTTCAAGATGTTTATGAAATTACAGGAATTGGAACAGTTCCAGTTGGAAAAGTTGAAACAGGAGTTCTAAAACAAGGACACAAAGTTATTGTATTACCAGGAAGATCTGGAAAAGGAATCCTTGGAGAAGTTAAGACTATTGAAGCACACCACGAAACATTGCCAGAAGCAAAGGCTGGAGAAAATGTTGGAATTAATATTAAAGGAATCGGTAAAAAAGACATCGCTAGAGGAGATGTAATTGCAGATGCTGCTCAACCGCCTACAATGGCTACTGAGTTCACAGCAAGAATTGCAGTTATCAATCACCCAACAGTTATTGCTAAAGGATATACACCAGTATTCCACGTACACACTGCACAAGTACCTTGTCAGTTTGTAGAATTAGTTTCTAAGCTTGATCCTAAGACAGGACAAGAATCAGCTAAGAATCCAGACTTCTTAAAGAATGGAGATGTAGCTGTTGTAAAGATTAAGCCAATGGGGAACTTAGTTATTGAGAAGTCTTCAGTAAACCCACACATGGCTAGATTCGCTATCAGAGATGCTGGATCAACAGTTGCTGCAGGTGTTTGTATTGAAATCATTGCTAAACAACTTTAAATTTTCTTTAAGTTAACTTATAGAGTGACTTCAGTCTCCTAAACTTTTAAGAAAAGTTTAATCAAAAGAGTATCTGATTCTTGATTAAGTTTAAAAGGGAAGAATATTGTTCCCTTATATGAATTTAAACGAGAGGTTAAAAGAAGCTTGGAGAGATATACCTGTTAAAGATGTATTATTTCTTTTTCCAGGAGGAAAAAGGCATATCAATGAAGAAAGAATTGATTATGATTGTGTTAAGAGTATTCTAGAAAGTTTAGATACGAATAAGAGAATGAAGATTTGTCTAAATGTAAATGAGTATGTTCAAGAAACTGTTCATGATGTATACACTACTTTGAGTCTCATTGATCTTTGGTTTTCTAATAAGGCTTTTCCAAAAAATTCAGAGATAGAGTATAAAGGGTGGCATAAAGAGTATCTTGGAAAGAAAGAAGAATTACATTATATTGAATTAGAAGTTACCGACGGTAAAAAACAACATCGCAAAATATGTATCGACTACAAATCTAATGGGAAACGTTAGGTTTTTATACCCTCCTTTTCAATAATTTTTATGCCTTCAGCAAGAATAAAATTAGCGAGTGTAGATATTGCCAAACTTAACGAAGTTTGTGTTTCTATTAAAGATATTGCTGGCAAATCAGGAGTAGTTATTCGTGGACCTATTCCACTTCCAACAAAGAGATTAAGAGTGACTACAAGAAAAAGTCCTTGTGGTTCTGGAACAGCTACATTTGATCATTTTGAAATGAGAATACACAAAAGAGTTATTGATCTTCCAATGGATGAAAGAGTTCTTCATAATATTATGAGAGTTCCTATTCCAAGAGAAATCAACATCGAAATTGAGATGCTTGATTAAGTTTAATTCTATATTAAAATGCAAGAAATCAAAAAAGCTGCTGAGAGAGAAATGGAAAGAATGAAAGAGGTCTTTGCTTCTTTAAAGATAAAGAAAAAAGGCAAGGCCAAAGATTTTTATGATTTTGCAAAGAACTACCACAAAGATGGATTGTATTTCTATAATAAGAAAATGTATGTTGAGGCATTTGAAGCACAAGTTATTGCTTGGGCATATATTGATACTGGATTAAAATTAGGTTATTTCTCTGCTCCTAAAGAGCAAAAAGAGTGGTTCACAGCTTAATTCTTTTTACTATGTATTAATAGTTGGCAATGCTTTTAAGTGGTTTATTCCTTGTTTTATTATGCCTAATAATTTTGATCTTGAAAAACGAGTAAAAAGATTCTTTGCTAGAACAATCAGTGAAGATGGAAAAATAAACTGGAAAGCTGTTGAAAGATTAACTAAAAGAGAGAAGCCGATACGTTATCGTGAGAAAGCTTATGATCTATTTATTAAGTATTTAGTAAAGAAAAAAATTCTTTCTTATGAAAAAGAAGAGAATTATGGTTTGTTTATATTGCATGATGTTGATTTTCATCCAATAAGAAGTGAAAAGGGGTCTTTATACTTCATAAAGGAAGAAGATGCAGACCATTACAAGCAATTGATAGACAAAAATGCAATAAGAGTCGCTAAAGTGAAGTGATCTACAGTGGAAAAGATTGTTTTTCTTAACATGAATACTTTTAAAGTAAACTCTTCTAGAAAGATAGGAAATTAAAAAGAGATAAAATGTTAACTGATTATTTTGGGCCGATGTTTGCAGAAAAGACCCATACTTTGAGAGCTGCAGGAGTAAAGGAATTAGTTGCTAAAAGACACGTCCTGGCATATAAACATGTTAAAGATAAAGCAAGGTATGGCGAAAATCTAATGACTCATGATGGGTTTTCTTTTCCTGGAAAAACTGTTGAAAATGCTGTTCAAATTTATGAACATATGAGGAAAGAAGTTAAAAGAAATAAGATAAGGAACTTATCTCGGCTTGTAATACTAATTGATGAGGTACAATTCTTTACTCCAGATATAATCGATTTCTGTGCAGAGTTTAAACCATATATGGGAATCTACACTGCACATCTAGATAGGGACTTCTTGGCTAGACCATTTAAATTTGAAAAATCTGAAAAAACTGTTGGACATTTGATGGCTTTGGCAGATAGAAGAATTGCTCTGACTGCTGTTTGCAATTATACTAAGAGGGAGAGTTTAGATCCTTGTTCTGAACCTGCATCATTTACACAGAGAGTAGACAAACATGGCATGCCTATTCTTACTGGAAAGACTGTAGAAGTTGGTGGTGATGAAAAATATGCCCCTAGATGTATAAAGTGTTATGTACCTCACCAAGGAGATCATGCAATATTCTCCCCTGAAGATTTGCTCTTTGCTTCTGAAGAAAAGCGCGAAAACAAGCGTAGATAATCTTTAAAAACAACCTTCTGTTCTATTTTTCATGCCCAGGTCGCATAATGGAATTGCGCAAGCTTGGAAAGCTTGTTTCCTTCGGGATACCCAGGTTCGATTCCTGGTCTGGGCGTATTAAACTAAAGAAGTACTGTCTTCTGTTTCTTCAACTTCTTCTGTTCTATCATCACAATAATCGAACAGATTAGTTACTTCAACATCATGTCTAGGGACGCCTCTCAACTTATACTCTTCTTGAGTCTTTCCGTTAAATATCCCTTCCCCTACTCTTTCGACTAAACGTTCTAAACCACGGTCTCTTGTTAAAATGTGTACTGGTTGAAAATAAGCTAAAGAATAAGCAGTTGCAACAATTTTATTATCAGTATTCATAACTAAGCCATTTCCTGCTTTTTTACGTCTAGTTAGGTTTCCTACAGCTTTAAATCTCATATCCTTTCCATAGTTTAAAGCTAATGAGATAAGGGGGATGTAATTTCTATAACCCATCTTGAATTTTCCATTTAATTCTTCTGAATCTATATCTGCAAGACCATTCATTTTTGCAAGAACAGATTCAAGAACTTTTTTCTCCTTAGGAATTAAACATCTTCTGAATCTTTCCATTTCATCCTTATATAAATCACTCAATTTCTTTGTTTGATCGTTAGTTTTCTTGAAGAAAGAAACTCTTAGATCGTGCTTTTTTAGTCTCTTTAAGATACTATGGAAATCATTAGAATAATCTTCAAGGAGTTCTAATTTGTCTCCGTATTTCATTACAGCCCCTCTATTCAAGTCATTTCTCAAAAAGCTTAGAGAATTATGAACACTGTCTAATCCTACTTTTAGTTCTTCATAAACTTCTCTAAGAATTACTATATCCCTATTAGGAAAGTGATCAACAAAAGCATTTACTTGATCTATTTTTCCTTTCAAATAATTCTCAGTTAGATCTTTAACACCATGCCAACCACTTCCAATTTTCCAAAGAAGTTCCTCATTTTTAGGTGAGAAAGCACAGGTGTCTACGATTACAATTTGTTCTTTTGGAATCTTTTTTAGCTCTTCTAGAGCCTCTAATACGTCTTCCATGTATATAATAGGCCTATAGAGTTTTAAAACCTTTCTAAATGTAACCACTTTGAAGTTGTAAATGGAATTAGAGGATTCTAAAACTTTAAAAGGGGCGATTTATAGTAAGAATCATGTGTTCAGAAGATAAAGATGAAGGTTATAATTGGAATGCAGGACAAGCTCCTAGTGAGGGCAATTCAGTGATCTATAATATTGTAAATCATAAGCCTCTTACAAGAGGATATGCAGATAATTTAGCTGATATGATTAATGCAAGAAGTGGTACTGAAGCAGATAGGGCTTATCACAGAGCAGAAGAAGCTCATAGAGTACTAGAAGCCCCTTATTGTGCTACAAAACCTAGAGACCACAACGTCAAGTACTAAGCGTTTAGTTTATAAATTACTAATTCATTATTATATTTATGAAAAGAGGCGCAGTCATAGAACTGAAAAATGTGTGGAAAACTTACATGCCTGGAGAGGTTCCAGTACATGCATTAAGAGGTTTGACACTTAAGATTCCTAATGAAGACTTTGTAGTTGTTCTGGGTTCAAGTGGATCTGGAAAGAGTACTGCTATGAATATGATAGGGGCTTTAGATATTCCTTCAAAAGGGACTATTTACTTGGAAGGAAAAGATATTTCAAAATTAGATGAAAGTGATCTTGCACAAATTCGTGGAAAGAAGATAGGTTTTATCTTTCAGCAGTTTAATTTAATCCCTTCATTAGATGCATTGCATAATGTAACTCTTCCAATGATTTTTCAAAGATATAGTTATGAAGAAAGAAAAGCACGTGCTGAAGAATTACTTAAACTGGTTGGATTGGGTGAGAGAATGTATCACAAACCAAAAGAACTTTCTGGTGGAGAGCAACAAAGAGTTGCTATTGCAAGATCTTTAGCAAATAATCCTGATGTAATATTAGCAGATGAACCTACTGGAAATTTAGATACTAAAACTGGAGAGCAGATTATGGAGATCTTATGTAAGTTACATAAAGAAGAGAAGAAAACTGTAATTATGGTAACTCACGATTTAGATTTAGTGAAGTATGCCCATAGGGTAATCTATTTAAAGGATGGACAAGTTCTTAAAGAGAGAATAAGAAAGAGGTAAAATGAAAAAATTAATATTTTTGGTGTTAGCTATGTTATTAAGTACATCTTTAGTCATGGCTTTAGAATTTAGTGGACCAGATATTCAGGTTACTTTGTTAAATCAAGATCCAGATCCTGTAAGACAAGGAGACATTGTAGAAGTTAGATTAAAAGTTGAAAATAGTGGGGCTGAAACTGCAGATAATGTTCAGATTCAAATTTCTCCCCAATATCCTTTCTCTATATATAGTGGGAGTTCAATCAAAGATATAGGAACATTAAGAGCTTTACAAAGTGGAGCTGATTCAGTTATTGTTGATTTCAAATTAAAAGTTGATGAAGATGCAGCTGAAGGAGATAATGAATTAGAAGTAAAATTAAGAGTTGGTCAAGATCAATGGTTGGTATATGATGAAGATGATTTTGTGATTGATATTGAAGATTATGAATTCCCTGAGATAAAAGTTTATGTTAAAGATTCAACAGTAAATTCTGCTGGACAAAAAGGAGAAGTTGTTTTAGAGATTGCTAACACTGATATTGAAGATGTTAAGTTCTTACAACTTACATTATTACCAAGTGCAGATTATGACTTATTATCTGCAAGCAATTATGTTTATCTAGGAGATGTTGATTCTGATGACACTGAAAGTGAAGAGTTTGAAATTTATATAAATCCTGGAGTTAGTGAAAACTTAATGATTCCAGTTCAATTAGAATATGAAGATTCAAATGAAAAAGAATACACAAAGGAATTTATGCCTAAATTAAGAATATTCAATGGAAAAGATTCTAAAAAGTTTGGATTAGATGCAGGCAAGTCAAGTTCTGTTGTTGTTATTGTATTAGCTGTTCTTGCAGTTGCAATTTATTTCTACTGGAGAAGAAAAAGGAAAAAAAAATAAGGGGTAAAAAATGATAGGTGATTACCTCAGACTTTCTATAAACACATTAAAAGTCAGGAAACTAAGGACTTCTTTGACTATGTTGGGTATTTTTATTGGTATAGCTGCTGTTGTAGCTCTAATTTCTTTAGGCCAAGGAATGCAAGAAGCAATCAATGATCAATTTGAAAAAGTTGGAATCAATAGAGTTATGATAATGCCTGGAGGAAGTCAATTCGGTCCTCCTGGAGGCTCTTTATCTGTTGCAAAGTTAACTGAAGATGACTTTGAATTAATAAGAGATGTTAGAGGTATAGAGAAGGCCCAGGGAATCTATGGAGAAACTATAGAGGTAAGTTTCCATGACGAAGTTCTATTTACTTCAGTATGGGGTGGTTATACTGACAGTGATGCTTTAGAATTCATGGGAGAAATTGATTTCTTTGATATAGAATATGGAAGAGAATTAAGAGATGGAGATGATAGGCATGTTGTTTTAGGATATAATGTCGCAAATAAAGAATTTGATGAAAAGATTGAGATTGGGGACAGAATAGAAATAGATGGAGACAAATTTACAGTAGTAGGTATTCAGAAAAAAGCAGGAACTGGAATACATGATCAGTTTGTTAGAATAACTATGGATACTGCTAGAGAAATATTTAATGAGACTGATGAGATAAGCCAAATATTTACTTCTTCTGGAAATGAAGAACCAGGAATTGTTGCTGAAAGAGTTGAGAAAGCATTGAGAAAAGCCCATGATGTTGATGAAGGGGAAGAAGACTTTACTGTACAGACTTCTGAACAAAGTATCAGACAACTTACAGATATTTTGAATATAATCCAAGTATTTTTAGTAGGGATTGCTGCAATTTCATTATTTGTTGGTGGAGTAGGAATCATGAATACAATGTATACTGCAGTTATGGAAAAGACTAGTGAGATTGGAGTGATGAAAGCTGTAGGTGCTAAGAATTCGCATATATTCTCATTATTTTTAATGGAATCTGGTATGTTAGGACTGGCTGGAGGAATTGTAGGAGTTGTTATTGGTTTAACAATGAGTAAATCTGTAGAGATTATTGCAAAGCAAATGGATCTTGTTGAGATATTCAAAGCTTCAACAAGTCTTTATTTGATTTTTGGTGCGTTATTATTTTCATTTTTAGTTGGAGGACTTTCAGGAGTGTTTCCTGCAATGCAAGCTTCAAAGTTACATCCAGTGGAGGCTATTAGAAAAAGATGATTGCAGATTATTTTAAATATGTTACACAAGGAATAAAACAAAGAAAATTAAGAGCTTGGCTTACAATGCTTGGAGTTATTGTGGGTATTGCAGCTGTTGTTTCTCTTGTTAGTTTAGGTCAAGGGTTACAAAATGCTGTTGGAGAACAATTTGAATTGTTAGGGACTGATAAGATATTCGTAGCTCCTGGAGAATCATTGATGGGAGCATTTGGTGCGCCTGCCGGAATAGAATTGACTGATGATGATTTAGATGTTATAAAAGGTGTTAATGGGGTAGAATTTGCTGGAGGATTTATATCTAAGATTGGAGAGATTAAATTCCGTGATGAAATAAAATATACTTTTGCTAATGGAATGCCTGCAGATGAATCTATAATGGAAATATTCAGTAGTTTTCAAGGTTTTGAGATAATTAGAGGTCGTAATTTAAAACCTTCCGATAAATACAAGGCCTTGGTAGGAATAATGCATTATGAAGGAGATGTTTTCGATAAAGAAGTAGATTTGAGAGATACTTTAATAATTGAGGGCCAGGAGTTTAAAGTTGTTGGAGTTATTGGAAGAATTGGAAATCCTTCAGATGATAGTCAGGTTTACATTCCTTTAGAAACTTCAAGAGAAGTTTTTGATGAGCCAACAGCTTATACTGTTTTATTGGTTCAAACTAAAAAAGGTATAGATGTTTCTAAAGTTGCTGAGGACATAGAAAAAGCCTTAAGAAAATCTAGAGACGTTGAAGAAGGCGAAGAAGACTTTGCTATTCAAACTTCTGAACAATTAGTTGAGGTTTATGGAAGTGTTCTTGGAATTGTTACTGCTGTTTTGATAGGAATTGCTGCAATTTCTTTGTTGGTTGGAGGAATTGGAATCATGAACACTATGTATACTGCTGTTCTACAAAGAACTTCGGAGATAGGAGTCATGAAGGCTATTGGGGCCAGGAATTCAGATATATTAACTCTATTCTTAATTGAATCTGGTTTGTATGGAATGCTTGGTGGTGGAATTGGAATATTGATTGGAATGGCAATTGCTTATGTTGTTGTTTTAGTAGGCCAACAATATGTTGGAGAAGCCTTGCTTAAAGCTGATTTCTCATTACTCATAATTGGTGGATCATTGGCATTTTCATTCTTTGTTGGAGTGTTGTCAGGAGTTGCTCCAGCTTATCGTGCTTCTAAGCTTAAACCTGTAGATGCTTTAAGGTATGAGTAAATGTGTTCTTTAGTGAGATAATCTTTATAACGGTTGAACTAGACCTAATTCTTATGACTAACATAGAGGATCTGGAAAAACGTGTAAAGAAAAATTTAGGAATAACCAGTGATTATGTTCATGGTAAGTTAAAGTTATTAGGAGAATTTACTCCTGAAGACCAAAAAAAGCCAGGCAAGGTAGATAGAGGATATTGGAAAGAAACTTTTAAGGATGATCATGGTATATTTTATATGAGGTATATTGAATTAAAAAACGAAAAATGGGTAACTATCTCACATTTAGACTTAAAAGAGGATGACGATTTTATTTACCTACCTGTAAGAGCAGAATATGATATAATTTACAGAGGAAATCTTTCTCTTCAACGCAATAATTTAGTAAGTAGCCTAAAAGGAGAAGCCAAATTCAATCTTGATGGCTGTTTAGAAGGATTACAAAGATTCAAAATAAAGAAGTCTGATATAGAGCACAATTTATTTGCTACACGCTTAGTTCCACAACATGCATGTTATATGACTACTGCATGTGTCGAACATGCAGGACTTAGTGATAATTGTTTTGAATTAGAGACATTAAGAGGATTAAGAGATAATTATGTTGAAAAAATTGAAGGTGGAAAGGATTTGATAAGAGAGTATTATCAAAAAGCTCCTGAATTAGTTAGAAGAGTTAAAGCACATCCTTCATCTGATAAGTTATTAGATCAAAGTTTTGTCGAAATTAGGAAAGTAGTTGATTTGACTGCAAGAGGACAATACTCTGAAGCAGTAGAACATTACAAGAATACAATGTTTGAATTAGAAAATACTGTGGGGAAACATTAACATGATAGGAATGTGTCCTTGGGGACCTGAATTGATGAAGGCAATGAGAGATCCTAAGATGCAGGAAATCTTAGAAACGATGGTAAAAGATCCTCATAATGTGGACCATTTAGATTTGGGTAAAAAAGAGCTTCATATGAATGATGGTTATGTTCTGAATTCTAAAGGAGATTATTACAAGGGTGCAGTGAAGTTAAAAGATAAAGTATCTCCAGCAGAGTATAGAATGTACCTTACTGGATGAGTAAAGTAAACTATAAAAAGGTGAAATCTAATTATTAATCATTAAAAGAGAGATAAATGGCAATAGACTGGAGTGTGATAACTAATTATTTTAGTACAAATGTTGGTGGAGACTATGTTACAGCATTTTGGGTGTTTATAATTATATTAATAGGGCTTAAGTTATTGGGAGTGTATATATTATATTTCTTTAAGAGTATATCAAAAAGGACAAAGACACAAATTGATGATATGATGGTCAATTTCATATCTAGAATAAAGTGGCCTTTCTTTCTGTATATGGCTTTTTATGCTGGAACAAGGTTTTTGATACTTCCTGATCTTATTAATACAGTATTGAATTACTTACTTGTTATCTTCGTAGGTTTCTATGTTATTGTCGGTTTGAATAAAGCTATCAATAAGTTTACAGATTATCAGATTAAGAAAAAAGGAGATAATAGTGGAACATCAATGATTAAGATTTTGGCAATCATTGCTAAGATAGCTATATGGATTATTGCTTTCTTAATGATCTTGTCTAACTTAGGAATTGAGATAACTCCTTTAATCGCTAGTTTGGGAGTTGGAGGTATCGCGATTGCTTTGGCATTGCAAGTTATTTTAGGAGATTTGTTTGCTGCATTCTCAATTTACTTTGATAAGCCTTTCCAAGAAGGAGACTTCATCATAATGGGGAAGGACATGGGTATTGTGAAGAATATTGGAATTAAATCTACTAGAATCTCTACATTACAAGGTCAAGAATTAGTTGTCTCTAATAGTGAAATGATTAGTTCTAGGATTAATAATTATAAAAAGATGAGGAAAAGAAGAATTTCATTTGGATTTGGAGTTGAATATGGGACAAAGACTGCTAAACTCAAGAAGATTCCTAAGATGGTTGGAGAAATATTCAAAAAAATAAAGCTTGCTGACATAGACAGAGTGCATTTCAAGGAATTTGGAGACTCTGCTTTGTTATATGAGGTGGTTTATTACCTGAATACTGGAGATTATACTAAATACATGGATACTCAAGAAGATATCAATCTTGGAATAAAAGAAGCCTTTGAGAAGGAAAAGATTTCTATGGCATTCCCTACTCAAACAATTCATATCAAAAAGTAGCTTTCTAGTTCAGAAATGCTTATAATCTAGTTCTTTGTTTATTGAATATGAAAGAAGATAGGTGTAGCATAATTTTGGGTCCTCCTTTAAGCGGAAAGGGGACTTGTGCAGGAAAAATATCTGAAAAATTGGGGTATGCCCATATCTCTACAGGAGACATGTTCAGAAAGATGGCTGAGGATAATCATCCTTTAGGTGTTGAAGCTAAAGAGAAATATTGGGGACATGGGGATTATGTTCCAGATGAAATGACAACTGAATTGGTCTTTGCAAGACTTGAAAGGTCAGATTGTAAAAATGGATGGATCTTAGATGGATATCCAAGAACTATTAAGCAAGCTAATTCTTTAGAAAAAGAATATCCCACAGACTTGGTGTTCTATTTAAATATCTCTCTAGAAACGGCAGTAAAAAGAGCCGCTTGTAGGCGAATATGTTCTAATGATAAATGTAATTTCCCTTACAACCTTAAAACTGCGCCCCCTAAAAAAGAAGGGTTGTGTGATAAGTGTGACAGTAAGTTGTATCAAAGAAAAGATGATTCAGACCCCTCAATAATTAAACATAGGCTTGAAGTTTATAAGGAAAAAACTCTTCCTGTTGTGGAGTTATATAAGAAACGACAACTTGAATGTACTATAGAGGGATTTTATGAGATAGATGCAAACCTTACTTCAGAGGAAGTGTTAGATTCTGTTAAAAGATACTTGAGAAAGGAAGATTTTAAATAACAGAATTTCTATTGATTTTAGAGTAAAAGATGGTAAAAAAGAAGGTGACTTTCAGAAGTATCCTAATCTCTTTATTGTTAGGAGCTGCAATAATCTCTTTTTGGAGAGGTGTTTGGCATCTTTCAGATATTTATCTATATCCTTCAAATGATATTATAAGTGCTGTTTTTAGTTTGTTGATAGGAGTAGGAATACTTTATTCTTTTAATTTTAATTTAAGAGGTTTGAGACCTTAGTAAGATGGTGAATATGCGTTTTGTTGAGTTTATCCGAAAGGGAAGAAAAAAAGGTGCTAAATTTAGTTCTTTAAAAGAAATGCTTTTGAAAAAGAAATATCCTAAGAAAGAAGTTGATGAAGCTATTAATTTTGTTATAAATGAAGAAAGAAAAAAGAAGACCTTTATGTTTATTGGAACTGCTTTATTGATTATTGGTATTGCATTATACTTCTCATTTTTATATGAAAAGCCCCTTGAAGGCTCAGTAGAGGAAATAGAAACTCCTGATACTGGAGAAGTTATTCCTGCTCCTGAATTAAGTGAGCATAAAAACGGTTCACTAAATGAACCTAAAATTATTGAAAGTGGCTCCTCTGGCGGTGGCGGCGGAGGAGGTGGCGGTGGTGGCTTTGTCCCAGCGCCTGCACCAGTACCTGATTCAACTTCAACACCTGAAACTAATAATGAAACTGCTGGAACTAATTCAACTATTCCTCTAAATGAAACTACTCCTATTGAACCTACAAATGGGACTGAACAGATTAATGAAACAAATACTATTGAACCAGTGGTTGATGAACCTGAACCAGTGGATGATGAACCAGAACCAGTAGATGATGAATCTCCAGAGCCTGTTGAAGAAGAAGAAGAAGAAGAAGAAGAAGAGCCAATAAATCTTGACGAGCAAAGGAATTATGTTTTCAGGGCATCTATGAAAAGCAGCTTTTCTGTAGAAGACATGGGTCAAGAAGAGACCTTAATTATATTAAAGAATTCTAGTGGAATGATAGATGTTGAAAACAATGACTTATATCAACAAATAAAATCCTTTGCAGCACTTAAGTCTAATGGTGAACGAGCTAGCTATTTTACTGAAACTTATTTTAAAGATGAAATTTCATATCAACATCTAATGTTTAATGGAATTAATGAATGGATAAAGATAACTCCTGAAACCAATAAATCAGTTCTAGCAAGATTAGGGATAAAAGAAGATTACTTTACTGACCAATCTGGTTTAAGTAACCAATTTGATCTTATTGATGAATCTGCATTAGTTCCTGTAAATAAGGAAAAATGTAATACTGTACTTCTTGCTAAGAAAAAGTCTGCAAATAAGTTTATGGATATCATAAACAGGATGTTCTTATGGCCTATGAGTAAGCTTAAGTATAAATTTGGAATTGGTGCGGTTGTTAAAGAGAATTCTAATAAAAAGAATGAGAAATGCCGTATAAAAATAGTTGCTGATAAGAAGATAATGCAAAACATTGCTGCAGACTTATTTGAACAGACTGTAAATAATTCTGATGCAGTTACAGGATTCATTAAATATAATCAATTCAGCTTTGCATACAAGAAAGCTTTGAAGAACTTTGAGTTAGAATATGAGCTGGATGATCAATCAAGAATAAGCAAGGTAACAATGGATTCTGTTTTTGACTTTGATAAGAAAAACCTAGAAGCTAAAGAGCCTAAAGGAAGGGCAGTCCCATTCAATACTAAAGCACGTATACAGATAATTACTGAGATATTTGGATATAATATGCAGTCTCCAATAGTCCTTTCTCCTGAAGCTCAAAATGCTACAGAAATAGAGGAATTCTTAATGAGATTTGAAGAACCAGAAGAGGTTGAAGAAGAACCTACAGTAATAGAAGAAAGTAACGAGACTCAAAAGTAAGCTTTAAAACGCCTTCTAATCACTAATTCTTATGGATCAGAAAGTAGTATGGAATGCTCTTGCAAAAGGCTGGTCAGGTTGGAGACACTGGCCTATTAGGGCTGTTAATGAGCTATCTAATGAGTGGAGGAAAGGTAGCATTCTAGACATTGGATGTGGAAATTGTAGAAACCTCATTCCTTTCCTGAAAAAAGGATTTTCTGGAACTGGAGTAGACTTTAGTAAGGAAATGCTGAAACAAGGTGAAGAATTATTAAAAAGAAATAAAGTCAAGGCCAAGTTTAAATTAGGAAGTGCTGAGAACTTGCCTTTCAAAGATAATAGTTTTGATTATTGTTTGTTTATGGCTTCATTACATCATTTAAGTGGAAATGAAAGAGAAAAAGCTTTGTTAGAGATGAAAAGAGTTTTGAAAAAGAGAGGAAAAGGGCTAGTATCTGTATGGAACAAGTGGCAATTGAAGTATTTATTTGGAAAGAAGGAAAGAATAATCCCTTGGCCGACTAAAAACAAGGTTTATGATAGATATTATTATTTCTTCAATTACTTCGAATTAAGAAGCTTATTAAAAAAGGCAGGGTTTAAAATTGTCAAATCTTCTGGGATGTTTAAGAAGAATCTGGAGTTTGTTGTTAGAAAATGAAAGAAAAACTTAGTATTATCATACCTGCATTAAATGAGGAAAAATACCTTCCCATTTTATTAGACTCTATAGCAAGGCAGAATTATCCTTGTGAGGTTATTGTTGCTGATGCCCAATCTGATGATAACACTAAAGAAGTGGCTAAGTCTTATGGGGTTAAAGTTATTTCAGCAAGAAGAGGTCTTCCAGCATATGGAAGAAATGATGGAGCAGAAATTGCAAAAGGAGATATACTTCTGTTTTTAGATGCTGATGTTGTACTTCCAGACAATTTTTTGAAGAAAAATATTAAAGAATTTAAAAGAAGAAAAATAGATGTGGCAAGTTGTTATATTTCTCCTATAAGCAATAATCCTTTAGATGTGCTTGTTATGAAGGGGATAGTTAATGCTTGGTTGTCAGTTTTTCAATATGTAAATCCTCATGCATTAGGATTTTGTATTTTTTCAAGAAAATCTGCCCATGAGGAGATAAATGGATTTGATGAAACAATAAAATTCTTAGAAGATGCAGATTATGTGAAAAGAGCTTATAAGAATAATTTTAAGTTTAGGATGTTGAGAACGGCTGTAAGTGCTTCAATGAGAAGATTTGAACAAGAAAGTAGAATGGATTTGTTATGGAGATATTTAAAATTCAATACTTCTAGATTATTAAAAGGTGAAATAAGAAATAATGTAGATTATTCTTTCGGAAAGTTTTGATTATTGAATATAATCAGGCTTAGGTTCTTCTTTAGGAGATTCTTTATTTCCTAGTACTTCTTTAACTTCTTCGTCTGTTTTAGGAAAATTAGTTTCTTTAATCTCCCCAGTTTCAGGATTTCTCTTCTCAACTTTCATCATGTCTCTGATGTTCAATCCTTTCAAATCTTCAATTTTACCGTCGACAGCTGAAACATGGAATCTGGTTATCAAGAAACCTTCCATGCAAGTAACATTCCATAACAACACACCATTTAGTTTCTGAAGAACTGCAATTATCTTGCTGAATTTCTTTTTAGCATGCTTTTCTATATTAGATTTAGCTTCTTCTGCATCAATTTTAATGTCATCTTTATTTACTGCTTCAGGCTTTTCAGCTTTGACAGTTTTCATCTTCAAAGGAGAGATTTTTTCAGGAGTCATATCAAAACACATGACTTCTGTGTCTGAGATAGCATAATTTAATTGAGTTTTTGCTTCTTCAGGAGTTCCCAAGACTAAAAAAGCTGTACAAAAATAAGAATCTGGATATTCCTGTTTAAACTTTTTATATTCTTCAGAATTTTCTAATCTTTCAAATAATTCTTTCATTTTTAACCAACAAATGTAATTCTCTTTGTAAGGAGTCTTGGAATTGGGAGCATCCTAAAAGGCATGCCCTCAGTCTTAGATTTTATCTCTTTGATGAACTTTTCTGTCTTCATCTTAGTTTGTTTTTTAGTTTCACGGATTCTTACTGTCAATTCTTTGCTTTTAGCTTCTTTTTCACCAATAACTAAAGTATAAGGCACCCAATCAAGTTCGGAATTCATAATTTTCTTCCCGATTGTTTCTACACGGTCATCTATATCTACTCTTATATTGTTCTTTTCAAATTCATCTGCTAATTTTTCTGAAGCTCCAACATATGAATCATTTACAGGACAGATTCTTACTTGTGTAGGGCTTAACCACAAAGGCCATACTGGATTCTTCCCTTGTTTTGATTCTTTTTCAGCTCTTTCTAATAAAGCATAGATTACTCTCTCAATTGCTCCACTTGGAGAACAATGAAGAATTATTGGCTTTTTCTTTGAACCATCTTTTGAAACATAATTAATACCATATCTCTCTGCATTCTCTACATCCACTTGATCTGTTGTTAATGCAGAAGCTTTTGAATTATTATCTACAAAGTTTAATTCATATTTTAAGATGAAATAGAATTTTCTTTCATCCCACATCTCAATCAATGCAGGTTTTCCGTAAGTCTTAACAAGCCATTCAACAAATTCTTTATTCTTCTCATAAAAATCCTTAGTGACTCTAACAGCAAGTTCAAAGTCTTCTTTATTGAAACCTATCTTCTCTTGAATATCAAGACTTAATTTAAATCTTGTTTGATATTCTTTCATTGCTTGTTTAATATCTGCACACATTGCATGAACATCTGGCATTGTAAATGCTCTTAATCTTCTTAATCCAGTTAGTTCCCCACTTTGTTCACGTCTAAATGAATAACGAGTCATTTCATAAATTCTAAATGGAAGTGCTTTGTAAGAGATTGTAGCATTGTGTGCCATAAGGAACTGTCCAAAACAAGCTGAGAATCTTAAGAAGAACTTCCTTTTATCAGATTCAATCTCATATCTTCTTGCAGGGAATCTTTGTAGGTACTCTGCAAGTGCAGGATGAGCATTATCATACATTAGTGGAGTTTCTACCTCTTGGCCCCCATAAGCTACGACTCTTTTAGTTACGTATTCTTCAAGTAATGCCTTGATTAGCCTTCCTTTTGGATAATACCTAAAATTTCCAGAGTCAGTTGCAGGTTCATAGTCTACTAATTCATGCTTCCTCATAAGCTTTACATGTGCTGGTTCTTCAGTTACTGCACGAACTTTTTCTTTTTCATATTTAGCAAACTTTTTTAGATTATCATAGTTAGAATAATTAAATTTGTCAACAGGGTGAAGTTTTCCTTTAGTATCCATAATAAACCAGTGAGATTTAAGCTTCTTTTCTGCTTTAAGGGCTTCAGATTCCTCTTCTTTTGCGCTTTCTCCAGGTTTGATAGACCTACTCAACTCTGCCAAAGGGTGACCTTTACATTTTAGGCTAAACTCCTTATAATAACCAAAAGGAGCTTGGTCTACCTTAAATTTCTCCTTTTTCAGTAAATTAGCTGCAGAGTCTAAAACTTTAGTTGCAGATGCTGGAGAAGCCAAATCTGAGCTTAAATGAGCATAAGGATAGAGAACAATAGTTTTAGCACCTACTTGTTTAGCTACATCCTGGACATTTTTAACTAAATCCTTTATAGATTGATCGAGATTCTTTTCATCAGCTTTCTCTACAGCTGTAAGGATAACTAATGATTCCTTCAATTCATGTTCAGTCTTATCTTTTAGATCAGGAATAGACTTCAAGGCCTTCTTTAATGCCTTAAATTTAATCCAGTCTACATGTAGTGTTAAGATCCTCATTTTTTCTGATTATTGAAGTCCTAGAAGTTTTATAAACTTAACTGGGGGGAGAGCATGATAAAACTTATATATCTACATAGATATAACTTGAGATGAAAAAAGGGGTGTTTTTGTTGTTTGTTAGTTTATCTATTCTATTAGTGATGTCTTTAATAGCTGCAGAAGAAAATCTTTCTTCAAATGCAAACATAGAAATGTATGCAACACTGAATAAAGACACTTATTCTCCTGGAGATAAGATTAAGATTGGGGGATTTGCAAAAGATGAGAATCAAGAGCCCATAAATGGTATAGCTAGAGTAATGCTTGAAAATGAATATAGAACAAATGTGAGGAATGGTAATTTTTATTTTGAGACTATATTGGGCGGAGGCATACAAAGCGGAGAAAATGAGATCTTTATTGAAGTTGAAGATGATTTAGGGGGATATGGCAATTTAACAAAGAAATTCGAAGTTAGAGCTATCCCTTCTAGATTAGAAGTTTCTATTGATAAGAGATCTTACTTACCTGGAGATGTTATGAAAATAGCTATAACTTTGAAAGATCAAAATAGTGAGGAGATTGATGCAGATGTTTCTTTAACAATCTATGATTCAAGAGGTGCAGAAATGAAAAAGATTAAAATTGATGAGGGGAAATTAAATTATGTCTTTCCTCAAAGTGCATTGCCTGGAAAATGGTGGATATATGCATTTTCAAAAAATGAAAAGGGAAGAAAATTCTTTACAGTAGATGAATTAGAGAATGCAGATATAAAAATTGTGGGAAATGAGTTGAAAGTTGCTAATTTAGGAAATGTTCCTTATGAAGAAAGTTTATTGATTACCTTTTTAGGAGAGAAGAAAACTGTAACTGATGCAGTGAATGTCAATGTAGGTGTAGGGAAAGAGAGTGTCTTTGAATTAAACGGACCAGAAGGAAATTATTTAATAGAAGTAGAAACTGAGAATTTTAATAGGCACTTTAAGGAAGTGCCGCTTACTGGAGGGACTATCGGATTGACAGCAAAAGCAAGTCTTGAAGGCAAGGTAGTTGCTTTTGGTTTTATTTTAGCTGCAATCGCTATGTTCTTATTCTTTAAAAGAGGGTCTAAGAAAAAAGAGGAAGAGGATGATCAAGTTAGTAGTGTTTGATATGGATGGAGTTCTTGTTGACAGTAAGAATGCTTATGTTGGCGATATACATAAAACTCTGAAGAAATATAACTTTAATTTTACAAAAAGAGAGATTAGCAATGCTTTAGGAGCAAGGATGATTCATACTTTAAAGAATCTTCAAAACTTTAGCTTCTTATCAATAAAGAAAATCTCTAAAGATGTGCATAATAGAATCTCTAATGAAGTTTCTTCATTTAAGATGTGTCCATATGTTGTTCCTGTGTTAAAGTCTTTGAAAAAAGACAAGGCAAAAATTGTATTGTTGACCAATTCCCGAAAAAAATATGCTTTGAACTTCCTCAATAAGCATAAAATAACTAAATATTTTAATTTAGTTGTTGGAGGGGACCAATTTGGAGACAAAAAAGAGGTTTTTCCAAAGATATTTAGAAAATTTAAAGTAAAACCTCAAGAAGTTATTTATGTAGGGGATAGAATTAGTGATTTAGTTCTTGCTAAAGGTGCTAAATGCCATTCTTTATTAGTTTATGACTGTTCTTGGGAGAAGAAATTCATTAAAGAAAAGAAGTATTATCCTTATATCATAAAGGACCTTAGGGGCTTAGTAAGGTTTAAAAAAGCTGAAGGTTTTTTGGAAGGAAGGAGGTAGATTATGACAAAAGTAAAAGTTTATTCAACACCTACATGTCCATATTGTAACATAGCTAAGGACTTCTTAAAGCAAAACAAGATAGCTTATGAAGAAGTTGATGTTAGTGTAGACAAAAAAGCTGCAGAACATATGGTTGAGATATCCAAACAGATGGGAGTTCCGGTCTTAGAGATTGGAAAAGAAGTCATTGTAGGATATGATGTTGCTAAAATAAAGAAAGCATTAAACCTAAAGTAGATTTTTAGAGGTTTAAAATGGCAAAGTATAAAATAGTGATAAATAGGGATGAGTGTATCGGCTGCGGAGCATGTGAAGCAGCTTGTTCTAAAAATTATAAGCTAGATTCTGATAACAAGAGTGTTGTAAAGAAGAAAGTGATAGATGAGAGTGATTTGGAGTGTAATAAAGAGGCTGTAGAAATCTGCCCAGTGGATGTTATCAAGATAAGTAAAGTATAGTTTTCTTATTAATTAAGTATTTAAGGAGTATTCTAGCCCTCTAAGAATGGGAAGACCACGTAAGAAGAAAAAGCTTGCAAAGACATTAGAGGACCTTATCTATGAAGAAGACCTTAATAAAAAAAGGAAGGTATGGAAAGAAAAGACTGCTGGTGTGTTAAAAGATATAAAAGATAGAGAAACATATTTTGAAAAAAGATTTAATGAATTTGTATACGCTTTTAATCATGAATGGAGACAAATAGCTTTTATGTTATTACATTATGCAGGCAAGCCAGCTAAAGCGAGTAGCTTAAAACATGCTACTCGAAAATTAATCCCAAACAATCCACATATCATAAGAGACTTTAGATACCAAATTCAAAAATTCGTTGATGTAGGATATATCAAAAAAGAAAAAAGTGAGGAGGTGGAGTATAGTCTTACAAAAAAAGGTAGGGAATTTGCTTTACCAAGATTAGCTTATTTAATGGAGTGGAATATTGATAATAAGGTTTCTGCAAGAAGAATTTTTGGGTGTATGAGGCCTACTGGAGGCATTAGGCCTTCATTTAAAGCAAGGATATTGAGGTTAGTTAACAAGTATCCTCCAAAAGAATTTGGTCTGGGTCAAATTTCAAAAAAGATTGGACTAAAAAGAGAATCTACTTCAAGATTATATCTTACTGAATTAAAGAAAGATGGATTGATTGAGTATGATTCTTATCATCAAAATACTGAAAAGGGTAAACATCACTATATTTGGAATAGGGGAAGTGATAGGTGGAAAAAGGTTAAGGAAGCTAATGAAGATGAAAGAGTTTTATCAAGCCCTAAGCGGTTAAAACCCAAAATAACTGAAAGATTATGTCGAAAAGGTGATTGGATGTGTAGAAGGGATTTTTATGACCAATTTGGAGAGAAGTATAAACATGAGATCTCTACAGTTCTTGCAGGATTATGTACTTATGGCTATTCAACTTTTATTTGGGGTAAGCCAGAGCATCGTTCAGCAGCAAGTATTACTTCAAAAGGGGAAGAAGCTTCGAGGCTTATAGGGGAATTGAAATATTTAGGTACTTTAGATAAAAAAAGAATTCCAAGTTATAATGAATTTAAGATTATTGCAAAAGACTTATTGTCAATTATGGGCCAGTATTCAAGTGTTGAGAGGATAGCCAGTAATAAAGAAAAGGTTGCAATTGAATATCTTAAAGACGGTAAGAAACGTACTAAGGATCAAATCCATAAACAAAGAATAGGCATTACCTCTCTTAATAGACTTATGAAAAAAGGAGTAGTAATAAGAGAAAGAGTATATAGGAAAAGGAAGGCAGATGATCCTCATTTTAAATTAGGGAAGCAGCGTAAGAAAAATAAGTATTACCTAAATCCCGAGTATATCAAAAAAGTATATAAGGAGTGAGGGGTTTAGATTATTAGAGAAAACGTGGTAGACTTTTATTTAACAACAATTATTATTTTAATAATAGGAATAGTAATCCTTCTTTATCTTTGGTTAAATACAGTAAATAAACTGAAGTCTACACATCAAGAGTTTGGACAGTTAAGACATGACCACAGAAGCATGTATGTAAAACATGGAAAGGCTTGGGAGAATTTTGTTCCTTTCATGCCTGGTTATGAAAAAGTTGCAAATAAAGACAATACTGTCTTCTTAGGAATGCCAATAGACTTTATGTCTTTTGATGATGACTCTATTAAGTTTATTGAAGTAAAGACTGGAAAGGCAAAATTAAGCTACAATCAACAAAGGATTAAGAAGTTAGTTGAAGAAAAGAAAGTTGAATGGCATGAATTAAGGTACACTAAAAAGTGATTCTGAGATATATTTCTTGTTAAATAAAAGTTAATAAAGGCTCTTTTGTAAATTTAATTATGAGAATTCTTGAAGGTGAAGAAGAACAAGAAGCTAAGGGGTTTATGCAACAAGCTGCAGGTATGGCTGAGAATTCTTCTTGTTTACGTTCACAATGCGGAAGTGTTATAGCAAAGAATGGAAGAGTAATAGGAAGAGGATTCAATTCTCCTCCTAGAAACAAAGAGCCTAAAGAATGTTTGAAAGACAAACTGCCTCAAGATTTTGTATCTGATAAGACCTGTTGTATCCATGCAGAAGACCGGGCGATAAGAGATGGTCTGAAGTATTTTATTAATTCTCTTGAAGGATCAAGACTTTATTTTATCCGTCTGAAAGAAGGAAAGATAACAAAAGCAGGAGATCCTTATTGCACTTGGTGCAGTAAAATGGCTTTAGATGCAGGAGTTTCTGAGTTTGCCCTATGGCATGATAAGGGAATAACCGTTTATGATACTAAGGAATACAATGATTTATCTTTTAAATATAGAAAGAAGTAAAAAGGTAAATTCGAAACCTTTGAGTGATTAAATTTCTTTTATCGACGTTGTTCCAGTGGAAAAGGTGGTAATTCTTCACATATATTGAATATACCACATCTTGTGTGCGAAAGGTATATAAACAACAATATGTTGTGGTTTGAATCGAGTAAGTTTAAAAGAGGTTAAATATGAAATGTCCGTTTTGTCTTAAAGAAGAAACAAAAGTTGTTGATAGTAGAGAAACGCCAGATCTTTCTGAAACTCGTAGAAGAAGAGAGTGTTTGAATTGTGAAAAGAGATTTACTACATATGAGAGAGTTGAAAGTGCTGATATTATCCTAGTTAAAAAGAATGAGAGTAGAGAAGCTTTTGATAGAGAGAAATTAAAAGCTGGAATAATGAGAGCTTGTGAAAAAAGGCCTGTTCCATTAGATAAGATTGAGAGAGCGATAGATGAGATAGAAGTAAGATTAAGAAAAATGGATGGAGAAATTCCCACATCCAAAGTTGGGGAATTAGTCATGCGTAAACTAAAAACTTTAGATAAGATAGCTTACATCAGATTTGCCTCTGTTTACAGAGATTTCAGTGACGTAAGGGACTTTGAAAAAGAACTTGTACTTATTAAAAAATAATCAAACTGGAGGTGATGAAGATGAGTGAACAAGTAATGAACAACAAACAAATGAAAAATATAAATAAAAGGAGTATATCTGAGACTATAGTCAATCAGGATCCGCATAAGGAAAGGATTTCTGTAAGATTAAGAAATCCGACATTTAAGCCGTTTAAGCTTAATGGGACTTTTATCAATAGATATAGGAATGCAAAGCCGCCATTTGGATTTAATGGATTAGGAGAATTAGTCTATAGAAGAACTTATTCTAGAATAAAAGAAGATGGAACTAATGAAGAATGGTTCGAAACTGTAGAAAGAGTCGTTAATGGAACCTATACAATGCAAAAACGTTGGATAGAAGAAAGAGGCTTAAGATGGATTGAAAGCAAAGGCCAACGTTCTGCGCAGGAGATGTATGAAAGAATTTTCAATATGAAATTCTTGCCTCCGGGCCGTGGATTGTGGGCAATGGGTAGCCAGATCACAGAAGAACGTGGTTTGTTTGCTGCATTGAACAATTGTGCGTTTGTATCAACTGAAAACCTTAAAGAAGACTTGGCAGCACCATTTACTTTTTTGATGGATGCTTCTATGTTGGGGGTTGGAGTTGGTTTTGATACAAAAGGAGCAGGACAAATTATTGTAAAAGGGCCTGACTTAAGAAGACAGAAGGAGTTCTTCGACATTCCTGACACAAGAGAAGGTTGGGTTGAGAGTGTACGTATCCTAATGGAAAGTTATTTCTTAGGTACGCCTGAAGTAGATTTTGGGTATGATAAAGTTCGTCCAGCTGGACAACTTATCAAAGGATTTGGTGGTTTATCCTCCGGACCTGATCCCCTTAAGGAATTGCATGAAGATATTAGACTGATTTTAGAAGGAGAAATAGGACAGCCAATATCTGCTAGAGCAATCGTAGACTTGCAAAACATAATTGGAAAATGTGTAGTTGCAGGAAATGTAAGGAGAACAGCTGAGATTGTTTTCGGAGATGCTGAATCTGAAGACTATCTTGATTTGAAGAACTATCAAGTCAATCCAGAAAGAGAATCTTTTGGTTGGGCAAGTAATAACTCTGTATTTGCAGAACCTGGAATGGATTACAAGTATGCAGGAGAAAGAGTTAAGATAAATGGAGAACCAGGATTTGCTTGGTTAAAGAACATGCAGAGATTTGGAAGAATGAAAGATGGAGTAAATAACAAAGATAGAAAAGCAAGAGGGGGAAATCCTTGTCTTGAACAGACTTTAGAGAGTTATGAGCTTTGTTGTTTAGTAGAGACTTTTCCATTTAGACATGAGTCTTTGGAAGATTACAAGAGAACTTTGAAATTTGCATACCTTTATGCAAAGACAGTAACTTTAGGAGAAACACATTGGCCTGAAACAAACAGGGTAATGTTGAGAAACAGAAGAATTGGTTGTTCTATGAGTGGAATAGCTCAGTTCATTGAGAATAGAGGAGTGCATGAATTGATAAGTTGGTGTGATAAGGGATATAAGACAATCCAATACTATGATGAAGTGTATAGTGATTGGCTTTGTATTCCAAAGTCTATCAAAACAACTTCTATAAAGCCGTCTGGAACCGTAAGTCTGCTTGCTGGAGCAACTCCAGGAGTTCACTTCCCTGAACATAGGTACTACATACGTAGAATGCGTTTAGGATTGAATAGTGAGCTTGTTGAACCTTTGAGAAGAGCAGGATATAAGTTAGAGCCTGCTTTTGGTGCTGAGAAGACTACATTAGTTGTTGAAGTGCCTGTCTCTATTGGAGATAAGATAAGGACTGTAAGTGAGGTTTCAATGTGGGAACAGTTGAGTATTGCTGCATTAATGCAAGAGCATTGGGCAGACAATCAAGTCAGCTGTACTATTACCTTTGACCCTGAAAGGGAAGGAGGACAGATAGCACATGCATTGAATTACTTCCAGTATAAACTGAAAGGTGTAAGCTTCTTGCCAAAGTTGGCTAAAGGAGCTTATAGACAGATGCCTTATGAAGCAATCTCAAAGGAACAGTATCACAATACTGTTAGGAAATTGAGAGTTTTGAACTTTGAAAAAGTTCATAACGAAAGAGCAGATGTTGAGAAGTTTTGTGATAGTGGTGTTTGTGAAGCAAACCTTGCTATCTTGAACAAACCAGCAGGCTCTGATTTGCCAGAAGGAGGTGAAAAGTAATGGAAAGTGAAACAAAATTAGAAGTGAACAAAGCAGTTAAGACAAATGACATGCCTGAAGAGAATAAAGGAGCAGTGCAAGTTGATTCTTTTTTGAGTAAGTTAGGTGGAGGAAAAACTAATGAAGTGCCTCAAGGCGCTACAGAAGCGAAAAAGGAAAAGTTAAACCCTAACGTATTGCCTAGAATAAATGAATTGACTGTCCGTATACAGAAGATACATGAACATGCAATAATGCCGAAGTATGTGCATGAAGGAGATTCAGGAATGGATCTTTTCTCTGTTGCAGAACATGTTTTGAAACCTGGAGAAAGAGTATTGATTGGAACAGGATTGAAAGTTGCAGTCCCTCTTGGTTATGAAGGACAAGTGCGTCCTAAATCAGGATTGGCATTGAAACATGGAGTCACTGTTGTGAATACTCCTGGAACTCTTGATGCAGGATATCGTGGAGAGTTAGGAGTGATTGCAATCAATCATGGAACAGACAACTATACAGTTGAGAAGAATCAAAAAGTCGCTCAGCTTGTAATCAACAAGATAGAGATAGTAGGCTTAGAAGAAGTTCAGGACCTTGAAGACACTGCTCGTGGAGCAGGTGGATTTGGAAGTACTGGGTTGAAAGTTTAAGCAGACAAGGGAAAGTCCTCATAAATTTAAGAGAAATATAGCAATCTCACTTAAAAAGTAAGATTATTAAACTAAAGAGTATAAATTAAATAATGAAGATTAATGCTACATCCCTTTATATTGATAAATTTTTAGAAGATAATAGAACTTATTTTGTTCCACTTTTCCAAAGAGGTTATTCTTGGGGCAAAAAAGGAGAAGTTGTAGAATTTTGGGAAGACATTCTGAGTATTTATGATGGGAAAACTCAAGAGGGTTATTTTATTGGAAGCATGGTATTTATTCCAGAAAAATCCAATTCAAAAGTGAAGATATTGGATGGGCAACAAAGACTATCCACAATTATGATATTTTTTACTGCATTAAAGGATTACTTAAAAGGACAAAAATATGCTAGAGCAAAACAGTGGAGTGAAGCATATGAAAGGGTGCTTCGCCCAAGAGATAAGGTAACTATGATACAACATCTGAAATTAGAATTGAATAAAGAAGATAAAAACTTCTTTGAAAATTTAACTATTAATGGGAGCTCATCAAAGGCAAAGAAAAAATCACATAAATTGATGAATAAAGCTTATGATCTTTTTATAAGTGAACTTAAAAAGAAGGGAAATGAAAAGTTTATCGAAAGAATACTAGAAATAATCACTAAAAAATTATATTTCATTAACATAGAGGTTGATTCAGATGTTAATGCACATCAGATTTTTGAAACCTTAAACGATAGAGGATTAGAATTAACAATTGCAGATTTAACGAAAAATTATCTTTTATCTTTGGCTTTAGAGGCAGGAAAAGATATTGAAGAAGCTTCTGAATCTTGGCAAGAGATAATTGATCAGGTGGGTGATGAGAAAGTCTCAAAATTTTTAAGACATTTTTGGTTATCAAATCATGGAATGGTAACAAAAGAAGACCTTTATAAGAAAATAAAGGAAGAAGTAAAAAATCATAATGTGTTAAAATTCTTAAAAGAACTAACCTTTGAAGCAGCAATTTATGGGAGTTTGATAAATCCCAATCATGAATATTGGGGGGATAAAAAAACAGAAAAGATACTCTTAGAATTAAAATCCTTAAATGTAGATCAGGTATATAGCATCCTTCTTGCGATTTCTAGAAAATATGAGAAAAATAAGAAAGAATTGAATGCTCTCTTAAATTTATTCCTAAATTTTACCTTTAGATATAGCACAGTTTGTGGGAAAAATCCCAATAGCTTGGAAAGAATTTACAGCAAGCTTTCAAATGAGTTAAGAAATGGTAAGATTAACCCAAATAAATTAAAAAGAGAGATAGATAAGATTTCACCAAGAGAAAAAGAATTTATTGCTTGTTTTGAATCATTAGAAATAAAAAATGCCAAAATTGCTAAATATATTTTATATAAAATTGAAGATTTCCTAAGCAAGATTGAAGATTCAAGTAAAGAGCATACGCCCAAGAAAGAAGTAATAAATTTAGAACATATAATCCCAAAAAGGCCCAATAAAGAATGGAAAGAATTCCTTGAAAAAAATAAATTAAATCATTCAGAACTCTTATTCAAAATTGGAAACCTAACGTTACTTCTAGACGAGTATAATAAAAATGCCTCTAACTCTTATTTTACAATTAAAAAAAATATGTATCTTAAGTCTAGATTGTGCCTTAATAAAGAGCTAAAAAATTTTGAACAATTTTCTGAAAAAGAGCTTATGCTTAGACAATCTAAAATAGGAAAATTAGCTGAAAAAATATGGAGTACTTAAAATGGCGGTAATGGGTGCTAAAAAACAAGCTTTGGGAAGAACTTGGGCTCTTAAGAATAAACAAAGAGAAGCAGCTTTAAAGAAAGGGGAGAAAAAAGAAGAAAAAGTTGACCCTGAAGAACATAAAAAGAGGCTTGAAAAACTAAAGAGCTTGGGGCTGATAAAGTAATTGTATAAATAAAGATTCCGATTCTTTGGAAAACTGATATGTTTAAATATTAATTCTATCTAGTAATCTTATGGTTTTGAATTATCAACCTAAAAAACAAAATGGTCAAGAGGAAAGGTCTCCCAGAGCATATGCTGTTAAGGAAATTGTACTTAGTGATGGAACTATAATAGGAGTTTTTGAGGGTAGTAGGGGAGCAAATCCAGATCATGATATCCTTATTAAATACCAAGAAAAAGGAAAGCGCCTAAGAACTCCAAAACATATTCATTGGGTTATTGACCTATTAATCAAAAAAGAACATAATAAAGAACTTACCCTTAAATTCATGAAATACCTTAGGGAGATGTACGATCAAGTCGAAGCATTCCAAAGCAAAGAAGAAAGGGGCACCTTCAAATTTAAACAAACAACATCAGAAAAACTTAAACCTTTTGAAGAATTAAATAAGTATGGGGAGTACAAGGTGGATTTTATAGGACACCTTATTGAACTTATGATCAAAATGGAAAAAAATATGCCTAAAGATAAGCCTGCAAGGGTATTCAGGGAATTAATGGATTCCCTTATCCAGGAAAAAGAAATTTTTGTGATAGTTAGTAAAGCCACACAGATTGGAGGAAGGTAAACTCCTTTATTTAGAATAATTAGTAATAACTACTTCTTTTATCTTACCCCTTTTGGACGCATCACTATTTATCATTCTTGTTGCATCAACAAAGTTTATCTTAAAATCTCTATATAAATCCTTAATAAATTCAGTATCACTATTGGAAAGCATAACTTTTACTCCATTCTCATTAAGTCTCTTAAAAGTTTCTGCTAGCAGTTCTTGTTCTTTCTCAAGAAACTTATCTTTAGTATAGGTAGTAAAACTTGTTTTATTTAATGGATGATATGGTGGGTCAAAATAAACAAAATCTCCTTTCTTAGCTTCTTTTGAGATTTCATAAAATTGCTTAACTTCTATTTTTGCATTTCTTAATAATTCTGATATTTCTCTTAGATCCTCTTCTCCACAAATTTTGGGATTTTTATAACTTCCAATAGGAACATTAAACCCTCCTTTAGAATTAACTCTGTAAAGACCATTAAAGCAAGTCTTATTTAGATAAATAAATCTTGAAGCTCTTTGTAATTTGGAAAGTTTGCTTAGATTTTTGGCCCGAATGAGATAATAATATTCTTTATTATGATTTTTTTTAAGAATCTTAAGTTCTTTTATTAGACCTTCAACGTTATTTTTTACAATATTCAGGCAATTAATCAATTCTTCATTTATATCTGAAAGAATTACCTCTTTTGGTTTAAAATTCTTAAGGATATAGAAGGCAATTGCTCCACCCCCAACAAAGGGTTCAAAATACCTATTTAGCTCTTTTGGGAAAAGAGGTTTAAACTGTTCTAATAACTGTTTTTTACCCCCTACCCATTTAACTAACGTTGGAACTTCTTTTTTCATTTTACCCCTTTTATATATTTATTCACTTTTTTTACCTTTTAAATTCTTTTATCTTCTTGAAAAACATATCAGCAATCATCATTGTCCAGTATAATGCAACAAAACCTGCGAAGAAGCCTAATGTAAAAACTTCTCGACATGTTTCCATATATCTATTAGGTGCCTAACTATATAAATCTTTCGGCGCCTAAAGACTTATATATTCTTTTTATCTAAGAAAAATATGAAGCTCCAAAAAAGATTTTTAAGAGAAGTTAATGGTAAAAAATACTTCAAGTGGATAGTTAATCTGCCACCAGAGTCTATTGAAAAAGCCCAATTAAAAGAAGGCGACGAGCTTGAAGCAGAAACAAAGAAGGGAGAGATAAGGCTGAGGAAAAAATGATGGAACCATTTAATACATTAGAGATAATAAAAGATAAAAATATACACCATTTTTTTGGTTTTCTCCCATTGTTAACATTCATTATTACAGAAAGAGCATTTTGGATAATTGGAACATACACTGTAATCTTTGCGATTTGGGAGGTATACATACTTTCTATGACAGCATTTAAGAAACAAGTGACAAAAATATTTCTAAATATTAATAGGAAAACAAAGTTCCCCATAAAAGTCTCATCACTAAAAGGATTTATGAAAATTTATTCTGATTTTAAGAAGGAATTTTTCTTTATTTGGAATTTTCCATTATTCTTTTTGACCTGTATTTTTGTAGTGATAGCATTTATTTATTCTATGACTCTTTCAATAATTTTTCTCAACGAATTTAGATATGGAAATTTGTTGTTATTAGCACATATTTTCCTAATAACTTTTATGTTTGTTTTAAGAAAAACCCTAAATCAAATTTCTAGTAACAAAATAAAATGAGTCCTAAAATACTTTCAAAATCAAAATACCTTTACGGTTTGCAGTGTTCTAAGTATTTGTGGGTTTCTATTAATGATAAGGGAAGGTTGTCGGGAATAGATGAGCAGACTCAATTTAGATTTGATGAAGGTCATAAGGTTGGAGAACTTGCAAAAAGTCTTTTTTCTGAAGGGATTGAAATTGGGGGGCCGTATTGGGAAACAAAAGAATCTGATGAAAGGTCTAAAAAAGCTCTTGCAGAGCGAAAGCCCTTATTTGAAGCAGGATTTTTATTTGAGAGATTATACTCTAGGGCAGATGTGCTTCTTCCAGTAGGAAAAGATGAATGGGACATTATCGAAGTAAAAAGCTCGACTTCTGTAAAAGATGTTAATATTTTTGATGTAGCTTTTCAAAGATATTGCTATGAACAATCTGGTCTGAAGATAAGAAAATGCTTCTTAATGCATCTTAATAACAAATATGTTAGAAAAGGGGAAGTAAATAATAAAGAATTGTTCACAAAAACAGAAATCACTGATTTAGTTAATGAAGAGATAAAGAATGTTCCTAAAAGAGCTAAAGAAATGCTTAAGATCATTGATTCTAAAATAGAACCAAAGATTGACATAGGAGAATTCTGTAAAAAGCCTTACTCTTGTTCATTAATGGAAGAATGCTGGAAAGGTCTTCCTGAAGAAAATGTTTTTGATTTATACAGAGGTGGAAAAAAGGCATTTGAGCTTTATGATAAAGGAATTCGCTTAATCAGAGAAATTCCTGAAGATTTCAAACTCAATGATAAACAAATGATTCAAAAAACTTGTTCTCTTAAGAAAAAGGTTCATGTAAACAAAGAAGCAATAAGCTCTTTCATTAAGAAATTAGAATATCCACTATATTTCCTTGACTTTGAAACATACAGTACTGCAATTCCCTTATATGATGGTTTAAAGCCCTATCAACAGATACCTTTCCAGTTTTCATTACATGTTGTAGACAAGGAAGGCAAGACTAAACATTATTCATTTATAGCAGAAGGATCAAAAGATCCAAGAAAAGCCTTTGTTGAAGAATTAAAGAAGGTTTTAGGAACAAAAGGAGATATTATTGTTTACAATCAAGGCTTTGAACAAGCAAGAATTAAAGAATTGGCAGAATTATTCCCAGAATATCAAAAGTGGGCCATTTCAACAATCAAAAGAATGGTTGATCTATTGATTCCTTTCAGAAACTTTGACTATTACAACTGCAAACAACAAGGAAGTGCCTCCCTAAAGGCAGTTCTCCCAGCTGTAACTGGAAAAACATATGAAGGAATGGAGATAGCTGAAGGAGGCTTGGCCTCATTAAGATATCTTTACATAATTCATGGAGATTCTAAGGAAAAGAAAGCTTCTGAGGAAGAAATAAAGAAGGTCAGGAAAGATTTAGAGGAATATTGTGCTTTGGATACAGAAGCTATGATCTGGATTTTGGATGAATTGAGATATATGATAAAATAATCTTAACAATAGTTAAACGCCCCCACTGAGTGTATCAGAGAGAAATAGTTTCTTTTTAGGGGTTTTACTTACCCTTAGTCATTGCACAAGCACAATGTTGCACTCGATTACAACCTGGGGATCTACAACCCTCTCTTGTTGGTAGCCCACATTTAGAGCAATGCTGAATGTGATCCTTTGATACTTTTTTAAGCCTATTGAATTCTTTTTGATCCATAGATTATTCCCCTTTTTAGAGATTATAAAGGTTTCTTTAAACCAGTAAGAAGGTATAAATATTACCTTTCTATTGTTAAAATTATGAAAGTTTGGCTAATATTGTTAATAATCCTTATAGGAGTATTTGTATTAATCCCTGATTTTGGAAAGAATGTAATTAATTCAGAACCAATTGAAAAAGTTAAACAGTTCTTTGAAGGAGCATCTTTAACAGGATGTCCCCAATTTGATGTGGATATGAATGGTGGAAAGATTGAAAAATTAAAAAGAATAGAATTATTAGAATTTGCAATTGTTGGACTCCCTACAGGCCAATCTGAATTAGATGAATTAGAAAGATTAAAGAAAGAATTGGAAGATGGAAAATTTTCATTAAATATAAACGGGCTTTCTTACGATGGATGGAAGTTATATAGCTCTGATGGGGCCTCTGCAACTTGTAGGAAAGGAAAATACGAAGGAGAAAATATTAATCATTATTATTGTGGAGGATTTAGCAAAACTCCTGTTTTGGGCTACTATATTGATGCCTATATTGTAAAAACTCCAATCTCTGAAAGTGGAGATGTTGGGAAAACTACTAAACATATAATTTGGAACGAATATGATGAAAATCATGAATTTGTTAGAACAAAATGTTTGGGAGATCCTGATAAATTCGAAGAAGAACAAATTAAAGGTATTTTAGGAGATTTTGGAGAATATCTTTATGAATGGGGATAAAAAATTATAAGCGTTTCTTTACATTAGAAAAAACACTAATGCCCAAAAAGCAATATTAAGAAAAAAAGCGATTTTAACACCCTTATAAAAACCTTTTTTCATTTCTGGAAATTCCTCTCCAATAATTTCTATAAAGAGAATTAAACCTAAAAGGTATGGTAAAAAAAACATTAGTCCGAACATAGATATAATGCTAATTGGGGCATTTTAAACCTTATCTCCCATGCTTTGTCATATGTTCTGCCCTTGTTAATACCTGTAAGTTCTCAGGAGAATTGTTTCTTTTATTGCCATCTATGTGATGGATATCATAAGTTCCAAACCTTTCAGGGTATTTGTGGGGATATCCTTCCTTGTAGATGTAATGATATGCAACATCCCTATGGATTAATTTCCCATAACCATTCCTTTCATAACCTCTTGGATCAACAATTCTTGTATTTCTTTGCTTTAGATCATAAAAAATCCAGAACAATACTAAAAGAACTCCCAAACTTGTGGCTATTTCATTTATCATCTTTTCTCACATTCTCAACGAGTTTCCCCAATTTAGCCACACTCAAGTATTCTTTGGGATTTATCTTGGTGTTCATTGCTTCTTCAAGTATCTCTTTAACATCTTTCTCTTTCATTTTCTTCATTTCTTCTTCAGTTTCTTTTAATATTTCTTCAATAGGTATATGTCTTATTTCAGTTGAATAACCTATTTTCCCCAACTCTTTAATTGCCTCTTTCTGTTTGAAATTCTTATCATTGGGATTAAACTTCTTTCCACTTTTAACTTCTACAAATTTGATTTTATTCCCCCTTCTACAAATAAAATCAGGAAGTTTTATTCCATTAATTGATAAAGATAGTAGTTTTGCTAAAAGTTGCTTTCCTTTCTTATTTTTTGGTAGAAATTCTTTTAATTCTTCATATAAGAAATCTCTTCTATACTTTTTTTCTTTAGTGATGCTCATGGTGGTAACTATCGTTTCATATAATCTCATAACTTTCCAATTTCCTGCTT
This sequence comes from Nanobdellota archaeon, assembly GCA_042572295.1. GTDB lineage: Archaea > Nanobdellota > Nanobdellia > Pacearchaeales > JAHJTO01 > JBHPFA01. Next base: position 166,744 of record JBHPFA010000001.1, read on the forward strand.
GTAATAATAGTTTAGAGATCTCTTCTGTTATTGGGAATGTCTTTTGCCATCTCTTTGCCATCTTGGAGTATCTTTCTTTATGTGCTTTTTTCTTCTCATCTGAAAGGTTTGCATATACTTCTTTCCCTGTTTGTTGTCTTGTGAGCTTCAATCTCCAAGCCTTTTCTTCTTTAGTTAATGCCAAACTTAACAAATTCTTGATGGTTGAATGACTACAATTAAATTCTTCAGCATAGTTTTTAGTTAAAGGCAATCTTGAGATTGTTCCTTTCTTATAATCCTTAATGTCTTTCTTGATCTTCTTTATTTTTTCTTCCCTATTCATTTTGTTCTCCTTCCTTTATTGGATTTTTGTATATCAAATTTATCTCTTATTTTATTTTTCAATAATAAGTATTTCCTCACCCATTGTCTTTTTAGATGTCCTTTCCAACCCCTAAATTTTTTAGCACCAAAAACTCTATGGCTTGTTTTGACTACTAATAAGAATATTTCGTTTCTATTTGGTTTCCTGTGTTTTCTCTTTCTAAAATCTTTTAGAGTTCTACTAAAATAATGATCTGCTCTATTTCTACTCTTTTTTGGAAGAACAAGTTTTGTAATTAAAAGGTTAAACCATCTGTGTAATTCTTTCATTTTATCTCCATCCAATAATAGATTGATTTTACAGAAGAATGTCCGTAATTAACAAGTTCTCTATCCATCTCTTCTTTATAGAATTTACACCTTTCAATTGGGATTGTTTTAACTTTCTTTTCATCATATCTATTTCCCAACAAATATCTCACCTTATTCCCAATAACCTTAAAACTTCCTTCTTTCTCTTTTCCATTAATGATGATCTTGCAGTCGATCCAAGTGTTATAATGTCCTATGTCTTTTTCTATTATTTTATTTCTATACCAAACTCCTATCTTGGGTGTAAAACTATATCCAAATATCTTATCAATTATCCTTTCAAATATTCCCATTTCTTTGTTCTCCTTTTCTATATAATGAGACCCTGCCTTATCTTGTTGCTCATAGCCTCCCTTATAAAACGTCCGTTTTCTTATAGGCACAGTCTATTCGTTAAAACACGAAAGGTTTACAGGAGAGGTTTTTTATATCCAAATTACTAACAATGTTTAATGAAAAAGAGCATAATGGAATTTCTAAAATGGCTCACTAAAGACCCTTTGAGACTGATCCTGCTGCCAGTATTATATGTATTCTTTGATATTTATGGCATTATTGGATGGCTGATAATAATCTACTTAGGCTATTCCTTCAAAGACATAAAATTCTTCAGCAAAAAACCTAAGAAGAAAGCTAAGAAAAAGGTTTAAATCAAAGAAGTTCTTAGAATAAGTAATGGCATATTTTAGTGTTCCACTATTAATTATGGGTTGGTTTATTCTCTTGATTGTTTTGATGTTGCTTATCAGATTAATAAGGCGTAAAGTGATTAAATTGACACGTAAGGTGTCTAAATTTATTGATAAGACTCTGGGGGTTAAGATTCTAACAAAAACTAAAATTAGAAGGCCAAGAAGAAGAAAAAGGCTCAAATTAAGAAGAAAGGTAAGAAAAAGGTTTAAATTAGTAATTAAACTATCAAAAGCATGGAAAGAGAGGCTCAGGATAATTGGTTTAGGACTTTTGCAGCAATTTCGATAGTATTCATATTTATAATATCTAATTTTTTAATGCTTATTCCAGGGATGATCTTAAGTTCTCTTTTTCCAAATATAGATTTTTTTAACAATAACATCCTGCCAGGAATCTGGACAGTTGCTATTGGCCTCTTCTTAATCTATTTGTTATTTACTAAGAAAAAATTATTCCTTAACTTAGCAAAAATATTACTTGGCTTACTAGTAGTCTACGCCTTTTTGGCTTTTATTGAAATGTTCTTTGATAGCACTGCAGCTTTGGGATCTATGGTGGGATTACTCCTTTTGATAGTCTTTATTCCAATACTTATTTTCCTATTCATGTCAAAAAAGCTAAAGGAGACATTTGTAGAACCATTTAAACAGAACAAAACTCAAATGATTACCTTAATTGTTACACTATGCCTCCTAATTGGTGGCACACTTGTATTTGTTTTAAATGAAAAACAAGAGTTATCTGCAAAAAACGATTTTGTGCTTGAAGAAACAGATTTTATCTGTCCAAACTGGAGAACTGAGGATGATAATTTGACTAATGATTTAGAATATGTAGGGTTTTTGAGGGTTTCGACTCCTCCTCAGATTAATAACCCTAAGAGTGTGGATAATGCAGAGGTCTATGAGATAGGTGCTTATGATTTTTATGACAACACTTATCATGAGGGCGTTTCATTTGAAATAGCAACAACCCACTATTCAGATCTATTCTTGGGTCCAATTGGAGAAAAATATAATCTCTCTTTAGACATTGGTTTGGGGGAAGATTTAGATATTCGAAAATGTTTTGATAAGGAAAACAAAAATTTGTTAGATTATTACTCCCTTGTAGAAGATACTTCAAATATTTATTACTGCAAAGATAGGCTTTTCGCTCATTCAGAAAATATATTTAATGACTTTAGTAAAATTGTAGTTTATGATAACAAAATCTCTGGAATTAGCTTTGGTCCTAAGAGTCCCCCAATGTATAGTATTGGAGAGATCACTAAAGAGAATAAAATTAAACTTAATGATAAAAACAAGTTTTATGAATTTGGTTCAACCGAGGATTTAACTAAAGCAGAACTTGTAGCCTATCTTGGAGAGTGTGAAAGTGACCAAAGCGAAGAAGCCCTTAAAGAGAGTTATTTATTCGATTTAGATTAAGGATGAATTGTCCAAGGCTTGGGGAGGGCGCATTCTCAAAAGGTTTAAAACCCTTAATTTACTGAAAAAAATATGAAAAGAGAAGCTAAAAGTATGGTGTTTGTTTTTGTAGCTGCAATAGCTATGATTATGATGATTTCTGCACCTAATGTTGCTGGAAATGTTATAGGAGATGAACAATGTTATCAAATTACTACCAATATTGACAAGGCAGTAGAAAAAAAGGCAGAGTTTAGCAGTACAGGCATAGGAAAAAACCCTTGTACAGGACTTATAGATACAAGAACAAGCTATAGGACATATACTAAAGGAATAACTCACCTTAGAACAGTTTTTGGAAATGGCGATACCAAAGGAAACAATGGTTTAACCCATTATATTCTTTGTAAAGACGGCAGATCAAAGGTTGTCCAATGGATAGCTTCATACTATAAAAGGGGCATCGGATGGGGCCATTATTACCCTGAACCTTTCCCACATACAGATTACAAAGTGATAAAGTGTAGCACGCTTTAATTCTCAAAAGGTTTAAATTCTCTGAATTCTCCCAAAAGTTATGCTGTTGAAAGGAGGTATTATTATGAAACGAAAAGTTGCAAATTTATTTATTTTTATAATTTTTGCAAGTTTATTGATATCTGTAGCTCTCGTAGCTGCAAAGCCAGAATTTGTTTCTGGGACTAATCCTGCAGGAAAACCAGTTTATCTTCCAGAACATGCTGTTGAAGTCTCAGAAGGAGTCTTTAGCTTAGGTTCTGCCATTGATTCACAAGGCAGACTTGTTGAAGGTTTTTTGTTTGAAGCAAAACCAGGAACCCAGTGTGGAAATGGTGTTTGTGAAGCAGGTGAGAACAGCAAGAAGTGCCCTCAAGACTGTAATAATGATGGCGGAGAAATTCCAACATCAGACACAAGCTCTTGTTATGCATTCATGGCTAAAGGAGCTAAATGGAAAGCTACAGAAGATTATGTTATTGCTTCAAATGTTGATGCTACATTAACACAAGCTAGTTTAGATGCTTGGGACAATGAAGTCGCATTTGACATTTTTGGAAGTGGCTCTACAGGATATGTAGATGGTGCTGATGATGTATCTCCTGATGGAATAAACGAAGTAATGTTTGGAGATTTAGGACAGACAAATACTATCGCATATACAATTGTTTGGGGAGTTTTCGGTGGACCACCACAGAGAAGAGAACTTATTGAGTGGGATGCTGTATTCAATTCAGCTTATCCTTGGAGTTTGAGTGGAGAAGCTGGAATGATGGACTATCAGAATATTGCTACACATGAGTTCGGGCATTCTTTAGGATTAGATCATCCTTCAGATAGCTGTACAGAAGAGACAATGTATGCATATGCTGATTACGGAGAGACAAAAAAGCAAACTTTAGAAGCAGGCGATATCTCAGGAGTCAATAAACTTTACAAGAACTAGTTATTTTTTTCTTTTTCTTTTATTTTTTGATAATTAGCTTGGGCTCTGCGGACGGGCGCATTCTCAAAAGGTTTAAATCCTCTAGCTTTACTCCAAAAATATGAAAAAGAATGAAAATCTGGAATTTTTAGCTAAAGAAATAGCAGCATACCTTTCTGATAAAAGGGAAGTTGCTAATAAAATTAAAGAAGACCCTCTTTTTGCTCCATTTGATGATCCTCTAGAGTATATCTTCAATAAGACAGAATATGCAAGTCTTGACTTGGCCATTGAAAAGTTTGCAAATGAACATAATATTGATCTCCAAGTTGATGTTATTAGAGAAGGGGCAGAAATTGGAGAATTAAAAGCAAAATATGACTCTGAAAAAAGACTCTGTATATATGACACAATCGAGAATCGTTATTTCAAATATGGAAAAGTTATCGTGATGGATGGACTTCCAGCACTTGTAGAAATGAAGATGAAGAAATTCTATAAAAAGACATCTAAGGGGGTAAAGAGGCATATTCACCCAAGAGTCTATCTAGAAAGAATGAAAAGGGTAGCCCCATTTTTCAAGACTACTCCTGGAAATATGGGTTATTTAGTTATTGTTCCAAACCATCTAGGCTTTAGTGAGAGATATCCAAATAAGGCTTTAGATGACTTCAGGAGAGTTAATGGAATCATTGCCCAACATCGTCTGACAAGAATTGGTTTTCTTAAAGAAGTAGAAGCAATGATCCAACTACATGGTCTTTCTAAATCTGATTATGGGGCGCATTCTAAAAAGGTTTAAATTGATTAATCCTATCAAATAAATATGAAAAAAGAGGGGTATAAAGAGTTTCCAAAGCCATTGTCTTTGACTAAATTACTTGGACCAAGTTTTATTATTCTTGCTTTAGGATTAGGTTCTGGAGAGGTAATCCTCTGGCCATATTTGGTCTCTATTTATGGTTTAGGTATTGCATGGGGAGCTTTACTTGGAATTACATTCCAATTTCTCATGAATATGGAAATAGAGAGATATGCCATTGTTAAAGGAGAAAGTGTTTTTGTTGGATTAAGTAGGATGTTTAAGTGGACCCCTTATTGGTTCATTGCCTCTACATTTATTGGTTTTGGAATACCTGGAATTATTGCAGCCTCTGCAAAGGTTTTTTCACATCTTGTAGGTATTAGTGATTTAAGATTCATAGCAATTCCTTCTCTTCTTATAATTGGTTTGATCCTAAGCTCAGGAAGGACTGTTTATGGGAGGATGGAAAAAATTACTAAATTTGTCATATTGATTGGTGCACCTTTAGTCTTATTATTGGCAATCTTATTATCAGGTTCTGCTGATTGGGCTGCACTAGGTCAGGGATTAATTGGAAAAGGGGAGGGATTTAACTTTCTCCCTTCAGGAATCGCCTTGGCTACATTTCTTGCAGCTTTTGCATATGCCGGCGCAGGAGGCAATCTGAACCTAACGCAGTCAATCTACATTAGGGAAAAAGGTTATGGTATGGGCAAGTATTCTCAGAAAATATCTGGATTTTTTAGAAGTAAAAAGGGAGAGAGGATAAGACTTGCTGGTAGAGATTTTAAAGTTAATAAAAAGAATATGGACAGATTCAAGGTTTGGTGGAAAAGAGTCAATCTTGAGCACCTTATTGTGTTTTGGTTTATCGGTTTAGTCACAATGTCTTTGTTAATGCTTCTTTCTTATATTACAACCTATAAGTCTGGACAAGACCTAGGTACTGGAATTGATTTTGTGATTAGTGAAGGCCTAATTATCGGCCAGACATTATTCCCCACTATTGGATTATTATTCTTAGTTGCAGTTGTGATCATGCTTTTCCAGACACAGCTAGGAGTCTTGGATTCAACCTCAAGAATAATGGCTGAAAATTTTGCATTAAAAAAATTAGGGAAGAATAAAGAGGGAACCATTAATATGAGCAAGATTTATTTCATATTCTTATGGGCACAGATTGGATTTGGAATTCTATTGTTCTTACTTAATTTGTATGAACCTTTAGTCTTAATTATAATCGGGGCAGTGATTAATGCCTTTGCTATGTTTGTCCATGTAGGATTGGTCAATTGGATGAATTATAAGGTGCTGCCAAAAGAAGTCCAGGCCTCAATCATCAGAAAGGTGATGATGGTTGGAATATTCCTGTTCCTTGGGATCTTTAGTGCTGTCACACTATGGGATAAGTTGATGTAAGAGAGGGGTAACCCTTCATTCGGATAAGTTGTCTAAGTCATCGGACGGGCGCATATTATTCTCAAAATTAAATAAATGCTAAATACATAGGATTTTAAATTATTAAACCATATAATTTATTATGAAAGCAAAACAATGGGATGTCTATGCGGAAAACTACCATGATTATATTCTCAGTCCAATAAAAGATCCTATTAAAAATCCTTTAATATCTGACTTAAAAAAACTTGATTCCTCACTCCATGTTGCAGATCTTGGAACTGGAAGGGGTGATCTTTTACCCCTATTAAAACGATTTAAAAAAGTATATGCAATAGATTTCTCTAAGAAGATGATTGAAAATGCAAAAAAGAAAAAGTCTTCAAATGTGAAATTCTATCAGCAAGATTTAAGAAAACTTTCAAAGCTGGGTATTAATTTTGATGTTGCAATTGCTGTTAACTCTATTTTGCCTCCTGATTTTAAAGATGTTGATAAAATTTTTTCAGAAATTTATAATAGCCTAAATAATTCTGGTATTTTTATGGGAATCTTTCCTTCAATGGAAGCAATAATATATCATTTTCAACTTGTTTATGAAAGGGAATTGGCTAATTCTAAAGATGATGAAAAAGCAATAAAGAAAACCAAGAAAATGGTTGAGGAAAGTAAGTATGACATTATAAAAGGAACTTATTCAGATGACGACGAGACTCAAAAATTCTTTTATGAGTTTGAGTTAAGAAGGAGATTACACAAAGCAGGATTTAAAAAGATTATATTCAAAAAAGTTAAATATCCTTGGGGAGAGCATAGTGGCGATTATGATGATTTCCATGGAGAAAGTGAAATCTGGGATTGGTATGTAACAGCAAAAAAATGAGAGCACGGACGGCGCATAAATTTTCTTTCTTTATCTTCTTCCGCTTGATCTTGATCTTCCACCATAACTTCTACCTGAAAAACCAGATCTTGAATTGGAACTTGTTCTAGAACTTGAACGGCCATCCCTATTACCATAACTTCTACCTCTAGAACTTGATCTTGATCTTCCACCATAACTTCTGCCCCTAGAAGAATCTCTTCCACCATAACTTCCCCCTCTTCTTGGTGGCCCTCTTGATTGTCCCCCTCTTCCACTTCTTGGTTTTGGTTTTGCTGCTTCCCCTTTAGCGTTTTTTGCTTTTATTGAGTGGTTTTTGTGTTCTGCCTGTGGCGTTATCTTTTTTGTTAGTTTTTCTATTTCATTTAGATAATTTCTGTCTTCTGAAGCACAGAAGGAATATGCTTTTCCAGTCATTCCTGCCCTTCCAGTCCTCCCTATTCTATGAATATAGTTTCCTGGTTCGTTTGGTAAATCGTAATTTATTACATGAGTAATGTTTTCTACATCTATTCCTCTTGCTGCTATGTCTGTTGCTACCAAAACTTTTACTTTTCCTCTTTTAAAGTCTCTTAGTGCATTAGTTCTTTGATTTTGATTTTTGTTTCCGTGTATTGCATCTGCCCCTACTCCATTACGTTTTAACATTCTTGCTATTTTGTCCGCTTTATATTTTCCTGCTACAAATACTATTGCACAATCAATTTTTTCTTGTATTATTAGGTCCAGTAATAGTTCATTCTTGTTTCCTCGGTCTATGAAGAATACATACTGGTCTATTGCTTCTACAGCTGTTGATTCTGGCGTTATTTCTACTCTTACTGGTTCTTTTAGGAATCTTCTTGCTAAGCTTGATACTTCCTTTGACATTGTTGCTGAAAAGAATAGTCCCTGCCTGTTATTTGGTGTTGCAGAAATTATTTTGTCTACATCTCTTAAGAACCCCATGTCCAGCATTCTGTCTGCTTCGTCTAACACTAAAAATTTTATATTTTTCAAACTTACTTCTTTTCGGTCCATTAAGTCTATTAGTCTTCCAGGTGTTGCTATTAGTACATCTATTCCCCTTTGTAATGCTCTTATTTGTGGTGTGATTCCTACACCTCCGTATACTACTAAATGTTTTAATTCCATGAAATTTCCGTAAGTCCCAAAACTTTCAGATATTTGTGCTGCTAATTCTCTTGTTGGTGCTAAAATGAGTGTTCTAGGTGATCCTGGCCTATTCCTAATTGGTTTTTCGTAGAGTTTCTGTAATATTGGAAGTGCAAAAGCAGCAGTTTTGCCTGTTCCTGTTTGTGCTATCCCAATTACATCTTTACCTTTTAAGAGTAAAGGAATAGTTTTTTCTTGAATCGGTGTTGGTATTGTGTACCCTTCCTTTCTGACGGCCTCCAATAATTGTTTTATGAGGTTTAGATCTTTAAATTCCATAGTGATTAGGGAAAAAGGAGCTATTTAAATGGCTTAGTTTACCCCCATACACCTACCAAATTTCTACACCCCGATGGCGCATTCTCAAAAGGTTTAAACCCCCTTATAAGTACCAAAGATATTTAAGTAAATAAACTCCTTATCATTCATGAGTACAACTAAGAGTAGAAATATAAGAAATCTAAGAATATTTACATTTTCAAATTCTTTGATGGCTTTTGCTTTTGGATTGTTCGGACCTTTCTATTTTATATTTATCAATGATCTTGGTGGAAGTATTGAGAATTTTGGTATAGCTGCGGGTTTACTGGTTTTATCAGGGGCGTTAACTTCATTAATTGCTGGAAGATATTCAGACAAATTCGGTAGAAAACCTTTCCTCATTGCTGGAGGTTACATCTCTGCATTGGTTGTTCTTCTTTATACAGTTATAGGCTCCCTTTGGCAGTTGTATGCATTACAAATCTTCAGTGGGTTGATTGCAGCACTTTTTGAGACTTCAGAATCAGCACTTTTAGGAGATATTACCACGAAAAAAGAAAGGGGAAAAGACTTGGGGAAATATGAAGCTTTTGTAGGAATAGCAGAAGCCTTTGCAATCTTTATTGGAGGGTTCTTAGCAGGAAGATTTGGTTTTGAGATTGTATTCTATATAGTATCAATAATATTCATAATCTCTACAACAATTATGCTTCGATTGAAAGAGTAAGTTTTCTAAAGGCTGGCGCATTCTCAAACTGTTATTTTTCCTTACTGTTTAGATAAAATCTCAAAAAATCTTTTTACCATTCATCGCAGAATCTAAAATAATATTTACTCGTTTATTTATTGTTTTTTGAAGTTTAGCACGTAATAACCATCTGTAAATCATCTTTTTGGTACTTGGAGTAAGTTTTTCAAAATTATTTTTTGCTTTCTTATTTTTCTCTAATGCCTTTTTTAGTACTAATGGAATTTCTGGATTTTTTGGAATTCCATGATCATTGGTAGGTTTACTTAATCCCAATTTATAGAAATGCATGCCTTGAGGAGTCATTTTCCCTTGTTTAATTAAATCCTTAGCATAACCAATAGTATTGTTACTCCAAGTGCTATTTTTATTACGCTTTACAAATTTCCTTAGGTAAGTATCTTCATTATTTCTTTTAACTGTTGTATCAATCCAGCCAAAACATATAGCCATTTCAATTTGTTGCCTATGGCTTGGTGCACTTTTCCCAGTATGTTTCTTATGTATGATGATAGTTACATTTTTCTCTTTTTCATGGTTCTTTTTTAACCAATTTTCAAAATCCTTGATATCAAAAACATCTATTCTATTCTCTTTATTTTCCATTTTTGTAAGAAATAGTGTTAATTAATAAAGATATAGTTCATTTCAAAATTCCATACACCTACCAAATTTCTACACCCGGACGGGCGCATTCTAAAGGTTTAAATTCTTCGAGTTCTTATTAAAAAAATGAAGAAAAAGCAAGAATCAAGAGAACGAAGTATAACAATTCCAAAAAAAGCTCTAATTGGAATTGCTCCACTTTTCCCTATTGTCGGAATATTGCTTTCTAAAGATAATCCTGCAGGATTAATCTTAGTGGGCATAGGAGTATTTTCTGGATTCTTTATTGCAAAAGGATACTTTGAAAAATGAAATTTCAAGACACATTAGGAGCTGGTTTGGTTGTAGTAGGAATTGCCCTTTCAAATAGCAATAAACTTGTTGGAATGCTGTTTATTGGCTTTGGATTAGGTTATTCCTCATATCCCCATATACAAAAATTGTTCAAAAAGAGATAACTTCAATCTCGACAATCCTTTTGGGCGGGTGCATATTTTCTTTAATAAGAAGGTTTAACAAGATCTCTGCCTAATTAAAAGAAAGAATAAAATGAAAACCCAATCTGAAAAAATTAATATAAAAGTTATAATCTATTCAATTATCGCACTCAGTTTTATGGCTTTGACATTTCTTGTGGATTGGAAATTTATAATTGGGGCAGCTATAATGATGTGGTTGAATCAAATAGAATTAACAAGAAAGAGATAAGCTAAGAAAAAGGTTTAAATCTCTTAATACACATTTTATTATCATGTTAGCAATATTAGTTTATAGACTTAAAAGAATTGTATATAATTTGACTAAGGGACTTCCACTTAGTGATAAAGACAAGATATATGTTGATAAGTTTGTAGAAGAAATGGATAAAAAGAAAAAAAAGGAATAACTAATGGAATATATCTCTACAAAAGAATTGGAATTAGTAAAAAAGTATGGAATTCTTAAAGTAAATATGGATAAGAAAAAAAGGAGAAGAAAGAAAAAAACTCCTCTTAACTTACTTAAAGAGGCATTAAAATTTCCTAAGATTATTGTTACTGAAGGATATGCTAAGTCTAGAGGTATAAAAAACACTCAACAAGGCCATGTAACTATCAATGGTAAAACAGCTTTAGTCCATATTGTGGATAATAGGGGGAAAATATTGAATAATCACTCTTTCTTGAAGGATTTGTTAATGAGAAGCAAGGTTTAAATCCCCTATTTTTCTGATAGCTCTATGGAAAAAGAAGAAGTAAAGAAAACTGTAAAGGAAGGTTATTCAAAAATAGCCAAGGAAGGAGGCTGTTGCTGTTCTGTTAACAAGATAACTTCAGAAATAGGATACTCTAAAGAGGAGGCTGATTCTGTCCCTAAAGGTGCTAATCTTGGACTCGGTTGTGGAAATCCAACTGCTCTTGCTGGATTAAAAGAAGGAGAAACAGTATTGGACTTGGGAAGCGGAGCAGGATTTGATGCTTTCCTAGCTGCAAAAAAGGTTGGTAAAAATGGAAAAGTCATTGGAGTAGACATGACTGAAGAGATGTTAGAAAAGGCTAGGGAGAATGCAAAGAATTGGGAATTGAATAATGTAGAGTTCAAATTAGGAGATATTGAAAAGTTGCCTATAGAAGATTCATCAATTGATGTTATAATAAGTAATTGTGTAATCAACTTAACCCCTGACAAATCAAAAGTTTTCAAAGAGGCATATAGAGTGTTAAAAAAGGGTGGGAGAATGTATGTTTCTGATATGGTCTTATTGAAAGAGCTTTCTGATGAGCAAAAAAATAACAAAGAATTGCTTACTGGTTGTGTTGCAGGAGCATTATTGAAAGAAATATATCTAGAATTGATAAGAAAAGAAGGATTTGAGGTAAAGATTCTTTCTGAAGATACTGGCATTAGCAAAACACAATACCAAGGAATGCCTGTAGCAAGCATCAAAGTAGAAGCATTAAAGGTTTAGTGGATTGCGCATTCTCAAAAGGTTTAAATTAAGCTAATCCTTGTATAGGACATGAAAAAAATGAGGTTGTTGAGTGTTTTAATGGCATTTGTTCTTTTGGCCCTGATTTCTATCGGTTCTGTTGAAGGAACACATGATGAAGCATTAGAATCCTATTATCGTGTTGATTGTCATGCTGATTGTGACAGCTTAAATTTAGCAGGGGGCTTTGATGCAGAATGTAGAGATGATTGTAATACAAAGCTGCAGGAACTTTTAAGCACACATCAAGAGGAAGAAGAGGAAGTGATTGAACCACCCACAACTCCTGAACCTATAGAAGTTATTAAAGAAACTCCTGAAGAAGAAGTTTTAGAAAAGAAAGAGATTGAAGTAGAACCTGGATGTGAACTTGTTGAAAATGTTAAATCTTGTTCTTTTGAAGGTTATGCTCCTTTCAAAGTTGATTCTAATGCCAAAATAACTCAAAAAGATGGAGAATTTGCTATAACGACTCCAAGTGGAGAGGAAGCTATATTAAAATATAAAGATGGTAGTGAAGTAAAAATAACTGATAACGCCTTCACTCTTGCTAAAATAGGAGAAAAGGAAGGATTTTTTGATAAATTAAAAAATCTCTGGAGAAGACTTTTTGGAGGAATTCTAAAAACAAACCAAGAAGCCCCAACTGCAGTAAAAGGATAATTCTCAAGAGCAGATTAATCAGTTTTTCTAAAAGCAGGCATTTCTAATCAAAAATTCTTTCAAGAATCTTTCCTTGTATCAAGGAAGATATTAAAATGGCTATATAGAAAGCTATCACAAACTTTAATGAGAAGTAAAATATCATTAGAGGCAAGAATGCGATGACTACTGCTCTACTATATAGGAAAGTTCCTATCAATCCGCGCCCTAATCCCTTCTCTCTTAGATCCTTTAGAAAAGGATACCATAGATAAGGAGGGCCTGTAGAGAAAACTCCTGAAAATGACATCAAGACCCATTTCTTGATTCCCTTCTTTTTTGAAAAGTTTGTTATTACTTCTGCTGTAAGGAAATAACCTGCTAAAGTCATCAGGATTATGACAAAGACAAACACTGGAATTATCTCTAATATAATACTAATAGAAGTCTTGATACTCTTCATAAAAAGATCTTTATTAGCTAAAAGAAGGATTAGATAAGTAATTACCACTCCTAGAAAAAAATACATTTGTCCAGAGATCTTTCTTTTTTCCATTTTAGATTATTTGAAGTATTAAAACAGTAACTATTGCGACTATGATTGAAAACACAAATGAGAGAAGGTTCCTTATGATTGAAAATCTCTTCCCTAAGAAATGGGCTTCTACTGGAAGAGTTATAACACCTACTGAAACCCATGAAATAATAAACGCAGTTACTGCAACCAAGCTTACTCCTTGAGAGAGCATCTCTCCACCAAATATATAACTAATAAATGGTGCGCCTGCAGAAATACTCCCAATAACACTTCCTATTAAAGGATCAAATAGGAGGTTTCCTGTAAAGATGTTTGCATAAATGTCTTTAGTCAATAGATTTGATAAAATCCCTATAAGCAAAATTACTCCAAACAGAATTGGAAGAGAATTTGCAATCCCTCTTAAAGAATTTAATAAAGAGCCTTTTATGGTGGTTTCCCTCATACACAATTTAATTAATCCTCCTTAATAAGCCTTTTTAGGGCGGGCGCATCGGTTTCTAAGAGAATTCTTTGAAGCAATTAAGCCCAATTAGCACGTTTGGATTGTTTTAAGAATTTTTCATCAGAGATTCCTCTTGATCCGCCCATTTTCGGGACCTTATAGGAGATATCTAATTTCTCTTCTAATATCTTTTCAAGAACAGGCTTTGTTGTTGGGCCAACACCTGGAACATTCAAATCATAAAGGTTTCTCTTTTTCATGTAATATAAAGGAATACTTTTAGTGGAATTCACTATTGCTCTTTTAATTACAGAAGTTGCTGCTATCTGACCTGATTGGGCTGAAGAAATTTTTTTACTAGTAGTTATCCCATAGTGTTTATAACGATTTTTCTCATAATCTGCTGCAAGGTGCTTATTTGTATACCTTATCTTCATACAATTCTCTCTAAAAAACAATTTATAAGCTTTATTGTGATAAATAAACGCGGAAAGGCACATTCTCAAAAGGTTTAAATCTCATTGAATACTTCGAAAATAATGGAAATAAGAAAAGCCAATATCAAAGACATACCTGCTATTGCTAAGCTATTTGTTGAATATGAAAAAAAGATAGATAATGTTTCATCAACTAAAGCATGGAGACCATCTCCTACTAAAAAACAAGCAGCAGTAGATATAAGGAGCTATGTCGTAAAAAAAGACAAAGTGATCTTTGTTGCAATTGAAAATAATAAGATAATTGGCTATCTATTTGGAAAATTTACAAGAATGCCCTCATTCTATGAAATCAGAGACATGGGTTCTCTTGATGATATTTATGTCTTGCCAAAATGGCAGGGGAAAAGAATCTCAACCCAACTGAGAGATAAATTTATTGAATGGTTCAATAAAAAAATAAAGCATAAAGCAGCCCTTTCACTTTATGTTGCCCCAGGAAACAAAGGAGCAATAAAAATCTATGAAAAATGGGGTTTCAAAACTGCTTATTTGAATATGATAAAAGAATTAAAAAACAAACCTAAGAAGAAATCAAAGCAATCTTAGAAATAACAGGTTTGTGATCAGAAACATTGACTTTTTCTTTACATTCTATGCTTTTTATCTTGAATCTTTCTTTATTTGTTATTATGTAGTCTAGAGTTACTGGAACTTTGTTATAGGAGAAAGGTGTTGGTGGGAAGGAGAGATATTTCTTTATTTTGTAAGAAATCTCATATTCTTTATCTGCGATTTCTAAATTTTTTGTCTTTATCATATTAAAATCACCAGCAATTATCGGTTTTATGCCCTTTCTCTTACACCAATCCAATGTTTCTTTTAGATGTAGCTTGCTTGATTTGTCATTGTTTGCAAAATGGACTGAAACAACATCTATCTCTTCATAGTCTACTGCTATTTTGGTGTGTAGGAATCCAAAATCTTTACCGTCTCCATTTTGTGGATATCTCTTAAGAATATGATGAGTTTCTTCATTTATAGGAGATTTAGATATTATAGCATCACCCATCCAAACTTCTCTGTCTAAAGGCACTCCATTCCATTTTTCCATTCTTGATATTGGGGCAAATGCCCAATATTTGTAATTTAGAGCTTTTGCAATAAGTTCTGCTTGATTTGCATTGCCTTCATTGAATTTAGGATCATTATTTACTTCCTGTAAACAAATTATGTCAGGATTCTCTTTTTTTAAGAATTCGATTAATGCTTTCTTTCTTTCTTTCCAGCCAAAATATCTCCAAATGTTTAGAGTCAAGAGCTTTATTTCCATGATTAATTGAATAATGAAGGGTTTAATTAAATTTTGTCTCTCATCTCATAAATCTTTATATAAGATTACTGAGAGTTATCATGCTGGTAAAATGGGATTATGGGATAGGATTAAAGGTTCATTCAAGCTTTCTGAGCACATTGAAATAGAAGGAAAGGTAAAATATAAACTGAATTTTTTCTTAACACCAACTGGATCAAAGAAGGAAGTCTTATGCCCTGTCTATGGGATTGAGAGTATAGCAGTTACTCATGATGTCTATTATGTTAAAGAACCTGAAAAGGATGTTATTGTGGTGGGTTCAATTGTTAAGGCCAAATTAAAAAGAGGAGTAATAAAAAAGGCAAGATTAAAAGATATTGAAGAAATGGTTGAGTACAAAGTCATTAGAAAGCCCTTTTCTGGAGAGTATAAAGAATAATTATCTTATGATATCCTTTATTACAACTATATCATAGCCCTTAATTAGTTCTGAGAACTTTTCTCTTATTAAATCTAAGAACACCAAAGCTTCATTATAGTTGCTTACCACTATATCAAATTCAACCATATATCTACTTATCACTTGTTTCATAGCGATAACTTCTTCTTTTGCCCTTATGAAGTCTTTAAGTTCAACGAATTTATTTTTGTTATAGATTAAAGGCTCTATCAAGATTCTATATCTCACTTTGTTTAGCTTATACCAATTGATAGAGATACCATAACCAGCAATTACTCTTTCTTTCTCTAGCCTTTTTATCCTATACATAATTGTTTTAGGAGGTATATGGAGCTTTGTTGAAAGTTTAACATAGTCAAACCGACAGTTTTTTTCTATTTCTCGGATGATTTTCCTATCAGTATCATCCAAAATGAATGGTTTTTCTGCTTTTTTATAATAAACTCTCGTATAATCTGTTTTTTTGCTTGGATTTTCTGAGAATACTCTAAATGGAAACATCTCTCTGCTTCTTACGTTATCTACTTGTATTTCTGCTATATATTTTCCAAATTTTTCTTGTAATGAGATAATAACTTCATAGAGGTTGTTAAAGTCTTTTTCTACTAAGTCTACAATCAGATCAAAATGATCATCCACTACCAAAACTCTCCTGATACTTTTTTTCTTCAATAGATAATTGATTACTTCTTGTTCTTTTTTAGGGGAGGATTGACTTAGTCTTATCATTACTCTTAACTCGATATAACCTAGCCTTGAATGATCTATTACCGAATAGAACATACTGATAATTCCTGAAGAAACTAGCTTGTTTAGGTTGTAAGAAACAAGCTGCTTGCTAGATTTCATCAATTTTGCTAGTTTGGTTAAACTCAAACTAGCGTCGTGACTTAAGTGATACAGCAATCGCCTGTCAAATTTTCTTAATTTCATACATGTGTAAGATGGAGAGCATTTATATATTTTTCTCTATATGTCAAATTTTTGGCTTAAAACCTTTTATATGCATTAAGCGAACTATAATATTGAGTAAAAATGAAAAGCGAAAAATATTACATTGTAAACAGAACGCAATCCTCTCCCAGCAATGCTCCATTAAATGGAAAGAAAGGCTTAGAAGAGTTGATAAGAATGATGCAAATGACCTTTACTCGAGATCATTCTCTTTTTATAGACCAATCAATGCATTTTGTAAAAGATTCTGTAAATTCTTATTTTGATAAATATATAAGTGAAGCAGAAGCAAAAGACGGAAGGAATAAAGTCCCAGTATATGAAGTCAAGCTCAAACAAGTAGGTTATATCGATGAAGATGGAGAGTTTTATGAGGTGAAGGGAAAAATGAATGGAAAAGAAAAGTAAATTAGAAATGATATGTGACAATATAATCCCTATAGTAGGAGTTTTATCTATATGTGGGCGAGTTGGAAAAGTTATCGCCTACCATACCAAAGGAGTTTCTAAAAAAGAGCTTTGTAAAAAAGTTGCAAAGACAATCTATGAATCTGTATTAGATGTAGGATATTTATATGAAATGAGTAAAGGGTTTACTCCAAAAAGAAGAAAGAGGTATAAGGGAATGCAAGATCTCTATGACTTTTGCATTGAAGGTGAAGAAGAATGAAAAGATACTTTGAAAACTTATTTGGAGGAAGAACAAAAACTTCTGAAGTAGAAACATCTATTGAAAATGCAATGGAATTTATTGATGGAAAGAAAACTGTGATGGAAGGTCATACAGACGGACTCTTGATGCTCTTAAAAGTAGGGGTTTTATC
This sequence comes from Nanobdellota archaeon, assembly GCA_042572295.1. Taxonomy (GTDB): domain Archaea; phylum Nanobdellota; class Nanobdellia; order Pacearchaeales; family JAHJTO01; genus JBHPFA01. Next base: position 184,405 of record JBHPFA010000001.1, read on the forward strand.
AGATATAAGAGAAGTAGAAAAACAAGGGTGGGTAGAGATACCTCCCTATAGTGTAAATCTCAAAGTGTATGCTGGAGAAAAAATAGAAAGATGTTACTTTGACATTTATATCGGAAAGCATTACATGAAAAAGGATTCTTTTTATCTTGATTTTGAGAAGGAGGAAAGAAAATGAGTTGGGAAGATGAACCTTACCCTAGAAGGTCAGATGCTAAGGAATTCTTAAAGGCGGGAGCTATTGTAACTTTTGCAATGTATTCTCTTGTATGTTGGATGTCTGCTTTAGGGGGAATTTATAATATTATTAAGGGAGATAAATCAGAATTGAAGAAACATCTTCCAGATAAAATTATTGCATCAAAAAAAATTGGAGATTTAGAAAAGAAGTTTAATCTTCCAGAAGATTTTGAATTATTAAGTGACCGGGATAATGATGGAGATGGTATAAAAGATACTTATTTTAGAACAGAAGAAGGAGCTACTTACTCAACACACTCTATTGAGGGCAAAAAGAGTGGCAAGGTAAATTGGTATAAACATCCTCACAAAGGGAGATACTCTAAAGAAGGCAAAGTTGGGAAGTATAGGGCAACCATAGATTTAGGTGGCTTTGATTATAGAAGGTGGATTAGAATATTCCCTGGCGATGCCTCTGACCGAAGTGTTCTTTATGGGAGGGATGAAGATAACGATGGAAGACTTGATGAGGTGGTTCTTCAATATATTCCAAAAGGGCATGATTTGGAAAAATATGCTGATGTAAAGACTTTAGATAAAATCTACAGACAAATTGTTCTAGATGATGTGAAAAAACAAGTTGATGGTTTCATCAAGGAGGGTGGAAAATGAGTTATGAATCTGATGATTTTCTTTTAAAATGGGGACTTATAGGATTAGTGGCAACTTTTGCATGGAGTCAACTCGCCCAACGCTTTCAATTTAGAAATTCTGAAAATACAAATCAAGAGTATGTAAATCCTAGAAATCTGAAATTTATAGTAGAAGATAAAGATAGTGATGGAAAACCTGAAACATACATCCTGCATAGGGGAAAAAGATTCTTGTTTAAAGATATAGATAGGAAACCTGAAACTTTTGCATATGAATTCAAAGAAGAGGAAGTAAATACTTATTCTGCAGAAATATCTACTAAGCCTTATGAAAGGGGTAAAAGATGAGTGATAGTATTAGTTTTGCAGATTATCTTTTAGGATTTTTAGTAGGGTCCTCAACAGGTTTCGTATTAGGGTTGCCTTCAAATACTGAAATTAAAAATTATCAGAAACCTAAAGCAATAATCTATGAAGATTTTAACAAAGATGGTCTTGAAGATATTGTTATCAAACAAAAGAAAGATGGTGAGATAAAGCTTCAAGCTTACAAAACTCAGAAAGGGAATATAAGATATAAGCTATTGGAGGTAGAAGATGAGTGAAAGTCAACAGCAATGGAAATATCCTCACTTGCCTTATTATCCGAGTGATAAGTTTGAATTGAGAGAATATCTAGAGAAAGTTAATGTAAAATGCTTTGTATGCTTAGAAAAGAAGTCTGAAGAGATTATGAAGAATGTTGAACGCGTGATGGAACACTATATGGAACTTCCAAAAGATGATACATTAAGAATATACTATGAAGGGCCTCTTAAGAAGATCAGGAAGGCGTATGAAAAAAAAGACTTCAAGAGAAGTTTTCATGAAAGCATCTCTTATATGATAAATTCTATAGAATGGGAATAGTTTTTTATACCCTTTTTTATTCAAAAAAATATGATTTACTTAAATGAGGAGATGGAAAAAAGTGGTATTCCTGCTATAAGGAAACTGGGAAGAATAATGCTTCCAACATATGAAGCTACAACTATCCAAGATTTTTTAGATAATTGGAGCAGGATGGAATTCTCAAATGGTTCAGCATTAGCTAAGGCATTCGGAGCCAGAGCATTTGTTAAATTTCCCCATGCAACATTCAATAAATATAATACTGGATGTGAGTTGAATGATCCTACTGCATTCCTGCCTATAAAATTGGGTAGGTTTCCAAAGGATAAAGGAGAATATCTAGAAGAAAATGATTCTGTAAAGCTTTATAGACCTCAGATATGGTGTAGGGCAAAAAATCGATCAAAAATTGTCTTATTAATGGATTTTAAATATGAGGGGCCTACTGCTCCACAAAAAAGGAAAAATAAAAGTTTTTTAGAATCTTTAATCTTTAAACCAGCATATGCTTAATCTTTCTTGAATAGTTTGTAAGCTTCGAATACAATCAATCCTGAAGCTCCTAAACCTATTACTTTAAGCCAATCCATTAAACCTATAGCTGTAACTCCAAATGCAGTTGCTAGAGGTGTGTAAAGAAGCAATATCTGTAGCAGGAATCCTAAAACGACTGATAGGACTATCCATTTGTTACTGAATATGCCTATCTTGAATATACTTTTATCTGAACGGCATGTGAAAACAAACATTAGTTGATACATGATTGAGGTTAACATCACCATTGTCATCACTTTTTCCTTAGAGCTGTTTAATACATTCATTTCCCAATGGAAAATTGTAAGCATTGCTAAGAAAGATAATATTCCTGCTAAGACTATGAATAAGGTTATTCCGGAGAGTATCCCTTTATCCTTACTTTCTTGAGATTTTTTATTCATTAAACTCACATGAGACTTTTCAACACCTAAAGCTAGGGCTGGTGTGGAGTCTGTGACTAAGTTTATCCATAGAATCTGTAAAGGTAGTAAAGGAAGAGGTAAACCTGCAAGGATTGAGTATAATATAATACCCATCTCTGAGAAGTTTGCTGAAAGTAAATATTTAGTGAATTTCTTAGTGTTGCTGTAAGTCTGTCTTCCTTCTTCAATCGCTTTTATGATAGATGCGAAGTTATCATCCAATAATATGATGTCTGAAACATCTCTTGCTACATCAGTTCCTCTAATACCCATTGCAACACCTATGTCAGAACGTTTCAAAGCAAGAACGTCATTTACACCATCTCCTGTAACTGCAACAATCTCTCCATTAGATTTCAAAGCTTCAACGACACGAAGCTTATGTTTTGGTTCAACTCTTGCAAAGATTACATTTCCTTTTACTATATCCTGTAATTCTTTATCTGAAAGATCATCAACTTCCTCATTTGTTATTACTTTTCCTTCTAAGCTTACTTGTCTGCCTATTTCACGAGCAGTGATAGGAGAATCACCAGTTATCATTATTACCCTAATGCCTGCTTCTTTTGCTTTTTGTATTGCACCCTTTACTTCAGGTCTTGGTGGATCTATCATTCCTTGATAACCTACAAAGATCAATTTTTCTTCAGCTGTTTTCTGTGTAAAGTTAGTTTTGACTGGTTTGTAAGCAAAAGCTAAAGTCCTTAATGCTCTGCTCTCCATCTTTTCATGCATCTCTTTTAATTCATGCCTTCTTTTCTTTGTCAATAATTCAACTTTTCCATTTACCAATTCTCCGACACATCTTTTAAGAATTACCTCAGGAGCACCTTTAACATAACTCACAAGATCTTTAGTTTTCTTGTGTTCACGCACTATGGACATCATCTTTCTTACAGAAGTGAATGAAAATTCCCTTTTTCTTGTCCAAAGCTTTGTCTCTTTAGCTTTGTCAAGCTCAAAATGGTCTGAAACAGCAACCAATGCCTTTTCTGTAGGGTCTCCAAGGATTATAGGATTTTTGTCATGGTCTTCTTTTTCTATTCTTGCATCATTACAAAGGATTCCTATACGCAAAAGTTCCATCATATCTCCATATTTGAGTACTTGGGATTTTTCTCTTGTTCTCAGAAGTCTTCCGCCAGAATATAAGTGAGTTACAGTCATCTCTTCTGCTGTTAAGGTTCCAGTCTTATCTACACATATTGTTGTCACACTCCCTAAAGCTTCAACAGCTGGAAGTTTCCTGACTAAAGTGTTTACTTTAAGCATTCTTCTTGTAGATATTGCAAAGACTAATGCTAGAATTGCAGGCATTCCTTCTGGAATTGCAGAAACTGCTAAGGCAACTCCGGTCAAGAACATATCTAACTTGTCTAATCCAGACCATATTCCAAATAATGAGATTAATAATGCAATTGTTAATATGACTATACCTATCCTCTTACTGAAGTGATCAAGTTTTTTCTGAAAAGGTGTTTTTCCAGGTTTTATCTCTTGTAACAAGCCAGCAATCTTTCCAAATTCTGTGCTCATTCCTGTATCAACAACAATTGCTGTAGCTCTTCCTCTTGTGACTGTTGTTCCTGCGAACAACATGTTTGTTCTGTTTTGTAATGCAAGCTTATCCTTTAAGCTTTCCATATTTTTACTGATAGGGATACTTTCTCCTGTCAAGACCGCTTCATTTATCTCTAAGTTTTCTATTGTCAATAATCTTGCATCCCCTGCAATCTTATCTCCTGATTCTAAATGAATTATGTCTCCTGGAACCAATTCAGTTGCAAGTATCTCATGAAGTTTTCCAGAACGCATTACTCTTACTTTTCTTACAAATAATTTTTGTAGTTCTTGTATCGCTTTTTCTGCTTTGTATTGCTGTGTGAAACCTAAAGCAGCATTAACCATTATAATTGCTGAGATAACCCAGAAATCAAGCCAATGATTAAGCAATGCAGAAAGGATTGCTGCTGCTATTAATATATAGATAAGAAAAGAAATGAATTGCTCTAAGAAAATTTTAAGAGGACTTATTTTCTTTGTCTCTTTAATCTGGTTTGGACCATATTCTTTTAATCTTGCTGCAGCTGTCTCATTAGTCAAACCTTCTTTAGAAGCGTTTAAACTTTCTAATACCTCTTTTTCAGTTTTGCTGTGCCAAAGCATGTTTTAGCGATGGTTTGGCGATATAAAAACCTTAGTGGTTCTAGTTCCGTCGGAGTCATTCCAAAATTCCTATTGGAAAACATGATTTCAAAAAAAAACGTATTTAAACTCTGATTTCTTTGATTTATTGTTATATTTTAACACTAAAAAGAGATGAAAGGAGGTAATAATAAATGTTATTTAAAAATAAAAAAGGAGAGACTGATAAATGGTCTGTAACAATTGTTGCTATTGTGGCAATCGTTGGACTAGTAGTGATGTTCAATGGAGGACTAACTGGAAATGTTCCAGCAAAAGTTTATGATGTATCTCAGGGGAACGTTGTTGGAGAGACAGAAGGAGTAGCAGGAATATGCAAATATGTGGGCCAAGGCAAAATAGCTTGTCCTGGAGTACCAAGAGTAAATGCTCAAGTTTGTATAGAACTTGCTTCTGAAGCTTTTGTAGGAGACACCGATGGAATCCTATATATGACTCAAGCTTGTATTGATGAACTTGGTCCTATAGATGTTTCAACCGCAGAAGCAGGATTACAAGCAGATGGTACATGTGGAATGGCTCAGATTTGGTCTAACATGATCTATGCTAGGCTTTCAAGATGTTTGGGAACTGCTCCGGATTTAACAACTAGTTTTGATGAAACTTGTATCGATGGCAGTTGGACAATATACATGGGTCATCAAGCTGATGATGGTAACCCTGGTGGTTATCTTTACCAGGAGGCTTCTATTAGGCATAGACATGGACAAAGAGGGCATGTCCAAAGATCGATTATCATTGATGAAGATATCCCTTCCGATGATAGCGCTATTCTAAGCGTAAGAGGCGGACTTGGTGGCGGCGTAAACAGGGAGTTTTGTTAAAAGCTTAGTTTGATTTAATTTTTTTCTTTTTCTTTTATTTTTTAATGATGTGACAGAAGTCTCTTGTAAACTTTCTTAGAAAGAAAGTTTAATCAAAGAAAAACTATAATTGGAAGTTTAATCAAAGAAAGAGATTTTGGGGGGGAATAAGATTTGTTGGACCCACTACCTCCAGTAGTGCGTTCCGTCGGAGTCATCAATCTTTTTTCAAATTGATTAATCAATCCTTTCTCGATGTGTTGCTATCACAAGTTTGTCCTCGAGATCATTAATCTTCTTAGAATCTTTTTTATTACCATAAGCAGTTGCGATTAACTTACCGCTTGAATAAAAATACTGCGTCCTTAAAGTTAATCCCACTGGCAGATGATATGCCATATCTTCTCCTGATTCTCTTGTGATCCTTCCTAAGACCACTTTTGCTCCAAATTTCTTAGTAAGAACATCTGTAAACCTGTGATAATTCCCTCCATCAATTCCTTCTTTTTGATAAATACCTTTTTCCATCATATCAGCCTGATTTAAAGATTTTTAAGTGATATGTTCAACCAAAATAACCTTTATACAATATAAATGCCTTGTAGTATGTTCTGTTGTAATCATGTTTCCTAAAGATTTTTATATGATTAACGTAACTAAATCTTAGAGGTGTCAGCACCTCAGACTGATTCTGAGATAGATAAGATGGAAAGACTCAAAGATAGAAATTATGAAACAATAACTCCTAACTTTCTTTATAGAAGGGTAAGCAAATCTCGTCCGACTTCTTCCCTAAAGAAAATTTTTGGAATGCTTAGTGGAAAGCCTGCTAAAGAGGACTTTCCAAAAGTTGAATTTGAAATGATCGATTGTAAAAAGCTTGAAGTTCCTCCAAGATTTAAAATTTTGAAAGGATATGAAACTCCTGAATATACTGCTGATGGCCTCATGAACAATCCTCCTCAAAAAGGATTTACTTATGGCTGTTATGAGAACTTCCTAAGATGGGTAGACAGAACCATACAAAATGATGATCCAGAAGTTATGAAAGACACTATTGGCCTCTTACGAAATAAGATCAATTTCTATGACATGGAGCTTGCCGATCAAGGATTTCTTGCTTCTAGAGACGCAAGAGTTCAAGACAGATTAATGGATGGAGTCGAAAAACTTCAAGAGAGATTATAACACTAGGAAAAATAAGATGGAACCACCATATGATCTAGAACCACAACGTAAGGAAATGATTAGGTCTGACTTTCATGAGAAGTATGATGGACCGACTAGGATACATCCCCTTAATCCAAGATATGTATCTTTTATTCGAGGGGGAGAATCAGTGATAGATTTCTTATGTAATGAGAGAATGAATGAAAATAGATCTCAAAATGAAAAAAGAGATATAAATGAGATTAGACTGGATAAAGGAGATGAAGCACTAGAACTCTTAATGCAAGATGAACTAGGAGAAAAAAGAACAATAGAATATGGGAGAAAGTTGCTCAATAATTCTTAAAGAAAGAAAGGGGTAACTAACAAAAAAAGGAAATTCTTAACTCTGTCCTGTCTGTTGGGGTTAAAAGGCATTATTACTCTTCTGTATATGATTCGTCTTCGTAATAATCCTTTTCGTCATTGGACAAGGTATCTTGCCTTTCGTCACCGAAAGATTCAATATCGTCTAACTCTGTCATTTTTATAATCTCTTTTTTATTATGCAGGAAATCGAATTTAGATTTAAAAACGTTTTGTTTTTTAAAGTTTTAAACGAACGAAAAGGGCCAAAAATTATTATTTTTTACAAAAAAAACTATTTTTAGTCCACTAAATGATGTTTCCTAAGACCCCCTTTCTTATACCACTCCAGAGGAGTTACAAATAGTAAGTTTTATAAATGGGGGATGTTTTAAAAAACAAATGGAAGATTATAGACTTAAAGAAGAAGAGGATAAGAAGCCTAGACTAGGAAGGGTTGCGTTAGCGGTTCTTTATACTGCAGCAGCTTATGTTCCTCAAATAACAGGGCAATTACCTTCTTCAAAAGCAGAGGCAGGAATGGTTATGCCAAGTAGTGCTTTAGTAAGGATTCTTGATGATAATGTAGATTATGCTCAAGCAAAAAAAAGTGGACATAGGGCTACATTCCCTTCTGAGTACAAAGAATATTATGGAAAACTTTTAAATGATAAAAGATGGCAGGTAGCACAGCCTAGAGGAAGAGATCATGAAGAGTTGGTCCAGTATCATCATAAAAGATACAATGGAACACTCCCATGGCAGAAGGACGATGAAAGAACAGACAGTGATCGTCTTGATGATGGTTGGAATAGGATTTTGCCTTACTTGCCTTTGATTGCAAAAGAATGTAAGAAAAGAAGGGTCCCTTTTGAATTAGCTGTTCCTTTAGCACTTGCAGAATCCAATTGGAGAGAAAATGCCCATTCTAGAGATGGTGCACTTGGACCTTGGCAATTTATGAAACCTGCTGCAAGAGACATGGGATTAAAAAATCTTGGAAAAAATAATGATCAAAGAAGAGATCCTGTAGAAAGTACAAAAGCTGCTATCAAATATTTAGGATCTATCTATAATTATATAGGTTTTGTAGAAAAGAGTGCCAATATAAGTCTTTCAGAAAGTGAGAAATGGAATTGGGTTGCGAAAGCCTATAACAGAGGAATGGGAAGAATCAGAGGAGATTTTAATCATCCAATGGTTAAAGGTAAGGTTTCTAATTATCCAGATTATGCTGATAGATATAAAGGTCGTAGACTAGAATGTAAAAATTATCTTGGGAAGATCTATGGAATAAGGAGAGCATTAATAGACAGGATAAAAGGAGACAAACAAGCATTCGTTCATAAAGATAAGAATGGAAAAACAAAGATAGATGCTGATAAGTTATATAGTAAATTCTTGAGTCTTAAAAAGGAACTTGATCAAGGAGAAAAAATAGACCCACATAAGCTATTGGAGATACTTCAAGAATCACTTAGAGGCTATAAAAATGACTTGAAGAGAAAGGTTCATTCAAGAGATTGGGATATTGGTGCTATAAATCAAATAGAGGAAGATATGGCAGGGATTAAGAGAGATTATGCTTCAGCGTTCAGAACAAAGATTAAAGAGAAAGGTAAAAGAGTTGGAATCGAAGAGATTGTAACCAATGTTGGAGTAGATGAAAACAATGGGGACATGACTGCTCAAATCAGTAAAAATGGCGAGTCTTATAAGGTAGGTATTGTAAGTAAGAAAATATTGCCTGGAGATTTCTTGAATAAAATCGCAGACTGGCTTGGAGGAGATCCAAATAATAAGAACACTGTAAAAGAATTGATTTTAAGACTAAATCCTGAGATAAAAGATGCAGATCACCTAAAACGTGGAGATGAGATAATGGTTCCTGGAGAATATGTCGAGGTTCCAGAAGTTTGGTTAAAGACCTTGACAGATAAATATTATCCATTCTATAGCTTCCAAGAAGCTAGGAAAAAGTTATATTGGTTAAATGGAAAGAATCCAAGTAATGATAAAATGAGGCCTGGAGACATAATCTTAGTACCTGAAATGGGGAGAATCTTGAAAGAATTAAGATAAATATTTACAAATCCATAAGATTTAAATATGAAGGATTTTGTATAATTATATAATATTTGATTAAACATCAAATTATAGAGTAAGATTAGATTAATTACATCAAATCACACATTATATATCACAACTTACACCGAAAATTATACTCATTTTGAGTTAATAGGTTAGGCACAGTATATTTGTTGCTTATGTTAATTAGCAAAAAATCTTATTCTAGGAGGAAAAAAATAAATGGGAAAAATAAGTCCTGTATCAATAAAGTATACAATTTATGCTAAGTTTACTGCTACTGGACCAGTAGAAAAGCCCGATGTAATAGGAGCTATCTTTGGTCAAACAGAAGGTTTACTTGGTGAAGATCTGGAACTCAGAGAGTTGCAGAAAAATGGAAAAATCGGTAGAATTGAAGTAGAGACTACTAGTAAGGATAGTAAATCAACAGGAATGATTGAAATCCCTACTTCTTTAGATAAGACAGAAACCACTATTATTGGGGCTGCTATTGAAACTATCGATAGAATCGGTCCTTGTACAGCTAAAGTAGAAATCGATAAAATCGAGGATGTACGTGGTGGTAAGAGAGACTACGTTATGCAAAGAGCAAAAGCTTTACTTGAAAAGATGGGTACTCTTGATACAAGAGAAATGCATCTTGAAGTTTCAAGTTCTGCGAGAGTCGCAAAAATACAAGAGTATGGAGATGAAAAACTTCCAGCAGGTCCTGACATGGATAATGTAGAAATTATCGTTGTTGAAGGTCGTGCAGATGTTGTCAACTTACTTAAGTATGGAATAAAGAATGTAATTGCAATGAACGGAGCTTCATTACCGAAAACAATTTCTGAATTAAGTAAAGAAAGACAATTGACTATCTTTTTAGATGGAGACAGAGGAGGAGATTTGATTTTGAAAGATGCTACGGCAAATGCAAAAGTCGAATTTGTTGCTCGTGCACCTTCTGGACAAGAAGTCGAAGAATTGACTGGAAAAGAGATTCTAACTGCTTTGCGTGCAAAGCTTCCAGTTAAGGAATATCTAGAGTCTTCAAAGAAGACCTACTCAAGAGGAAGACCTTCAACTAGTGAAAGGTCTTATCCTTCTAGAGGAAGAAGTTATGGAAATAGAGATGACAGTAGAGGAAGATATGGAAATAGAGATGACAGTAGAGGAAGATATGACCGAGACGATAGACCAAGAAGAACCTATAGGAGTAGAGAAGCAAATGAAAGCTTCAATGAAAAACCTGTAGTAAAAGATACTAAACCTGTCCCGGCTGCAAGTGCAAAAGAGATAGCAAAATTAAAAGAAGTGATGTCTGAAGTAGACGGAACAAATGGGGCGTTGCTTCTTGACAAAGAATTGAATATACTTAGAAAAGTTTCTGGAACTGATATTGGAAACGCGACAGGAAGATCAAGAATACCTGTATATGCAGTTGTTTTTGGTGGAAATGTAACAAATCCAATAATTAGAGCAACAGAACGTTCAGATGTCAAGAGACTTGTTGCAAAAAACTTTTCAAGCTTTGATGCTCAAAGTGTTGAATTAATCAGTTTATAATTCTTTAGAAGGAAGGTATTTAACCTTCCTTTTTCTTTATTTTTTATGATATTTAGAGGTGTATTTATTTTCTTAATAATCTCCTTATTAATAGTTCCAACAGTTATAGCTGAGGAAGAAAGAAGTGCCTTGCTTGAGAAGGTAGGAGAGGTTGTATTGGAGAAAGCCAAATTCGCAATAAAAGATAAGTTTTACCAACTAACTGCTGGAGATGATTGGACAAAATGTAATGAAATCGAAGATCTTCCAATGAGAAATTTATGTCTAAAAGAAATTGCCATAAAGAAAAAAGATGCCAGTATCTGTGAGAAGATAGAGAATCCGAAAAAGTATTATTTCTTTGAACAGAAGGCATCCATGGACAGCTGTTTTCTTGCTGTTGCAGTATTGAATAAGGGGGAGGGTACTGGAGAAGAGACTTGTAATAAGATTGATGATAGATTCATACGCTGGAGCTGTAAAAATCAGATTGGCATACGTGATCCTGAACCTAGAAAAGGTTTAGGAGGTGCAATGTTAGACTGGTTTAGAGATAAGTTGAAAGAAATTAAACCATTTAGACCTATGAACAAAACTTAAAATGACTAAATTTAAACCTAAAGAACTGTATTTTGGAACTCCTGGAATTCCTATAAGGACTGAACCAAGAGAAACTGTAAATGGTGTTCGTGAAGTTAAGAAACTTGGTTTAGGCGCTATGGAGCTGGAGTTTGTCAGGATGATAAATATTAACAAGGACAAAGCTCCGATTGTTAAAGAGACTGCTTCAAAAGAAGGGATTGTTATGACAAGTCATGGTCAGTATTTTGTCAATCTTGCTTCTTTGAAAAAAGAAACAATCCATGCTTCAGTTGGAAGAATGGTTGATGCTGCTGTCCGTGCTTCTGAATGTGGTGCTTATAGTATAACTTGGCATGCTGCTTTTTATCAAGGCCGTGAAAAAGAATTAATTTACAAGATGGTCAAGGATGGTTTCAAAGAAGTTCTAAAGAAAGTTCATGACAAGGGTATTAAGGATATTTGGCTAAGGCCAGAAACTATGGGGAAACCGACACAATGGGGTGATTTGAAAGAGGTCTTGAAATTAAGTTCTGAAGTAGAAGGAGTTCTTCCATGTATTGATTGGAGTCATTTGCATGCAAGAACTATAGGAAAAAACAACACCCTTAAGGAATTTAAAGAGATGTTGGGGGAGTATGAGAAGGTTTTAGGGAGAGAAGGATTAAACAATATGCATTGCCATCTAAGTGGAATTAATTATGGTGAAAAAGGCGAGAAGAATCATTTAGTTTTGAAGGAAAGTGATATGAATTATAAAGATTAATTTAGTGTTAAAAGAGTTTAAGTGTAAAGGTGTAATAATCAATGAAAGTCCTAATGTTGAGGATGATGCTTTACTTCTACAGAAAACTTATAGATCCCTAAAATAGAGAAGTGTTACCATTTTGGTGTAACGAAACATTTAAATTAATCTTCTAAGTGTGAAAGACAGGTAATATGGAAAAATCCGATCACAATCTAGAAGAAATATCTGATGACTTAGAAAAAATTTCTATTGAAGACCTAGTATCTAATGGTATAATGAGCAAGGAAAAAGTAAAGGAGATATTTCCACATTGGACTAATGGAAACGGGAAGAGAAAAGATATCAAAGAGGTTGTAAAGGAAATAGGATTGGGTGAGAGAATTTATGACTTGGGTTTTATGATTAAAGATTATCTCACTACATTTAGAACAAATGGAAAGAATGGACATAAAAAAGTAGAAGTGCCTTACAAATTTAAAGAAGACACAAGATTAATCGAGGCTGAAAAAGATGAAGAAAGAAAAATCCACACATATAGAGCATTTTGTGGAAAGAAAATAAAAGCTAAGGGAGCTTTTGAAAAAGAGAGGAGGAAAATACTCAAAGCTGTCGGTTCTACATATAAAGATGAAAATTTATTGAGTCAAGTAAGGAATTTTGTTTCAGACAATAGAGAATATTTAATCCGTGTTGGAAAGTTTGCATTGTTCGCAGGAGCGTTGGCATATTCATATAATCTTTTTAACAAGAATATGGAACTTCAAAGTAAAGTTAAACAAAAAGATCAGGAAATTGAAGACCTGACTAAAGGTTATGGTATAATACATAAAATAAACAATCGCCAAGAATGGGCGATTAACAAACTTTTAGCACCTTTTGATAGGTTCTATAGGACCAGAGATATGCAGTCTGGAGAAGAAGATATGTATATTGATTCTATCTCAGTATTAATCCAAAAAAGAAATAAATTAATGTCCTATGGAAGAGATAGTGAAGCTGAAGCTTTGCGATTAGAAAGGGCAATAAAGCTGAGAAAACCAAAAGATCGTGGGAAGCTAAAATGGCAAAAGAAACAAAGAATGGATGAAGCAATAGTTGCATATAGACAAGCAGCACACATCTTCCCAATAATGGATGAAAGCTTTGCGAAGCACTATAGACCTCAAAATGGAGGTAGAGGCTATGGGAATAAGAGAGTTACTAGAAAGTGACAGTGTATTTTAACCACTCTACTGTGAAGACACAATCGAAAGGTTTAAATATAACTCAACTATAATCAAACTATTATAAAATGTTAAAATACTACCTACCAAGTATTCTTGCAGCATTGATTGCAGTGCCAGTTAATTCTTATGCTGATGGAGATTTATCAAAAGATAAACCTACTATTGATACTTCTGTTGAAGGAAACAAAGCTAGAGAAAGAAGTGGTTTAGAGAAATGTGTTAATAAATTAAATGAATGTAGAGAAAGTGATAAAATTGTACCTGCTCCTATACTTGTACCTGCATCTGCACCTGCTCCTAAACCAAAGCCAAAGAAAGTTGCAAAATGTAAGCCTTTAGAATGTAAAGGTTATGAAACTGATGAGAAAACTATACGTCTAAGTCACAAATTCAAGAAAGAAGATAAAACACTTTATGGAATGGCTGAAAGAATTTATAATAAAGAAAAAGCAGCTGGAAATTGGAAAGGCAAATTTTCAAAGCATGATTTCGCTTGTAGAGCTAAATTATCAGATCCAAATTCAATTTTAGATGATTGTAAAATAAAAGTTGGTCAAAGATTAATGATCCCTCATTATTGGAATGAATCTTTCAACCTAGACGGAATAATGACTGAAAAACCAGAGATGACTAAAGCAGATAAGTTAGAAATGATTGATACAATGAGAGACAGAAACAGCTTACAAACATATTTAGGTGGTTCATGGCAATTAGGTAAACAAGTTCCAGTCTTAGGTATTGGTGGAAGACACAAAAGCGGATGGAGTGCAATGCTTTTAGGTTCACCAGCTAATACTTCTACTGAGGGAAGAATCCCTGGAGAAACATTAACTGGAGTTGCTCACCCAATAACAGGAATTTACAAACAAATTGGTCAAGAAGCATCCTTAGAATCTGAATTTAAGGGAATGGTTGGAGTTGCTGTTGGAAAAGACTTCGGAAGATATTTCACAGGAATAGTTGGATTAAGAGGAGAACATCTTGAAGACAGATTCAATATAAACAAAACTAATTATACTATGAAGAATGGTGTTGTACTTGGTTCAGAAAGAGCTGGAGGACCTGCAGGCACAGATAGTGTTTGGAGAGTTGGACTTGATTTAGGTGGAGAAGCAAACTTTGGATGGCTAAAGCCACAATTGACTGATTTATACTTAAGATATACAGTAACTCTACATGCTCCTGCAAAAACAAAATTTGGAGAATATGAACATGTTTATGGTGCTGGATTTAATGAAGCTAGTGCTAATATTGGAGTTTCATACAGATGGGGCGGAAAATACCCTCCTTTCACACGTGAAGATGAAACAGCTCCTGTATTAAAAACAGATAAGCCAGGATATAATCCTAAGCCAAAAGTTAAACCAGGTTATCAAGGAAAACCAAGCATCACTGATAAAGGTGCAGCTACTAGATATAATCAAAAACAAGCAGAAAAACTTAGAGAAATGCAAAAAAAAGCTTTGGTAACTGGAGGTAAGAGATAAAAATGAAAAGAATAAGAATGGGATTAACAACATTGTTTTTATTAGTAATATTTAGCACATTAACACTTGCAGTAATCAATACTGCATTCTGGATAGATGGAAGTACTGTCTTGACTGTTGATTTAGATGAAACTGCAGAATTTGATATAAGTGTTAATTCAATTGAAGTTAATACACCTTGGGAAGTAGTAATATATAATTATGACTCCTCACTTGGAGAAATAAATGGTGATAATTTTGATGATTTTGATTTTTTAGAAATTTTAGATTCTGGAGCAGCATGGTCTGATGGATTTGGTGGAGGATTTTATTCAGATAGAATAGAGGTTGCACCTATTGATAGAGAAGGTGCTGGAACTTATTATATTTCCGTATTATCAGCTGAGCCTTCCCTTGTAAACTTAATGGAAAGTTCTGGTGGAGATATTTGGGATGCAACTGTTATTGAGACTATTACATTAATAGTATTACCAGAAGTGACTGATGCCCCGGTTATTTCTAGCTTACCTGATGTTACTTTAGAAGAAAATGATGTAGAATGGGTATTTGACTTAGATAATTATGTTACAGATGCAGACACTGCCTTAGCAGATTTGGATTGGTATGTTTATGGAGAAAATGATGTTACTGTTTTTATTGACTCTGATAATTGGGTGAGAATCACACCAGATGAAGACTTTGTTGGAACTGACTTGATATACTTCGAAGTAGAAGATCCTGAAGGTAATTGGGACTCAGATCAAGTATTAGTGACTGTAGAAACAGATGAGGATGAAGAGGAAGAAGGAGAAGAAACAGAAAAAGAAGCATCATTCAGTACAATAGAATGGAGTTATAACGGCTTTGATGAAACAATCAAGTTCAGAAACAGCGGAAAGCCGATAAAAGACATAACTATGAGAGTATTCATAGAGGCAGAAAACGCTATAGATCAAATATTCAAGTTCGATTTGAACAGAAATACAGTAAGATATCAAGAAATTGATATGGAAGGCTTAGAGCCTGGAGTTTACTTGGCTAAGATTGAACTTCGCTCTGATGCAGAAGATAACTTGAAAACAAGCAAATATATAGTTTTGGAGAAGTTTTAAGGCAATACATAAGCTTTATAAATAGTAATCACTTCAAAATGACAACAATTTGACCACTAAATAATGGAAAAAAAATTAAATATTCATTCAAAAATGAAAAATTTATTGATAGCAATGTTTGCATTGCTTTTAGTAATGCCAGGAGTGTTGGCAGCATCCACTATGGACAGCTCAATAGAGACTATGGTCTGGATTGGTAATGTACCAGTAGCAGAAGGCACTAGTACAGATTTCGAATACGGAATCACACCAGGAGAAGACTTAGATATTGATGTCTGGTTTATGGTAGATGAAGTCGAAGAAAGTGAAGAAGAAACAGACGAAGCAGTTGATGAAGAAGAAACAGCTGATGATGAAGTTGTTGAAGAAGATGCTGAGGAAGAA
>JBHPFA010000002.1:0-162136 GCA_042572295.1 Nanobdellota archaeon
AAAAACAAGAAAAAGAAAAAATTGAAGAGAAAAGACTTGTAGATGAGCCAATTGATGAAGAAAAAGTCAAGGCCATGGAAGCAATTGAAGAAAAAGAAAGGGAAGAAGAACTTCAAAGAGAAAAAGAAGCAGGATTAACCTTCAAAGAAAAGAGAGCTTTAAGAAATGAAGAAAGAGAAAAGCTTGCTAGAATAGAAGCTCTTGAAAATTGGAAACCAAAAACTAAACTTGGAATGCTAGTTAGGGCTGGAAAAATAAAAGATATTGATGAAATATTTGAAAAAGGATACAAAATTGTTGAACCACAAGTTGTGGATAAACTTTTACCAAATCTCAAAAATGAATTGTTGCTTTTAGGACAATCTAAAGGAAAGTTTGGTGGTGGTAAGAGAAGATTCTGGAAACAAACTCAGAAAAAGACTTCTGAAGGAAATGTACCTCACTTTAGCTGTTTAGCAATAGTTGGAGATCAAAACGGACACATTGGATTTGGTGTAGGAAAGGCAAAAGAAACACTTCCTGCAAAAGAAAAAGCATTAAGGATTGCTAAGCTTAGCTTAACTCCAATTAAGAGAGGATGTGGTTCATTTGATTGTACTTGTACTGAAAAACACAGTATCCCTTTCATGATACAAGGTAAAAGGGGAAGTGCTTTGATTAAATTAATGCCTGCTCCTAAAGGAACAGGATTGGTTATAGAGAAGGAATGTAAAAAGATATTGAAATTAGCTGGAATAAAAGATATTTATAGTAAAACTTTTGGACAAAGTAGAACTAAGATGAATTTAGCAGGAGCTTGTTTTAATTCACTTAAGAATGCTTTGAGGATGAGAGAATGATAATTGCTGTTAGAATTGCTGGACAAATAAGAGTAAGAAGAACTCAAAAATCTACTCTTGAGTCTCTGATGCTTAAGAGGAAATATACTGCGATAGTTGTTTCCGAGAATGAACTTCCAAGATTAAAAAGTGTTAAAGATTTGATAACTTTTGGAGAAATCGATGATGAATCTTTGAAGGAATTGGTAATCAAAAGGGGTAAGAAAGGGAAAAAATCAATATCTAATGCTGATGAAATTGTCAAAGGATTAAAAAGTGGAAAGAGACTTAGAGAATTAGGAATAAATCCTTTTTTCACATTGCATCCTCCAAGAGGTGGATTCAAACAAAGTACTAAATTACCTTATCCAAATGGAGTTTTAGGTAATAACAAAGATATTTTGAAGCTTGTCAAAAAGATGCTTTAATTTTGAAAATGGTAGTAAAAAGAAATAAAAGATCAAGGTTGCGTGGAAGCAAAAGTGCTGGACATGGTGCCAAAAAGAAAGGACGTGGCAGTGGTAGCCGTGGTGGAGTTGGTATGGCTGGAACTGGAAAGAAAGCTGGCCAAAAGTTAAGTTATGTTATGATGAAAATGCCTAAATACCTTGGGAAAAAAGGATTTATTAGGCATGGTACAAAAAAAATCTCATTAAAACCAATTAATCTTGGAGATATAAATTTAAAATTAGCAAAATTTGAAAAAGAAGGTGTAGCTAAGAAAACTACTGGTGGATTTGAATTAAACCTATCCAAATACAAAGTCTTAGCTAAAGGAGACCTTAATCAAAAGATGATTATAACTGCTGGAAGCTTTTCTAAACAAGCAAAAAAGAAAATAGAAGCTAAAGGCGGTAAAGCACTCCAAAAATGAGTTTAAAAAGAATCTTAGAAAACTTGCCAGAGGTGAAAGGCCCTGCGGAAAAGAAACTTGGATTCAATGTCAAACTTAAGTGGACATTGATTATCTTAGCATCTTATTTCGTTCTTGCAAATATCCCTCTTTTCGGACTTGCTTCAAATTCACTTTCAAGATTTGAGTTCTTAGCAATAATTCTTGGAACTCAGTTTGGTTCAGTTATTTCTTTAGGTATTGGTCCTATTGTTATGGCCTCTATTATATTACAATTGCTTGTAGGGTCTAAGATGCTTAATATTAATATGTCTTCTTCTGAAGGAAAGAAGACTTTCCAAGGATTACAGAAAATATTGATTATTTTCTTTTGTATATTTGAAGCAACAATCTATGTATTAATGAAAGGATTAGAAGCTGGACCTGGATTTACAGGGATATTAATCTTTCAGCTGTTCCTTGGTGGAATTTTAATTATGTTTATGGATGAAGTAATTAGTAAATGGGGTTTCGGCTCTGGAGTTAGTTTATTCATCGCAGCAGGAGTTGGATGGCAGTTATTCACAACTGCATTTGGTTTCCTTGGACCTCAGAATACAATAAGTGCTGTTGGAAGAGTATGGACTTTCTTTGCTTCATTATCTGCAGGAGACACTATTAATGCAACAGTTGCTGCAACTGCAATACTAGCTACAATTTTGGTTTTCTTAGTAGTTGTATGGGCTCAGGCAATTAAAGTAGAGATCCCCTTGTCTTTTGGAAGAATTAGGGGGTTTGGAATGAGATGGCCTTTAGCATTCTTTTATACTTCAAATATTCCAGTAATCTTGACTGCTGCTTTGTTAGCAAATGTACAATTATTTGGAACTTTACTTGAAAACTGGTTAGGGATAAGTGCTGCGTCAGTTACTGCTTTTGTCAATCCTCCAAATGTTGTTGAGAATTTGATTAGAGGAAGTTTTAGTGGAGGGATGTTCTTCCAAAGCTTGGTTTACATGGCTTTAATGGTTGCAGGTTCTATTATGTTTGCAATCTTCTGGGTAAAGACTTCAGGAATGGATGCTTCAAATGTTTCAAATCAGATACTTTCAAGCGGTTTACAGATTCCTGGATTTAGAAGGGATCCAAGAGTGTTAGAGACTGTTCTAAATAGATATATAATGCCTTTAACAATAATGGGTGGAGCTGCAGTAGGATTGCTTGCAGCAAGTGCAGATTTGGTTGGAGCATTAGTAAGAGGTACTGGTCTATTATTAGGAGTTATGATTGTTTACAAGCTTTATGAAGAGATTGCACAGCAACATGCATATGATATGTACCCTGCGCTAAGAAAGATAATGGTTAAATAGTGTATTAACTGATTATATTTAATTAAAATGGTTATAGGAATTATTGAGACTTACCCCTTATGGAGTTTATTAGTCTTATCTTTCTTAATTACATTAGGCCTTACACTTTCTTATAAAAAATTCTCTAATCAAAAAGAGATCAAAGCTTCAAAAGCAAGAATAAAAGAGCTACAAAACCAGATAAAAGAAGAAAAAGATCAAGAAAAGGTAATGGCCTTACAAAAAGACATGTTGCAGATAAATATGGAGCATTTGAAGCACAGTATGAAGCCAATGATGGTCACTTTCTTGCCATTAATCCTTATTTTTTGGTGGTTGAGAACCACTTTCATACCTTTTGGAGTATTGATTGATTATAACTGGGGAATTCCTGGATTTTGTTTTATTTTCAAAGGAATATGTGATGGGGCTGGATGGTTTGTAGTTTATATATTCTCAAGCATGTTTTTTAATATCACTCTAAGAAAAGTGTTAAAAGTTCAATAAAATGGAAAAAGACGATATGCAAAGCAAGATTTTTGAAATAAGTATGTTAGAGAACAAGCTCAAACAATTAGATCAACAACTTAACATGATTGAGCAGCAAATAGCTGAGGATCAAAGATTAGAAGAGAATCTAAAGGATCTTAAGAATAATGAAAAATCTGACGCAATCTTACCATTAGGTGGAGGAATATTTGCCCGTGGGAGTTTGAATAAGACTGATAAGCTGCTTGTTAATATAGGGGCAGGCATACTTTCAGAAAAAAGTCTTGATGAAGCCAGAGAAGGAGTTGGTAAGAGAAAAGATAGACTATTGGAGGCTAAAGAAGAACTAGGAAAGCAGATGCAAAAAATAGTCTTAACAATGTCAGATTTAGAAAAAACAATTAAAGGCAATTAAATTAATTCTTTGAATAATGAGGAAGCATCAATAGATGATTTCTTTGATTGTATTGTGTTTGTACAAAAAATCTTGTCTACTCCTGCTTTTTTGAGTTTAGATAATGCATTTTCTACAAAAATTCCGTGAACGCAAACAAGTGAAATCGAAGATGCACCTTTCTTTTTAAGAAGTTTTGCAGTTTCTGCAATTGTGTAACCAGTACTTACTACATCATCTATGATTACCACTTTTTTATCCTTAAAATTAAATTTAGGCATAGAAATCTTGACTTTTCTCGACGAGAAACGCTCTTTTCTTAAAACAAAGAAAGGAAAGCCTATTTCTTTAGATATTGCGCTAACCCACTGATGAGATTCAATATCTGGGCCTATTAATGTGTGATTTGGAAAACTTTTTTTGATAAATCTAGCCAATAAAGATGTTGCATGTATAACTTTTGTTTTTGTTTTGAAAATTTGATTTAATTTTTTGATCCTATGTAAATGAGGATCGATTGTTGTCAATGAATCTGCACAATCAAGTAGTTTTGCCATGATTCTGCTTGAAACTGCTTCTCCTGGATTAAAACGTTTATCTTGTCTCATAAAAGCCAAGTAAGGAACAAAAACATGGACCTTCTTTGCTCCAAGATCTTTAGCAGTTTTTATTGCTAATAGAAGTTCTAATAAAGATTTGTTAGGGTTTGGATATAATGATTGTACAAGGAAGACTTCTTTTCCTTTAACTTCTTTAATAAATCTTAGATAGAGTTCTCCATCTGGAAAATTTTTAATTTTTATCTGAGAATAAGTAAGATTGCTATGCTTTGCTATTGACTTGGCTAAAGAACCTGAATTAGATAATCCAAACACAATTTTTTTCATTATAATCCTCTTTTTGATGAATTAATCAGTAAAAAGAGATATATAAAAGTTATTAGAGTTTTCAAAAACCTTTTTATAGCTCATTATCGATATAATGAAATGTTAGAGATGTTATTAGATCCTAGAAGGGCAGAGAGGAAACCTTGGGAATTATTCTTTATAGGAATGCTTTATGCAGGACTATCTTTGCTTCTTGCAAACTGGCTTTTTGCAGGGAATCCAGTGTTTGCAAAACACATTAGCATCCTTACAATAACCTTTACTGTTATGTTTAGCCTACCATTCTTTTATTTTATTATAAAATTAGAAGAAAGAAAAAGTTATAGGGGTGAAAGAAAGAGTTTCATTGGAGAGCATGGTAATGCTTTATCTGCGTTAATGTGGCTCTTCTTGGGTTTTGTTGTTGCTTATTCTTTTGTATATATTGCCTTTCCAGAAATATCTGGAGAAACTTTTTCGGCACAAATTGAACAATACTGTAGCATTAACATGCCCTCTCAAATAGATCAGTGTGTTGACAGTTTTATAACTGGGAATTATGGATTAACAGGAGGAGCTAGTACAACTAAAGACTATGCAATGAGTATTTTTGTAAATAATATTTATGTCCTAATTTTCAGTATTCTTTTCTCTTTAATTTTTGGTGCAGGGGCGATATTTATTCTTGCATGGAATGCTAGTGTAATTGCTGCTGCAATAGGCATATTTGCCCAATCTTCACTTGCTAATTTTCCGGTAGCCTTGTCTAGATATATGATTCATGGCCTTCCAGAGATAGGCAGTTACTTTGTTGCAGCCCTGGCTGGAGGAATAATAGGGGTTGCATTAATAAGGCATGAAGTTAATAGTAAGAAATTTTGGGATACTATGCGAGATTCCTTTAATTTGATTCTAATAGCCATAGGATTGTTGATTATTGGAGTTTTAATTGAAGCATTTGTGACTCCTAAGCTATTTTGAGCATATCTAAAATTTACATAATCTTTATAAATAAAAAGGTGTTTTATTTTAAATGGCTTATGTTTGTAACCAATGCAATTATAAATTCACTTCTAGTAAACCTTTTCCTCCTAAAAAATGCCCCTATTGTTCTGTAGCAGGAAGTGTAAAAGCAGAAGTTAGTGCTTCAGACCTACTTAAAGAAGTTGAAGACCTTGTTGAGAAGGATAGAATTTAGATAGTTAACTTTTTAAATCAGTTTTCTAGTCCTCTATTATAGATAATGGCGTTGCTAAGGATTTAAAAGCTAAAATATCTAAGATTAAAGATGAATGAAGAGGAGCAAATTCTTGAAGAAAGGAAGAAAAAAGTAGTTACCTTTTTACAGCAAAAAAAGGAATGGATATACTATTTAGGGCTGGCAATAGTGACTTGGTTTGGAGCCATATTCATAAGAACAGCCAATATTGATAAATTAAAGGATGTGACTGGAGGATGGACTCTTGCCCCAGATCTTGACCCTTACTTATTCTTAAGATGGGCTGGAGATATAGTTAGTAAAGGTAGCCTGCCAGCAATAGACATGATGAGGTACTTTCCTTTAGGATATGAAACTGCTGGAGAATTACCCCTTGTTCCTTATGGGATTGCCTATATTCATAAATTCTTAACTTTATTCTCAAGCAATATAGACATATATTATTCTGCAATTATATTTCCAGTAGTTTTCTTTGCAGGAATGACTGTTGTCTTCTTTTTACTTGTTAGGAGAATTTTTAGGAACTATAAATTTTCAGATTTAACTGCCCTAATAGCTACAGCAATTTTTGTAGTTATTCCTGGTTTCATACATAGAACTGTTGCAGGAGTTCCAGAAAAGGAGAGCATTGGTTTCTTTTTTATGTTCCTAGCACTTTATTTTATGGTTGTTGCTTGGCAGCAAAAAGAATGGAAAAGGGCCGGATTGTTTGGATTATTGGCAGGACTTTCGACTGGTTTAATGGGGCTAGCTTGGGGAGGAGTTACATTTCCAATTGTAATTATTTCATTAGCTGCTTTTGTTTACTTTTTTACTGCAGGTAGTGATAAATTAAAATTCTTAACATACTTTGGGTGGATTGTAGGATTTACTGCATTATTGCTACCCCATGCGCGTTATGGTACTGGCCTTTTCATGTCTACAACAAGTGGTTTTTCTTATTTTGTATTAGCTCTTTATTTTGTTCATTTAATTATATTTAAAACAAATATTAAATCAAAATTAAATCTTAATGAAACAAGAATTCCCAAAAAGCTTATTTCATTATTAACAATATTAGTTTTAGGATTATTAGTAGTCTTAATCTTAATGCCCCAAGTGATTGGAGGAGTAGCCAATGATGCTTATACACAATTGGTTAAACCTTTTGAAGGCAATAGATTCACAGTTACTGTTGCTGAAAACAATCGTCCTTTTTTTAATTCTTGGAAAGGATCTTTTGGAGCCTTCTTTTGGGTATTCTTTTTTGGATCAATCTTGCTTTTTTATGAAGGCTTAAAATATTTAAAATCTAAAGATAAAAATTGGTTAACAGTAGCTTTTTCATTAATGTTATTTGGAGTTGTTTTTACAAGGATTAAACCAGATTCTATATTGAATGGGTCTAGTCCCCTGAGTGTATTTTTATTTATAGGGAGTATGCTGTTATTTTTGGCAGGGTTATTTTACTTTTATTTTAAAGAAAAGGAAGATGCCACTATAGATGCAGGATTAATCTTAGCATTGGCATGGGTATTCTTTGGTTTGATATCTGCTAGAGGAGCTATCCGTCTTTTGTACTTTGTCTATCCAATTGTTGCATTGGTCGGTTCTTTTGCTACAGTGATAATTAGTAAAAAATTCTTTGAAATAAAAGACGAAGCGGGTAAAGTGATTATTGGAGTTTTAGCAATAACTATGATTCTAATCTCTTGTTGGAGTGTTTACACTTATTCTCAATCTTCTTATAATGAAGTTGCTTATGGTAGTGTCCCTTCTGTATATAACGTTCAATGGCAAAAAGCTATGGGATGGGTTAGAGAAAATACCTCTGAAGATGCTGTTTTTGCACATTGGTGGGATTATGGTTATTGGGTACAAACCATTGGAGAAAGGGCCACAGTACTGGATGGGGGAAATAGCATTGTTTATTGGGATCATTTGCTTGGAAGACATGTGCTTACTGGAGAAACTGAAAAAGAAGCTTTTGAATTCTTGAAAACTCATGACGCAACTCATTTATTAATTGATTCTACAGACATCGGAAAATACTCTGCTTATAGTAGCATTGGATCAGACGAAAATTATGATAGATATAGCTATATTGCAACTTTCAATAATGATCCAAGTGCGACACAAGAAAGAAGAAATGAAACATTGTTTGTTTTAAATGGTGGAGCAGTACTCGACGAAGATATTATTTGGAAAGACAAAATTTTTGCAGGAGGATCTGCAGGTATAGCTGGATTTATTTTACCTATTGAAAACAAAGAAAATGATTCATTATATGACAGATTAAAACAACCACAGGCAGTTATTGTGGATAAGGGTCAACAATTACAAGTTCCAATTAAATGTGCTTATTTGGGTGAAAAGAAAATTTTTGAAGGAGAAGGGATAGATGGATGTATCTATCTAATTCCAAGCGTGACTAATCAAGGGATGCAAAATATAGGGGCAGGATTATGGTTAAGCCCTAGATTAATGAAATCATTACTTATCAAATTATATCTATTTGATGAAGGAGAAGACATAAAATTAGCACACACTGAGAATCATCCAGTTATAGATGAATTAAACACTAATTATAACTTAAACTTGCAAGGAATAGCTTTGGTTAATGGAGGGTTAATTGGCCCTATAAAGATCTGGGAATTAGACTATCCAGAAGATATTGAGACGAACCCAGAATATTTAGAAAGAGACTATCCAGAAGACAAACCAGGTTTATGGCAGGTGGGAAGATGATGATACCAATAACAATCTTTTTAATAAGCTTTTTAGCGACCTTTATTTCATTACCTTATCTTATAAGATACTTAAAAAGAACAGGATTGGCAGTAAAAGACCAAAATAAAAAGAACAAACCTTTAATCCCTTTTTCTGGAGGACTTTCAGTCATGGGAGGAATATTTTTTGGCCTTGTAGCCTATATCTTTACTAGGACTTTTTTTTATCAAGACTCAACGACTCTTCTTGCCTTTTTTGCAGCAATAACCACCATCTTATTGATCACTTTGGTAGGATTCATAGATGATTCAATAGTCAAGAAAAATAAAGAGTCCTCTGCTGGACTAAAGCAATGGCAAAAACCTTTACTTACATTAATTGCAGCTCTTCCTTTGATAATAATAAACGCTGGTACTACAAAGATGGCCATTCCATTTATAGGAGTTATCGATTTCGGAGTACTTTATCCACTGTTAATTGTACCAATAATAGTCCTAATAGCGGCAAATATGGTTAATCTACTTGCAGGATTTAATGGATTGGAATCTGGAATGGGGATTGTTTATGTGGGAATGTTAGGATTGTATGCTGCTTACAATCAAAGATTTATTGCAGCAGTTATTGCTTGGGCAACCTTTGCTGCTTTACTTGCGTTTTTAAGATTTAACTGGACCCCTGCAAAAATACTCCCTGGAGATTCACTCACTTATTTGCTTGGAGGAGTTTTAGCATGTATTGCTATTTTGGGGAACATGGAAAAAGCTGTAGGAATAATAGCTATCCCTTTTGCTATAGAATTTTTCTTAAAATCGAGAAGCAAATTTAAAGCGCACTCTTTTGGAAAATATAAAAATGGAAAAATAATCTCTTTAAATGATAAAAAAGTGCACTCTTTAACACACCTATTTACCAATAGTGGAAAGTTCACAGAAAAACAAATAGTTGTTTCTTTCATACTTTTTGAATTTATCTTCTCCCTTTTAATTTGGATAATATAGGATGGCGAACTTAAAAAAAACAGAAAATAGTTTTATTAGGGGAGGATTTGGCCTTTTAGTAGCATTTGGATTTTTTAGTTTTGCCAACTTTTTATACCACTTTTTTACAGCAAGAGTCTTAGGACCAGCAGATTATTCTATTATTGCCTCACTTTTTTCTTTGATTTATTTAATTGCAATAGGGGCCCAGTCTATCCAGACCACAATCACAAAATTTGTTTCTGAGTTTAAAGCTAAAAAGGAGTATGGAAAGATTAATTCTCTTTTCAGTAGGTCTCTAAAGAAAATATCATTGTATGCGATAATTATTTTTGTAGTCTTTATGATTCTAAGCCCCATAACTTCTTGGTTTTTACACGTACCCTTGACTCCAGTATTAATAACTGGAATATCGGTTATTTTTGCAATACTGCTTCCAATAAATAGGGGTTTTCTTCAAGGATTGCAAAAGTTTGGGTCCTTGGGAATGAACATGGTTTATGAAGGCCTATTAAAGATCCTAGTAGTGGTGCTTTTAGTTTATTTAGGATTTAGAGTTAATGGTGCAATGTCTGCAGTTGCAATATCTATAATGGCTGCATTTGTACTGTCATTTATTCCATTAAAACCTTTAATAACCAAAAAAAGGTCTCCGGTTGATTCAAAAAGATTGTATAAGTATAGTGGGCCAGTGATATTTACTATGCTGAGCATCACCGCCCTGTATTCTTTTGATTTACTACTTGTAAAACATTTCTTAAGCCCCTTACAAGCAGGACATTATTCTGCATTATCTTTGCTAGGTAAGATAATCTTCTTTGGAGCAACATCTATTGCTTTGATAATGTTTCCAAAAAGCGTAGAATTATTCTCTAAGAAAAAAGAGACCAAGGGAATATTAATGAAGTCTTTAGCCTTTGTGATGATAACAGGAACTCTTACAATAGGAATCTACCATCTTTTTTCAGAAGAAATAATAAGTATTCTGTTTGGAGCATCTTATCTCCCAGTAGCCAATTTATTAAGTCTTTTTGGATTATTCATGCTCTTGCTTTCATTAATTTATATTTTAGCACTCTACAAATTAAGCATAGAAAAGAAAAAGTTTGTAGTGTTATTGGGGGCCTTTAACATATTAGAAATAGGATTAATTTGGGTATTCCATAATTCTATACTTCAAATATTGATAATGTTGAATATACTTAGCTTCACTCTTCTACTGTTACTTTCAATATTTTTATATAAAACGTTTAAGGGGGTCAAAAGATAAAATGAGGATTTCAATAATAATTCCTGCACATAATGAAGAAAAAAGAATAAAGAGAACCCTTTTAGAATATGGCAGGTATTTTAGGGTCCTCAAGAACAAAAGATTATTAGATTTTGAAATAATAGTTGTATTAAATGCTTGTACTGATAATACTTTAAAAGAAGTACAAGGTGTGAAGAAAAAATTTAAAGAGATTAAGATATTAAACTTCAAGCCTGGTGGAAAGGGTTTTGCTATCATTAAAGGATTTAATGATGCATTAAAAAGAAAAAATGATCTGATAGGTTTTGTCGACGCAGATATGGCCACAAAACCAAAAGATTTTCACGATTTAATCAAAGGAATCAAAAATTCTGATGGAGCTATTGCTAGTAGGTATGTAAAAGGATCTAAAATATGCCCCCAACAGTCTTTGAGTAGGATAATTGCATCTAGAATGTTCAATTTTTTAATAAAGATCATTTTATTTTTGAACTATAAAGATACTCAATGTGGGGCAAAAATATTTAAGAGAGCAGTTATTAAAAGCTCAATGCCTAAATTAAACATTACAAAATGGGCTTTTGATGTCAATCTCCTTTATGTTTGCAAAAGAAATAAATTTGATATAAAGGAATTGCCAACTATCTGGAGTGATAAAGAATATAGTAAACTAAATCTTAAAGATTGCGGAATACAGATGTTTTTTTCATTAGTAAGGCTCAGGCTAATTTACTCCCCCTTTAAGGGAATAATCCGCGTTTATGACAACTTAACAAGATTTTTAGGAAAAAGTCATTGAATAATAAAAAATGAAAAAAATAAGCTTTTTAATTGCAGCACATAATGAAGAAAAAATTATAGCTGAAACGCTAGAGAACTTACTTAAAGTGCCTTATAAAAATTATGAAGTGATTATTGGATTGGATGGTTGCACAGATAATACAGAAGAAATTGTAAAAAAATATTCTAAGAAATTTAAAAAAATAAAATACTTCAAATTAAACCTAAGAAGAGGAAAACCAGAAGTTATTGATAATATAATAAAAAGGGCTACAGGGGAAATAATCATAATTAACGACGCTGATTGGAAATTCAAAGTAGGTAGTAAAAAATTAATGGATAAGTTTATTTCAGTATTTGATAATCCTCAAGTGGGAGGGATTGTAGAATCTTTCCCAGTAGAATGGGAAAGAAGCAAATTAAACAAAGGAAACATTGGTTATTTAATGGTAGCTTATAGCTCTTACTTCTGGATAAACTTTCAGAAAGAGAATCTTACAATTAAAAAGGGGGATCATTGGGTCATCAAAGACCCTTTCATGTTTTTAACAAATATATTCAGGAAAAAATTATATCAAAAAAATTTCTCCTTGGGAGATGATTTTGAAAGAACTAAGAATATCTTAGAAAAAGGTTATGACTTGGTGATTTTTAAGGATATTAATATGCCTAGAAGAATTGCAGTCTATAATAAAATTAGAGTTTTAGATATATTCAAACAAAAGATAAGAACAGCTATTGCAAGGAAGCAATTAAATGAGATTTCTCAAACAAAATTGCCTTTTTTGAATTATTATATAAAATTAGGAAAGTATATGCTATTTAAATCGTGGAAAGAAGGTTTCAATGTGGGCTTTTTAATTTTACTTTGGATGTTTTTGACAGGTTTAGGAGAATTAATCTCTAAATTCAAGAAAGGTGATACTAAGAAAGGATGGGAATTGAGGATGAAAAGGTAAAATGAAGAAGATAACTATAATGTATGAGTTTTTATCAGAACCGGGGGGTCTTGAAAGAGTATTAAAGTTTCAAGGCAAGGCATTATCTAAGCATGGTTTTGAGGTAATGTATGCTTTTGCATTTGTCGACCCTAAATTGAAGAATTATCTGAAGGGGTTTAAAATAATTGAATATTCTCCTTCAATAATCAAAAATGAACCTTTACAAATAATGAGTAGTGTTTTCAAACCTTCCTCACTAAAACATTTAGAATCAAGCGATTTAATTATAGTTCATTCTTTTCCAGGATCTACTATTGCTAATAGGCTCTTTAGGAAGAAGAATATCCCCTATATCCAATATATCCACCACCAACCCCAATTTCTTTACAATTCTAATATTCAATGGGCCAAGAATACTTGGAAAAGAAGAATTGCTTTTTTCTTAGGAAGAATATTTGGAAGATATCTAAGAATGAAAGATAAAAAAGCAGTCAAAGATGCTAAAGAGATATTAGTAAACAGCAATATGGTTAGAAAAATTGTAGGGCAAATCTATGGTAGAAGAGGAGTTTTATGCTATCCACCAATAGATCCACTATTTATGAAAAAGGTGAAAAATCCTCGTGCTACTCTGAAAAAATATGGGCTTTCTGAAGATTTCATACTTGCTTCTGGAAGAATAGTGAATCAGAAAAGATTTGATTATTTAATAGATGCTTTTTCATACATACAAAAAGATTTTCCTAAATTAAGTTTGGTATTTGCAGGAAAAGTTGATAAAAAATATCAAGGATTTTTAGAAAATCTCGCTAAAGAGAAGGGCATTAAGGACATAAAATTCTTGGGTTCCATAAAATTAAAAGAACTAAAAAATCTTTATTCAAAGGCAAAGATAACTGTATTAACTTGTCCAAAAGAATATTTTGGTTTAGTCCCTCCAGAAGCCATTGCTAATGGGTGTCCAGTAATTGCTTGGAGAGATAATTCTGGTCCTCAAGAGACTGTTAAAGAGGGAATTAATGGTTTTTTGGCTAAGCCTTACAGTGCCAAAGACTTCGGAGATAAAATGAAAAAGGCTTTAAGGAAAAAATGGAATAAACAAAAAATAAAGAAGAGCATATTAAGATTTTCTGAAAAAAATATTGAAAAAGATTTCATAAAAGTAGTTAAAAAAGTATTATGACTGAATGTATACTTTCTAAGAGATAGAGTATAACAACATTTTTAAACCATTTTTATTTTGATAGAGAGTATGAAGATTTTGTTGATAAGTCCTAATTGCAAAAGAAAACTTGGAAAAAGTTTTAGAGTTTCTCCAGTGCTTTATCCCTTGGGTTTGGCATATCTTGCAGCAGTTTTAAGAAGAGATAAGCAAAAAGTTAAGATTTTAGATGCTGAAGCTTTGAATTTTAAAATGAAGCAAATAATGGACTATGTTGAGAGCTATAGGCCAGATGTTGTGGGATTTAGTGTAAAGACTCCTGCAGTCTATAATGTTTTTCGCATGGCCAAGAAGATTAAAGAAAAATATCCTCAAATAAAAATCGTTGTTGGTGGGCCTCATCCGTCTGCTATCCCTGAAGAATCTGCAAAGGAAGAATTTATTGATTTTGTAGTCGTCGGAGAAGGAGAATTAACGATGTTGGAGTTAGTTAATGAGTTAAATGGTAAAAAGAATTTTAAGAAAATTAATGGGCTGGTTTTTAGAAATAAAAAAAATAAAGTCATAGTTAATAAACCAAGAGAGCAAATACATGACCTTGATGCATTGCCCTATCCTGCTTTTGATTTATTGCCCTTAGAGAAATATGTTTCTATAAATAGTAAAGACAAGAAGTTCATAAACATCTTAACTTCTAGGGGTTGTCCTGGAAGATGTATTTTTTGTAATAAACGTGTTTTTGGTAATAATTGCCGTATGAGGAGTGCAAAGAATTTAATTCAAGAGATAGAATTTTTGATTAAAACCTATGGTTATAAGGAATTCCATATTGTAGATGATTTATTTACAAATGACAGACAAAGAGTAATTGATTTTTGTAATCTGGTTATTAAAAAGAAGCTAAGAATAAAATGGAAATGTGGTAATGGGGTGAGGGTAGGCACTATTGATTTAGAACTTTTAAGACTCATGAAAAGATCTGGTTGTTATTCTTTAAGTTATGGCATAGAATCTGGAAATCAAAAAATATTGAATAATTTAAGAAAAGGTCAAACACTGCAACAATGTAAAAATGCTGTAACTTTAACCAAAAAGGTAGGGATTGATTGTATAGGGTTTTTCATATTTGGAGGTCTTGGAGAAGATAAAAAGACAATGAGAGAAACTCTTAACTTTGCAAAGAGTCTTGATTTGGATTTGGCGCAATTTATGATAGTAGTGCCTTATCCTGGAACACTAATTAGAGAAGTTATAGAGCAAGAAGGAAAATTACTTGTAGATAGTTGGGAAAAATATGATCATCTTGAAGGAAAAGCTATTTTTGAGCATGGGAAACTTAAAGCTAAAGATATGGAAGAAATGCATAAAAAGGCATATAAGGAATTTTATAGAAGACCCCAATATCTCCTAAAAAAGATTTTTAAGAAAAGAACTTGGAATGAATTTAAAGGTGAATTAAGTGGCTTTTTAGCATTATTAGAGATGTAAAGTATTCTTTTAATCCCACTTAAGCTCGTAAATAATTAAAAGTGGTTGTTTTTGTTCTTGGTCTGCAAAAAATGCTTGGACAGGAATTGCTGATTCATTATGGCGTTGTGGCCAATCATAAGCCCATTGTGGTGTAAATCCTGGTTCAAATGAGGAAATAACTAGATACTTTGGTTTATTCTCATTAATTTCTTCATTAAACTTGGTTTCATTTTCATTAGAGCCATTTACATAAAAGTCATAGACTTTTCTTTCTGCGTAATATGCATGCTGAGTTATAGAAGCAGTCACTATTGTGTCTTCTGGTGAAGAATGTTCTTTCATCCATACTCCTGAATCCCTTACAGGGGCATAAGAGTCTATTTTCATTTTTGTAATTCCATCTGCATGCAGGACTTGGTTATACATGCCAAGACCCAAGACTAAAAGTATCAAAAGAACAACTATTTTTTTATTTTTCAAAAAATATCCAATGTAATTAGAGGTCGTTATGATCCCTTTACTTGTAAAGACAAGCATTGCAGTTAATAATGGAAAAAACCACCTATATTCAAATGATTGAGCCCTTATTAAAAATATGAAGATAATGAAAACTGAAATCATTAAAAGGAAATTAAACAAATCTGCTTTCAACTCTAAATCTTCTTTGTCAACTTTACAGTGCATTAATTTCTTTTTGTTTATAAAAAAGTCGACTAGAACCAATATTAAGCCGATTATAATGAAATAAAACAATATTGAAGGGAGCCAAGGTATAACTGATTGATAAAAACCATGGAATACTGTTAAATTACTCCAAGCGAGTGGTCTTTGAGTGTTTACATAAAAACTAACTAAAGTCTGCAACCGCTCTGAAAATATGAATGCTAAAACGGCAGCAACACCGAGAGAGACTATAGATATTAAATACTTTTTATTGAGAAGGTGTGATTTGTTGATCCATAAAACAAAAAGTATTATTGCTGGAATAAAAGGCATGTTTCCTGGCCTAAAGATTACTGAAATTATAGATAATAACGCAATAATTAACAAAGAATATTTTGGTTTAATGAAGAAAGCTTCCTCTTTTTTAAGATAAACTTTGAATAGTAGATAAAATGCTAAAAACTGAAATATCAAAGCAAAATTCTCAGTATGGAATCTGTTACTATAAAAGACATGTTCCCATAAAACTGTTATTATTGCTGTTGAGATTAATGCAACCCTTCTATCCTTATACATTTCTTTTATACATAAGTAAGTTAAAAAAATAACAATCAATGAAGGAATGAATAATGCTATAAAACGTATTACTACTTCATTATTTATTCCTAAAATGAAGAATGCAGACATTAGTAAAGGATATCCTGGAAGTCTTATACTCTCTAATTGAAAATCCATGATTCCTGCATAAGATTTTGCTGAAGACATGTATACTCCTTCATCAAACCATAATGGTTGGTCCCTTGTAATAAAGAAATAATAGAAACGAATTATGAAAGCGAATAAAAATATACCTAGTAATGAAAGATTATAGGGATTTTTGAGCCAGTTCTTTATCTTTTCTCCTATCCTTGGAGCTTTAACATTATGAATTTCTTTTTCTTCTATTTTTTTTTCTTCTTCAGTCATTTTGTTGATTCAATACGCTCCCAAGCGTCTTGATAAGTTTTATTCTTTAGCTTGATGTCCCAATGAACATTAACCCACATATATAATCTTGCAAAAGCTAGTTGCATAGTCCAAAATGCTTCTTTAAGACTTTTGGGATAACTCAATAACCAAATGATTCCTTTAGCTTCATTTGTGAAGTTCTTAACTCTTGGAGTCGTCTTAGTGTCAACATATTTCTCAAGCGTTTCATGAGCCTTGCTTGTCCTTATCTTTTGAGTTATCCAATCTTTCCAATTACTTACATTTGTAACATAAACGTGTGCTTTATCAGAATATCCAATTTTATATCCTCTCTCCCAAAAGGAATAGGGAATTACAGAATCTTCAGCTACATCCAAAGGTATCTGATCTATTTTGTTCTTTCTAAATGCAAATAAATATCCAGAGCATTCTATGAAAGAATTTGAAGCAGATGCGTTTTTTCTCAGTAGGTGGGCAGCATAAAATAAAAAGTTCGCCCAGTAACCATACTTTGTTTTCTTATCTTCAACAGGAACAGGCCTTCCAGTAGCAGCTCCAATTTCTGGATCATAAAAAAGATTAACCATCTCTTCGATAGCGTCTTTATTTATGTAAACATCACCATCTGTCAATATAAGTAAATCAGTTTTCCATTTTTTAAAGAAGAGATTTAATGCATAACTCTTCCCTTTTCCAGGATCTTTAAAAATTTTCAATCTTTTATCTTTTTTAGCATATTTTCTTGCGATATCCAAAGTTTCTTTATCTGGAGCAGATACCACAATCTCATAATTATGGCGTGTTCTTTGATTTAATGCTGATTTTATTGCCCTTTCTATCATTGGCTCTTTGAAAGAAGTGATTAATAATGTAACTTTTTGTGAGAGGTTTCTATTTATTGCAGTCATAATTTCCTTAACAGATATTTTCTGTATGCTTTTACAATCATGATTGTAACAAGCAACACAACGGGATTTAGCAACAACCTTTTCTCCTAAACCATACATATCCAATTCTGTAGGAGATGTAGGGCCCACAAAACAAATAGTCTTTCTCTTTAATGCAAGCGCAATATGTAATCCAAGACTATCTGAGGTAATAAATAAGCTACACACACTGATCAAAGCAGGAAATTCAATAAGATCATTCCCACATCCAGTGGTTATTATTGGAGATTTTGATAAGCTCATGATTTCTTTATTCCTTTCAATCTCTGCAGGACCTCCAAAAAGAAGAATTTTTGCTTTGTATTTTTTATATAACATATCTATCAGCACAGCTGTCTTTTTTGCTGAAAGGGCTTTTGGCCACCTATCTGCAGCACCAGTATTCATCCCAATAATAAGCTCGGATCTAGAAAGATTATGTCTTCTTAGAAAGTCTTTAGCAAAATCTCTTTGGCCTTTTGTCAATCTCAAAAAAGGTTCATATTTTTTAGAATCAACTCCCACTATCTCTGACATTATCTGCTTATGGGTCTTCTTATTCTTCTTTTTTAGAAGATCATTTTGAGGTTTCGGACCTATAGCAGACATATTATACCACTCTTTTGCTGTAATGGTTGGTAAAACATGTTCATCTTTGATAGTAAAACCAATAAGCTCTTTAGTATTTAGAGAATTTGCAAACTTTGTGTTTTCTTTATCTTCTTCAAGGTTTATTACGAGATCAAAAGAATGTTTTTGCAGTTTCTGCCTGTTATCCTGATCAAAAACTTCTGTTACATAAGGATTATTTGTGAATAATGGCTTGACTTTTCTATCTGTAAACCAAAAGATCTTTGGATTTTGAGAGCTATATTTTTCTTTTAAAGCTTGGGCAATAAAAGTAGTCCTCAATACATCCCCCATAGCCCCTACCTTTATTATTAAGATCCTCATATATTGGAAGGGCTTATAGAGATTTATAAACTTTCTCAACCTTGCTTGCTATTTTATCCCAGGTTAAGTTAGAAGTAAATTTTTTAGCCCTTTTTCTCAAAAGGCCAAGTTTTCCATGATTATCTGAAGCATAAGTTATCTTCTTTGCAAGATCTTCAGAGTCCCCAATATCGAAAATAAACCCGTTTTTGCCATGTTTTACTAGTTCTTTTCCAGCCTTTGTAGAAGAGCTTATTACTACCTTCCCCGCAGCCATTGCCTCAATAAGAGACTGAGGCATCCCTTCCCTTTTACTCGGTAAAACGAATATTCCTGCTTGAGACATAAGAGAAACCTTCTTCTTTAAAGAATAAACAGGCCCTAAGAACTTGACCCTTTTACCCAAATTTAATTCAGAGATCACTTCTTTTACAATTTTTCCATATTCTTCTTCTAATGGCCCTACTAATAGAAGCTTGGTTTTTTTGGGCAATAATGCCAACGCCCTAATTAGAGTAATAATGTCTTTTATAGGAGCAATTCTTCCTAAAAAAAGAAGAGTGTTCTTATCACCCTTTTTGTTTGCTCTTAGAAACTCTTTATCAATCCCATTATAGATAGTGACTATGTTTTCTTTTTTTGCTTTTAGGCCTATAAGGAAGGGTTTTTCCCATTCAGTTATTGCAATTATCTTACTATAAGAATTCAGAATCGCTTTTCCCAATAGAAAATCATATAGGGCAATTACTTTATTCAATAAACCACTTCTTAGGTCTTTTTCTACAAAAGGAGCATGAGTAGTCAATACTGCTTTTGCTTTGATTGATTTTGCTATAATTGGGAGGAATGTAGAATGGGGGTGCCTATAAACTTGTGAGTCGATTATGTCTGGTTTTAATTTGATTAATGAGGGAAGAAAATTCCAAAATAAGGTGCTCTCACCAAGAGATTTTCCAAGAAGCATTAATGCTGGAAATCTATGTATCTTTATTCCTTCAAACTTTTCATAATTTGAAGAAGTCTTATCAGTATTTTTTATTAGGTTTGAAGAAAATACATGAACTTCATGACCTTTCCTTATCATTTCTTTTGCTACCTTATGTACCCTATTCCAGGTTCCACAAATACTTGGATGGCTAAATTGGCAAAAATATGCTATTTTCATTTTTTTAATTGAGGGAATAATCTCACTAATTCTTATAAGAATAGGAAGTATTTATTCCTAACCTATTATTAGCAATTACCTTTAAAAAGCTTCATTATTAGTTATTTTGATGAGATTGGGATACCTGTTAAAACAAGCAAGATACTATAAAAAATTAGAGGGAAGTATGAACAGAATGTTTATTAATTTTCTATTTGCGAGAACCCCTTTATCTAGACTCGTGAACACTCCAATGTATAATTGGATTTACAGAAAAAGAATGGAGAAGTTTACAAAAGGGCATAATCCAACTCTTCTTACTATTGAAAACACTAATGCTTGTAATGCTAAATGTATCATGTGCCCCCATAATAAAATGAAGAGGCCAGTAAAAATCATGAGCTTGAGGGACTTTAAAAAAGTGGTAGACAAAGTTATGAAGAGTTATCCAAAAATTAAGAGGCTTACTATAACTGGATTTGGAGAGACGACAGCAGATAAAGGCTTGGTGGAAAAAATAAAGTATGTTAATAAACATTATCCTAAATTAAAAATAGATTTTTTTACAAATGGATCCTTATTCACTAAAGAATTATCCGAGGCTATATTAAAAACAAGAGTGCATCGAATAAATTTTAGTATAAATGCTATGGAAAGGAATTATAAAAAAATAACTGGTCTTGATTACAAAAAAGTTAGAAGCAATATATTATATTTTATTAAAAGAAAAAGAGAATTAAAAAAGGAATTTCCTTTAGTAAATTTCTCACTTATGATACTCAAGGAAAATGTGGACGATATTGAAGACTTCATAAAATTATGGACTCCTTACGGAGATTCTGTAATGACCTACTTGCCTCTTGATTGGGCGAGTAATAAGAAAATAGAGACTGTAGAAAATCCTATTCAAAATAAGAAAAAATGGGCTTGCATCCCTTTGTGGCAAAGTGTGAGTGTTGATGCTGAAGGAAATGTGATTATGTGTTGTCAAGATTATGAATCTAGAGTTAAATTTGGAAATGTACTCAAACAGCCAATAAAAGAAATAATGAATAGTCCAAAATTCGAAAAAATAAGAGAATTACATAAAAAAGGTAATTATTCAATGCCAGTTTGTAATACTTGTGATAATTGGGTCAATTCTAGTTTATGGTGGTGGGCACCTAATTAATTCTTTCTTGCAATAAGTACAAGAGAGTAACTAAAATAAGAATCTAGAAAAGAGCCCCTTTCTTTTTTAAGTCTTTTATAATTTCTATTCTTTCTTGTCAGTAAAAGAAATGGATTAACATATCTAAAAGATTTGAAAAAAGAGTCTCCAATGAACTTTATTTTCCTGAGATTTAATCTTAAAGCTATTTTTTTGAGTTCTAGTCTAGAAAAAGGATATTCTTCCCCATATTTCCATTTTTTAATTAATTGTAAAAGAGTTTTATGTAACCTATAAGGGAAACACCACTTATTTGGAACAGAAATTACAATCATTCCCTTATCATTTACCAAGTCTAAATGGGATTTAATGACTAAAGTTCTCTCTTTTCCTATAAAATGTTCTGCAAGTCCAAAAGATAAAGAAAGATCATACTTCCCTTTTAATTTAGGAGATAGTTTAAGAGCATCTGCTAAAAGAAAATTGGCCTTACACTTATTTCGCTTAAAGAATTCTTTGCTTCTTTCAAGAGCTTTTTTTGAATAGTCCAGTATAGTTACTTTAGATCCTTTCTTTGCAAATAATAAGGCATTTGTCCCCCCACCAGCACCTACTTCGATGACTTTTAAATTCTTGAAGGTCCCAAAATTTTTTAGAACTTCTTTTTCGATCCTTTGCCACCTTATCCCTTTCTCTTCTCTAATCAAATTATATCTATCTTCTTCTTCAGAAGTCTCTTTCCAAAGAGAATCCCAAAGTTGTGGAGTATTTTTTTGCATATTTAATAATTAAAAATTAAGTATTTAAATTTTTTTAGCCACTGCTAAAAAGTTATTTGATCCAAACCAATCAATATCAAAAGCTTTTATTGGAAAAAACCTCCAAAGATAAGGAACATTCTTAAAATTCCTTACTTTAATCACCTTAAATCCTGCCATATTTAAGGCCATTACCATGCTCCTCTTAGTAAATGGAGACTTGTGTGTGGGATCATTATAAAAATCATTAAAATTCTTATTCCAATCTGGAGTCAAAAGAAATATCTTTCCTCCTTTCTTTAAGCATCTATTGGCCTCTTTTAAAAAATCTAAAGGCTCTTTTAAATGTTCTATAATGGACTTTGCAAAAAAGAAATCAATCTCTCCTTGTTTAAATGGAAATTTAGATTGATCCAAGTTTATCTTTTTACACTCAACACCCTTAGATCTCAATCTATCAAAATAAAAAGAGTCTTTATCTAAGACAGTTACCTTGTAACCTTTTTTTTGAAATGCTAGAGAATTACTCCCATTTCCAGAGCCCACATCACAAAGTTTTCCAGGTCTCTTAAAGAATCTTTTATGAACCCATCCTGCAAAAAGAGCCTCAAAATGAGTATTAGTGGCATTTGCTTTCAAATTTTGATGATTATAACTCTCCATTTTATTGAAAATCAGGGTATTAATCTTTCGTCTAGCAATTTATAGGCCAAATCCTGGTAATGTAAAAGCTCAGGAATAGTTACGCTTGATAAGTTTATTTCAGTTTTATCATAATAAGTTGTTTTTTCCATTTGTTCTAAATCGTCTGGATCAAGCAAGCCTTTTTCAACAGCCATCCTGTAAGCTTCTGTGCCTGGAACTGGAGTTAATAACATGAATTTCATTTGTTCAGTGTTTAATTCCTTAGCAAAGTCTAAAGTTTGTTGAAGGGTTTCATGAGTGTCTCCAGGTAAGCCCAAAACATAACTAGTAGTTATTGGAACTCCTTCATCTTTTAGAATCTTTACAGCATTTCTTATTTCATCTTTAGTTTCTTTCTTTTTTATTACTTTAAGCATCTCCTCATTTCCAGTTTCTACACCTATTGCTGCTGAAAGGCACCCTGATTCTTTCAGAGTATGTGCTAATTCTTGATTAACAGAATCTGCCCTAATCTGTACAATATATTTCATATTCAAACCTGAAGAGATCATCCTCTTGCCAAGTTCTATTGCTCTTTGAGGTTTAACTGCAAATTGATCATCATAGAAATAAAGGTTGTTTATGCCCTTCTTAGAAAGTGTCCCGAATTCTTCGATTACATTATCAATAGAGTGGAATCTTAATTTACGCTCCCAGGTAACCTTAGAAGCACAAAAAATACAGTCATAAGGGCAACCCCTTGTTGTAAAGATTCCTGCATGTGGCTCTTCTCCAAAAAATGCAGGGTCCTTATATTTCTTTAAGTCTAACAAATCCCAAGCAGGGCGTGGCAATGCATCCAAATCTTTAATAAAAGCTGTTTTTGGATTAGTCATTACCTTGCCATTTTCTTTATATGCCAAATTGGGCGTTTTGGTGACATCTTGCTTAGATTCTAAAGAGTTTAACAATTTTAAGAAAGCTTCTTCTCCTTCTCCAAGAATACCATAATCAATACCCTCATATTTGCAATCTTGGGGCCTTCCAGTAATATGTGGACCCCCAACCATGGTTACTAGATCTTTATTGGCTTTTTTTAAGTCTCTACAAATCCTTGTAATAGTTGGAAAACGTGGAGTTAATGTAGAAAATCCTACATATTTTGCATTTTTAGATAATATCTTTTCAGCTACTTGAGGAATACTCTTGAAATCATATAATTCTAGATCTAAAACTTCTGGTTCATAAGCTCCCTTTTCTCTAATATAAGAACTTAACAGGGCTAGATTTGTTGGAGTTCTTAAAACTCCTTGTTTTTTCCATTGTTCTGATTTGTATAAGTTTGGAGCCCTTACAAGCAATACTTTCTCCCTATCCATAAATTAAAATCTGAAAAGAGGTTATTTAAGCATTTCTATAGTAAAGACTAAATACCTTCTTTTTCTAAAATCGATATGAAAATTGAAGGATTAGGTAGGATTTACATAATCCATTATGTGAAACTAAAAGAAAGACGTGATTATTTGGAAAAAAGGCTCAATGAATTGGGTTTAGGAAAATATGCCCATTGGATTCTTATGACTAAAAATGGGAGATTTACAAAAAAAGAGTTGGCCATACATGATCCAAGTAAAAAGGCCTTGAAAGAAAGGGAGAAGATATTAGAAATGGTGCTTCCAAAAATTGGTGAGATAGATAAGATTATGATGTTGCAACATATCCAGATTATGAAAATGATTGCTCAAAGGAAAAATGATAAGATTTCCATGGTTCTTGAAGATGATGCTCTTCTCTCAGATGATTTTCCATTAAAATTAAGCCATGCGATTAAAAAGCTTAGAGAAATAAAATGGGATATTTGTTATTCTGATCAAGGATCTGCTTTAGTGGAGCCCAAAGTTCAAAGAAAGAAAGGGGAAAGAGTTTCTTTATATAACCCTCCAAATAAAATGGCAAATACAACTGGATCTTATCTGATAACTCCAAAATCTGCTAAGAAATTCTTGAAACTTATGAAAAAAATAACAATAGGTCCAGATCTTGAATTGAGTTATACTCAGAAAAAATATGGATTGAAGGTTTATTGGACTGTTCCTTTCCTTACCCACCAAGGTTCAATTGAAATGATCTATGATTCTAATGTAAGAAAGAGCTCTTTGTTTAGTGTGGGCTTAAAATTCATTAAAAAAATAGAAAGAATAAGCCCTTTTTGTGCTAACGGAATGAGACATTTACTCAAAAGAATTATGGATTTATTATATAAGTCTAGATTTCTTCTCTGGGTGAAGGACAAACTAAAAAAGGTTTTGAGATACTAATTTTACATTACAGCTAAATTTAAATAGTGTTGTTAAGAGTAGTTTTTTATGAAAGTATTAGTAACTGGATCATCTGGATTCTTAGGAAGACACTTAACAAAAAAGCTTGAATCTGAAGGACAGGAAGTTGTTGCATTAAACAGTAAAGAA
The DNA here is from genome assembly GCA_042572295.1 of Nanobdellota archaeon. Lineage (GTDB taxonomy): Archaea > Nanobdellota > Nanobdellia > Pacearchaeales > JAHJTO01 > JBHPFA01. Next base: position 24,894 of record JBHPFA010000002.1, read on the forward strand.
TGTGACTTAACTCAACAAGGTTCTTTGGAAAGAAAGCTAGAAGGATCCAAATTTGAACATATATACCACTTAGCAACCTATACACGTGCAGGGCCTTTTTGTGCGAAACATCCTGGAGAAATGTGGGTAAGGAATCAAAAGATAGACACAAATGCTTTAGATTTTTGGAGAGAAAAACAGCCTCAAGCAAAAATGACTGCAATAGGAAGTAGTTGTGCATATGACCCTTCCTTACCTTTTGTAGAAGAGAATTACCTTAAAGGAACTCCTCTGGGTAATTTTTTTAGTTATGGTAATTCTAAAAGAATGCTTCTAGTAGGTTTACAATCATTGAATAAAGAATTTGGTTTGAAATATAATTGTCCAATACCTACAACCCTATATGGTCCAGACTATCATTTAGATGGAAGACCACTTCATTTTGTTTATGATTTAATGAGAAAAATAATAAGAGCAAAAAAGAATCCAGATAAACCAGTGGTTTTATGGGGAGATGGTAGCCAAGAAAGAGAAATAATTCATGTTAATGATTTTATTAATATTATGGAAGGTGTAGACTCTAAAGAAGAGAATCAATTGTACAATTTAGGATCTGGTAAGGGATACACTATAAAAGATTTTGCTCAAATGATTTGTGGAGAAGTAGGATATGATTTTTCTGAGGTCCAGTTTGATACAACAAAAAATGTGGGTGCAAAATCTAAAGTCTTCCCACTTGATAAGATGAAAAAACTTTATGGCAAGGAATATCAAGAAAAAGATATGTCAGAAGGGATAAAAGAGTCTGTTTCTTGGATGCTTGAACATAAAGATCATTTTCTAAGCAATTATGATTAAATTCATAATTTAGATATAACCTTTCTAATAAGTTCTAGGTCTTTGTCAGTTTTTTCTATAGACTTGGTTACTTCAAGAGTGATATCTGCATCTTTTGGTAAGATTGAAAAGACTTTTTCCAAATCAACATCAGAATCTGAAAAATCCTGATGTTCTTTATATGGTGAAAATTTTTGCCCACCTAAATGAAAATGTGCAGGCTTTAGTGCTATTAATTCTTTTAATACCGAAATATAATCAAGATCTTGACTTAAGGCATAATTGATTGCATGGTTGATATCTAAACAAAAATCCTTTCCAGTATTTTGAAGAAAAGGCACTATTTGTTTTGGAGAGGAAAAAAAGGATGTCCTCCCCTTCAAATTCATGGCGTTATTATTCTCAATTAAAATTCGCTTATCTGTTAGAACGTTTAATAGCTTAGAAGACTGTTCCATTGAACAATTAGGATTTTGGATTAAGCCTGGATGAAGGATTATCTTATCTGATTTACAAGAATCTGCTAATTTTATCGCAAAATTGAAAGCTTCTAAATTAAAGGCTTCTTTTTCTTTATCTGAAGCATTTACTTCAAAGCTCTCATGCATAGAATGTATGATTATTGGTATTTTAACCCCTTTGAGAAAGTCAAAATTATCTGAAGAAGAGGCCATAATCTCAATAAAGTCTGCTTTTGTCTTAAAATACTCTATAAATGGAGGGTCATAATAGGATTTAACACCGATTCTCATAACTCCATTTATTAGACCATCTTTTTAAATATAGAGTATAGAGTTTATAGTTTAAGACATATAATAAGGGACAATAATGTTTAAAAGTAAAAATTCGGCTTTATTCCTTAATGGCTGAGTCAATTGAATCAAAATTGAAGGGTTTTGAAACCGGGCTAAAGGGAGTATACTTATTTAAGCCCTATTTATTTAGAGACTTTAGAGGGGCTTATTCTGAAACTTTTAATGAGAGGGATTACTCAAGAGAAATAAAGAAAGTTACAGGTAAGGAAGTAAAATTTGTCCAAGATAGCCTTTCTCGTAGCTTTAAGAACGTTCTAAGAGGGATACATGGGGATGACAAGACTTGGAAGCTTATAAGCTGCCCAATGGGTAGAATGTACACTGTAATTGTAAATTGTGATAAAAAGGATAAAGATTACGGGAAGTGGCAATCTTTTGATTTGTCTCAGGAAACCATGTCCCAAGTTTTAGTGCCTCCAAAATTTGGTACATCACACATTGTTTTAAGTGATTGGGCAGTTTTTCAATATAAACAATCTACATACTATGATCCTAAGAATTTGAAGCAATTCACTTATAGGTATGATCATCCAGAATTCAATATTTGGTGGCCAATTAAAAAACCAATATTATCCAAAAGAGATGAGCAGGCTAATACAGATCTTGCTGGAAAATAAAGGAAAAGATTATGGCAGAAAAGGTTCTAATAACTGGAGGAGCAGGTTATCTAGGTAGTGTTCTAAGCGAGCACCTCTTAAAAAAAGACTATGAAGTGACTTGTCTCGACAATTTAATGTACAGACAAAATTCTGTTCTAAATCTTACTAGTAATTCTAAATTTAATTTTATTTATGGAGATTCTAGGGATAAGGAGTTATTGAAGGAATTAATTCCAAAAAATGATGTTTTAATCCCCTTAGCAGCCATAGTTGGGGCAGGGGCTTGTAAAATAAGACATTTTGAAGCTGAAACAACTAATCTTGAAGCAGTTGTTAAAATGAATGATCTTAGGAGTAAAAATCAAAAATTAATTTATCCTACTACCAATAGTGGATATGGAATTACTACTGGAGAAAAATTTTGTACTGAAGAAACCCCCTTAAGCCCAATCTCCCATTATGGTAGGACAAAAGTTGGGGCCGAAAAAGCAATACTAGATTCAGATAAAAAAGGAGTTACCTTTAGATTAGCTACAGTTTTTGGAGTTTCTCCAAAGATGAGAACTGATTTATTAGTTAACGATTTTGTATTGAGGGCAATAAGAGATAGGTTCTTAGGATTATTCGAACCACATTTTATGAGAAATTATATCCACGTTAGAGATGTTGCAAGAGCATTTGAACATGCTATCGAAAAATATGACACTATGGACGGAGCATATAATGTCGGAGATGACAAAATTAACATGTCAAAACTTCAACTTGCTAAAAGAATAAAAGAACATCTACCTAACTTAGAGATTTCTGAAATGGGGGGTAGTGATCCTGATAAAAGAAATTATATAGTCTCTAATGAAAAAATAAAAAAGACTGGATTTGATTGTAAGATTAGTTTAGACGATGGTATAAAAGAATTAATTAAAGCTTATGAGATACTTCTCAAATTAGATCCTACAAAAAATAATTAATATGGCTCGTGCAATTTTTTTAGATAGAGATGGAGTAGTATGTGAAGACACTAATATGTTTTACCAAGGAACCCCCCTCTTAAAACCAGAAGATTTCAAATGGATTCCTGGATCAAAAGAAGCATTAAAATTGCTTTCTAACTTAGAATTTAAAGTTGCTTTAGTTACAAATCAATCCATAATAAATAAAGGCCTTCTTAGCGAAGAAGAATTCTTGAAAACTAATAATTCCCTTTATGGGGAAATGTCAAAAAATAATATAAATATAGAAAGAATTTATTATTGTAAGCATACTCCTAAAGAAAATTGTGAATGTAGGAAACCAAAAATAGGACTATTAATCCAGGCAGAAAAAGAATTGGGAGTTTCTCTTAAAGATTGTTATGTTATTGGAGACAAAACTTCTGATATAAAAATGGGGGAAGATGCTGGTTGTAAAACGATTCTCGTTAAAACAGGATATGGAGGTAGAGATGACTCTTTCGAGGTAAATCCAGATTTTATAATGGATAACCTTTATGAAGCCATTAAGATATTAAAATGAAAGCACTAATACTTGCTGGAGGTTTTGGAACAAGATTAAAAGAAATTACTAAAGGTGTTCCTAAACCAATGGCACCTATTGCAGGCAAACCCTTTTTACACCACCAAATAAGACTACTTAGAGAACAAGGAATTACAGATATAGTCCTTGCAGTGCATTATATGAGTGATAAGATAAAAGCATATTTTGGAAATGGAAAGAGACATGGCGTAGATATTTCTTATGCTGAAGAAGAAATGCCTTTGGGAACAGGTGGAGCAATAAGAAATGCAAAAAGATATCTCGGAAATAATAAATTTGCCGTATTTAATGGAGATACTTATACTGGGATGAGTATTAAGAACTTTAATAAATTTCATGAAGAAGTTGGTGAAGACTTTAGCATGGCAGTAACTTCTCATAATGAACCAGAACATCATGAGATTATTGAAATAAAGGACAATATGGTAAAAACTCTTCATGAAAGAGGAAAATGTCCAAAAAATCTTGAATGCTTAATAAATAGTGGGGCCTATTTATTGGAACCAAACATATTTGATTATATCGAAGAAGGAAGAAATATTTCTCTTGAAAAGGAAGTTTTTCCGAGAATTGTTGGTGAAGGTAAATTAGCTGCTTATAAACATACAGAGTATTTTATAGATATTGGTAGACCTGAAACTTATAAACAATTCAAAAAAGAAATGGTTAATGCCATGTTAATGAAAAAAACAGATTCTATAAGGAGTGCTATGAAAAGAATGGACCGAAATGAAGAAGGTCTTGTATTTATTGTAGATGAAAACGAAAAACTAACAGGGATTGTAACCCCACATTTTATCAATAGTGCATTTATTAATGGGAAAACAAACCTCGAAGATAAACTTGAAAAAGTAATGCTTACTGAAGGCTTGGCTTTTGGAAATGAAAGTGATTCTCCTGAAAAAATAGCAGAAATAATGCTTCCCCGTACAAATAGGCTTCCGATACTTAATTCTCAAGGAAAAATTACAGACATAGTTTACAGACAAGAGGTATTGGGACCAAAAGAGTCTCCGACCTATAGGGCAATTTCTCCTTTAAGAATAAGTTTTTCAGGAGGGGGGACAGATAAAGAAGATTATTTCACAAGATTTGGTACAGGGGTTGTGATAAATGCGACAATTGACAAATATTGTCATGCGACCACCAAACTAAGGCATGATAAATTGATAAGCATAAATCCTGGTGGCGAAGATGAAGAATTGCTAGACTTGAAAAAGGAAAAATTTGAATATAACGGCAGGTGGGATCTTGCAAAAGCAGTCGTTAAAGTGATGAATCCTGATTTTGGATTCGATCTTCATGCTTATAACGATGTTCCTCCAGGAAGAGGACTTGGTTCTTCTGGAAGTTTTGCAGTAATGCTTACTGAATTGATTGGACAAATGCGTGGAGAATACTTAACAAATGATCAAATAGCTAAATTAGCAAGAAAAGCTGAAATAGAAGAATTAAAAATAAAAGGCGGATGGCAAGACCAATATGCTGCAAAAGTGGGGGGCTTTAATTTAATGGAATTTTCACAAAATAAAATAACTCCTTCTTCACTTGCACTTTCTCCAGAAGTTGTAAGAGAGTTAGAAGAGAGCCTATTGCTCTGTTATATTGGAAAAACACATAATTCTGGAGAAATACATGCTGAACAAGAAAAGAATTTTCAAAAAGATGAAAAAAGAATACGTGGGGGTCTTGAAAAGTTAACTTCTATCGCAACGATTATAAGAGATTCTCTAGTTTCTAAAAATCCTTCAAAAGTTGGAGAGATTGGGAATTATTTACATGAAGCTTGGTTAATTAAAAAGGGGTTAAGTGGATCTATTTCTAATAATGAAATAGATGATTTGTATAACCTTGGATTAAAAAATGGGGCTACTGGGGGGAAACTTCTTGGAGCAGGAAACGGGGGATATCTTCTCTTCTTTTCACCTCCTGAGAGAAAAAGTTTGTTGGAAAAAGAACTATATAAAAATAAAAGAGAAATAATGAAGTTCCATTTTGAGCGACAACCTGCAGGAACACAGGTTTGGCCAGTCTATTAATATGATAACCTTCAGTAAAACTTAAATAAGTTAGATATTGGAGATATGTATGAAGACTCCAATAAGGGTTTCTATAATCATCCCCACATATAATGAAGAAAAAGATATCTCAGAAGCAATAGCCTCCTTATTAAAACAGTCATTTAAAGATTTTGAAATAATAATAGTGGATGATGGTTCAATTGATAACACTCTCCAAATAATCAAAAATTTCTCTAAAAAAGATAAAAGAGTGAAAATAATTCCTGGAAAGCATAAAGGTCCTGGATTTTCTAGAAACCTTGGAGCTAAAAAGGCTAAAGGAAAAATTTTAGTATTTGTCGACGCAGATATGACCTTTGACAAAGATTATATTAAGAATTTAATTGCTCCTTTAACAAAAAATAAACAGATAATTGGATCAACTCACGAATTGGAGATGGTTAAAAATACTAAAAACATTTGGAGCAGGTGTTGGGGGAAAATAAGATTTGATAAAGAAAGTGCTAAAGACGCTAGAATTTTTAGGGCAATAAACAAAAATAAATTTTTTGATATGGGTGGTTTTGATTCAAAATATGGGTATGCAGATGATCAAACCTTCTGGTTTAAGTATGGTAAAAGGCCATTTGCTGCAAAAAAAACAAGCTGTTACCATAAAAATCCCGAAACTTTAAAATCAGTTTACAAGCAAAGTAAATGGATTGGCGCTTCTATAGAAAATTTTTGGTTAAAAGTCCCAATAGTCAAATATTTAGTTCCCCTAGTTATGCTTATTTTTTTCCCTTTAGCAGTCCCAATACTTGGATTGAAAAAAAGTATCAAAAATAAGGATTTTAAATTATTTTTCCCTTGGATGTTGATATTCATGACAGTTAGATACTTTGGTACAATCTCAGGAATCTTTAGAGAAATATATCTTGGGAGGAATATTAGATAAGATGGATGCTCGATTAAAAAGTGACAAATTAAGATTTAAACTCATAAATAGATTCTTAATCGGGAAAGATATTTTGGATATTGGATCTTGCGAAGGATTCTTACACAGATTACTTGTTGAGAATAATCCTAATAAAAAGATTTTTACATTAGATTCTAATCAGAAGGCAGATTATTCATTTAGTTTAGATAAACCCAAAAAAATAAAAAAGAAATTTGACACAATTGTTGCCGGGGAAGTTATAGAACACCTCGAATCACCCATTAAATTTGTTAGATATTGTAAAAGCCTACTTAAGAATAAGGGGAGACTTATAATAACTACTCCTAACGCCATAGGCCTGCAATATTTAAGGAATCCTGGTTGGTGTGTCCATTACAAAGGTTATCGGGGCCACACCCAAGCATTTACAAAAGATATGATAAAAAGGATTTGTGAAGATGAAAAGTTAAAGGTTATCCAGGAAAAATATATTAATGCTTTTTGGATGGGCAATCCCTTGAAATACTTGTCTTGGATAATAAAAAGATTAAGACCAGATATAATGGTTGTGGCCGAAAAAATTTAATACTTTTAATTTATCGAGATTATAGTTTTTTCTTCGTACTTATGTTCCCTATTTTTCTATATATTAAGACCAAGTTTTTAAGAAATACTATAGGAGTTATTATTGACATCAATATGAGATACGTCCCAGGGATGTTGAAGACTATTGTTATAAATAAGAATGAAAAGGGGTTATTGGGCCTTAATAACTCCATAGTATAATCCTTTACTGTTTTTATTAATCCTTTTTTCTGACCATAGGCTGTGGCAACCATATAGCTCTCTCTCATCTTGTATATTAAATCAAGTCTTTTTTCATTTGCAAAAGTTTCGTATACTTTAAGTTTGTTGAGATTATCTAATAACAAAAAGATTGAGGTAGAGATACCTAAATACAAATAAGCAATATTTCCATTAGTGTTATAAATCCCCCACCCTAATGCCAGTACTAATAACCCTCTGTGGATATAGTGGAAAAGCCTATCAAGATATGTTCCACCAATAGTAGTTATTTTTTTTGCTTTTGCGATTTCTCCATCAACATAATCTAGTAATACTGCAAAATGATACAAAATGGCTCCAAAAACCATATAAGAATATCCTCCGAGACCTATAAAAAAACATGCAACAACTCCTAAAAATCCCCAAGTAAAACTTATTTGATTTGGTGTTAAAGGAGTAAATCTTGCAAAAATGTATGCGACATAACTTGAAAAAGGTCCTAGAATTCGAATGTTTATGGGGTGTTTACCCCAATCATCTGATGCATCTTTTATTTGCTGTAAAGTAATTTTCTTATCCATTCTTAAACAAGCCCTCACATATATTTTTTCTTATAAATTTTACTTAACTCCAAAAATGCTTCATTTCCTTTTTGATCAAACTTTTCTGCGAGTTCAATCTTTGGCCACATTTCTTTCTGGAATCTTACGTAAAGAGGGAATGTTCTTTGAAGTCCTTTAACTTGCTCCCTGTTTAACTGGGGCATGTCCAATCCTGCATCAGAACGATAATCTCCAGCATAACCTTCTCTTGGAATGTATCCCTTTTTGACCGAATGATCCCATAAAGGGGTTCCCCTATATGCACAAAAAATATTTGTTATAAGATTATCTGCCTGACAATCCCTATTAAGTTGAATTGTATCAAAAACAAGGTCTCTTGTTTCTTCTGGGAAGCCAATTATGTTATTTGCACAAATTCTTATTCCAGATTGTCTTGCTATTTCAAATGCATTGATTATCTTTTTGTTATCCACATAACGATTAAGCATTTTCCTCCTAAACTCATCATTTCCATGTTCTAAACCAATACTAATTCCTTCACAACCTATTTCTTTTAGTTTACTTACTCTATCAAGCTTAACTGTTTCTGGCCTTGTTTCAATCCAAAAAGGCAATCCAATTTCCTTGTATCCTTTAATAAAATCATCAAATCTTTTAGGACCCATTTGTAGAAAATTTTCTGCAACAAGGTAAAGATATTCTAAACCAAACTCTTCTTTCTTAGTTTTTAATTCACTCATGAAATTCTCTATAGATCTTTGTCTAGGGTATCTTCCTATTCCTTTGTAATGTGCTTGTAATTTATCGTTACAACAGAATGCACAATGGTAAGTACAACCCCTATTCAATTCTACAGGGCCACTTATGTTAATCTTTCCACCCATTGGCTTAAAGAACCTTTTCTTTTCATAAATACTCCAATCTTGGTCTGGTAATGAATCAAGATCTGCAAGTGGAGCAAGAGGATTTTTTATTATGCCTCCATCTTTCTTTAACCAAATATTATCTGTACGAGAATAATCTTCTTTTGATCTTATTTTATTTGCAAGATCGACTATTGCCTTTTCACCTTCTCCAACACAAATCATATCGATAGAATCTTCTTTTAGAATATCTTCGAGACCCATTGTTGCATGTATTCCCCCGACAATTTTGGGAGTTTTTAAGTCTTTGATGCTATTTAATAAATTTAAAGCAATATGGTAGGTAGGCTCTACGACTGAAACTCCTATTAAATCTGGTTTAAATGAATCTATAGATTTGTGAAAATCTTTTACAAGGTTTTCTTTCTTTTCAGTTATTCCAAGCTCCTCAAGATTGGTTTCTTTTACTTGAAGAGATTCGACTCTTGCTTCATCCCCTGTTTTTTCCCTTGTTCTATAAAAAGTTGTGTCAAACAAAGCTGTTTCATGTCCCGCTTTTTTTAAACAAGAAGACAAAAGAGAAGGTCCGATAGGTATTAAATTGTCCATAAAACTATTTGCATAAACTAGAAGTACTTTTGACATTTTAAGTTACTCTTCCCAAAATTAAATCTGCCTTATCTCCATGTCTTTTCAGAAATTGTTTGAACTTTGATTCCCATGCTCCAGGATTTTTCTTTTTTATATATTCATTGAAAGCTGTTGTTTTTTCTATAACTAATTTCTCAAGTTCTCCTGGAGAGATTATATAATCAGCAGAAGTTGGAGGAATTTTTATTGCAACATGTTTTAGGTCCCCTTTTACTCCAGAATCAAGATATCCTTTTTCTTTACAGATTTTATGTAATCTGGAACCAATCATTGGATGAGCAAGGAAAAGAGAGGCGCTATCAAATCCTACTTCATAAGGATAATTGAAAGTATCTTCCATCTCTTCTCTTTTTTCTCCAGGAAATCCAACGATGAACAACCCATGAACTTGTACACCCTTATCATGACATATATCAATCAAACTTTTTACTTTTTCTTTTGATGGGACCCTTTTGTTAATTATTTCTTTTCTAACTCTTTCATTTCCAGACTCCACAGCAAAAGTAAGTTGATAGGCTCCAGATTGGGCCATTAAATCTATCATCTCTTCATCCAATGTTTGAATCATAAGCCCATTTGGAGTACACCAAGAAAGATTATAGGGTTTTAATCTTTTAAATAATTCTTTTGCCCTAGGTTTGTGTGCTGTTAAGTTATCATCTGCAAACTGTATTTCTTTAACTCCATAATTTTTTGTTAAGTCATCAATTTCTTCAATTATGTTATCAACAGATCTTGTCCTAAAATGATGCCCCCAATAATTTACAGTAGAACAAAAAACACAATCAAATGGACAGCCCCTAGAAGTCATAACTTGTTCAACACGGTCTTCTTTTGAGAATGGGCCAAAGGGAACTCCTATTTGGATATAACGTTCCATATTTATCATATCTCTTGCAGGTTGGGGTAAGGCATTTAAGTCTTTTATCCTATTAATTAGTGGATTTACTATGGCTTCTCCATTTTTTTTATAGGCTACTCCATCAAAAGATAAGGAAGTCTCTCCTTTATTGAGAGCCTCAAGAAGGTTTAGTGCCCTATATTCTCCTTCCCCTATCACAACATAATCTACTGATTTGTTCATTATTGATTCTTTTGGAGCAAGTGAAGGGTGTATTCCTCCCAAAACAACTGAAATATCTGGATTTATTTTTTTAACTAAATTACAATGGTCTATAGCATTTTCTTGATGAGCTGAAAACATCGAAGTTATTCCCACTATATCTGGATTATAATCCTTTATTCTGTTGGAAATTTCCTCTTTTGATAATCCATAGGTAAGATAATCTCCATTTATACTTGTTTTATGGTATCCCTCACAAGGGGAGTCTAAAATTTTAACATCATAGCCCTTATCTCTTAATAATGCACCCATATATAAGAAACCTAGGGGGGTTGTAAGCCTTCTTGCACTATCTTTGGGCATAGTATTCGAAGGATTCAAAAATAAGACTTTTCTATATTTACCCTTTGCCATCTTAAACACTATAGAGGGTGCTTTTTAAACTTTACTTTAGAATGACGACACTATTGATTTTCTATCGATTTTAATGCTCTTGGGATGTCTTCTTTTTTGTCAATTTCAGACCATGCCAAGTTTAAATCTACAAAACCATACCAGGGAGAAATTTTGCTTGCATTATATGCACAATCCTCATAATATTCATCAAGATTTCCCTGTTCGAGGTTTTCTTTATGAAGATTAAACATAATATCCATAAATTCTTTTGAGAACTTTGAAATTCCTGTAAACTCAAAGGGGTTTTTTCCAGGATTCTTTTTTCCTAAATAAGTTATTTTATTTGATGAATCTAAAAGCACATAAACTTCATCATTACTCCCACAACATTTTGTAAGAACTACTTTTGATTTATCATCTGAATTGATTAGCTTATTTATTATTTCCCCATCATAAACTATGTCTCCATCAAGAACAAGACATTCCTTAGAATTTCTCAAAGCAGTATAAAGAGAATGCATACTCCCTGTTGTTTCATAAGATTTATTAAAGACATATGAAAGTTCTATGTCTCCCTTCCATTTTTCAAGATATTCTTTTATTATCTCTCCTTTGAATCCTAAAGCAATTGTTGCTTTTTTAACACCTGCTGCAGCAAGAGCTTCTAATGAATATTGAATAAGAGGTTTTCCTTTTATCTCTAAAAGGGGCTTCGGCTTTCCATTTAATATTTCTTTAAGCCTTGTCCCCATGCCTGCTGCTAAAATTATTGCTTCCATTTTAATCTCTTAAAGAACCCAAAAAAGATTCTTTGTTTTCTAAGGGTGTTTTTGTTGGCCTTCCAAGATCTTTTCTTGATTCAGAATTTACTTTTATTATTAGAAGAACTGGACCTTTCAAGTCATTGATTTTTTTCATTGATTCTTCTAATTCTTTTTTGGTTTCTATTTGTAATGCAAAAGCATAACCACTTGCTAAAGCTATACTTTTAAAATCAACATTATCTGAAATTGTTGGTTGTCCCCCTGTAGAACCGTGTGCCCCATTATCAAATATGAAATGATAAAGATTATTTGGTTTTTGATAGCCTATTGTTGCCATTGATCCAAGCTGCATTAAGATTGCTCCATCGCCATCAAATGCAAAAATCTTCTTTTGTGGTTTTTGAAGAGCAACTGAATTGGCAAGAGAAGCTACACACCCCATGCTTCCGACCATGTAGAAGTCCTTTGGATCTTGATTTTTAGAAATACGGTATTCAAATAGCTCTCTTGAAGTTTTTCCAGTTGTAGATATTATTGCTTCCGAACCAGATGAAAAATCAATAATTGTTTTTATGGCTTCTTCCCTAGACATTTCAAAACTTCTTATTTTCTTAGTTTTAGTAGGATAATCATCAATAACTCCTTTTTTGATGATTAATGCCACTGGAGCTTGCTTTTTGAAGGCCTCTTCTTTCATCTTAGCTATAACTTTTTCTGCTTCTTTAGGATTGTCTGGAAGAATTTCGTAAGGGACCTCTAAGCAGTCAAGAAGATTGAAAGTTATTCTTCCCATTTTTTTATGCTGTGGTTCATCTTTTTTCCCGGGCTCTCCCCTTAATCCTATCATTAAAAGCATTGGAATACTATAGACCTCTTTGTCACATAAAGAAGTAAGTGGATTTACACATTTTCCAAGGCCTGAATTCTGCATATATACTACACCTAATTTTCCTGTTGAGAGATTATATCCTGCACATATGGCTGTAGCCTCACATTCATTTACTGCTACGATATTTGTTAAGTCTTTAGCTTCTGCTAAATAACTCATCCATCCCTTGAAAGTACTATCTGGAACTCCTGAAAAAAATGAAATTTCATGTTTCTTAAATATCTCTGAAAGAGATGTAAAATCCATATAATCTCCATAAGCGATATGTTTATAAGTTTTTTTATGTGTCTCGATTTATGGAAAGAAAGGTATTAATGACTCCTGGACCTGCTACGACTTCTCGAGGAGTGAAAGAAGCACAAGTAGTTCCAGATATTTGCCCTAGAGAGGAAGAATTTGGAAGAGTTATGGAAGATATTAGGGAAAAATTGATTAGAATAGCTGGAGGAGATGAGAATTATGAGTGTGTTTTGATGGGGGGCCCTGGTACTGCTGGAATGGAAGCTACGCTTAGTTCAGTTGTAAATGGCAAGGTTCTAATTATCAACAACGGAGCCTATGGTGAAAGGTTTGTCAAAATAGCTAAATGCTATAATATGGATTTTAAAGAAGTAGTCTTTGGTTGGGATGAAGAAATTAATCCTGAAAAAGTTGAGGCAGAGATTGATGAAGGAGTCAAATACATTGTTATGATCCATCATGAAACAACTACTGGAATTCTTAATCCTGTTGAAAAGATTTCAGAATTAGCCAAAAAACATAATTGTGTTTTTATTCTTGATGCAATCTCTAGTTTTGCAGGTCTTCCTATAGATGTAAAAAAACTCAATGTTGATTTTCTTATATCTTCAAGTAATAAATGTATTCAAGGCATGCCAGGAATATGTTTTATTATATGCAAAAAAGAAGAACTTGTAAAATTAAAAGAGGTTCCAAAAAGAGGTTTTTACTTAAACATGTATTTGGAACATGAATATGTTAAATTAAAGAAACAAACAAGATTTACCCCTCCCGTTCAAACTGCCTATGCTTTAAAAAAGGCAATTGAAGAATTTTTTGAAGAGGGAGCTGAAAAAAGATATGGGAGATATCAAGAAAATAATAAGATCCTTTTAGAAGGTATGGCAAAATTGGGTTTCAAAAAAATATTCCCTGACCATTTTGAGGAAAGTGGTTTGTTAACTACCTTTTTTGACCCAGATAATAAAAATTATTCATTTGATAAAATGCATGATGGTTTATACAAGAGAGGATTTACTATTTATCCTGGAAAAATAAAAGAAAAAACATTCAGACTTTCTAATTTAGGTGATTTGAATATAGAAGATATTAAAAAGTTTATTGAAGAACTTAAAAAAGTAATGAAAGAAATGGATTTAGAATTAATTAGCGCTTAATATGTCTTTAACAGAATAAAGATCTTTTTCATTGTGTATTTCTAACCATCCACCATGTGTTTCATGTATTGCGATTTTAAATCCCCGATTTATCATTTCTTGAATCATATCTGTATCAACAGCCTCTTTAAAATTAATTGAATCATGGAACCTTCCTTGAGAATTTTTTTTACAGTCTTCATAGACTTTGATAAGATTTTCTGCCCCCACTTTTGAAAACTTTGCAAGACCCAAATATTCGTGAGTCATTTCTTCAGTTGAAATATTTCTCCCAATCTTAAGGGCTTCATCATTGTGTGTCCTAAACCTTTGATATGCTAATTTATTGTTGTTCTTTGTAATAACACAATCTAATTTTTTATCGACTTCGTGCTCGTGGTAAAGATAAGAGTTATCTACAACAATAACAATATCTTCTTTTCTCCCAAGAATTTCTTTTACAAGTATTTCATCAAGAAGGATATCTGAATTAACATAAATAAACCCATTTTTCATCTTATCTTTCGCTTCCATTATACTATGGAGCATTCCTTCTGAACTATAATTTTCTTTTTGAAAATAATTAATTCCTTTGAGGTTGAATTTTTCTTTTTGATAACCAATTATTACATTAATATCATCCAACCCCTGTGCTTTAAACGCTGAGATTTGATGTTCCAATAAAGTTTTACCATTAATTTGAATTAGTGCTTTAGGAATATCTCCAGTAGACTCAAAAGGTTGATGGGCCCCTGCTGCAGGAATTATCACTGTTGGTTTTGGAGATATTGATTTATCTTTTTCCTTAATATCAAGAAACCCTACTTTTTCAAAAACTTCTTTGGTTGTAACAATATAAGGATCTGCTTCAAGAGATCTTTTATTTTCCAAGATGATCCTTCCAACATTCTGCATTGCCTTATAAGAAGATCTCAACATATGGTTCGCATATATGACTACATTAAATCCTTTTTCTTTAAATTCCTCTTCATAAATAGAATTATAAGTTGTAGGAACACAAACAAGAGGTTTTTTAAGATTTAGTTCATGGCATAACTTTTTGTAGCCTTCTGCAAACTCAAAAATACCTTTAGGAGATATTGATTTTGAATGGATCATAATCCCATCCACTCCTGCTAGAAGGTATTTTCTTGCCCTGTATAAAGCATCTTCTACAGATTTCCCTGCAATAAGGCTTTCTATCCTTGCTATAATCATAAAATCTTTAGATCTTTGTATTTTTTTCCCAGTCATTATTTTGTTAGCAAATTTGTCTGGATCTTCTTGATCTTGGTTTGTTCCACCTTCAAGACTATTCCTTTTTGGAAATATTTTATCTTCGATTATAATTGCGGAGACTCCTGTTTTTTCTAATTTAGGAATTAAATACTCAAAATGATGGATATCTCCCCCCGTATCCCCATCTACAATCATAGGTTTATTAGTTACTTCAAGTATTTCTGAGATAGTTCTTAATCTTGAATCAAAACTGATTATTTCTATATCTGGATGCCCTTTAGAAGCGGAATCTGTTAGGCTGCTTTCCCAGAAAAAGTCAAATTCTTCAGATTTATCACATTTATCTTGAGTACAACATTTTAAATCGTTTACAATAAGGCCACTTAGAGCGTTATGGACTTCCATACCCTTTATAAGTTTGTTAGATTTTAACAATTCTGATAATTTTCGTCTTCTCTCTTCAGGCGTTATTAGATGTCTTAAAGTCATAGATTTTGGAACATTAGTTCTCTTTTAAGCTTTTCTATACCTTGGCCATACTTTGTCTTTTTTTTGCCAATTTACTATTTATTGCATCAAGAATCATAAAGTCATTCTTATCCAATCCCTTAAACAAAATGACTAATAATCCATAAGAAATTAAAAATAAAATGAAAAGTAAAATTAAAGAAAATAGATTAATTGTGAATAGAGATCTTAGATAAACTAAAAATGCTGAGGCAATTATGCCTGCTAGAAAAATATTGATCATCTTTCTTCTGACAAAAATGTGTTTTAAATAATACTTTGATTGGGCGAGGAAAAGAAGGTTTAGGAATATTATGGAGATTAATGTTGCTAAAGCTGCACCATTTATTCCTAAAGAATTTTCTATGAACAGAACATAGGGCATAGGGACCAATATCGCATTAAGGATAACATTCATTATGAAGGCAAGAGTAATGTTAAACAATACCAGTTTGGATTTTCCAATTATATAGATTAGCTGGGTGGGGACTATAAAAACAGCCGAGATAAAAGCCCCTATTGCAAGAATTCTCAAGGCATTTGCTGCAGCAAGATACGCTGGACCAAATATTATATTGATTATTGCTCCAGGAAATAATATAATCAGTGAAAATGCAGTTATATTAATTAAAAATATCCACTTTGTAACTTGTTTACTTGTCTCAATTATCACCTTTGTTCTTTTCTTGGAATATTCCCTGCTTATTAAGGGGAAGAAAAGTTGCATGAACAATTCAGGAGCTATGGCTAATAATAAAGCTATTGGAACTGCTGCCTGATATATTCCTACTTCAACTACTGATTTATAGAAGCCTATAGCAAAGGTATCTACCCAATAGAGTAATATGAGTATCACTCCTGAAAACAAAAGTGGAAAAGAATAACTGAAAAAGAGTTTTCTTGTTTTTACTTTTTCTTTTTTATTCAAATCACTTTTAATAAAGAGCTCAGGTATTTTACGTTTAGAGACGAAATAAGACACCATTAAAACAACAATCATTCCAAATAAATAAGAAAGAATTGTAGAGCCCCCCTTAACACCCATAAAAATAAGTAATACAATAATAATGAATTTTGAAAGAGGATTTATAATATTTGCTATAAATGAATGGATGGATATTTTTTCATAAGCCCTTAGTGCCCCTATAAATGGAGAGGTAAGCATTGTTGCAGGTATTATGAAACTTGCGACTTTAAAATAAAATATAAGTTGAGAGTTGTTGAAAACATTCAACGCAAGGGGTTCTGATAGAAAAAATAGTAATATCCCTGAAAGTATGCTTGAAAAGGTTAGAATTATCAAAGAAAGATTGAAGATATATGTAACCTTGTTAGACTTCCCTTTTGCACGATAAATCGGAATAAATCTTGCGAGACCCTCCGAAAGACCCAATGCTGCAACTGCTATGAACCATCCACTAATCATTAAAGCTATGGAAAATAAACCATAAACCTCTGGACCAAAATACCTTGCAATTATAACTCTGTATAAGTAACCTATGATTTTTGACAATACAAGACTTAGGAATACAATTCCAGAGGTTTTAACTAAAAGTTTTAAATTAAGATGTAGTCCCTCTTTTTGTTTACTGGCCATTATTAATTAAGAAAAGATAAGTAGTTGATAAATGTTTTTATGACTCTTTTTATGGCTTGAGATTAAAATATTCCTTTAAGGCTTCTTTCCAAGACCTAAGACTTACTTTTTTAGAAGTTAATGCCTCACTATGTGAACGGAGGATGCCTTCTTGTTGGGAAAGTTTATTTTTTATTATCTTGGATTTAGAATTTATTCCTTTAATAGAGATTATTTCATTAAGTATGTCTTCTGGAGTCGCAATCCCTCTATTTACTACATGAAAGATGCCCTTAAATCCATTTTGTATAAGTTCTTTCATTTTATCAATAAAATCTGGCAAGTAGGTTGGAGATCCTGTTTGATCTGTCACTACTTTTACTTCTTCCCCTTTTTCTAAAGAATTAATCATTCTTTTAATGAAATCGATCTTCTTGCTATTATTTGTTCCGAAAATCCACCCAGTCCGGATTATTAAGTAATTAGGAGTTATAATTGGAAGAGACTTTTCTGCAAGATACTTCGTTTGGCCATAAATATTTTGGGGTTGAGGAGTATCTTCTTCATTAAAAGATTTATTTACAGGCCCATTAAAGATCGCTCCAGTAGATAATAGGATTATAGGGATATTTCTTTTTGCGGCCTCTTTTGCAAGATTAATGACTCCATTAACATTTACTTCATGTGCTTGAGAGGGATTTTTTTCACATGAACGGATATCTTTAGAAGATAAACAAAGAATCCCGGAGGGATTTATCTCATCACAGACTTTTTTAATATTCTTGGAATTTGTCACGTCTAATTCTCTATGTGATTTTTTTACACCAAAATCTAATTGGCTCCCTATAACTCCTTCACTGCCAGTTATTAGAATACGTGAAAGATCAACCATTTTTTACCAATTCTAATTTGGGAAATGGAACTATCATTGTAAACTCTGGAAAAATTTCCTTTAGTTTCGTTATAAAATGATCTTTGTAATTCCAAGAAAGAAGAAAGAAGATAGGATTTTGTTCTGTTTTAAGAGAATCAAATGACTTTACGGGAACATGAACTCCAGGAGTCAACTTTCCTTGTTTTAGAGGTGTGTCGTCAACTAAATAGGCTATATCTTCGATACCTATACCACAATAATTCAATATAACTACTCCTCTTGCTGGACCTCCAAGCCCAATTAACTTACTGCCTTTTTGTTTTTCTTGATCTATAAGTTTTCTTAATTCTTTTTTAAATTCCTTCACTTTTGGATCCACAGAATCATATATTTGAGGATTCGTTAAACCCTGTTCAGATTCTTCTTTTAAGAGATTAGTAACTGCTTCAGACACGCTTGAAGATCCTTCCATTTTTTGTGCATAAATACGAAGAGATCCTCCTTGTGTGGGAATCTTTTCGACACCTACAACCTTTAGATTTGCTTGTTTAAATGTGGATATCAAAGAATGAAGCGAAAACGAATATACGTGTTCATGATATATAGTATCGAACTCTCCTTTGAGAATCGTTTCTAAAGCATATGCTCCTTCCATTACCAAAGTGCCATTGGGGCTTAGAATTCTTTCTACACCTTGGAGTAAGTCGACTACGTCTGGGGTGTGAGGTATAACATTTAATGCAACAATTAAATCATAGTGTCCTTTATCTTCTAAAATCTTTGCTGCAGTAGATGTATTGAAAAATTCTGGAATATAATCCACTCCCTTTTCTTTATTCATATCAACTAAATTCTTTGCAGGATCTACCCCTAGGACTTGATCTGTTTTTTCCTTAAGAAAAGAGAGAAGAGTTCCATCATTAGAACCTATCTCTAAAATTTTCGTGTCTTGAGTTATACTGAAATGAGAATTTAGATTATCTGCTACTTCCCTTAAATGTTTTATATTTGATGCAGATCCTGAGGAAAGGTGTAAATAATTTGAAAATAATTTTTCTGGAGGGACTATATCTTCTATTTGAACTAACAAACAAGATTCACAATATGCAAGATTTAAAGGATATGCTTTTTCATTTGGCAACTCTTCTTCACTTATGAAAGCATTTACCGGAGGGATATCTCCTAGCTCTAGAAATCTTTTTAGTTTTCCAGTTTTACAAACTTTACAATTTGGGAAGTTATCCATTTTATTTTTTTAATTTTGGAAATAAGTGATTATGAGAGATATTCATTTTTGCTAAAATAAACTTTCCTAACACCAAAAAGGTTTGTAATGCATAAAGTGCTGCATTACTCAATACATGGGAAGTATGGGCACTCTTGTAGTCTGCTTCTACTGGAACCTCTCTAACCTTCACCCCATAATATGCTGCTTGAGCAATTATCTCAAAACTAAAAAGATAATTGTTGGTATTTGCCATATAGGGGACCTTCTTTAAAAACTCTTTTCCATAAACACGAAAACCTGTGTGGAACTCTGTTAAGGGAAGTCCTAAAATGACTCTGTCAAAAAAACTTAAGAACTTATTACCCAAAAACCTAACAAGAGGCATTCCGTTTTCCAAAGCTTTCTTTGGTTGCTGAAATCTTGAGCCCAAAATAAGTTGAGCGCCTTTATTCATAGGTTCAATAGCGTGAAATATTGATTTGGGGTCAAATTGTGCACCGTCTCCGTGTATCTCAAAAACGTAGTCTGCTCCCATAGACAATGCCTTTTTAAGGCCTTCTTTTAAATTCCCCCCATAGCCCCTATTTGGAGTGTGTCTAAAAACCTTTAATCCCAATTTTTTGGCAACTTGAGAAGTGTTATCTTTTGAACCGTCATCCATCACAATTATATCACTTAAAACTCCTTTTGGAATCCTTTCATACGCACGGGGCAACATCTTTGCACAATTATATGCTAAAATCACTCCGATAATCTTTGGTTTCTTTGAACGATTTAAAGTCTTACCTCTCATTTTGATATTTTTTAAAAGAATTTCAGGCCTCATTAACCCATCTAGGGCCTGAAGCCAAGCTATAAGTTATCAATTTTTCTTTTATTAATTTTTTCATAACTTCAACATTATAGTATTTTTCATTATCCATGTCTTTCAATAAACCTGCTTTAAAGGCTTCTTCTATTTCTTTTAAGCCATCTTCTATTGAGTATTTTGCTTCAAAATTGAATATCTTTTCAAATTTTTTGAAACTTGCCCTATAAGATCTAACATCTTTACCTACATCCACTCTTTCTACTTTACTATTGGGGAAATAAGCTTGAATTACTTTTACAAGGTCTTTTATTCTAAAATTTAGATTTTTATTACCTACATTAAATATTTGTTTATTAGTTATGGCCTTGTCTTCATCCATTATGGTGATAATGGATCTTGAAGCGTCTTTTACATGAAGGAATGGCCTGTACTGCATGCCTTCTCCGTGTAAGAAAAGAGGTTTTCCTTGTAGGATTCTTTTAGCCATAACATTAACTGCTAAATCAAACCTCATACGTGGAGAATATCCAAAAAGTGTAGCGAATCTAAGCATTGTTGTTGAAAAACTAGGGTCTGCCAAACCTAACAAAACATTTTCACATTGTAATTTTGATAAAGCATATAGAGTTACTGGGCCTACTGGAGATTGCTCATCAAGCATGTTATCTCCGCTTGCACCATAAACACTACAAGATGAAATAAATATGAATTGTTTTACACCTTCCACTTTTGCCCTTCTTGCAAGAGAGACTGTTGCTAAGAAATTAGACTGAATTGTAAGATTTGGATCTAAGTCTCCAGAAGGATCATTTGACATTCCAGATAAATGGATTACCGTATCTACTCCTTTAAGTAAATCTGGTAGATTTTCATGGTGTGAGACATCTATGTCTGTTAGCTTTAGGTTTGGATGGTCTATAAATCCCTTTAGGGGCTCTTTTCCAAAGTAGAATTGGTCTACTATATGTACTTTGTGTCCTCTTTCAAGAAGCATAGGCACTAAAACTGAACCGAGATAGCCTGCGCCACCTGTAACTAACACCTTTTTTGCTTTCTGCTCTCCCATCTTAGTTAAAGTTTTGTTCTATCATTTATAAACTTTTGTGCACTATTTTATTGATATTTGGTAAGTATCTAAAAGTTTATTCTTCTTGCTTATAAATCAAATAAAAAGGGAATATTGTAGAGATTATTGCTAAAAAGATCATAGAAAACAAGACAACGTATGCAAAAAAATTCAATGTTTTGTCCAAAATCCCTTTGACCTCATAATAGTCATATGCTTGGGTAGGATTACGGTCCCTAGGTAGATCATAAAAGAAAAAACTATGTGTATTTTCCACTTGTGCTAAAATTTCTGGATTCATAAGGATTTGGGTTTCATAAATTCTAAAATATGGTGTGCTTTTAGATTCATACCTTCTATTTTTTGGAGAACCACCTCCAAAGATATCTGTTCTTTGATTTACATCACTAAATAAGTTTACAAAATTTTCAGCAGATTCATTAAGTTCTGGTTGATTTTTGATAGTCCCCCAACCACAATCATCTGGTACACATTCTATAAAGAATGTATGAACATTAACTTTCTGAGAATCACTGCTTTGATCAGAGTTCATAACTTGAGAAAAGGTATTTGCATTAATGTACTTTTTACCACTTAACATCCAGGAAGTGTATCCTGTATAAATCCTAGAGTCTACAATAACAAGATTATTATCACCAATTTTTTCTGAAAAAGAAGTTATTTTTTCGACAGCACTTTTTGAGGACAAGCTTTCTCCAAGTTGATTAATTGAAAAAATCATCATTAAAAGTAAAAGAATAATCAACACATATTTGCCTTTGGAGAATTTTCTTAAAAATTTATTTAAATTAAATAATGAAATTCCCCCAAAAATTGCAAATAAGGGAATAAAAGAAGTATAATGTGTTTGTAAAAGAACAGATAAAATAATTATGGGTAATGGAAATAGTATCAATCCCAAAATGAATAATTTTCTCAAATCCTTTCTATTGATTTTAGAGAAATAAACTAACCCTATCCCAAAAATTCCAAGTATTAAATTAAAAGGATCTTCTTCGAAAAAATAATGGCCAAAAACTGTTTTTACTCCTGAAAAGATTAAGGGTAGTTGAAACCCTTTCTCGTGTGCTAAACCTGGACCTTGATAAAATTCCTTATTAATATCAAGATACATTGAAAAGGGAAGATCCACTAATTGTTTTTCTTTAAAAAGAAAATAATTATGTGCTAAAACTGGCATGAAACAAACTAATAAAATAAGGCCAAAGATAAAAAATCTTTTTAGATTCTCTTTAAAGAGATTCTTATCTAATTTATAATTTTTATAAAGTATTATTAACATGAAAAAGGCGAAGACTAAATCAAATAGGGGTGTAATAATCTTGGCTAAAGAAGCGATTCCCAAAAAAAGTGCGGCCAAAAGAGAAATCTTGCCACTTGATTTATACTCCTTTAAAAATAAGTAAGTCCCTATTAAAATAAAGAACATCATTGTTTGATCCATATAAACTGCAGTCCAATGTATGTGGAAAGGAGATATGGCCATTAAAAATGAGGCAAATAATCCTACTTTTCTATTAAAAAGTTCTGATCCAAGTAGGTATACTAAAATAATTGATAATGAGCCAAAAATAATTGATAAAAATCTCGCACTAAATAAATGGACTCCAAAGATCTTGTAAGAAATGTCTGTTAAGTAAAACCATACTGGACCTTGAGTCATAACACTAAGTGGTTTTAGCTCAGAAATACCTAAAGCATGTGAACCATGGACTACTTCATCAGGAACTGGTGGAACATGAGAAGCCACCAGAAATCTTAAGAGGATACCCAATATCAAAATAAGAATAACCCATTTTCTTTTATCACTTGAAAAAAGAAAATCTATTGCTTTATTGATAAAACCTTCATTTGTCTTACTAGAGATTTCTCCAGCCATTTTTCCCCCCCTTTATTAAAAAATAAATTAATGAAATTTTCTTGAGGTAAAAGCCCCTGTATATTGAATGAATTGTGTCTAAAAATAAATGAAATAATGCCCCTATTAAAACATAAATGAAAAAAGGATTGAGGAAGGACAATAAAATAATTACAATGAAGGATTCAATTGTGTGGAAAACATATAACCTTTTTCTTTTATTGATTATGCCTTCTCTACATTGTTTTAAATAGGCTTTATAGAACCAATTGAAAGCTCTTCTAACATTCAGATCTTTTTTATTAATGACATAAATGAACCAATGGTCTACATCTATGAAAAATCCTGCTGCTATAATTATCAATGCTTGAAATGGGTTTATTAATTCAAAAAATATTAAAATTGCACTAAATATCAATGTTAGAACTAAGTGAGTTTTGGGTAACATCTTATTCCTTTGTGATCTGTTGTATAATGTTTGCAAATGCTGGTCTTGTGATTAATACTCCGATGCTGATTCCTATCAGAGTAGTTAATGCGAATCCCCGGATTATTCCTGCTCCTGCCCACCACAGAGGTATCATTGCTACAAAGGTTGTTGCAAATGCTCCCATGATTATGAAAAAAGCTCTTTTGATCCTTTCTTTTAGACTGAATCTAACTGCTTGTTTTCTAGCTTCATCAATAATTATTACTTGGTCATCCACTCCAGTACCTATTGCGGCAATTATTCCTGCAATACTTGCAAGATCTAGATTCCACCTAATTAATGCTGCAGCCCCAAGAATAATTACTACCTCACTAAGTAAAGTAAGTATTACTGGTAGGACTAATTTAATATCTCTATATCTAACAAAAATAATTATTGCTACTGCAACAATTGCAGCCAAGCCTGCTAAGATTACATTTTTGATGAATTCTTTTCCCAATAAAGAAGATATAGAATCTAATTTCTCTATACTTAATTTAACTGGAAGGCTTCCTGTAACAAGAACTGTTTGAAGGTGTATCATGTTGGCCATGGCATCATCAAAGGCTTCCTGTTGTGTTGCTCCTGATCCTGGACCAGTGATTGCTATATTTGTTGTTGCTTTCCCTTTAAGGTTAGCACTTATTTGAAGGGTGTCTACAAGAGAATCATCCAAGTATAAATCTAAAGGTTCACTTAAAATCCTACTCCCTGAGGCAGTTATATTTTCTGAAAGTTCTCCTGTTAGTTCTGCTTGTTTTTTTGCAGCTTTTTGGCTTAAGTAAATAACAAATTCAAAAGTACAGACTTGTCCTTGTCCAGAAGGTTGACATTCCCTTATACCTGCACATTTAGCATCATTTCTACAAACACTTGTTATGTCTTCTTTTCCGCCAATGAATACTGTATCATTCCCAATCTTTGCTTCAAACTTTCCTTGTTGTCCTATTAATTCTTCCAACTCTGCAGGTGTTGTTCCTGCGACTTCAATAAGCATGAACGTATTTCCACTTAAATCTGTTGCAGATCTAACAATAACATCTGAAAGACCAAAAACATTAAGCCTTTCTTTAGTGATTGTAATTAAGTCATCCATATCCCCTGTAGAGAAGTTCCCTACAGGTTTTACCAAAGCCTTTGATCCCCCTGACAAATCTAATCCTGCTTTAATATTAGACTTGGGAATAGGTCCTGCAGTCATATCTAAGGAAGTTGTAAAGAAAACATATTTTCCTTTATTTGTTTGTAAGTCCAACTTTACTTTAGGTTCTAATTTATTTTTCAAAGAATAAAATCCTGTTTGATCTTCAATTTCTTCTCCGTTTACTTCTAAAACAACAATCCCTTTAGCAAGACCTTCTGCACTTGCTTCTTTTAATACAGAAGTAATTGTGAGATTTTCATCAATTTCAAAACCTACTTTAAAACTTTCATATTCGAAGGTTTCATTTTCAGTTTCTATAGTCCACCCAATAGGTTCTATTTCTTTAAAGATCTCATTTGTAACTTCACTGAATTCAATTAAAGAGGTTATTTTTTGCCCATTAACACTACTAATTATTTCTCCCCTTTCTATCCCCTCTAATGAAGCTTGAGAGTTGGGAGCAATAGTTTTTATTTGAACTCCTTCTTTAAAATAACCTGTTGGATTTATTGCAATAACTGATGCTATTAAAATGAATACTACTAACCATAATCTAAATGTCATTCTCATTTTCTTTTCTCCATATACCACTTAAGCAATGAAGCATTCATCAACCAAGTAGCAATCAAATCTACTGAAAGCCCTATAGATAATACAAGGAATACTTGTTTCAAAACGGGTGAAACAACTAAAAAGTATGCAACTAAAACTGCAACTAATGAAGTGATAGTCATTGTTAAACCAGTTTTTAATGCTCCCAAAAATCTTTGATTTAAGGGTTCTTCTTTTCTTTTCAAAACTCTTGTTGTAAGCAAAATATCTGTATCTACACTGTAACCGATTAACATTAAGAATGCTGCAAGCCCTGCCGTAGATATCCTTATACCTGCAAAATTGATTATTGCTAGTGGAACGACTAAATCCATGAATGCTGATAATACTACATAAGTACTTGGTAATGCTGATCTAAAGATTATGAAGACTACAATAACCATGAAGATAAAAGCCAGAACTACTGAGAAAATTAATTCCCTATAGAAAGAATTACTTAAGGAAGATCCTGTAAACTCTAAACTTGAGTTTTCAGTATCTAATTCATAATCTAATAATTTTTCAACAGCAGATTTTAGTTCATTATGATCTCCTTGAGTTTCTAGAGTTATTGCAATTTGCTTGCCACTTGTAAAATCAGTTAGTTTCCTTAAGATAATGTCTTCAAATTCAGGCTTTAGTTCTTTTTCTAAATCCTCTAGTGAAAGGCCTTCACCAAAAATAGTTAAGGTTGTTCCCCCTGTAAGAGTCACATCTTTATTTACAATATCTCCAGTGTTTGCATAAAAAACAAATAGGTAAATTAGAGCTACAGAAATCAATAAAGCTGGAACTATTAAGAATAATTTGTAATACTTATCGTAATTAAATCTGAAGGGTTCTTTCTTTACCTCTTCTTTAGTTTCATTATGACTTTCTTCTTGATCCATAAAAATTGAATTATATGAATATTTAAAAAGCTTTAGTTAGTTAGGGGATTGAGCGCCGATCATCTAATGGCTAGGATAGTTGCCTTCCAAGCAACTTGTCTGGGTTCGAATCCCAGTCGGCGCATGTTTTTCTCCAAATATGCCATTAAGAATAAACGAGACTGGAAGGATTCGAACCTTCGACCTACGCCTTAGGAGAGCGCCGCTCTATCCAGACTGAGCTACAGTCCCATGAATTAACTTAAGAAGTTGGTTTTAAAATTGTATCGGATTGCTGAGGAGCAATTTATTTTTAAAAAGTATACAAAGGTTTAAAAGTGCCACCCTCTTTTTGTGTTTGAAAATAGATGTGGGCTCGTCAGGCATGTGATAAAACAAAAATGTTTGTAAGATTAAAAAAACTTTGGGGACAGAAGAGATATCTTAAAAGATTTAGCCAGATAACAAAATATTTTACTTGTAGAGTTAAATCTATGGAGCTTGCAGTGCTTTATGCTTGTAACCAAAATTGTCCAGGGTGTTATGCTGGTGACTTGAAAAGTCCGGCCTACCTAACTAGGGATCAAATTAGAGAGATTATGAGGAAGTATAGGCCCTTCCATGTAAACATTACGGGTGGAGAGCCCCTTTTAAGAAAAGATATTTTTGAGATTATAGAAGGGATGCCGAAAGGAGTTGTAATCAGCCTTGTTACGAATGGGAAACTACTTACTAAAGAAAAATTAAGAAAATTGAAAAAGGCAGGACTTAATACACTTCAATTAAGCTATGGGGCAAATTATGATAACAATCTTGAAGTCATTAAGTCCAAAGCTGCAAGAGGAGTAAATATTTGTTTAAGTGTCACAAATACAAAGAAAAATAAAAAATATATTGAACAGGCCATTAAAGAGGCTAAATTAAATAAATGGCATGTTCTGTACAATCTTCCCTCTGGAAGTATAGCTAAGAATTTTGATAGAGAGACTTACTTCAAATACAGAAATAATCCACTTATTAGGGAAGATAATATGTTCTGGGCTGGATGGAATAAGTGTCCTGCCGGAAACGAAAAAATATATGTAACTGCAAAAAATGAATTAATGCCTTGTGATAGGTTACATGATGTATATCCTAATCTAAAAACCATGAGAAAAGAATTTAAACGTAAACCTTGGTGTAGTAGATTAGGAGATGTAAGAAATGAAGAATCCACTTGTGTCGGTTGTGCTTCCTGCACATAATGAAGAAAAATATATTGGAGTATGTATTGAATCACTTCTTAAACAGTCATATAATCCTATTGAGATATTTATAGTAAATGATGGTAGTACAGATAACACTGCTGAGGTTGTTAAAAAATATCCAGTAACACTTTTAAGCCAAAAAAAGAGTGGACCTGGCGCGGCATGGAACCTTGGAATGAAGCATGCTAAGGGTAAGGTCTTAATGTTCTGGGCATCAGACCATATCTATGGTGAGAATTACATTAAAGATTTAATAAAGCCAATTCTTGAAGGAGATTGTGTAAGGACGCTGCACTTAAAAGAAAAGATAGCCAATAAAAACAAACTTTGGGGTAGAGCCTGGGGAGAAAGAGATTATACAAGTATGAAAGACAAAGGGGTAAATACTGCTTCCCTCACATTAAGAGAAGTTTATGAAAAATCTGGAGGATTTGATCCTACAAAAGGCTATGCAGATGACCAATCAATTTATCATAAAATGGGCATTAAAGCAAAATTGATAGATACTGATGTGCAGCATTTTAATCCTGAATCTTTAAAAGAGACATTTGCCCAAACAGTTTGGATTGCCACCTCCCACAAACATCCTTTGTTGATTGTCTTGGGATTGCCCTTATTTCCAGCTTATGCAGTCTACAAATCAATAAAGCACCTAAGAAAAGATCCTTATATTCATTTCTTCTGGTTTTTGCCATTCTTTTATTCAGTAAAATATTTAGGGTTCTTTACTGGGGCATTAAGAAAAATGATCTTTGGAAAGGTTACTAGGATATAAAATTAATATTTTATTTTTTTCTTATCTCAACTAACATTGTTGGACCAAATGGCAGTTTTAGATGAGATAATAAGTATAACATCTGATTAATTAATCCAGGCAAATTAGGTGTTTTACCTGATGTGAATGTTCTAATCAAATATAATGGAATCAAGGCTCCAAAAAGAAATTTAATCTTATATTTGATATGTAAATTTCTATTTTTCTTAAAAAATTTTCTTATATCTCTGCTGTGGTATCTTCGATAATGTCCAAGAGATTTGTCATAATCTGACCAAAGCCATTTGTAGGCTGGCACTGTAATAATAACCTTTCTTTTTGAAACTCTTATAGACTCAAGTAATGCTTTTTCCCAATCTTCAATATGCTCTATAACATCAGATAAAATTACTGTATCAAAAGAATTGTTTTCATAAGGTAAGTCTGTTGCTCCTTCATCAATGTTTACTGCATTTGGAATCATATGGGTGCCGCAACCAACATTTAGGCAACTTCCTTTAATTAACTTCTCTATTATCTCCCTTTTATATCTAAAATAAAAATTTGATTTTCCCTCTAACCAATTTATATTAACTTTGTCCATTTCAATTTCCACCAGAGTTTAAACATATATAACAAAATATTGGATTCTCTTTTTATACTTAACTTCGTCCATTGCATCTCCTTCCATTTAATAGGGATTATTCTTATCCTATAACCCAACCTGGATGCATAAATTAACATTTCTGCATCCCAAAACATACTTCTTTGTTTATTTCCAATTCCAGTATTCCTCAAAATGTGCTTGATTGTATTTTTATGAAAGGCTTTGAAACCACAAAAATGATCTCTACTGCCTCTTGAAATTTCAAAAAACATAAACTTTGTAAGATAATTTAAAAATTTGCTTGCCCACCACCTTTTTCTAGTTCTTTTTGTTTTACTCAACCGATTGTATCTGTCACCGATGACTACTGTCTTTTCATCAACCAAGGAAAATAACTTTGGTAAGTCAGTTATATCTGTAGAAAGATCTGTATCTGTAAAGGCAAGTACATTGCCCTTGGCATGTTTAAAGCTTCTGATTAAATTTTCTCTTCTTGTTGGTTTTTTGCCTTCGTAGTTAATAACTCTTACCTCCTTGAAGGATTTAGCTAGATTTTCTGCTATTTTTCTTGTGTTATCCTCGGAGCAGTCATTTACTATGATTAGTTCAAATGAGAATTTTGGATCTTTTTTCCTATGGTCCCTTAGAGAATATAGAATCTTCTGCATGTTCTCCTTTAAACATCGTTCTTCATTATAACAGGGAACAAACAGGCTAAACATTTTATTTATCATTCAATAATTAATATCTTACTTATCATAAAAGGCGTTTATAAATTTACTTACTTTCCAATATATACCCCATTATAAGAAGCATTTATTGGGTAAATTTTGAAGTTCAGAGTTAATAATTATCTCTTGCCAAAGAATGAAAAGCTTTTTTTCTGAACTCTTGGTTTCGCCCTAACAAACCAAACTTTAATACCATAAGCAGCTGCCGATTTTGCTTGTACAAAATCAGAAGTAATTAAGGTTGCTTCCTTTCCGAATGCAAGACTTCTTATCAAAGCATCAATTTCTCCAGATTTAGCATATTTTATTTCATGTGCAGTTGGACGAGGAGGTGCAAATTCAATTTTTAGAGAGTACTTATTCTTGAATTTATGAAGTTTAGCTAATTCATCCAATCCATCAAATCCTATTTCTTTCCCAATATTTGCTTGATGTTCTAATTCTGCAATAGAAGCGTCGGGAATGATTACTTTTCCACGTAAGCCTTTTTTCTCTATCAAAAAGGATAATTTCTTTGCAGCAATTATGCTTGTGTCGATAACATACTTACCTAAGAAACCACCTGTTTTCTTTTTGGGAATCTGTTTCTTAACGGGTTTTTTCGCTACCTTTTTTATTGGCTTCTTAACCTTCTTTTTATTCACCTTATTTTTCATATTAATGTTAAGACTTTGTTATTTAAAAATGTCCCCTTAGCTATTTTGTTTCAATGCGGAGAGGAGGGTTCGAACCTCCGTAGGCACTAAGCCATCGCGTCTTGAGCGCGACCCGTTTGACCGCTCCGGCATCCCCGCATTCAATTTTAAGAACTGCTCTACTTAAAAGAGTTTTGTTTAAAGGAAAAGATTGGCAGGCTTGCTCATAATGAAACAACTAGCAAACAGTAAGCAAGACACCGAAGTGTCAAAAAGTCTACCAGACCTGTCAATCCCTTCCAGAACCTCCAAATAAAAAGCATATTTAAAGTTAATTGAGAGATTAAGCGAATTATTGGAGGTTTTTTCAAAGAGAAAGCTTTTTAAAATAGATTTAGCAGATTAACATAAGAAAATGGTTGAAGAAAAGGCTGGAAAAGAGACAAAATTGGGCGGAAATATAGCCCTTGTAGGCTTTGAAATATTGGAACCAGTGGAATTAATAGTCATAAAGAAGATGGTAGGCAATTACGTGCGTAAACTTGGGAATAATGGTAAATATAAGGAAATGAGATTAACGCTTCAACAACACCCCCATGGCAAGTCCTTTAAGCATGAAATACAGGGCCTTGCATTATTTGAAGAAGGAAGATTCCATAGTGAAGCTATGGAATGGAATATTTACAATGCACTTGCTCAAGTTTGTGATAAACTCCTAGAACAGTCTCGTAAAAAGGAAGATATCACTAGACTAAAGAAGCAAGAAGGAGTAAAAGAGCAATAAAATGTTAAAGAGAAAAAGTATCAGAGAAAAAGGAAAGCTAGGGCTTAGTAAGCTCTTTGTTAAAATGCAACCAGGAGATAAAGTGTCTTTGATAAGAAATCTTACATTTACACAAGATTTCCCTAAGAGATTTCAAGGAAAGACAGGAACTGTCCTTGAGAGTAGAGGGATTAGTTGTGTGGTCAAGATTTATGATGGTAAAAGGCCAAAAACCCTGATTGTAAAAAGGATAAATTTAAAAAAGCTTTCAAACTGATTTTTTTAGCTAAAATGATAAAAGATAAGACTGCCGTGTCCCTAACAGAGGTAAAGGAAATTCTTAGTGAGCACCCTCCAATTGAAGATAATAAGAGGGCTGAAGCAGTTCTTAAGTACATCAAAAAGTTCTCAAAAAGCAAGCCTGAGAAAGGAAAAGCTTTGTTAAAAGTATTAGAAGATTTGGATTTGATTAAATTAAAGAAAGAACACTTGGCAAAGATCGTTGATTTAATGCCTGAAGATGCAGAAGATTTGAAAAAGATATTTGTTGGATCAGAAGTCACTTTGGATCAAGATGAAATCAATACAATACTCGAAAGGGTTAAACAACACAAATAAAAATGGAAAACAGAGAAGAACGAGCAATTATTTTAGACTTTTTACCAAATGGGTATCCTTTGGAAGGGAAAATGCTTCCAATAGCCCAAGCAATTGGTCTAAAGAGTTTCACACTATTACAATTGGTACCTCGAAGAGGAATCACCCTTGAATTGAAGGAAGAAGTTTATATTGGATCAGGAAAACGAGATAAAATTTCTTATATCTTTGGCAGGTTGCCAAAAGATAAAATTACTGAAACGGCTAAGATAGAGCTTAAAGAGTTCATATCTCAAATCGTTACAGAAGGAGAAGAAAAATTTGTTGGATTTTTCAATAATGCAAATCCAATTAATACAAGACTTCATCAGTTGGAATTACTTCCGGGATTCGGAAGAAAACACACTGATGCAATAATCAAAGAAAGACAAGAAAATGCTTTCAAGTCTTTTGAAGATATCAAAACAAGAGTAAAATCCTTGCCAGATCCGAGAAAATCAATCGAGAAAAGATTGTTTGAAGAGCTTACTGAACTTGTAAAAGTAAAGCTTTTTGTTGCATAAAATGGGAAAACAAAAACCACAACACATTGAAGATGAAAATGAAAGTAATGTAATCTTAGTTAGAATTCACTCCACAGATATTCCTGGAAACTTTAGTCTTTATTCTGGATTAGTTAGAATAAAAGGAGTTTCTTGGGCTTTTGCGAATGCTCTTTGTCATATTCTTAAATTAGATAGAACTAGAAAAATTTCTTCATTAAAAGAAGCTGAGATAGAACAGATAGTTAAATTTTTGAAAAATCCAAAAGTTCCTGAATGGTTAATGAACAGAAAAAGAGATAGAGAAACAGGAGAATCAAAACATCTTACACTTACTGACCTTGACTTAACAAAAGAATGGGATATCAGAAGAATGAAAAAAATAAAATCTTACAAAGGTTGGAGACATGCTCTTGGACAACCAGTAAGAGGACAGAGAACAAAGGCACACTTCCGTGAAAAAGGAAAAGCTGTTGGTGTTAAGAAAGCTAAGGGGGGCAAGAAGTAAACTTTTTAAAAGGGTTTGATTAAAAAATAAAATGACTGGAATAAGAAGACAAAAGAAAAAATATTCAAGACCAAGAAAGGCGTTTGAAACTGAAAGAATCTCAGAGGAGAATGCAGTTATTAAGAAATATGGCCTTAAGAATAAAAGAGAGATTTGGAAGGCAGAAGCCCAAGTCGCAAGATTAAGAAATATTGCTAAAAGTTTAATTACTGCTTCAGACGAAGAACAAGAATCATTTATTTCAAAATTGGTTGAAAGAGGATTCTTATCTAGTGGAAGCAAAATTGACAATGTTTTAGATATGAAGAGAGAAGATTATTTAAGTAGGAGATTACAAACAGTTGTCCACAAGAAAGGTTTCGGAAGAAGCCCTAAACATGCAAGACAAATGGTTACACATAGGTTCATAAGAATCAAAGACAGAATCGTAACAGTGCCTTCTTATATTGTTGATTTGAAGGAAGAAAAATTAGTTACAGTAAAGGCTATGAAAGCAAAAGCTGCACCAAAGCCAATGATGGAGGAAAAACAAAATGAATCCAAGAAATAAAGATGATAGACAAAGTGTTATTGGAATTGCATACATTTATGCTACCTATAACAATACAATAATCCACATTACAGATTTAGCAAATAACACAATAGCACAAATTTCTGGTGGGAAAGCTACTAAACACAGTAGACTAAAAGCAACACCAACTGTTGCTATGTTCGCTGCAAAAAGAGCTGCAGAGATTGCTAAAGAAGCTGGAATCACTGATCTGTATGTAAAGATAAGTTCTAAGGCTGGAGCTTCAAATCCAGGGCCTGGAGCCAATTCAGCAGTTAAAAGACTAGGAAAAGAAGGTTTAAGAATCATAAACATCTTAGATAAAATACCTATGCCACGTGGTGGTCCAAAAGCCAAGGGTGGAAAAAGAGGTAGGAGAGTATAAATGATAGAAATATTAAAAAATGAAGATTTGAAATTAAGTTTTATTTTAAGAGATGCAGGGAATAGTTATGCTAACGCCTTGAGAAAAAGTTCTAATGAAATTCCAATATTGGCAGTAGATACCGTTGAGATTTCAAAAAATGATTCTGCATTATTTGATGAAATGCTTGCCCATAGAATAGGGTTAATCCCCTTAAAATCTGAGAAAAAGACATTCACAGAAACAGAAAAATGTACTTGTAAGGGAAAAGGATGTATGAAATGTACAGTTGCATTAACTATGCAAGTTAGTGGAGAAACTGCTACTAGTGCTGATCTTAAAAGTAAAACAGTATCAGCAATTCATCCAGATACCCCTCTTACTTTATTACAAAAAGGGCAAGAGATTGAATTGGTTGCTGAAGCAAGACTTGGAAGAGGAGTAGATCATGCAAAGTACTCTCCAGGATTAGTTTGGATCCGTGTAGTGCCACATATAGAACTGTCCAAAGATAAATCTTCCCTTAAACCATGTGCAGAAAAATGTCCTAAAAATGTTTATCAATTAGACCCAAAGGTTGAAGTGAAGAATTTAATGAACTGTGATCTTTGTATGGCTTGTGTTGAAGAATGTGAAAAACACAATGGCAAAGAAAAAATCAAAGTTTGGGGCGATGAAAAAGATTTCATTGTAGAAATTGAAAGTTGGGGACAACTTAAACCTAAGGAGATTTTGACTGAATCTTGTACTGCGCTAAAGAAAAATATCGATGAGTTTTTGAAAGAAGCTTCTAAGATTAAATAATAACGCGGGGATGCCGGAGCGGTCAAACGGGTCAGGTTAAGGTCCTGATAGCTTAGTGCTTACGGAGGTTCGAGTCCTCCTCTCCGCATTGAAGAAAATATAAATCAAAATGGTAAGTCAAACAAAAATTAAGGATAGAGTAAGGAAAAAAGAAAATCCTGAAATGAAAGAAGTAGTTTCTGCTCTAAGAAAGAAAAGTGCTTTCTGGCAAGAAGTTGCTACTTTATTAGTTAAACCTAAGAAAAGAAGTATTAAGGTTAATTTAGGGAAGTTGGATAAGGAAACAAAAGCAGGGGAAGTTGTTATAGTTCCTGGAAAAATACTTTCATCTGGAGAATTAAGTCACAAATTAACACTTGGAGCATTTTCATTTTCAGAGAAGGCCTTAGAAAAAATGAAGGCTGTTAAAGTTATGAGTTTAGATAAAATGGCTGATAGCTATAAAGATGGAAAAGGAGTAAAATTAATTGTTTAAAATGGAAGTTGTTATTGATGCTGAAGGTGCAATTATTGGGAGATTAGGTACTTTTGTAGCTAAGCAAGCATTAATTGGGAATGAAGTAAGAATATTAAATTGTGAAAAAGGAATTATCACTGGAAGTAAAGAAGCATTACAAGCTGTTTACTTAAGTAGGAAATGGAGAGGAGGGTATGCACAAAAAGGGCCTTACTTTTCAAAAAGTCCTGAAAAAATTGTTAAAAGATCTTTTAGAGGAATGCTTCCTTGGAAAACAACAAGGGGAAAAGATGCATTCAAGAGAATAAAATGTTATTCAGGAGTTCCTGAAGAATTTGAGAAAAAGGAAAAGAAAGAATTTAAGAGGACTTTAAAGAAACCATATTTAACAGTTAAAGAAGTTTCAAAATTAATGTAAAATGGCAGAAGCTAAAAAAACTAAAAAGAAGAAAGTAAAGGTAGTCAAGGCTCCGGTTTTAACTATCGCTGGGAAAAGAAAGACTTCTATTGCAAAGGCTACTATTAAGGCCGGAAATGGAAAAATAATGATTAACAACAAACATTTGGCAAATTTTCCTTACTTAAGAAAACTTTACATCTCTGAGCCTTTAAGGATTGCAGAAGACGTTCTTAAAGAAGAAGCAAGTAAATTTGACATCAGTGTTAATGTAAAGGGTGGAGGAATGGAATCTCAAACAGAAGCTGCCCGTTTAGCAATTGGAAGAGCTTTAGTTGGATTCACAAAGAATAATACTCTTAAGGAAGCATTTGTCAATTATGACAGAGCAATCTTAGTAGCAGATGTAAGAAGAAAAGAAATGAGGAAGCCTGGAGACAGTAAAGCAAGAAAGAGAAGGCAAACCTCTTACCGTTAAACATAAAAACTATGATTTGGAGATAAATATAAGATGATAATACCAATTAGATGTTTCACATGCGGAAAACCTATTGCACATTTGTGGGATAAGTTTAAACAGCGTGTTGAAGCAGGCGAAGAAGCAAAGAAGGTTCTTGAAGAACTTGGTCTAGAAAGATATTGCTGTAGATCAATGTTCATGGGACATGTTGACTTACTTGAGATTGTAAGCAAGTTCAAGAAAGCTTAAGCACTGTTACTTTAAAGTAGTTACTTATAACAAGATTTAAATAGTTCTATTGAATATGCTCTTTAATGAAAGATCAAGTAAAAACAATTCTCGAAGGCATTGAATCAACATTTCTTTCTGATGAAAAATATAATGGGAAAAACCCAAAAGAAGATCTAAAATTAGTCAATTATCTGAAGTCTCAATATTACATGGGAACTGGCGATGCTTGGGAGATCATTAAGCTAGTACGTAATCCTTTAACTTATTCAAATGAGATAAATAAAAAATTGGGAGATGTCAAATACAAAGCAACACCTGAAAGAGTTGTTGGAGTGTGTAAGTCAGCCCATAAATTAGAAAGAATAGTTAATGAGTATCTAGATATTAGAGGATTCGTAGATGGCCTAAATGACAATTTCTGGACAGATAAAATAGGCTTGACTATGTCGACTTTCTTTTGGAGTACTGAAAACCCTGGATTTGAAAAAGAAATAAATGAACTAGAAGTTCCATTTAAGAACCCTGAAGACCCTCTTAATTTTTCATATAAAGAGACTAAAGAGGCTATAACAAATATTTTTTTGGAAGCAAATAAGAAAGGAATTGATAATGACCAAGATTTTGGAAAATTCGTTGGAGATTATATCTCTAAAAAAAATGAGGAAGAAGATATAAGCCATTTAGGTAATAGAAGCGCCATGATATGGGAAATTTATAAAAGATTTTTGAATACTGCAATCAAGGAATTTGATTGGGAAGGAGGATTATCAAAAGCGGAATATTCTAGTGAGGTAAAACACATCAGTAAAGCATTCTTACCTTCAGAGAAGATTATAAAGAATGTTCTTAGAGATCAAGTAAGTGATAGAATTATGTATAGGAGACAAGCATTAGAGGGTTATTTAACAAATCCTGCTTTTGTGGAAGGTCCAGTTGAAAGCTATGATAATTTAATGGATTATTTTAAGGAAATGATTGCAGTTCATGGGAAAAATATTGAAGATACTAAGATAAAACTTGGCTCTAAAAACATTGGAGATAAGGAGATTAGAGAATATGAAGAAGAATTTGAAAGAAAGGGGATAAAATGGCTTGATTTGTCCTATAACCAAACTTTCCTTAATGAAGATATTCCTTACTATGTCACAAAAATAGCTTACGTTAAAGAAGAAAAAGAAAAATTACAAGTCTACAAATTCTTATATAAGAACTGTAATTCTGAGAAAAAGTTTGTCAAGAGATTATTGAATATTGAAGAAGAAAAATAGGTAAATCGCAACCTTTAAAAAGTGTTAATTCTCGGTAAAATTGAGGAAGATCCTAATAAGCTGGAAACACCCGTTCCCATCTGAACACGGAAGTTAAGCAGCTTGTGTTATGGAGTGTACTGGCTTCGGTCGGGAAATCTATAAGTCATCCTCACTTATACTCCTTTTACGTTAGATTTATTAAGACTTTTTTACTATTTTATTCATTAAAATGGGTGTGTTAAGTAGTTTTGGATTATGGATAAGTAGGTCTGCATTGATCTTCTTTCTAATTGCTGCAATCTTTACTGCGGGGCTTGTAGACTTAACAAAGAGTGATACAGTTAATTCTGCATTTGAATCGTTGGTTGAAAGTGCTAGTGGTGGACAATTAAATTTAGAGGAATTAGCTAAAGATATACATCCAGAAGTTGTTAATTTATGTGAAGAAGGAAATAAAGAGACAGTTTCAATACCTGCAGAGGAAGGGATAAATCTAGAATTTAATTGTGATGATGTTAAATCTAAAGGAGTGGCTGAAGTTAAGAGTGTTCTTGTAAATGAAGTAATCTCTTCAAATATTCCAGAATCCTCAGAAGATCTTTGTCAAGAAGATAACTGTCTTGGTAATTTTGTAAAGACAATAATTAGCAGTCCTCTTCAAGGAATGTCTATGATTTTGGATGAGGATTTTAATAAAGCTGTATCCAAACTTCCTTTAATTCTTTTTATTATTGCGATCCTTGGTGCAATTGGATTAGTTGTATTCTCTTCTGGAATTAGTGGTAGAATAATGGGTCTCGGATATCCACTTGCAGTAGCTGGTTTGCCTTATTTCGGATTAAGATTGCTAGGTCCTAAAGTTGGAGAAAATTTATCTGGCAATGCAGCTTTAATAATTCAGGAGATTCTAGCGAGTGTATCTCTTAGATTCATGATAGTATTGATATTGGGAATTGCCCTATTAGTCATAGGGCTTATCTTGAAATTCTCATTAGAAGCTGGAAAGAAGAAAGTCGGTGCAAAGAAATAATTATTTATTCTTGATGATATAATAAATTTCATTAGAGGTATCTAATTTTGTAAATTTTAGATTGAGTCTTTTTAACATTAATTCAAACCAAGTTCTTTGTTTGAATTTCATTTCTTTTTGAGATATTGTTTTTGTGGCAAAGCTTGTTATAATCCATTTACTTTTTATTGAGGTTAGGAGGGCTTCTACGAGCCTATATTTTCTTTTCTTCGAAAATTCTATAGACTCTATTAACTTAAACATAAAACAAACATCTGTATCCGATAATTTCTTCAATTTATCAAGAGAATCTTCTTCACTTAAATCTAGGATGCTTGCTTTTCCATTTAACCCTTTACTTTTCATTAAATTAAAATAATCATTTAAGAAGTCTACATCTTCTTTGTTAATCTCAGTTGCAGTATATTGTATTTTCTTAAGGTTCATCCAAGGAAAGGATAAGGGATTTAGTCCAGAACTTAAATCAAGTATACTTTTAGGATTGGAAGTTATTAAAAATATATCTTTGTATAAACTTTCATAATGTGAGAGTCTTTCTCTAGTCGATATATTTGTTTTTAAGATTTTTTTGTATACTTCTAAATCTTCAGATTCTTTAAGCTCTTGTAAAAACTTTTCTCTCAAGACTTTCTTTCCTTTTTGAAAAACCCCATGAGATTTATGCAGGCCTTTTCTCACTTCTTTGACTGCTTGTTTAAAGAGAGTAGATCTAATCCCTTTTTCTTCTAGTTGTTTTTGGACTTTGGGATTTCTTTTAAAGAAAAGATTCATTTCCCTCTTAGCAATACTATCTGCAAGTCCTGCAAACTCTTTCTTCTTTTTTATAGATTCTAAAAAGAGTTTTCTCTTATGTTCTTCCATCTAAAAATAAAGAATTTGAAGTTTTTAAGCTGATGGCCTCATAGGGCCTGTTGCAATATCAAGAGGAGATTTGATTTTCTTTAATTCCTCTGTTGAAACATGAGTATATATCTGAGTTGTTGAAAGACTACTGTGTCCAAGCAATTCTTGGATAAAACGAATGTCTGTTCCAGCTTCTAAAAGATGTGTAGCAAAACTATGTCTTAAGGTGTGGGGTGTAATCTTCTTAGTGAACCCTGCTTTTTTAGATGAATTTTTCACTATTTTTTGAATATTTCTAGGAGTTAATGCATTAGTTTTTGAAAACAAAAGTATATTCTCTGGATATCTTTGCATGAAATCTCTTATCTGAGGGATAAGTTTTTCTGAAAGTATAAACACTCTGTCCTTTTTCCCCTTTCCGGCCCTTACCCAGCCCACTTTTTCTTCTATATTTAGATCTTCTTTCTTAAGATTTACAAGCTCGCTTACTCTCAAACCTGAAGCGTAAAGTAATGAGATAATTAATTTTGATTTTCTATTGTCTGAACCTTCAATAAGTTGGTCAACTTCCCCCTTTGTCAATACCCTTGGTAATCTTTTCTCTTTTTTAGGTACTTCAATTTCTTGGAATATATCTTTCTTAAGAAGTTTTTCGTAAAAGAACCTCAATGAAGCAATAGCAAGTGAAAGTGTCGCTGTTGAAAGCTTATCCATGCTTGCTAGATAAGACTTAACGTCGTCGACACTTATTGCAGAAGCAGGCTTATTAATATACTCTAAGAATTTTTTATTGAAGAAAACATAATTCTTGATGGTCTTAGCACTTTTTCTTCTTAAACGAAGTTCAGTTTCAAGTTTTCTTAGTTCTTCCATCCTCTTTTGGGTATCCTCTCCTATACAAGACCCTAATGAAAACCCTATTTAAAGTTTCTCTAAGCATTTGGGAGTGTAGAAAGGTTTTAAAACGGTTTTTTCTATAAACAAGAGCTATAAAATGGTTGGAACTAAGATAAGAAAATTAGATACTAAACAACTTGAATTAAGATTACCCCAACATGCTAATGATATTTATAATAAAGCCCTTGCTTGGTCAAATAAGACCTATTTAACACTTCAAAGGATTTGTGTTGAAAGAAAAGGCACTTTGAAAAAAGAAATTGAAGGTAAGAACTACTGTTTTGTTAGCCAATTTATGGGGCAAAAATGCCCTTATCAGACCTCTTCTAATGGCTCTGAGAAGAGTAAATTTTACTGCAATTATAAGATTTAAAATGGCCTTTTTATCGACGATAAAAGTGTTTTTTTACAATGAGAAAGGTTTAAAAAGGGTTATCGGGTTGATTTAGAATGGCAATGTATGAAGTGCTAGACTCATTGAAAGGAAGACCAGGATTAGTCTTGGCTGCATTCATGGTTCAAATTGGTGTTATTATATTGTCTTTAGGAAAGAAAAAAGCAGTTTACAATATTGAGCAAAAAATAGAAAACAAACAAAGAATCGAAACTGCTTTAACAAATTATGGTCTTAAATAAATAGACTTTCGGGCAGGCTAATTTCTGGGTAAAATGACTGGTGTTCTAAAAAAAGAGAGCTATAGGGAATTAATGACCAATACTGTTTCTCCAAGGGTTTCTAATTATTCTCTACCTAAGATCCAACAAAAACCAAAAGTAGGTGCTGGAATTTATGAAAATGGTATGAAGTATATTGCTTTGGGTGCAATTGTTGGGGGTGCTTGTTTAATGAAGGCTGAAAATTTTATAGGTGGAGGGCTTTCAGGATTATTATTTATGGTGTCCTATATCGAACATGCTTCTTGTAAAAATCAGAGAGAGAAAAATGAAAGAGGATTAGTAGAAAGGTTCGGGTTAGAAAACAGGGCTGGTGATCCAAAGTTAAACTAAAGACTTAAAAAGGGTCTTTTATTGAAATTATTATAAAATGGTAATCAAAAAAGGAGACAAAGTAAAGGTTGAATACGAGGGAAAATTCGAAGACGGAACTGTTTTTGATTCTTCAACTCATGGAGACCATTCACATCCAATAGAGTTTGTTGTTGGAACTGGACAAGTTGTCAAAGGATTTGACAATGCAGTTGAAGGAATGGAAAAAGACCAAGAGAAAGAATTTACAGTTTCTCCAGATGAAGGATATGGGCAACCAAATCCTGAATTGAAGAAAGAAATTCCACGTACAGTTTTACCTAAAGACCAAGAACCAAAAGTTGGTGCAATGTTGGTTATGGGAATGCCTAATGGGCAACAAATCCCTGCGAAGATAGTTGCTATTGAAAAAGATACAGTAACTCTTGACTTAAACCACCCACTAGCTGGAAAGAAATTGCTCTTTAAAGTAAAAGTTGTAGAGATAGAAGCTGGAAAGTAATACGATGAAACTCGCTATAAAGCCCTTGAAATTAGGCCGGGGCGGCCATAGAAGAAGGACCCCCTCTGGAAACTTAGCTCTTGCTTATTCAAGATTTCCTATTAATCCTATTTCAAACAAACTTGTAAGGGTAGTAAAAGACGAGAACCCTCATGTTGCAAAAAGAGTTTATAGTGGTCCTGGGAGTGGATTTTTTGAAGAGTTGTGTTTTATAACTTACATGGAGACTCAGAAAGCAAAAAAACTTTATGGAGAATCAAACAAGTATTCTCATAAATATGGCTTCAAGTTTCAAGGTACGAGAATTTCTTATGAAAAGAAAGCAATGGTCTATGGGTGTAATACTGTTTGGGAAGCAAAAGTTTTTGTAAATGGATATCAAAGAAATGTTGATAGTGCTTTGACAAAGATAGTATTTGATGCTAAAAAATTCATGATTGACGAAAAAAGTCTAAACTGAGAGTTGAATTCTAAAGTATGTTCTTCAATGGGGAAATGGTTAAAAAGGAAAGTTAGGAGGTATATCTATGAAAAAATTGAGGAAATTAGGAGGGCATTTAACCTCTACAGAATATTATATTGCTGAAACTAGGGAAGTTGTTAAAGTTAGAAAACTTGGAAGCCCTATAAAATTGGACTTAAAGATTGGAGGTAAAAAAGACAGATTTGTTGTAATGTAAAATGGGAGAAATAGCTAATAGATTAAGAGATAAGATGATTCTTTATATTGGAAAGGGGTCAAAGAACCTATACTTGGATACTCCAGAAAAGGACTTGATGGATAGGGTTTTGAAAAAATGTGAAAGGACCGGTAAGCCTGCCTGTATTAGATTAAAGGGGAAAATTGGGATGGAGTTTAAAGAGATGTTTAATTATGATCAAGAGTATGTTTACTTTGGAGGGAAGCCCTTGGTAACAAGTAATATTCCAGAATATAGATTAAGAAAACATTTGAAAGGCGTCCCACCACATCTTAAGGGACTTGCCACTAGTTATTTGGATGGTGGAAAGCAAAACTAATGATTAAAAGTTTTAAATGAGACATGGTAAAGTTCAAATACAATAATATTGAAGAATTGATGGCAGATCCAGTTAAAGAGAAAGATCTCCAAAAAGAAGATCAAGACCATATTGTTGGAAAGCCAATAGAATATTGGAGGGCTGTCAAGGTCCAAGATAGGGGTGATATAATGGTTGCAAAGTATAGGCTGAATGAAAATGGTGAATTTATTTACCAAAAACCTAGGGATATCCACTAAATATCAGTTCGCTTAATCAATGTTGTACGAACTATTGGGGCTTAGGAGGAGTTTTTAGCTATTTTGTGGCTAGTTTTGAAAGACTTGTGATATCTGACCTATCAAGGTGTAAGTTATTGGGATTTTGAGGGAATTTTTCTGCAAAAAAGCACTGATTTTTTGGATTTTACTCATGCTAAAACTTTTAGCTGATGATTAAAGGTTTTAGCTATCTGTTTTTCTTACCATAAAGCAAGTTTTCCCAGTAAGTTAATACCTGCCAAAATAGGGCAATTAATCCAGATACTAATAAAAGTAAGAAAATGAACTCAAAAAGTGTGGCATCTTC
The DNA here is from genome assembly GCA_042572295.1 of Nanobdellota archaeon. Classification (GTDB taxonomy): domain Archaea; phylum Nanobdellota; class Nanobdellia; order Pacearchaeales; family JAHJTO01; genus JBHPFA01. Next base: position 67,944 of record JBHPFA010000002.1, read on the forward strand.
TGGTAGTCCAATTATTGGAACCAAAATTAAGAAAGCGACTGCACCCATGATAGCACCCTTTTGCCAAGGCCTTCTATTTTGCCACCAATTTTTCTTGATTCTTTGCTTTTTTGCCATCTTTTATGAACTATTCAGGAGTTTTTATAGATCTCTGTGAAAGTTAGCTGGTTCTGGCTGGATATATGTGATTTCGCAGTGTGTTTTTGTGATTTTTGACCGGCCTTTGGCCAGATTTTTGCTGGATTTTTGTTGATTTTACTCATGCTAAAACTTTTAGCTGATGATTAAAGGTTTTAGCTTTTAAAGTTATGAAAATGCGTTGGTTTTTCGTATTTTTATCGACGATTTTTTGACGTTTCTAAAGGGGTATCCCCATATGCTCCGGAAGTGTCAAAACAATAGGGGCAATCTCCAAAAATTTTTCTCCCTTTTGTTAAAGGAGCACGACATTTACCAGGCTTTACAATATATTCACAATCTTTTACCTTGCCTTCTAATTGATGGGTGAAAGAATCATATCCAATAAAAATTTGGGGATTTGCAGGAGTTGTTAAGCAGCCTTCCCCTTCCTCAGTTCTTCCACTACATAAGAGATTACTGAGATCTATTCTAAGAGGAGATTTTTTACCCATTTATTTCTTCCTTTTATTTCTTTTTTTGTATTTTCTATGGGCCCAACCTACTGCTGAGCCGATTACTGCTCCAAGTAATGTGATAATCAAAATTGTGATAATTATTGCCAAAAGCCTAACCACGATTGGCACTACAAAGTAAGCAACAATTAATAAAAATGCAATCAAGGCCCCTCTTGGTCCTGCGTCTAAATTATCCCAAAGCATTCTCCATCCAGTTATTTCGTTTTTTGCCATTTTTCTCTTTTTTATTTTACCGTCGACAAACAGCTTTTTAGCAAAATGATGAGGGCTGTTTAAGCTGTTTAAACAGTTGTTTAAGGGTGTTTAAAGTTAATAAATCTTTGCTTATAATAAGAATATCTAACGAAGGATTTAAATACTAGAAATGGCCTATTTATAGACGATGGTTTGGTGGTTATTTTCGTCAAAAGAGGAGCACAATGACCTTAAGACAGAGGTTAAACAGGCTTTCTCAGCGGTTAAAGGTGATCTAAAGAAGGCTTCTGATTGGATCACTCATTTAAACACCCGTGACAAACACCATGAACATGGTGTTGAAGAGATACATGAGCGTTTATCCTCTATGGAAGAGGAGATTTCTGAAATGAAAGGCTTTATTGCTTTCTTTTCTACTAAGATGTCCAAACAGCTGTTTAAACAGCGTCAAACAGGTGTTCATAAACAGACAGCTGTTGAAGGTGTCCAAACACCTGTTCAAACAGCTGTCCAAAGTTCATTTTTACAAAATTTGAGTGTTATGGAAAGAGCAATTGTATGGACTTTACTGAATACTGACCTGAAATTGAGTTGTGATGATATATCTTCAATTTTGAACAAAGAGAGGAGTACAGTTAGGGGACAGATCAATTCAATAAAACAGAAGAGTGAGGGCCTTATAGATGAGGTCTTAGAAAAGAGTGGAAAAAAGCGATTTTTTATACCTGAAGAGGTAAGGGAAACAGTATTCTCGAAGATGAAAGCTGATAAGGGCTCAAGGAAAAAACGAAAAAGAGAGAGTGAGTATTAAGCAGTTAAACGAACTTCTATTTCTAATTAAACGAACTAAGATGCATGTTAAACGAACTAAATGACGACAAAATGAAAAAAGTGAGAGTTAGAAAGTATGAATAAAGGGTAGAAAATGGTAAAAATGAGCGAAAAGAGGCTTAAGTGTGGCAAAAAGTGAGAGATCTGGGTAGATATAAGGCAGGATAGTAGGAAGTGGGGCCTAAAGGGGAGAAAAATAGGCCATTTTAGAGCAAAAAGTGAGGAATAAGTACGCTTAATCGATAAGTGTGGTATGAAAATAGTGAAAAATGAGGTATTTTGATAAAAATAGAGGTTTATGTAGGAAAGAAAGTCCAGTTTTGGTAAGAAAGTGAGAGATAAGCTAGTTAATCGGTTAAACGAAAAACTGCAGTTTTTAAGGCTTAAACTACTTTGGAGGACAATTTGACTTATTTTGGGTGGTAAGTTGAAAGGAATGTGAGATTTTCTCACACTTTGATCCTAAAGTTAACAAAAAATCGCTGATTTTTCATAAAAATATTCCTTAAATTTTTGTAGAATTAAGCCTTAATTCATCAAATTCTTAATCTCTAGTAAATTTATTTAGATCTGTATCTTTACTCAGTCCTCTGATACGCATAAGATTGTCTAACGTAGCCAGATTCCGTAGTTCTGGAGGTATTTTTAGTACAGTAGTCTTATTATTTAGCCTATTTTTGAGTATTGGTATGCCTTTTTGAGTAATCCTTCTTATATAGTCCCTAATGCTGGAAGAGGTTAAACTAGTCCTTACAGCGAGATCTTGATAAGTTACTTGATTTTGTGTTTTATCGACGGTAAAAAGCACTGAAAATATGAAGAATTCTTGCTTCGTTAATGACTCAAATTTCTGCTTTAAGTCTGATTTCAGTGTGTCCATGAGTTTGGTTAAGTTGCTTATTTGAGTATTTTGTTCGCTTTTATCTGTCGAAGTGTCGAAGAATGTGTCTATGTGTCGAAGTTTTTCAGGGATGTGTCGAAGATGTGTCGAAGAATGTGTCGAAGTTTCGGGTTGAGGGTTTTGATGAATAGTCGGTTTACCGTCGAGTGGAAATAAGGGGGTGTTGTCTGTCTGTGTGTCTATGTGTCGAAGTGTCTGAACCCCTTCATTTCCAGTGGAACTTTCTGGTAAAAGGTTCGTTTTAATTGAGTTATTCGGTATTTGGGGAAGTTCTTCTGGATTCATAGACTTTTTTACTAGAATATCATAACGAAGTTCGTTTAATTCTTCTTTTAGTCTGTTAATTTCTTCTTTTATCCCTTTAATTTCAGAAAAAAATGAAATTTCTTCCTCTTTTTCATTATTTCTAGGATCCATGAATGAGTAGAACACAATTAGCTTAAATATTTTGTTGTATCTGATTGGATTATATATAAGTGTGGTCTTTCTCGTCGTATTTTAGGTTTTGATCATGTACTCTTTGGTATGCTTGGAAAGTATTATTTGTTAATCTCCAACGTATTCTTCTCAAATAAATTACTCCGCTTGCATTTTTTTTCACGCCAGCGATAAGATTTCCTTTCTCCATTTCAATAAGAAGTCTTTTTAGAAACTCTTCATCTCTTGCCATATGCATAGCAATCTCCGACGTGAAAAGGGCTTTCGGAGAGTTTCTAAATAGAACAGACAGTACCTCTTCTTTAATACGATCAATTTTATCTTGAGATATTCGCATTTTGTTTCAAAGAAACTCTACTATAAAAGTTATTCGGTATAACTACTAACAAAAACATTTAAAACGAACGTTTGGATGCTTTTTTGATGGCTAGATATCATTCACTTAGGGCAATTTCATGGAATCAAGCTGCTCCAAAGGGAAACGCAGGGAAGGGAATATATGGTGATGAAAAAAATAAATTAAATAAAGAGGCCCAAAAAAGAGCTATGAGAAAACTGCCCCCTAAGGATCCAATCTTTGAAAGGAAGAAAAGACTCGATAAAGTAAGGCCCCTTGCGGAGATTATAAAAAGAAAATTTAAGGAATGCAGGAAAAAAACGAATTATTCTGGTCCTGAAGAGGAAGCATATGTGCCAAGAAAAGAATATGCTAATTTTTGGTGTCAACAAACTAGGAAAATTAAGGGTACACCAAAAGCAAATGCCTTGATTTGTTTCATTATTGAGATTGAAACTGGAAATCTACTAGAAAGACTGGTTGATATGGGCACTATTAGAGACACTAATCGTACAAAAAAGACTTTGCTTGAAACTTATGAGCAAAAAATTTCTAATTATGCTGCAGTTTTAGGGAAAAAAGGGAAGGAATACAAATCTTTGATGTATGGAGTTCTTAAAATACAACCAAAATTTGAATTTAAGCCTTCAAAATTAAAGGCTTACAAGAAATAATTGAATTATTTAGTAGAAGTTTTCCAAAGTATGTCAAAATAATCTCTGTATGCATCTGCTGCTGATTTATTTTCTATGATTATTGCTTCTGGAATGTCTGTCCAAAGAATTACTGAGACTTTATTTCCATAAATGTTTGTTGAGACTACACTTTCTTTGATATTTCTTGCAAAAAATCTTATTTCCATATTTTTATTTGGAGTTTGAGGTGGAGAATCTTTTCTTACTAGACGTTTTATCTTTATATTGTTCTTATCTAAACCTTTTAAGAAGTATGGAAGATAATATGCCATTTTCTCTCGGAATTTCCCTGAAGAATCGATTACTAAATTCTCTTGCCCCTTCGCTTCCTTTAGAATATCTTCAAAGACTGCTTTTATTCCCTTGAATCCTTTATACATTGTAACGTTATGTTTATCTTTTTCTTTTTTGTGTAAGGCATTTAATTCTGGAATTATTATTTCTATCTCCTCTTGCTTTTCTTTTAAGATTTCTACTAACCTTTGTGGAGATATTGCTTTGAACATTTTTCTATTTGATTCAAGAGCATAAGAAACTAATCCTTTTTTCAATAATTTCCTTAGTGCATCATAACAAGATGTTCTGTCAATCATTGCTTCCTTTGCAATCTTACCTGCCATCTCTTGTCCAAGTCTAAGAAGTGTTAGATATATCTTTGCTTCATTGTGACTTAGGCCATATTTTTCTAATATTAGTCTTATGTTTTCGTATTCCATTATATTTTCCTAGTTAAGATGATCATTTCATCTTTGTATTTTGCTTTTTTCCATGCACTAAGTGCTGCTTTGTTGTGTAGATCAACTAAAAGTTCAACAATTTTAATATTTTTTGACCTGAAAAACTTCTCAAATGCTTTGACTAGCTTGTTCCCTATGCCTCCTTTCTGACATTTGGGGTCAACTGCTGCTTCTGAGATATAACCATACCTTTTGAATTTGACAAAAGGGGGATATTCCTTTATTTTTCCAACTGCGTAAGCTAAGATTTTTCCGTTTTCTTCATAAACTAGTGCAAGAGAATTTCCTCCCTTCATGAATCCTGTAAGTTTTTCTTTAAAGTAAGCCATTTCTTTGGGGCTAAAAAAGTGCCTTTTTGGATTGCATTTTATATGGTGCTTTATGAAGTATTTGTGTAGCTCCAGTATTCTGTCTATGTCTTGAGACTTAGCTTTCCTTATCATGTTATCTCCATTCCTTTTCGAACTGTTTTATAAAGATCTTTAGAAAATTTAGGTAGCTTTTGGCAATTTTCCTGGCTTCCTTAGTGTAAAAATCTTTTAAATCAAGTAAGAGCATGCATTTTAGAAATTCGAAGATGCTATCTGTATTGTAATCATAGAAACTAGTTAGCACTCTTGAGCCATCTGAGTGGATAATCATATCATCTGCATGTTCAACAGCAGTTCTTAGGATACCCATTGCTCCCAAAATGTCAATTTTGTCTGCATCTTGAAGAATTTTTGCTTCAATTGTTGTAGGTTTTTTGCCTTTGCTTTTCCTATGAACAGAGATACAGTGGACAACTGCTTGAATCTTATTTTTTGGGAAGTTAACTTTCTTTAAGATTTGGGGAGCCATTTTTGCACCCTCTTCTGCGTGGTCCTTGCATTTCTTTTGTTCTTGCTTTCTTCTTGCAATATCATGTAAGAGAGTTGCGGCCCTTATTATTTGTAAGTCCACTTTCTTTTCAGTTCTTGCAATTTGGAGTGCATATCTGTAGACTCTTTGAGTATGGTGGAAGTCGTGACCACCTTTTTTATCAAAATGTTTCCTTGCTTCTTTTTCAATTTGTTGAGTTAATTGATCCATGTTATAGATATACTCCCAACACTATTATAAATATGTTGTGGAAAACCCTACAACACTAATTGATATAATAAAGTTCGTTTAAGTTATTAAGAGCTGGAAAACCAGCAACAACGGAGGGAAAAAATGAAACTCGAACAAAGAATCTGCACAGCAGGAGAAAAAGACTGGAAAGAAGAATACGGTTTTAGCAAAAAGGAATATACAACTAAAGAAGGTTATAGAGTCTGGGGCTTTGACGAAGAAAGCTACGGAACTTACGGCGGAGGAAACTGAAACCTTGAAAATGGAGAACACTGAGATAGATGCTCAGATTGAGCAGATCAGAATAAGGTTTCGAAAGCTAAGAATGGCTGTCCAACCGGGCGGACTTGCACCTGAAACAATTGAAAACTTCAGGAAAAAGATAGAAAACCTTGAAACTCTGAGACAATAAAGGAAAAAGGAAAAGAATTAAATAAAGACGAATATTTCAATTGAAATGAAAGAATATGATGAGGTAGCAGAGTTTTACATTAAGAAAAGAAGTGATAAAAGTCGTTTAGATTATAATAGAGACATAGAAATTCCTGCAATGATGAAGATGTTGGGAGTTGTTAAAGGAAAAAAGATCTTGGATATGGGCTGTGGCTTTGGTGATAAGGCCCCAAAGCTAATTAAGAAGGGTGCAAAGAGCTATGTAGGGTTTGATACAAGCAAAGAATTATTAAAATTTGCAAAAAGGTATGAGAATTCTCAAATTTCTTTCTCTGTTGGAGCAATGGGAAAGAAACTTCCTTACAAAAGCGGAAGTTTTGACTTAATTTTTTCTTCTTTAGCAGTTCATTATGTTAAAAATTTGAAAACGGTATTTACTGAGGCAAATAGGGTGTTGAGAAGGGGAGGATTGTTTGTTTTTTCTACACAACATCCAGTTTATAACATGATAAATACAAACAAAAGACATCTTATAGGTATGAAGAAGGTTAAAGGTAAGAGAATTGTTTATGGAGATTACTTTGATGAGAGCTTAAAAGAGTATGATATGGGTAAGACTGCTGGAATTCTTAAGATCTACCCCTATACTTTTCAGACTTTTATTAAAACTTCATTAAATTCTGGTTTTGAGATAGTAGATTACATAGATACGAAGCCCATTCCTGCCTCGAGAAAATACGGCCCTTCAAAATATAATGTTGCTATGAAGATTCCTTCATTCATTATATTCAAATTAAAGAAGAAATAAATCATTCCTTAGAAAACCACTCTGCAAAATCTATTGCATTTTGTACATTATGCTTTGCATACTTATTTTTTTCTTCTAAAGTCATCTGACTGAAGGTTCTTGTGTCTCCTTTTGGAACAAAAACTGTATCTAAAGGAAAATGTTTCTTTAAATTTCCTTTTTGTTTGAGAATTACTTTGCCTTTACATAAATTTGTGAAAACTTTTGTTTTACCGTTGGGACTTGCAAATGCTAAAGCTGATCTAAATTCAGCTGAACGATTCTTTTTTTGTTTTAATAAATTAATTATTCCTTTAACTCCAATTGTTTGTACTGCAAACTTAGTATTTATTCCTGGGAAGCCGTTTAAACAGCTGATGAAAAGCCCATTATCCTCACAAACTACTGGTTTCTTTAGAATTTTAACTGCGTCTAACGCTTTTTGTCTTGCAATTTCTTTAACATCGTTCTCTTTCTTTACCTCTGGCAAGTCTAAATCAACTTGTTTAAGCTTTACGCCATATTTTTCAATCACTGATGCGATCTCAAACACCTTGCTTTGGTTTCCAGATACAAAATAAACAGTTGTTTCTTTTTGTTTTGTCATCTTTTTGTTAGTTTCGAAAAAGCTTGGGCGCTATTTAACCCTTTGCTGTAAGATCTGCTTATCCTTCTTGTTCGCCCACATCAAAAAGGTAGTCTTCCCATGCCCTTTCTTGGGGCGTCATTCTTTGATAAAGTTCGTGGGCAGTTGCTGGGCGAGGGGTTGGTTTTTGGTATTCCTTTGCAGCCTTGGATTCTCTTTCTTTCTTTATTTCATCCATCTCTTCTTCAGTCTGGAAAGAATATGCCATCCCAAACCCATTTCCGAAGTGTGTTCCAGACACATACCTTTTCTTCTTTTTTTCTTCTTTTTCTACTTCCTCATTAGCTTTTTTAGACCTTTCTTTAGCAAGCTTGTATAGACCTTTTTTCTTATTATTTCCTAACATTTTGTTCCTCCGTATTGCAGTTTGTTAGCTGCTGCGTCATTGGGCTTTCCTCAAGAGAATATGGCGAGAGGATTACATAAGATTGTGTTGTAGAGATTCCTACAACAATAATTCATATAATAAAGTTCGCTTAAGTTATTAAGAGCTGGACAAAGGGCCAGCAACAATGGGGGACAAAAAATGGCTAAAAAATATGTCTTAACGGGCGGACCTGGAGTCGGAAAAAGCACAACTTTGAAAGTTCTTAGCAACAAAAAAGGAGTCTGCACACTTAGAGAAGCAGCAACTTATGTGATTACTCAAGAACTTGATAAGGAAAAGCAAGGAAAGGAAGCACAACTACCCTGGACTGACAGAGACGGCTTCCAAAAGAGAGTTTTGGAACAGCAGCTAAGATGGGAAGAAGGAATACCCTTCCACGCAAGGATCTTCTTAGACAGGGGAGTGATTGATGGACTGGCTTACTACAGACTTGATGGAATCACACCACCAAAAGAACTTGAAAAGGCTGCGGAAGAATCAAGATATGACAAAATCTTCTTGCTAGAAAGACTAACAAGCTTTGAAAGAACAACCACAAGAAGAGAAGATCTTGAAACTGCGCAAAAACTACACTACTTGGTAGAAAAGGAATACAAAAAATACGGCTACAACCCAATCAGAATTCCTGAAGCGGATCCCGAAAGCAGAGCACACAACATCTTGGGGCTCTACTGAACAAGACATAACCAAAGAAAGAAAATGACTGAAACAATGAAACAAAGTTGTTCATTTCCTAGGAAAGAGATTTGGACTTGGTATAATATAATGCATGACTTGGAAAATCAAGGGAAGGTTAATGGAGTGGTTTGGAGAGGTTGTGGACCCCAAGGTTATCCTTTTAGTTTTGATTACAAGGGCAAGGTATTAACAATGACTTGGCAAAAAGATCTTTTCCTTCTTCTTAGTATGGAGAAAGATAGTAAAGATTTCGGAAAGGTTGTTGAAGGTTTTTCAAAAGTTGTTGAATACAAACCATTCTGTAAGTATCTAGACTGCAAGAACGGAATCTTTACTTATGAATGGGACAAGAAAGACTCAAAAGGAAGATATGAAGAACTTAAGGGACAAGGACACAAAATAACTTTACTGCAAAAGTTAGAGTAAAGATATAGGGGGAACTGCGAAATGAAGCTGTTTAAACAGCTGTCTTCTAAAATTTTACTCATAGGACTTGTTTGAACAAGTGTGTTAGTATACTATATACGGACCGAAAAATCTTTATAGTCCAAACTCTTACGGGGGAAGCCTATAAAATGTTTAAACAAGCTAAGTTGAGAGATAAGAAAGAATTGATGGATAGTCTTGATCCCCTTGTTGAAGAATGGTTCTTTTCACGTTTCAAAGAGTTTTCATTACCCCAGAAATATGGAGTGATGCCTATTTTTGAAAGGAAAAATATTTTGATCTCTGCTCCAACTGGGGGAACCAAGACACTTACTGCTTTTTTGAGTATCTTAAATTATATTGTAAGCATTGCAAAGAGGGGTGAACTTGAGAATAAAGTTTATGCAACTTATATTTCTCCATTAAAGGCATTGAATAATGATATTCAAGTTAACTTAGTTGGGCCTTTGAAAGAAATAAATGAGATTGCAAAGAAAAAAGGAATTGAGATGGATGAGATAAGGGTTTTGGTGAGAACAGGAGATACTCCAACATCTGAGAGAGTGAAGATGTTGAAGAAAGCACCACATATTTTAATCACTACTCCAGAAACTTTGGCAATCGTTTTGAATTCTACAAAGTTCCATGAAAAATTAAAGGCTTCTGAATTTTTGATTTTGGATGAGATTCATGCACTTGCTGGAAACAAACGTGGGGTTCACTTGAATTTGAGTATTGAAAGATTACATGATATGTCAGATATTAAACCTATTCGAATTGGTTTGTCTGCTACTATTGCTCCTTTGGAAGAGATTGCTAAGTATCTAGTAGGGTATGAAGGAAATAAGGAAAGGGATTGTTTGATTGCAGATGTCCAGTATACTAAGAAATCTAACTTTGAGGTTTTGTGTCCTGTAAGTAATTTGATTGACACTACTGCTGCTGATCAACAATATCATATGTATAAATTATTAGACGAACTTATTCAGGAACATAAGACTACTATTATATTTGCAAATACAAGGGCTGCGACTGAAAGAGTTGTGCATAACTTGAAAGAAAGGTTTCCTCAAAGATATAATGAAAATATTGGTGCGCACCATTCTTCCTTAAGTAGGGAGATGCGTTTTATGGTTGAAAGTAGACTTAGAGAAGGGAAGATGAAAGTTGTTGCTACTTCCAGCTCCTTAGAATTGGGAATAGATGTGGGGGCAATAGATTTGGTAATCCTCTTGGGTTCACCTAAAAGTGTTTCACGTGCTTTGCAAAGGGCTGGTAGGGCAGGACATAAATTAAACGAAGTTAGTAAAGCAAAGTTTGTTGTTTTGGATAGAGATGATTTGGTTGAATGTGCTGTGATGATGAAAGAATCTATTGAAAAGCATATTGATCGTGTTCAGATTCCTAGAAATGCATTAGATGTGCTTGCGCAACAGATTTATGGTATGGCTATTTCTGGACCAATGCCCATTAAGGATATGTATGCTTTGATTAAGAAGAGTTATTGTTATCATGAATTGAGTATTGATGATTTTTATTCTGTAATCTCTTATCTTGCTGGAGAATATGAGTTGAATGCTAGTAATGTTTATGCAAAGATATGGTATGACAGAGAAAGTGGGATGGTTGGAAAGAGAGGTAAGTTGGCAAGAGTTATTTACATGACAAATATTGGAACTATTCCTGATGAAAGTTTTGTTAATGTAGTTGCGGCGACCCCCTCCGAAAGAAAGGGGCAGAAAATTGGAATGATTGATGAGGGTTTCTTAGAAAGAATGAAAAAAGGAGATATTTTTGTTTTAGGTGGAGCAAAATACCAATTTCTTTATAGTAAAGGGATGAATGCTTATGTTAATGCATCTGTTATGAAGAGTCCCACAATCCCTTCTTGGTTTTCAGAGATGTTGCCATTGAGTTTTGATCTTGCAAATGCTATTCAAAGGTTTAGAAAGTTAGTTAATCAAAAATTTGAGAGTAAGAAATGTAAGAACGAGATTATTGATTTTATTTCAGAGTATCTTTATGTGAATAAGACCACTGCTTCTGCAATTTATGGTTATTTTGATGAACAACATAGATATAGTAAGATACCTCATTCTGAAAGATTGTTAATTGAAGATTTCAAAGACATGTCTAAGCATTATGTTGTGTTCCATTCTGTTTATGGGAGGAGAGTCAATGATGCTTTATCTAGGGCGCTGGCTTATGTTGTTGGAAGATTTGGGGGCAGAGATATAGAAGTCGGAATTAATGATAATGGTTTCTTCTTAGCAAGCAATGATAAGATGAATATTGATAAAGCTTTGAAGAGTTTGACCTCAAAAAATCTTCAAGAGATCTTGGATGAGGCAATTGCAAAGACTGAAGTGTTCAAAAGAAGGTTTAGGCATTGTGCAACAAGGGCTTTAATGATATTAAGAAATTATAAGGGCCGTTCAAAGAGTGTTGGGAGGCAACAATTAGGAAGTCATTTCTTACTTGCAGCAGTTCAGAAAGCAACTACTGAGTTTCCTGTTTTGAGGGAGGCTAAAAGAGAGATTATGGAAGACTTAATGGATATTAAGAATACTAAATTGGTGTTGGATGCTTTGAAAAATGGAAAAATTAAGACCGTTTATTTGAATAAAGAGTTTCCTTCTCCTTTTTCATTTGCTTTAATTACACAAGGGCATGCAGACTTGTTGAAAATTGAAGATAAGGTGGCATTTCTAAAAAGAATGCATGAAGGTGTTCTGGAAAGGATTGGTAAGAAGTAGTGGTTTAAATCCATTAATCTTAAAAAGGTCTGAATTAAACCTTTTTTAAGGAAAAAGTTTTAGCAAAAAATGGCAAGAAGAGTTTCATGGAAAAGTGTTGAAAGAATTGTTGATTCTTTAAAGAAGGGAGGAGTGATAATACATCCTTCTGAATATGAAGAATATTGTATTAGTTGTTTAGTTGATTCTGTAAATGGTGTGGGTAAGATAAGAGAGATGAAAAAATATAAGCCCATAACTGGCCTTTGTGTCGTCTTTCCAAGTTTGGATAAAGTAAGAGAATATACTTCTATCAATAATGCTCAAATAGAGAAGATTGAAAACAAGTTTAAGGAAAGAAAAGAAGTCTTGACTCGGAGAGTAGAGGAACATGAAAAAGAGAATGCAGCAGGAAGGTATTGGTATAGGCCTGGAATGAGGAAAAAATGGATAGAGAACAATGTGTATTGGTTCAATGCGCCCAGAAAAGAAGGTTTGATTTCAGACTATGTCACTGGAGGAAATATAGAAATAACAAAACAGGTACGTTGTAGATTGGCCGTTTATCCAAAGATCTTAGATATAATCAAAGAGGTTGGGCCTTTAGTAACTGAAAAGGCTTCCATGGGGGCAGTAAGGGCTGCACAAAGGTATAAGGACTTGGATCTGGAGATCCTATCTTATGGAGATTATGTTGTTGAGGGGACCAATATGGGCAGATTTGAAGAAAAGGAAATTTCAACAAAGTATCTTGGAGTGGAAAAGGAAGAAGTGAAAGAGTCTCAAGAGAAAGTAGTAAAATAGATTTTTGAAAGGAAAAACTCGTTTTTTACAATAAAGTTTTTAAAGAGGTGTTACGAAAGAATATAGTTATGGAAGAGAGTGTGATCCTTGCAGACCCTAATTCTAAGGCTTGGCCTTTTGCAAAAAAAGTTTTTGAAATTATTTCGAGATATGAACCTAACTTCTCATTGAAAGAAGTAGAGATTACGCATTTTCGTGATGGAGAAAGTTTTGTTCATGTGAAAAAAAATGTTCGTGGGCAGAGGTGTTATTTTATTCATGATTCAAGTAAGCGTCCAAATGATTGGATTGTTGAATTGATGTTGGTTAATGATGCTCTAAAACGTGCGTCCGTAAGAACTGTGCATGATATCTTACCATATATGAGATATAGTAGACAAGATAGAAAATTAGAATCTAGAGTCCCTATATCTGCAAGAGTTATTGCAGACTCAATTGGTTATAGGGCAGATAGAGTTATGACTACTGACTTGCATGCTGATCAGATTCAAGGTTTTTACAACAAACCTTTTGATAATTTGTATGCATTTCCAACAATCGTGGAATATTTGAAATCAAAGCATCCCGAAATTTTGAATAATTGTGTTGTTGTTTCTCCAGATGCAGGAGGAGTAATTAGAGCAAGAGCTTTTGCTAAAAGATTGAATACACACATTGCAATTATTGATAAAAGGCGTGAAAAACCTGGAGAAATTGCAGAGATGAGGGTTATTGGAGATATTAAGGATAAGAATGCAATAATTGTTGATGATATTATTGATTCTGGAGGAACTTTAATGGAGGCGACAAAGGCTTTGAAAAAAATGGGTGCTTTGAAGGTGTATGCTTGTTGTACACATGCAATTCTTACAAACAATGCGATCGAAAAACTTCCAAAAGTTATAGATAAAATGATTGTTACAGATTCTATACCTCATGAAGATTGGGATGGGATAGAAGTTGTATCCCTCGCTCCGCTTTATGCAGAAGCTATCCGTAGAACAGACAAAGGACAGTCTATTAGTGCCTTGTATGCGTAGACTCGGAAGGTTTTTATTAGCATTTTATTTCTTTGAATCGTGGAAAAGACAGAAATACTTCCTGGAATCGAAGCTGTAGGGGCTGCTTTGTGGATTGATAAATTAAAGATTTTGATAATTGGAGATGTACATATTGGTTATGAAGAAGCCCTGAGTAAGAGGGGTTTGGCAATTCCAAGACTCCAGTTTAAAGAATCTATGAATAATATTAGAGAAATTTTAGAATGTGTGGGGAAACCTGAAATAATAGTTATTAATGGGGACTTGAAACATGAATTTGGAGAGATCTCGGATCAAGAATGGTTTGAAACATCTAAATTTTTAGATTTTTTAATAAAAAATAGTTCTAAAGTTTATTTGATAAAAGGAAACCATGATACAATTCTGGCACCCATAGCAAAAAGGAGAGGTTTAGAGATTGTTGATTATACTTGTTTTGATTTGAAGGAAAAAGCGAAGAAGAAAAGTATTTTTGATATTAAACCCCAGAAAATTAAATCCTTTTGTGTGTTACATGGGGACAAAGTTTGGAAAGATAAGTCTGTCAATAATGTAGATTTATTGATTATGGGTCATGAACATCCGGCAATCACTTTAGAAGAAGGTCCAAAAAGAGAAAAATATAAGTGTTTCTTGAGTGGGAAGATGAAAAAACAAAGATTAATTATAGCCCCTTCTTTTTTACCAATAAGTGTGGGTGTTGATATGAGGGGATCAAAATTCCACTCACCATATTTGAAAGGGAATCTTGACAATTTTGAAGTTTTTGTTGTTGGTGATAAAGTTTACCGCTTCGGAAAGCTTAAAAATCTTTGATTCTGTGAAAGTTAGATGGATTTACTCTATAAACCTATTAAAAAAATAAAAAACGCCCTTCATAAAGAAAAGTTTTCAATTGTGAAATCTGGCCATAATCAAGTTATTTGTAAATATGATGGAAAAAGGGAAAATAAGGTCAGGGCTATTGAGTCATTACATAAACAATTTGAAGAGTATCATATTGGTATAAAGAAAATTGAAAAGAAAAATAGGTTCTTGATTGGACCAAAGGACCAATTAGGTTTAATTGTGCTTAATGCTTATCAAAAAAGGTGTTTATAGAGTATTTGATACTATCAACTACTCGTAAGAAATCTTTATTAAAGGTGGTTTCTATTAATTATCATGAATAAACTAAGACTTTCTGCTGTAAGGAAAAGACTTGAAAGAGATATACATAGAGGAGTCACTAAAAAGGATTTTAGCCCTTTTGATATTTATCAGTTTGTTAATGAAGATAGAAAAGAAGCCTTTTTAGAAGAGCAGTATGAGGAAGGAAAGACAAGCGCCCAAGATGTTGTGGGGCTGTTGCTTTCTGCACATAGAGAAGTGTACATTTTTGCTGGAAAGTTTTCTTGGTCTAATTTAGTTAGAAAAGGAATTAAGATAATCGATGTTTTAGAGGATTTGGCTAGAAAAGGTGTCAAAATAAAAATTATTTCTGGAATACATTTGCCAGCTATGGATAATATTGAGAAGATACTTGAATTAAATAATAAACTTCCAAAAGAACAATGGATTGAAGTAAGGCATTCTTTCCAGCCCTTAAGAGCAATAATTGTAGATGATAAGATTATGAGATTAAAGGAAGTTAAAAAGCCATCTGATTATGGGGCCGGAAGTAAGAAAAAGAAGACCACTTTTATTTTTTATTCAATTTATGATAAAGACTGGATAAGATGGTTGAGGGGTATCTTTATGGACTATTTTAAAGCTGGAGATTATCCTGCTGCAAGAGTTCGTGAGTTGAAAAAGATCCAAAAAGTTGAATATACTTCGAAGAAAAGGTAATGAATTCTTATTTTTTGCTGAGATGGCAGAATGGTATTGCATCGGTCTCGAAAACCGAGCCCTCACGGGTCCGAAGGTTCGATTCCTTCTCTCAGCGTCAAAATTTAAATACATAGATATTCTTCTTCTTATATGATAAGAAGGGGAGTTGTAGCAGTTGTTTTTAGAAAAGATAAAGGAAAGAATAAATACCTACTTCTTAGAAGAAAACTTCATTGGAAAGGTTGGGAATTGTTAAAAGGTGGATGTAAGGCTGGTGAAAGGAAAAATACTAGCTTATTGAGAGAAGTTAAAGAAGAAATTGGTGTAAAAGAATTAATTTTTGAAGAAACAAAGTATATCAATAAATTCAAATATCAAAAAGAGTATGTGAAAGATCATAGAAAATATTCTGGTGTGAGGAATTCAGCCTATGTTGTTGAAATTTTTACAAAGAAAATTAAATTTGATAATAAAGAACACAGTGGTTTTAAATGGGCTGGGAAAAAAGAAACTTTGAAGCTTTTAACATGGGATGATCAAAAGGAAATCTTTAGAAAAATTGTAAAATAAATTTATTTTTTAGGAGTATTTTCAGCACCAATTTGCGGTAATCTCAAATGAAGGGGCAATCCCATATCTTCTTCAAGTTCAAATGCTTTTACATTACATTTATTGAAGATAGTATTATAAACAGCTAATTTTGTTTCTTGATCAGAGATTGTTTTATTCTTTTTCCAACCTTCTAAAATTTCTTTTGCTTTTTCTGATGGTAAGGCAACTAGAATAGTTCCAGCAAATTTTATACTTGCTAAATCAGGAGTATATTCAATATCATAAGAGAAATCAAACTTCAAAGGCATTTGTCCTTCAGGAAGACTTATTTTTCTTTCTTCAACATTATTCATACTAATCTGAGATTTTACATCAACTTGCTGGTTACCAGAAGTAGCTTTTCTATCTACATGAATTTTCGAAAATGTAAATCCTATAACTGTCATTTTATTTATTTAAGAAATTATGCTAATTCTTCTTCATTCACTACAACAAAATCGCCTATTGCCAACAATGAATGATAAGGAATTAATAATTCTCCTTCCTTTGTTTGTTCTAAAGTTAAAGAATTGGTATAAGCAGTTGGAGATGCAATCAACAAGTGAATCAATTCACCAGTCTTTGTATCAAATGCTATATCTTTAACTACACCTAATCTGCGACCTTCTTTAGTCACAACATTTTTGCCTAAAACTTCTCTCAAAGGTTTTTTCTCTTTCATTAAATAATAAATAGGTAAATTGTTTATAAATGTTTCTATGATTTTAGGGTTATTTCAGTCACTAATTTTTAAAGGGATTATTTGTAAAATGAGGGAGAAAATGGTAAAGATTGGTTAAAGAAAGAGTATATTTGAAGATCTTTATTAGTTATATTATTAAAAGAGTAATAGTCGTAGTATAATTGGATTAAAAGAACTAATTAAAAATAAGGGGTGTGTCCCCCTTGTTTCTCATGGAAAGGTTTAAAAAGAAAACTCAAAATCTCTTCTTTATTCTTTATTTATATTTATAAATATTTATATTATATATTATATATATTATATTATTATATACCTCATTTTTACGACGAGAGACACTGTTTTAACCTCCACTGGAAACCAGGGTGTCTCTACCTTAAGATTTTTCCATTTATTTTTAGTAATTCTTACAAGCATTTATAAGCAAACTCTCCATTGGAAGCATAGGTTGTTAAAGTAAGTATTTGAACAAGGATATATTTATAAAAAGTATTGGGTAATTTTCTTTGTTGAATAATTACTTCAACAAAACTCTTAAAGGAGGTTGATAAATGGGTGTTGAACTTGATGACATATTTGATTCGTTTACAAAGAATAGTATCTTTCAAGATAAACATGTTCTTCAAGCAAACTATAATCCTGAAACAATCCCCCATAGGGATGATCAAATAAAACAAATTGCTGCAATTCTTGCTCCAACATTAAGATTAGACAAACCTTCAAACCTTTTTATCTATGGAAAGACTGGAACTGGAAAAACTTTGTCTGTTCAATATGTTTGTAATCAATTAGAGAAAAGGGCTAAACAAAATAAAGCTAATTTGAAGTTTTTTTATATTAATTGCAAACTGAAAAAGGTAGCAGATACTGAATATAGGATTCTTGCAGAGCTATTAAGACAATTAGGCAAGCAAGTTCCTTCTACTGGGCTACCTACCGATCAAATTTATCATAGATTTATTCAAACAATTGATGATTCAAAAAAATTGATTGTTATTGTTTTAGATGAAGTTGATCAAGCAGTTAAAAAGATTGAAGATAACTTTCTTTATAACTTAACAAGATTAAATTCAGAATTAAAAAACTCTCAATTAACAATTATAGGTATAAGTAATGATTTAGTTTTCTTAGACAATGTAGATCCCCGTGTAAAGAGTTCTCTTTCTGAAGAAGAAATTGTTTTTCCACCATACAATGCATTACAAATACAAGATATTTTAAGAGAAAGGGCGAAGCTTGCATTTAAAGAAAAAGCTATTGGCGATGGAGTTATAGAGAAATGTTCTGCATATGCTGCTAGGGAACATGGAGATGCTAGGAGGGCCTTAGATTTGTTAAGGATTGCTGGAGAACTTACAGAAAGGGAAGGGAAAAAGGAAGTAAATATAAATTATATTGATTCTGCTAAACAAAAAATAGAGAAAGATAAGATTATAGATATTATTTCAACACAACCTAAACAATTTCAATTAGTTTTGTTAGCAATTATGGCTCTTACTGATTCTAGGAAGAATGAGAAGATATTTACTGGGGACACTTTTAATTCATATCGTGATTTTTGTGAACAAACTGGAACAGAGCCTTTAACACAAAGGCGTGTTGGAGATATTCTGTCTGAGTTTGATATGTTGGGTATAATAAATGCTCAAGTTGTAAGTAAAGGGAGACATGGAAGGACAAAAGAGATCAAACTTTCAATCCCTCCTCATTTAATAAATAAATCAAAGATAATAGTTAGGGATTCATTAGGTTTAAAGTAAATTTAGAGTAAGGCTTAGAGGAAATTAGATGAATAGTGCAGAAGCATTTTTGAGAGAAGGTATTCTGGTAGATCCAGATGTTAGTGAACACCTTAAGGGTGTTAAAGTCCCCCTAGTCGAAATTATCAAAAGTTTAGATATTAATTTTTTATCAAGAAAAGGTTTAATGGATAATTATTATAAAATAAGACTAATTCTAGAAAATCTTAAAGATAGGAAAGGTCCTGGAGAAAAAGGTGCTATAGAAGAAACAATTAACTTTCTTTCAACATTCTCTAATGAAGGGTCTTCTCAATTGCAAGTTCAAAAAGAAGAAGAGAAGAAAGAAGAAGAGACTGTTTTGAATATTTGTAAAAAAGATTTCTTTTCTAGAAAAATAAAAATCTTGAAATGTTATAATTCAGTTCCAAGGGAAATTAATGTACAGGATTTTGTAGGTTATTTTAAAGCAAGATATAATTCAATCAAATCAATGTTAAAAGAACACACAGATTTACCAAATTTAACCTTAATCAACAAGCTTTCTCAAAATAATAAGAACATTTCTATTATTGGGATGGTTATTAGTAAAAGAGTTACAAAAAATAAAAATGTTCTTTATGAAGTGGAGGATTTAACTGGTAGAATTAAAATTCTTGTTAATATAAATAAACCAGAATTAATTGAGATGACTAAAGAAATTCTTCTTGATGAAGTTGTTGGATTCAAATGTAGTGGAAGTTCGGAAATTTTATTTGTAAATGATATTGTTTTTCCAGGTGTTGATACTCTTTCAAGAAAAAAGTCGCTTTCAGAGGAGGAGATTTATGCAGCTTTTATTTCAGATGTTCATTTAGGCTCAGATGTATTCTTAGAAGAGAATTTTGTAAAATTTATTGATTGGATTAATGGAAAAACTGGAACAGATGAACAAAAAGCCCAAAGTAAGAAAATAAAATATCTTTTTATGACTGGGGATAATGTTGATGGAGTGGGTATTTTTCCTGGACAAGAGACAAAATTAAAAATTACAGACTTGAGAGAACAATATTCAAAATTAACTGAACTTCTTAAGAAGATTAGGAAGGAGATTACAATAATTATGTGTCCTGGACAGCACGACTCTGTTAGGCTTGGAGAACCTCAACCACCTATCGGGGAAGAATATGCTGAAGAGCTTTGCAGGATGGAAAATGTGATAATGGTGAGTAATCCTGCGATGGTGGAAATTGATGCAGCACCAGGGAAAGATGGAATTAAAGTTCTGATGTATCATGGTGCTAGTTTTCATGCGATAGTTAATGAAATTGAGGAATTACGTTTAGGAAATGCAAGAAGAGAACCAACTAAAATTGTAAAGTATGTATTAAAGAAAAGACATTTAGGAATTCCTCATTTGAATACTGTACATATTCCTTATCCAGATGTGGATCCATTGGTTATTGATGAAATGCCTGACGTAATTGTTACAGGGGATTTACATAGAACTGATGTTGCTAACTATAAAGGGGTTTTGATGGTTGCTTCTTCTTGTTGGCAACCCCAAACAGATTTTGAGGCCAAGGTAGGAAATGTTCCAGACCCTTGTAAAGTTCCATTACTTAATCTTAAAGATTGGAGGGTTAAGATTTTAGATTTTAGTAGTTAATTAAAAAATGCAGAAATATTTTAAAGAAATTGAGAATAAAGTAAAGGTTGCTTACTCTTTAGCAGGAGAAGCACGTAGAAAAGGGTATGATCCTGTTTCTGCTGTTGAAATTCCTTTGGCAACTAGTTTGGCAGAAAGAGTTACTGGGTTAATTTCTACTAAGTATGCTCAATTAAAAGATGATAAGATAGTAAAGAGGATTAGGGAACTTGAAACACAGTATAGTATGTTGGATCCTGCTGTAGCATTTAAGATTTCTGAAGAAGTTTCTAAAGAAAAGTTTTGTAAATTTAAAGATAAGCTTGAAGCGATTGATGCGGGAATAAGAATAGGTTTAGCATATCTTACTTTAGGGGTCGTTTCTTCACCTTTAGAAGGGTTCACACATTTTAAATTAAAAAAGACTGAGAAGGGCGAGGATTTTTTTTCAATTTTCTTTTCAGGACCAATAAGGTCAGCAGGGGGAACTGCAGCAGCAACCTGTGTAGTTCTAGCAGATTATTTGAGGGAAAATGCAGGTTATGCAAGATATGATCCTACTGAAGCAGAGGTTAATAGAACTGTTACAGAGTTATATGATTATCATGAGAGGGTTACTAACCTACAATATCTTCCTACTGAAAAAGAAATTAAGATTATTGCTTCAAATCTTCCAATTCAAATAAATGGAGATCCTTCAGAAAAGTTTGAGGTAAGTAATTTTAAAGATCTTCCAAGAATTGAAACAAATATTATTAGAAATGGTGTTTGTTTGGTTACTGGAGAAGGTGTTGCATTAAAGGCTGCAAAGCTTTTGAAAATTGTTAGAAATTTGAAAGAAAAAGGATTTGTTTTGACTGGTTGGGATTGGCTTTCAGATTTGGCTAAAATGAAGAAAGTTGCAGAAACAAAACCAGAACCTTCTGCAGTTTATATTAAAGACTTGGTTGCAGGAAGGCCGGTTTTAACACACCCATCAAGATCTGGTGGATTTAGGTTAAGGTATGGCCGGGCAAGGAATAGTGGATTTAGTGCAACTTCTATTCATCCTGCATCAATGGTGGCATTGGATAATTTTATTGCAATAGGTACACAACTAAGAACTGAAAGACCAGGAAAATCTACAGTAGTAACTAGTTGTGATACTATTGAAGGTCCAATTATTAAATTAAAAGATGGGTCTGTGGTTGTTCCAAAAACCTATGAGGAAGCTAAAGAAATCAAAAAAGATATACTTGAAATTCTTTACCTTGGAGATATTTTAATTAGTTATGGAGATTTCTTTAATAGAAATTACCCTTTGATGCCTTGTGGATATAATGAAGAATGGTGGGGTTTGGAAGTTGAAGAGAAAAAGGGCAAGGTTAAAGATTTTTTGAATGTAAGTTTTGAAGAAGCAGTAGAATTCAGTAAAAAATATGATGTTTCACTTTATCCAAAATATACTTTTTATTGGAGTCAGGTAAATCACAATTCTTTTATGGCTTTATTGAAAGTTCTTAAAACTTCTAAGTTAGAAAATGGAGAAATAGTGTTTGATTATGTAGAAAGTGTTAATAAAGCAAAGCGTTGCTTGGAAATTTTGGGAGTTCCCCATTTAGTTAAGGAAGGTAGAGTTATAATTGATAAAGAAAATTCTAAATATTTACTTTTGAATTTAGGAGTAGAAAAACTTTCAGAAGTTGATAAAATGATTGGGCAGCATGAAGACCGTGAAGGTGTTTTAAATTTCCTAAATAGTTTTTTGAAAATAAAAATTGCAGATAAGGCTGGAACTTTTGTTGGATCAAGAATGGGAAGGCCTGAAAAAGCAAAAATGCGTAAATTAATTGGTTCTCCACATACTTTATTTCCAGTTGGACAAGAAGGGGGGAGATTTAGGAGTGTACAGGAGGCAGCGGAACACCAAGTTACTTCTGAGTTTCCAATTCATTTTTGTGAGACTTGTAAAAAAGAGACTATCTACTTTATTTGTGAAGATTGTGGAAATAAAACTAAAAAGTTGTTAAATTGTCCAAAATGTGAAAGAAATGTAACTGAAGTTTGTCCAGAGCATGGTGGTCTTCAAGCAGGAGTAGTTAAATCTTATATGAGGAAGAAAGTAGATATAGGTCATTATCTCCAATCTGCTGCAAAATTAATGAATATTCAAAAACATGAAATTCCTCCTCTAATTAAAGGAACAAAAGGGATACTTTCTTCAAACCGTATTCCAGAACATTTGGCTAAAGGAATTTTACGTGCACAATATGCAATTAATGTGAATAAAGATGGGACTGCTAGGTATGATGCAACAGAATTGCCTATAACTCATTTTAAACCATGTGAGGTGGGTACTTCTATTCCAAGGCTTATTGAGTTGGGTTATACTAAAGATGCCTATGGAAAGAAATTAGAAAGGAAGGATCAAATTTTAGAAATATTTCCCCAAGATATTATTCTTCCAGATTGTCCAGAAACACCTGATATCAAAGCAAGTGAGGCCTTTTTGAAGGTTGCAAAATTTATGGATAATCTCCTTGTCAGACTTTATGGGCTCAAACCATTTTATAATGCTAGCACTAAAGAAGATCTTACTGGACATTTGATGGTTTGTATTGCCCCACATAATGCTGCAGGGGTCGTTGCAAGAGTTATAGGCTTTAGTCATGCTCAGGCTTTGTTGGCAAGCCCATATATGCACGGGGCTATGAGGAGAGATGCTGATGGGGATGAAGCTGCTTTTATGTTGTTACTAGATACATTAATCAATTTTTCTAGAGAATATCTTTCTACACATAGGGGTGCAACCCAGGATTGTCCAATTATTTTGAATGCAAGGATAAGGGCTGGAGAAGTTGATGATATGGTGTTTAATATTGACGTTACTCCAAGACTTCCATTAGAACTTTATCGTGCTGCTCAAGAGTATAAACCTCCACATAGTGTTAAGGTGGAACAAATAAGTGATAGGCTTGGAAAGACAGATAGTGATGCTTTCAAGAATTTATGGTTTTCCCATGATACAACTGATATGAATTATGGAGCAATTTGTTCAGCATATAAAACTTTGGCAACTATGGCCGAAAAGGTTGAACATCAAATGAAACTTGCAGAGATAATTCGTGCAGTTGATACTACTGATACTGCAAGATTGGTTATTGAGAGACATTTTATTAGAGACACAAGGGGTAATTTAAGAAAATTTAGTAGTCAACAATTTAGATGTATTGGATGTAATGCTAAATTTAGAAGGCCACCTTTGGTGGGGAAATGTACTAGTTGTGGTGGAAAAATAATATTTACGATTTCAAAAGGAAGTATCATTAAGTATTTAGATCATTCACTTAATCTTGCTAAGAATTATAGTGTTTCAGATTATCTTAAACAAAGTTTGGATTTAACAAAAAGTTTTATCAATAGTATTTTTGGCAAGGATATTGATAAGCAGGTTACAATGAAGCAATGGTTTGGGGAAAAGAGTTAAAAGTAAAGGATTGTGTAAATAAAAATGGTAAAAGTGCTTGAAGGAAAATTATCAAAGATAACTAAATTTTCTCCTACTGTGAAGTTCTTTGAGTTTGATCTCGGAGAAGTTTTTGATTTTTTACCTGGACAATTTGTCATGGTTGAGAAAGATGGTGTGAAGAGGGCTTATTCTTTAGCTTCTCAGCCAGGGAAGAAGACAATTGAGTTGTGTGTTACAATAGTTTCTGGGGGAAAGCTTACAACTAAGTTGGATGATATGCCTTTGGGAGGAAAAGTCAAAGTTACAGGACCTTATTCAATGTATGGAAGGGATATTTTGAAGATGGATAATGATGTAATTTTTATTGCTACAGGAAGTGGGGTGACTCCTATGAGGTGCTTGTTGAATTATTTGCTTAATAATAATTTCAAACATAAAATTACCTTGATTTTTGGATTTAGATATGAAGAAGATTTCCTATTCAAAGCAGAATTTAAACAACTTGCCGAGAAACATGATAATTTTGATTTAGTTATTACTGCAAGCCAACCAAAAGAACTGAAGACTTGGGGCAAGAGTGTTGGAAGAGTGACAAAGATTATTGATCAATATGTTGATGATAAATCGGATTATTTTATTTGTGGCCTTAATAATATGGTTAGTGATGTTAAACGAATTCTAGTAGAAAAAGGCGTGGAGAAAGAGAGAATACACGCAGAGTCTTGGTAAGTTTGTTTTATAAAATAAATAAAAGAAGAAAAAAAATAAAAAAATAAAAATTTATCTCCTTTTCAAAGCCCTGCCGACAGCTGTTCCTACTGCTGCTCCAATTGTAGCTGCGATTAATGCTGCTTTTTCTGGATTTTTCTTAACATAAGCTTTTAGTTGTTTTTCACCTTGTTGCAACTTTACTTTAGCTCTTTTTAATTCTGCTTGTGTTCTCTTCTTTAATTTTGCTTTTTGCGCAGAGGTTAATTTTAGCTTCTTTAATTTTGCAGCAACTTTTTTAACAACTTTTTTTCTTTTTGCTTTCTTTTTAGCCATTTATTTTTTTACCTCCTTTGCAAGTTTATACTTTAGGAAGAATCCTATTGCTAACATAATTGCTCCGATATAGAGTAATATTTGGGAATTAGATAATGTTAATGATTCTTTCAAATAACTGTAAAATGAAAATATCAATGCTAGTAATCCCAATCCTACCAATAATGATGAAAGGAGTATTTGGGATAGCCTTTTTTGTAGCGTAACAAATTTTTCTTCTATTCCTTCGATTAATTTGTCTGTAAGAGTGTTTAATATTTTCTTACCCATGTTAATGGTGTCTATACTCAACAAACTTTTCTTTTTATTACCTCTTTTCATTGTGTTATTAGGGTTTTTTCTTTTATAAAATCTTTTGTTTTGCTTAATTAATTTTTCAGTAATGAATAAATTGCCAAAAACTTACACAAAATATTAAAAGGGGTATTTCTTCATTTTTTTATCATGGTAAAAATAGGCATTATTGGAGGTTCCGGATTGGATAATCCTGGAATCTTAGAAGAAACAAAAGATATTGAGGTAGAAACCCCTTATGGAAAACCCAGTTCTCCACTTAAATTAGGTAAGATCAAAGGGAAAGAAGTGGTTCTTTTGGCAAGACACGGTAGAGAACATACAATACCACCTACACAAGTCAATTTTAGGGCGAATATTCACGCTTTGAAAGAACAAGGGTGTACACATATAATTGCTACAACTGCTGTGGGGAGTTTAAAGGAAGAAATAGGTAGAGGAGATTTTGTTATTTTGGATCAATTCATTGATTTTACTAGACATAGGAAAGTTACTTTCCATGAAAGTTTTGAACCACATAAACCAATACATACACCAATGGCAGAACCCTTTGATAAAAAATTGAGAGAATTGTTGATTAATACTTGTAATGGGCTTCAGCTAAAAAATCATGATAAAGGAACAGTAGTTACAATTGAAGGGCCACGTTTTTCAACAAAAGCAGAAAGTCATATGTTTCGTGGATGGGGTGCGGATGTAATTAATATGTCAATTGCTCCAGAAGCTGCACTTGCTAATGAAGCAGGAGTCCCTTATGCTGCCGTTGCCATGTCAACAGATTATGATTGTTGGAAGGAAGATGAAGCCCCTGTAACTTGGGAAGAGATTTTGAAGACCTTTAAAGCAAATGTAGAGAGAGTAACTAAACTTTTAGTTGAAACGATTTCTAAAGTCGAGTAAGTATTAGTTTAAAACATCATAAACAAGATGTAAATAAGAATTCTTTAATTTTTTATATGTTTTTAACTTAAGTGCCTTAATTTTTTTCAAATCTTTGTCTGAAAATAAAGATTTTCCATCAATTAATGTAGAAGTATTACTTCCCCCAACAAGTGCTGGAGCAATCACAAGAGAAACCCGATCTATTAGTCCTTTTCTAGATAAAATAGAATTCAAATTTCCTCCTGACTGGATAGTTATCTTATCTATTTTGTATTTCTTTTTTAACCTCTTAAAAAGGTCTGAAAATACTACTTTTTTTGGATAATAGATTAGTTCTAGCCTGTCTTTAAACTTAAATGCTGGATGATTTTTGTTTGATGTGATGAGATATAGTTTTTTAGTGTTGTTAATTAAGTTAAGAACACCTTGTTTTTTTAAATAATTATTATCAAGAATTATGAAGCTAACAGGCAGACCTTTAATTGGATTTTTGTTTGTGTTAACTCCAATTTTGGACATAACTCTCCCAGTATTTAACGAGTGGGAATCTGTTTTTCTTTCTAATGCATAATATTGCTGAAGGCCTTCTTTAATACCCTTAATTCTTGGGAGGTCTTTATCCATGTCCCTTTTATCTGATTCTCCAGTAGATATCTTCCCGTCAAGAGATTCAAGTAAAAATAATGTGTTAAATGTTCTACCT
Organism: Nanobdellota archaeon; assembly: GCA_042572295.1. Classification (GTDB taxonomy): domain Archaea; phylum Nanobdellota; class Nanobdellia; order Pacearchaeales; family JAHJTO01; genus JBHPFA01. The sequence goes on from JBHPFA010000002.1 coordinate 94,542, forward strand.
CTTTTCATATCTATCCTCAAGGATCTAGGCATATAAACTTTTAGATTAGCAACCATAAAATAACTGGTATGATTAGACATCCCATTAAGTTCATTTTTCTTACTTGCTTCTTTATTGTTAAAATGCCTATGGCACTTGCAGTGATTAAGACAATTAATGAATAAAAACCCGAAAGGAATAAAGACATTATTATTAGGAAGATGATTACTGTCCAACAGATTTTCCCATAATCTACTTTTTGGATGTTCTTCGCAAAGAACTTAGATATTGCTATGCCTATGAATACAGAGAAGCTTCCTGCAACCAACATTACAAATAAAAGAGTTGTGAGCTGTAATAATGTCATTTCATTTAGTAGGGTGTTTACTGCAGCAGCAGTTCCACTTCTTGATTTTCCAATAGTATAAATTGCTACGAAAGTTAGTCCCATTACTATGGTATTTATTGCACCTAATAATATAAGGAAACCTTTCTGAGTCAATTTTCCAGAGATTTGTGATCCAAGAACTGCGGCCTGTGCTGCACCAAGTCCTGGAAGAAAAGAACATATAGGGGCACTGACAATACTTGCCCCCAAGGCCTTCGTTATTTCTTTTTTTGAAACGTCTACTTTAGATATTTTTTGTTCTGGAATCTTTGTTTTTTGATTTATACTATCCAATAATATGCTTATACCAAATAGACCAGTCAATAAAGGGAATAAAGGTTGTTTTATTACCATAAAATTAAGGGTTGCTATTCCCAATACTCCTGAAAGTAAGAAAATGAAGAAGGCCCAAAATCTGTTATTTTCTTTTAGGATTAAGAATAATGAAGCAACAATTAAGATATAAGGTATTGATTTTTCTATAAGGGGGTAGGCCTTGGGAAGGATGAATAAAACTAGGGGGGTTATTAATAACATTAACAAAAGGCCAAAATAGCTTCCAATTATGCTTAGTTTTACTGCTTCATATCCCAAACCCTTCATTAGCATTTTATGTCCTGGAAGAACCCCTAGGGCCGTTGATTCTTCAGGAGCTCCAAGAAAAATGCTTGGAATGAAATCTATGAATGTGTGAGTGATTGACATGCTTACTATAAATACTACTAAAGGGAAGGTGTCTGTATATTGTAATAAAAATGTGGAAGCAGCGATAAGAGAAACTGCAACCAAGTTAATATGAACTCCTGGAATCAAGCCTGTAAAGACTCCAAAAATTATACCTACCAAAATTGCAGCTGTTATTTCAAGAAACATCTTTGTTTTAGATACTTATATTGCTTATCTTGGAATATAAAAAAGCTTTTTAAGGGGTCAAAACTGGGTTTGTTATGAAAAAGAAGATTTTATTCATAAATCCTTCACAATCTGCACCTATTGGAGCAAAATGTACAAATTTCAAGATTCCTTTGGGATTTATTTATATGGCTGGATCCTTAGAGAAAAAAGGATTTGAAGTAAAAATTTTAGATTGTCCTCTTCACTATAAAAAACGTAGGGTGATTAATAAAGAATCTGTTAGGATGGGTCTTTTTCCTTCAGATGTTATAAAACAAATAAAAGATTTTAATCCAGACATTGTTGGTGTTTCATGTGCCTATACTGCCTTTGAAAAAGATTCCTTTGAAACGATAAAAGCAGTGAGAAAAGCCTCTAAAGAAATGAAGAAAAAAATATTGATTGTTGTTGGTGGGGCCCATACTTCTGCAAACTCAAAATTTGTATTGAGGAACAAAGATATCGATATTGCTGTTTTGGGAGAAGGTGAAGAAACAATTTTAGAAATAGCAGAAAAATATCAAAAAGGAAAATCTCTGACAAATATATTGGGGACAGCGACTATTGACAAAGGTAAGTTTAAAGAAAATAAAAGAAGAGATTATATACAAAATTTAGATGCTCTTTCTCCAGCATGGCATTTATTAGAATTGCCTCTTTATTTTGACCATCCAGATAATTCTTGGGCCACTATGAGATCTCCAACAGTAGACATAGTTACAAGCAGGGGGTGTCCAGGAAATTGTGTTTTTTGTTCAATACATACAGTGTGGGGGCACAAATGGAGAGCAAGGTCAGCTAAAAATGTGGTTGATGAAATAGAAATGTTAGTTAAGAAATATGGTGTAAGGCAGTTTAGAATGCAAGATGACAATATATCTTTAGATAAAAAACGAATAATTGAGATATGTGATGAAATTGTTAAGAGAAAATTGGATATCAAATGGGATACTCCTAATGGGGTAGCAATCTGGACTCTTAATGAAGAAGTTATTGGTAAGATGGCAAAAGCCGGATGTTATAGAATTACTTTTGGTATAGAAAGCGCTTGTTTAAACACTCAAAAATATGTTAGGAAAGTAATAGACTTTAATAAGATTAGAAAAATAATTGATATTTGTCATAAAAAAAGAATGTGGGTTTGTTCCACTTTTATAATCGGTTTCCCTTATGAAAAAAAGGAAGACATAGAAGAAACAAGGAATTTCATTTTAACTTCTAAGATTAATTTTCCATTTATTTATGTTGCACAGCCTTATTTGGGTACAGATATGTATAAAGATTTTCAAAAAGAGGGTTTAATGAAAGGTATCAAGTACACAAGCCATATTGGAAAGTCCAAGTATAATACTTTATATCTCAAAAATGAAGAATTAAATAATTTCAGAGATAAACTTTACAAAGAGTTTTATATTAGAAAATCATTATCTTTTCTAAATCCTGTAAAATTTTACAAAGAGTTTTTATCTAAAATTAAAAGCTTTGAGGATCTTCGCTATATCTTAAAAAATGTATTGTTTATTGCCTTGAGGGGTTAATTCCAAGGTTTATGTAAATGTCTTGGCTTAATTTCAGAGTCTAAAAATAAATCATAACCTTCTTTTTTTGCATCTATGCAGAAAAACATATCATCAAAAGCCACCTTGTTTTGCTCATATCTGAATTTTACTTTATTTAATACTTCTTTGCTAATCAAAACACAACCGACTCCTATGCCTCCAACTTTAATTAATCCTTTATTTAGGATTTCTTGAGGGTTTGCCCTTCTTATTTTATCGCCTTCTTGCAAATAAACTAATGAAAGTTCTATTGTGATTTTTTTTATTTCTTTAGTTTCTTTATCTTGCACTACTAGGGTCATTGGTTTACCATAATATCCTGCAACAATGTCTTTTTGATGCTCTAAGAACTTAATCAATATATTTTTTTCTGGAATAATGTCTTGTTCTAAAGAAAAGAAATAATCATAATCTTCTTTCATTGCTTTTTCCCTCAGCAGATTTCTAGAATGGACTATCCTTTCTTTTACGTTTTCGAAATAAGGGGCTTTTATCACCTTAATTCCCTTTTTCTTTAAATTATTGAAAAAATCTTCTGATTGGGAGTTATCGGCTAGAAGATAATCAACTTCATGCTTTCCTTTTGAGAATTCGATTATTTCTTCTACTCTTTTAATCCACAAATCTATACAATAAGAATATCTTTCATAAGTGGGACAACCAATTAATATTTTCATTTTTATACTGGAAGGGGGACCAATTCACCCATGGCATTAATTATATTGTTATTACAGTTAGAACAGTGGCCACATGAATCTTTATTATCATCACAGTCGGAAGTTGTTTTTTGACGATAATCTATGAAGTTTTGCATAATCTTAGTTATCTCTTTTTCTTTTAGACCTTCAGTTTTACTAAGTTTAACTTTGTCTTTACCAGAAAACTTTCCAAGAAAGTAATTTCCTTCTTTATCTACATAACCGATCTTACTTTTTCCAGTTTGGCCTACAAAATAAATATTTTCTGAACCCATTTCGGGTTCTTTTTCGTTTAAGTAAGAAACAATAATTTCTTTGAAATCTAAATGTGTGTAAAGTTCTTTTATCTCTTTTTCTTCTAAATTTGGATTAATTATAACTAAAGGGATTTGGTAATTCTGTAATTTTCTTTCATAATCTCCTTTTTCTCCATGGTCTGAGATGATTACTATGAAGGCATCTTCAAGGATTTCTTCTTTTTCTAAAAATTCATAAATCTCTAGTAAATAATCGTTATAATATTCTATTCTACTCTTTCCAATTTCTTTATAGTACTCAGATCCATGCCCATAAATTAATTCTTGCATTAAAAAGAGCCCTTTATCTTTGTTATCCTTAATGATTTCTTTTACTTCATCAATTACTGCGTTGTCTTCGCATCCAAAAAGGAATTCAAATTCATCAAGACAGAAATATTCTCCCTTTGTTTCTTCTGGAGAGTTGATTATTGAAACATCTGTCCAGTTATGGACTCTCATTAAAGTAATGGGTTTGCTCAAGGCAGCAATGGCTTGAGTGTGATAGTTATTTTGATTAAAAAGATCTACAATATTTTTTTCTTCAAGCACATATCCATAAAAGTTTATCCAATCTTTGATGTAACATTCAAATGGAATGTAATGGGATCCTAGAAGGACCCATATTGAAGTTCTACTGTCTTGGTTTGTGGTGTAGTAGTTCGAAAATAAATGGGAATATTTTTCTGTTTTCTTAAAGAAATTTCTTTCTTCAGGTATTTTGGCAATTTCACTTTCAAAAACAGGATAAGATATCTCCTCCATGATGAATAATAGCACTTTTTTACCTTCTGGGAGAGAATAATCTGAATAATCTGTAATTCTTTTATCAAAAGTTTCAGGATTGTATTCTCTTTCTTGAATTGCTTTGGTTGTAAAAGATACTTCTCCAACATAATCTTTGAATAATTTTTCTGAAATAGTGTTTGTGTACATATTAGAAACAATTCCGGGGCTGAACAAAAGCACTATTATTGAGAGTATGATTAAAATGATGAAACTAATTTTAAGATAAGGTTGTATTTTTTTGAGGAACTTTGGATTTGCTAATGCCGCAAAACAAATTAAACCAATAATTATTGGAATCATTGCTAAATATTTTACATGTATTAAGTCTGTTAGAACTATACTTATATTACTTATATTTAAATTACCCATTGTAAATTTCATTTGTATTGATCTATCCAGGAGTAGGGAGTTTACACTGAAGACTATAAAATGAAATATTGCAGTAATAAAGAATAATACTCTTGTTGTGAGGAATAAGGCCTTCTTATCCTTTGTTTTTTGTTCTATAAAAGAGAATATCAGATATATTATAATTAGAACTAGGAAATCAAATAAGGAATTTGCAAAAATCCCCCAGTAATTTTTTGAAAAAAAGAACTTGATTAAGAATAAAATGGCCCCCATCAATAAAACTAACCTAAGAGTATAGTTCTCAAGTGTAAAAAACTCCTTCTTATCCATATTTATTCTTTCGAAACTGAATTTATAAGCTTTTGTAAGGCTGGGGGCAATTATTCCATTATCTCCATAAATAGCTTCTCTGACTTGGAAATTTTTATATAGTGTCCTTTTTTAAGAGTGTGATGGAAATTAAGGCAAGAAGGGTTGAGTCACCTTCCTCTATCAATACCTATAATACCTGTCCCAGGAAGTACTATTATAATTATATAGAAAGACTGCCTACAAAAGGAAATATCCATACAATCAAAGGGAATGTGGTGCATTCAGTGCTTGAAACCTTCTTCGATCAAGAGATTCCAGAGAATATCAATTATGACAATGCAGGAGAATGGTTCAAGAAACAGTTATTTTCTCTTTTTGCTAAGTTTTGGAAAGAAAAAAAAGACTTAGTCAAAGAAATAGCTATTTCTGAAGGAGAAGAAGCAGTAGGAATTAATGATTGTGTTGATATAATCTATTTGTGGGCTGGTTTGCTTATTGATAAAATGGAGAAAACTGACCTTCCATTTAAAGAAGCTTTTCAAGTGTTTAAACCAAAACATAAAGAGCAGTATTTCAAGTCTAGTTACCTTTCAGTTCATGGATTTGTAGATGTCATCGAGGAAATTAATAACAGTATAAGATTAATGGACTATAAAACTTCTAGTTCTTCTTATATTAGTGATGATTATTTGTTGCAATTAGGAATCTATGCCTTGCTTTATCAAGAAGCTTTTAATTCTCCTCCTCAAGAAGTAGGAATTTATTTTTTAAGGGATGTAAATGGGGAGAAGGTATTGAAAGTTACAGATTATCTTTTAAACAATGCAAAAAGGAAAATTCTTGAGCATCATGGAAAGACCCAATCTGGAGAGATAAGGGCTTATCCAAGAAAACCTTCTTATTTGTGTAAATGGTCTACTGGACAATGCGATTTCTATAATTTTTGTTATAACAAAAAAGGAGCATTAAAAGAAGAAAGTCCTTGTAAAGCAGTAAAGCAAGCTGTTGAACTTAAGGCATGAAAACCTTTTTAATCAAAGGTGACTTGAATAATTCATCAAAAAGAGGCTAAATGAAAGTTGTAATTAATGGTTTTGGAAGAATTGGTAGACAGTTTTTTCAGGCTGCTTTGGAACAGAATCTACCCGTAGAATTTATCATTAATGGTATCTCTAATCCAGAGAATGCAGCCTACCTTTTAAAATATGATTCTGTTTATGGGAAGTCTAAGTTGAGTGTTCATGTTTCTAAGGGTGATTTGGTTATTGGAAAACATAAAATAAAGGTTTTGAATGAAAGAGATCCTAAAAAGTTTCCTTGGAAAAAATTGAAAGTGGATTTAGTTATTGAGTCCACTGGGAAGTTTAGATCTAAAGAATTGGCTATGGCTCATGTTAATGCGGGTGCAAAGAGGGTGTTGATTACTGCAACTGCAAAAAATGTTGATGCACTTATTGTTCCAGGAATCAATTCTAAAACTTTGAAAAAAGAACATAAAGTAATTTCTATGGCTTCTTGCACTACAAATTGTGTTACTCCCATGTTTAAGATAGTTGATGATGTTTTTGGAATTAAGGAAGGATTCATGGTTACTGCACACAGTTATACCTCTTCACAAAGACTTGTTGATGGAACTCATAAAGATTTTAGGAGGGGAAGGAGTGCTGCGAATAATATTGTTCCAACAAGTACAAGTGCAGCAGATGCTGCCGCGAAAGTTTTGCCACACTTAAAAGGAAAACTTGATGGATATGCATTAAGAGTCCCTGTTGTTGATGGTTCTGTAGTTGATTTGAGTATAGAAGTTAAGAAAAAGCCAACTGTTGATAAAATAAATAATGCTTTTAAGAAATTTTCAAATGGAAAATTAAAAGGGATTGTAGAATATTCGAAGGAACCTTTAGTCTCTACAGATATTTTAAGGAATTCTCATTCATGTATTTTTGATTCTTTATTAACAAAAGTCAGGGGTAATCTGATTAATATTGTTGGATGGTACGATAATGAGTGGGGCTACTCTTCAAGATTGGTTGATATTGTAAGGATAATTAAAAAACTTTAAAGAGGAATAAAAATTGAAGACTCTTGATAGTATTGATGTAAAAGGCAAGGTTGTTTTAGTGAGGGTGGATCTTAATTCTTCTGTTGTTAAAGGTAAAGTTTTTGATTCTCCAAGATTCAAAGCGCATTCTGAAACAATTAAAGAGCTAAAGAAGAAGAAGGCCAAGGTAATTATCTTGGCACACCAAGGAAGGCCTGGCAATAAGGATTTTTTAGGTTTGAAGAAACATGCTAGGATATTGAATAAATATGTCAAGGTTAAATTTGTTGGTGATGTGATTGGAAAAAAAGCTTTGAGAGCAATTTCCGAATTAAAAAATGGAGATGCCTTACTTTTAGATAATGTAAGAAAATTGAAAGAGGAGTTTAAACCTTCAAATAGGAATAAACTAGTCAAAGTTTTATCAAAAGTTTCAGATATTTATGTGCAAGATGCTTTTTCTGTGGTGCATAGAAATCAAACTTCTGTTGTAAGTTTTCCAAAATCTCTTCCTCCCTATGTTGGAAGGACTCTTGAGAGAGAATTGAAGTCTCTCAGTAAATTAAAAGCTTCTGGGAAAAAGTCAGTTTATCTTGTTGGTGGAATAAAGATTGGAGAAGAGTTTAGCTTGATTGAAAAAGCGATTAAGGAAAATAAGACTGTTCTTACTGGAGGATATCTTGGATCGCTATGTTTAATTGCTAAAGGGTATGATGTTGGTTCTTTAAGCAAAGTTTTGCGTAAGAAGGGAGAATACAAATATCTTTCAAAAATAAAGAAGTATATCAAAAGTGGCAAACTTGTTTCCCCTATAGATATTGCAGTGAGTATCAATGGAAAAAGAAAAGAACTTTCCTTATCAGCTCTTCCAACAGATTACCCTATCTTAGACATAGGGAAGAAAACTGTAGGGCTTTACAAAGATTATCTCAGAAAGGCGAATTTTGTAGTCATAAGGGGTGCTCCCGGTTATGCTGAGCTTAAGAATTTTAGATGGGGAACTGAACAATTATTAAGAGCAATCGCCTCTTCAAACTCTTTTTCCATTATGGGTGGAGGAAGTTTATCTACCATTGTCAAAGAATTAAGAATAAATACTAAAAGATTCTCCTATATTAGTCTTGCAGGGGGCGCTTTTGTTAGATATCTAGCAGGAGAAAGACTTCCAGGATTAGAGGTGTTAAAATGAAATATTCAATTGGAGTAGATATTGGTGGAACAAAGATTGCATGTGGTTTAGTTGATTCTAAAGGAAATCTTAGGAAAAAAGTTTTGTATAAAACTGGAAAGATTAAGAAAGAAGCCTTGAATAGAATCAAGAAAGCAGTCTCTTTGTTGCTTGAAGGTGTAAGGGATGATGTGAAAGGGATTGGAGTAGGAATTCCTGGAACAATTAGTAAAACTGGAAAACTTGACGATCTTCCAAACTTAAGAATTCTTGAAGGAACAGATTTGGTTGGATTTTTGAAAAAGAGTTTTAAGAAAAAAGTAATTATGGAAAATGATGCTTCTTGTGCAGCACTTGGAGAATATAAATTTGGAGTTGGTCGTGGTGTAAAGAATTTATATGTGGTGACTTTAGGAACTGGAGTTGGTGGTGGTGTGATAATTGATGGAAAACTTTATACTGGGAGAGGAAATGCTTCTGAACCAGGACATATGTTAATTGGAAAACAAGAATGGGAAGATGTCTGTTCTGGTAAGGCGTTAAGTAAATTCCTTAAAAAAGGTGAAAAAAGAGGTTATGAAGATTATTCTTATTATTTGGGAATCGGTTTGAGCAACATAATCAAATTATATGATCCTGAATTGATTGTTTTAACTGGAGGTGTTACAATTCGAAAAGATTATTTTTTGAAAAAAGCAATTAAGGTAGCTAAGCAAAACACTTTCTTTCCAATCTGTGAGATTAAGGCTTCTAACTTTCCAGAAGACATAGGTATTATCGGTGCAGCAGCCCTTATCTTTTGATATCTTGGGCTTCAATTTCTAATTTTCCGTAATATTCATCTACTTTTCCTATTACTTCTAATTTATCTCCTTTTGAGATCTCTAATCTTTGGAAAGAGACTACTCTTATGGATCCGCTTTTGTCAGATAGGTCAAAATAATTGCCCTTTTGGCCGATACTCATTACTTCTCCAGACACTTTAACGAATGAGTCAATGGTTGATTCATCAATTTCAGAGATTTCCTGCGTTTTTGGCTCTAAATAGTAGGCTAAAACTGCTAAAATAAGGGTGCCAATTAAGGCAGTAATCAGTGCAATTTTGGCTATTCTCATACATAGTTCGTTTTAATCAAAAGATTTAAATAGTTGTTATCACGCTGTAATGAATACAAAATGGTCAAAAAACTAGATTATACATCTAATGCCCTAAAAAAGGCAGTTAGCGACGATAAGCCAGCAGATTCTGCCTTTAAGGGGTTGAAAAAGGCAGCTTTAGCGGCTGGATATGGGCTATCTTTATTCATAAGTTCTTTGGCCCCAGCAGCAAATGCCCTGGCAGAAGACTTCAAGAATGCTGGAGAAATCTTTGATAATATTCAGTATTCTTATGATAGTATTGTTAATATGGCAGTTCAAAAGGGATGTGATGAGAAATATCTTGAAAAAAGTATTAGTTGGTGGTCAAATGACTTCCTGAAGACCAATCCAGGATACTTAGATAATTTACCAGATAGCGAAAAAGAGTCTTTGAAGGATATATTACAAAATCATGGTAAGGCTCTTAAAAAGAAATTTGATGTTGCTTGTCCTCAAGTGGGAGAATTATCAGAAACTGTTCCTGTACCAGAACCTAAGAAAAAGGAAGTTCCAAAAGCAAAACCTCAAGAAGACTTAGAAGAGAAAGTAAAGGCTATTGAACCTAGGGAAGATCCCACTCCTCAAATACCTAATTATTTTATTCAATCCTCAAAATATGAAGCTCAAGGTAAGGCCTTGATGAATGAAAGTCCAAGAAGGGCTAAAAAGTTGTTCAAGAAATCTCTAAAGTTACTTTCAAAAGATAAAGGTGGAGACTACTCTAGCACTAAAAAAGAATTGTTAGAATCTATCGAAGACTGTAATACTTTGGTTAGTGCAGAGAGATTAAGTAATACCTATAAAAAAGTTGAAAATCATATTACAGAAGCAAATAATGCTAAAATGCCGGAAAAGATATTAAAACATTTCAAAAAGGCATTAAAAAGTTTAGAAAGAATCGGAGATCAAGGGGGAAAGTATGATTCTCTTAAGACACAGTTAGAAGATGAAATTAGTTATTATGATGATGCAGCAAAAGGTGATCCTAAAAAAGAAAAAGAAAAGAAGGATACTATTTTTGCTAAGGTAGATAGATTAGGAGACAGAGTCTTGGATAGAAAAGGAACTTTCAAGAAGTATGGATCAGATTTATCAAGATATGCTGGAAGGGCTGGACCAAATAGGTTTGGGGCTGGATGGCTTAAGAAAAGAATTGAAACAGGAACTATAGCAACTTTTCGTGGACCATTTATTGATTTGAGATTACATCCCGATCTTCATAAACTTTTGGGAGCGGATAGAAAAGGTGAGGAAAATCTAATTTCAGAAGTTGATTTAACTTACAAAACTTTAGGTGGTAGTTTAGAGAATATTACTGGTGCTAATGCAAGTCTTAAGGACTTGTTATTTAAGTTCAAATTAGGATTTGATCTTGGAAAACCTAAGGGAGAGGTTAAAAACACTTATATCAGGGCCGCAGTGGGATATTTTTATAATAGTCAAAATTTAGATGTTGAAATGTCTAAATATAACCTTGAGACTAATAGAAGTGTAAGCAATGAAGGAGCTGTACTGTTGCTAGGTCTAAGAGGAAAGAATTGGAACTTGACTTTGGAAGATATGTTGAGTACAAAGATGACTACAAGTGACCAAGTAAAGATTGATAATGAAGTAACTTACTCAAGCAAGGATCTTAAATCAAACGGGAATCAATTCTCTTTAGCATTTGAGTATTCTCCAAAACACAGTCTTTATTTGGCGACAAATTTTAACATGTCTAATTTTTCATATGCTTTATCAAGTCAAGAGACAAAAGAATTGGGATTCGAAGTTGGAAAGAATTTTGCATTAGATAAGAAGATTTTGGGTTCTCAACCAGTAATTATTAGACCATCAGTTTACTGGCTAACTACTAAGTATGACAGTACGGATGATAATTCTGGAAAGGGTAGTGCGAAAGAATTTGGGCTTAAGCTAAATTATGTTTTTGGAAACAAGTAAAATGAATAATTTAATGAAGAAATTAGTTATGGTATTTGTATTATTAATGGTAATTCCAGGAGTTTTAGCTTTAGGCATTTCTCCAGCAACTCCAGATACTACAGATGGTCTAACTTGTACTGGGGGAGAACAGGGATTTACTTACAAATGGTTCCATAGTTCAGTTGCAGATCCTAATTATCTAGATAGTGGGATAAGCTTACTTCCAACCCAGACTTCAAAAGGTTTAACGATTTTTTGTCAGACTTATTTTGACCTTCCTCTTGGAGGGGGTTCTGTTCCGGGAGTCTCTACAAGTATTGTGATAGGGAATGCACCACCTCTTGCTCCAGTAGTTTCATTTATTGGAGAGTCTTATTTTGCTAATTCTGCCATTAATGTTTTTGCTAATGCTACAGATCCAGATAGTGATCCTAAGACTTACTATTATACTTTCAGAAATCAAACAGCAGTATTGCAAACAGGTACTTCGAACACTTATGCCTGTTCATGGCAGAATTGTACAAAACATACAAACATTAGTGTAGAAGTTGCAACTTTTGATGGAACTGATTATTCTCTTACAAACACTACAAATTTATCCTTAATATTAAATTCAGCACCAGTTATTTCCTCATTTGTGCCTGTTAATCCAAATCTTTACATTTATGAGTTACTTAATGCTTCTTTGACTGTTACAGATGCAGACAATGATTCTTTAGCAGCTATTTTCCAATTTTATAATTTTAATTCTTCAACTATAGTACAAGCTTTTTCAGGCGTAAATGCATATAGTCTTGCTTTATCTGATGCACATGATACTATTGGAGTTACAGTTAATGTTAGTGATCTAGATGCAGTTCCTACTCAGAGTTTCTTTAATTTGACAGTTCTTAATAGCGATCCTATTTGGAACCTGTCAAGTGTAAGCTTTAATCAAGGTCAAACCCTTTTCCTTAATTTAAGTTTGAATGGTAGCGATTCAGATGGTGATGCTTTAAGCTTTAGTAGAGTGGATCCAGCAAATGTTACTTCAACACTTAATGGGGATAACTTGACAATTAGTTCAATAGGAAATTTTGCAGGAACACAGAATATTAACTTGACTGTTACAGATGCTTATGGGGGATCTTTGAATTATAGTTTACCAGTTACAGTTATTGATACAGGAGATCCTTTTGTGAATATTACTTCTCCAGTGGATGGTTTTGAATATAATACTACTTCAAGAAACGCTACAATCAATTATACAATAAATGATAATGGTGTGTTAGACACTTGTTGGTATGTATCTAATTTTAATGGAACTAATAATGTTGCTTGTGGCGGAAACTCCTTGAATTTTTATAATCTAGCTGATGGGAATTATAACTTTACTTTATTTGCAAATGATACACTGAATAATGAAGCAAATGATACTTTGAGTTTCTCAGTATCATTAAATGATGCCCCTATTTGGAATTTGTCAAATATCAGTTTTGATCAGAATACTTCTTATTTCCTTAATATGAGTTTGAATAGTAGTGATCAAGATGGAGATCCTTTAACTTATAGTTCAGTTAGTGCAGCAAATATAACTGCAACTGTTAATGGAGATAATTTAACAATTACACATGATACATTGTTTTTGGGAGCTCAAACAGTTAATTTGACTGTAAGTGATGGAACTTTAAGTGCTACTCAAGTTGTGTTAGTTACAATTTTAGATGCAGAAAATCCTTTTGTAAATATTACTTCTCCAGCCCTTTGGACTAATTATACCTCTACAAAGAATGTTACTGTTAATTATACTATTACAGATAATGGTAATTTGAGTGCTTGTTGGTATAGTTTGAACGGTGGAGCGAGCCAAAGTCTAAATTGTAGTGGAAATTCTTTCAATTTCACTAACATGGCTGATCAAAACCATTCAGTTGTGGTGTATGCTAATGATTCAAGAAATAATCTTGGAAGCGATATTGTGAACTTTACAGTTGATTTTAATACAGTTCCGAGTGTTTCTTCAGTCATTTTGAATTCAGGGGCTAGAACAGCTGATGATTTAATTTGTAATTTTACATTAACAGATTTAGAACAAACTGCCTCTGATGCTTTAACTGCAAATTATACTTGGTTTAAGGATAATGTTGCTGATTTGAGTGGAACAATCACAGCAACTAATGGAACTGCTAAGTGGATTACTCTTGATTCTGGAAATACTAGTAAGGGAGAAAATTGGACTTGTCAAATAACTTCTTTTGATAATAAAGAATATGGAAGTGTTTTGAACTCAAGTGGTTCAGTAATATTGAATACTGTTCCAGTATTGAATACAAGTATTTCAGATCCTTCTCAACCTTGGTTACAAAATACTAACAAATCAATTGATCTTACTGATGCATTCTCAGATGTTGATGGGGATGATTTGAATTATACTGCTTCAGTTGCGCAAAACATAACTGCCTATATAGACAACTCAACAAATATGGTTATTCTAGAGCCAGATGTAGGATTTAGTGGTGTGAGGACAATTAACTTTACTGCGTGGGATGATGAAGATGGGAATATCACTTCTTTAAATGTTAACTTAAATGTAGGGGTTAGCACAATAATTGATTCTTTCATAGCAGGAACTAATTATTCTGGAACTTTCTATCTTTCAAATGTAACTGGAGTGACTGTATCTACAATTAATATATCAAATGTTACAGGATCACCACTTACTGTGTATAATTCTACTGTATTCAATTCAACTATAATTGATTCTGAGTTGTTTAATTGTATTGTTCTTGATTCAAGATTAGAAGGAATGTTCTGTTCGGATGCTTTTATTGACCCTTCAGATGTTAAATATAGCAATATCACTGGAAGTAATATAACAGATTCTCACGTTTGGTATAGTAATGTGACCTATTCTAATGTAAGTCTTTCAAGTATCGATAATTCAACTGTGACAGGTGCCAATGTTAATGATTCTAATGTAAGCTTGTCTATAGTTACTGGAGATTCCAATTTAGAGAATGCAATAGTTATTCTTTCAAATTTAACAGATACAAATGTAACTGATTCAACATTAACAAATGTCACAGCAATTGGTTCAACTATATTTAATTCAACAATTGCCAATAACACTTTGAACTTTGCAAATGTTTCTAATGGTGTGCTTTACAATGGAACTATGTTGTTACAGAATGGATCAGTCTATAATGCTTCTGATGTTGGCCAACAAAATTTAACAAGTTTGGTTAATTCTCCCCCTATTGCGAATATTTTTGCTCCTTTAGACTTAAGCAGCCATGATAATGGTGTTACAATAGTGTTTAATGCAACTGGAAGTACTGATGTGAATATTGGTGGATTATTGGCTGATAATATTACTTATAATTGGGACTTTGGAAATGGTGTAAGTGTCAATACGACTAATGTGACTCATTCCTATACTTATACTGTAGATGGGCCTTATAATGTTACTTTGACAGTTACTGATAATTATAATGAAACAGATACGGATATGATTGGTATAACTGTTTCTACCCCCGTTGTACCTCCAATAATTCCTGGAGGAAGTCCTGGTGGAAGTACAAATGATAATGGAGAAGAAGTAACATTATCTAAAGGACAGACTAAAAGACTTTCTCAAAATGGATATATTAGATTTAAGTTCTTAAATGAGTTCCATAAAGTTACATTAGAGAGGATTTATTCTGACTTTGTTAAAGTTAAAGTAGAATCTACACCACAAACTGGAATATTGAAAGTAAATGATGTAGGAAAGTTTGATTTGAATGATGATGGAACGTATGATCTTAAACTTACACTTACAAAATTAACCTCTTCAATTGCTACATTCAGATTTGAATCAACATCTGAGAAGATTGTAGTAGATGAGCCTGAACCAGAAGCAGAAGCAGGAAATGAAACAGCTGAGGAAGAACCTGAAATAGAAGAAGAAAAAGAAGAAGGCAAGATTAGCAAATGGTGGAATACTATTACTGGAAAAGCGAGTTCTAGTTGGAATAGTGCTAAAGAGTTTTCAATCCATGAGAAGTTTAAGAACTTCTGGACTTGGTTAAAGGAGAAATTCAGTAAAGATGAAGTAGAAGCAGGAAATGAAACAGCTGAGGAAGAACCTGAAATAGAAGAAGAAAAAGAAGAAGGCAAGATAAGCAAATGGTGGAAAAATCTTACTACGAAAGTAAAAGACTTTACTTCAAAAGTAAAAGACTTTTTATCCAACAATAAGAAAAACTTAATCCCTGCTGCTATAGGGGTAGTTGTTCTTGGATTCTTAGGATGGGTCTTATTCAAATTAAAGAAAGGAAATCAACCAGTTAAATCAAAAGTCAGACCTCTTGTTGGTGGGGAGAAAGAAGTCCCAGTAGAAAAGAAAAAGAAATGGAAAAATCCAATTAAAGTTGTGGGCAATGCTATAAGAAATAGTTTGGTTAAGGTTTTAGAAAAGCTATTAAATAAATTAAAAAAGTAAACGATAACTTTATAATTCTTAATTCTCCGGAGTGATTATGTATTTCCATGTATTATTAGGAACAGAATGCAATTCTCAATGCAGATATTGTTATACTAAGAGCTGCAATGATTTTGGAAACGATCTTTCCAAGAAATTTAAAATAGATTTCTCAATGCCTCCAAAGCTTGAGTATTCTATTGAAGATTTGAAGAAGTTTGTTAAAGCTGAAGAAGGAAAAAGTCCTCATGTATTGACTTTTTATGGTGGAGAGCCTTTAATGCATATAGAAAAGATAAAAGAGACTATGGATTCTATTGATGCGAGGTATATGATTCAGACTAATGGGTTGTTGTTAGATAAGTTGGGTAAGGAATATGTCAATCGTTTTGATATTATGCTTATTTCCCTTGATGGAGATAAAGCGATAACTGATTTTAATAGGGGCAAAGGAACTTATGAGAGAGTCATGAAGAATATTGATTTGATTAAGAAGAATGGATTCAAAGGAGAGCTGATTGCAAGAATGGTGGTTGATGAACATTCTATGTTGTCAAAACAAGTAAAACATTTAGTTGATGTAGGATTTACCTCTATTCATTGGCAATTGGATGCAGGGTTTAAGGTGAAGATTCTTTTGGCTGATATTCATGGGGCATTAGATAATACTCCTTGGGATGTTTTAGAGAGAAGATATGGTTATTATGAAGCAGTTATTCCGACATTGATTAAATCAATGGGTGTAGATATTAAGGATTTGGAGATTGTTAAGGGAAGCACTTTTCAATTAAAGAAAGAATTTATGTATGATGTTTTAAGATTTTCAACATTTGCTTCAATGCATGATACTCATAAAGCTGCATCAGAAGTTGTTAAGCAAGGAGATAATCCAAAACTTGCTGGTTTGATTTATCCAGTAATGCAAGCTTTAGATGAGGTTTATTTAGAAGCTGATGCACAACTTGGAGGAACAGATCAAAGAAAGATTTTTGTTTTAGCAAGAGAGACTTTGCCTAAGTTAGGGTATAAACCTAGGGTAGAAGTTATTAATCCTTTTATTCCAGGACTTATTGGGAAGAAGATGTCTTCTTCTATTGAGAAATCTAAGATTGATTTCTTGGATGATGAGAAGACCGTTTTGGAAAAAGTGAAAAGTGCAGATTTTGTTGCAGGAAGTTCAGATAATGGAGTTATGGCCTTTTTGAAATATATTGTTTTTACTCTTAAAGGGGATAAAAAAGAGAAGTTTGTTATTGAAAGGCCCGAAAAGTACGGAGGGAATTTAGAATTCTCTAAATATGAAGAAGTTGAGAAATTAGTTCTTGATAAAAAGATACATCCTCTTGATTTGAAGAATGCTGTTGCTAAAGAAGTAAATAATTTATTGGTTTTATTCAGAAAAAATAAAGCAAAATTTGAAAAATTAGCTAAAATAGCTTATAGTTAATTAAAAAGATTTCTTGGATTAGTAGTTTGTTGTGGAGGGTTTAAATCTTTTCTCCATTTTTGAATTAATTCAAATGCTTCTAATTGATCCATCTTTAATTTGTCCCTTAGATGTGTGAGGGTTTCACCTTCACCCTTTTTTTGTTCCTTGAATAGTTGTTCAAGTTCTTCTTTAGGGATTACTCTGTTCTTTTCTTCCCAAGCTAAACGTTTTGGAGTTTTTGCCCCACATTCAGGACAGAAGTTTTCAGTTCCATTCATTTCTAGGCTACAACCCTTACATAATTTTGGAAGTTCTGTCTTTTTTTCTATGACTGTTTTGTATCCTGCACGGTTTCCAGAAACAAGTTTGGAAAAAGCATCTGTTATGACTCCTTCCTTTTGATACTGTCTTAAATCCCTACAACTTCCACCACTCATTTTAATGCAAGATTATTAGATAATTTGACTTATTTAAAGTTTATTGTATTTTCTAATTTCCCGACGAAGGATTATCTTAAATGGAGCTCTACAATGTCTTTATCCTTTAATCTATGTTCTATACCCACACCTTGTCCGGGGAATTTTGCAGATTTTCCCCAGATTTTTGCAAATTTAAATTTTCTTAGGAAATCTTTATGGACTTTGCTGGCCATGTCTTCTATTTTTGATCCTTCATTTAGAACTAATGGCTGTTTTGTGTGTTCTTTTCCCGGCTCTTTTGTATATACTCTTATCAGTTCAAGGTCTTCAAATATCTTCTTTTTTAATTCGTCTAGTCCTTCTCCAGTTTTAGCAGAAATTTTAAACGCATTCTTGAATAAAGATAATTTTTTTATTTCACTTTCTGGAAGAATGTCTGATTTATTTATTAGGAATATTTTTGGAGTAAAAGTATTTTCTTTTTTTAAGTAAGTTGAGATTTTGCTTAATTCTGGAAGAGATGTTGCTAATATCAAAACAATTTCTGCAACCTTTGCAACACTCAACCATTCACGAAAATCTTCTCCTATTGTTAATGGTGGAAGCTCTACTGTTTGAACATTTATTCCTCCAAGGTTTAAAGTTCCAATCTCTGGTTTGGTTGTTGTGAATGGATAATCTTCTATTTGGGGTTTGGCATTTGTTAATTTAGTTAGGAGAGTACTTTTTCCAGAATTTGGAAAACCAATTATTACTATTTGAGCATCTCCTTCTTTTTTAACACCTGTAGAACGACCTCTTTTTTTAGTGCCTTCTTTTTTTAATTCCTTTTTTAATTTTGATAATCTGCTTCTTAGTCCTGCAAGCAAGTTTTCAGAACCTTTGTGTTTTGGGGCATGCTTGATCATCTCTTCTAATCCAGCAATTTTTTCTTCTGTTGTTATGGCGGCTAGGAATTGCTTTGAAGCCACACCATATTCAGGTCCTGCGTTAATTGGCATAGAAATATGATTAGGAGCCCATTGATAAATTTAACGTTGTTACTCAGTTATCTCTTTTTTGCTTGTTTTGTCTCTTTCAGCTGGAAGGTTTCTTTTAATTTTCTCTTTAAGGCTAAGTTACTGCGGTTTAGTCGGAAATGCTTGTCTTCTGCGTTATCTGGGCTCCTTTATTGTTTTACTAACTGTTTATTTCAAACTTAAAACTCCTTTTATCTATTTTCTCTAAATCTCCTAATATCTGCTGTTTATGTAGGAGCATGAATCTTCCAAAAAAGTGATTTTGAAGATATTTGCATCTAAGCAAAACATAAAGATACATTGCGTAGTACATCCTTGAGGGTATTAGCTGAGGCATTCTAAACCTTGAAGATAAGGGGAGGCGACTGGATAAAATTTACCAGTGAGAATTAAGACGTAGTCTCCGCTATCCTCTTCAGTTTCACTCTCAAGAAAAACCTGGATTGGGTCCATGAGCATGATTTCCCTTAGCCCGTGGATCCCTCCAGCTAACTTCTTTTTTCAATACGTTTAAACTATTTATATCCTCTGAAAAGGGGTTGTTACTCGAGAATTAAGGCATTTGATGTTAAGGCTAAAATAGGTTTTAAATACCTTTTTGGTCTTAAATCTTGATGCCAAAAGTGGATAAATTCTATAGGCAGGTTTTGCCTAATGGTCTAAAAGTTATCTTTGAAAGGAGAGATATTCCATTAGTTGTGACTATGGCTGCTACTAAATTTGGTTCTGGCTATGAGCCTGCTGGGATTAAAGGGATTGCTCATTTAATGGAGCATACTGTTTTTAGGCGTACAAAAACAAGGACTTCTCAAGAAGTCACTTCTTTGATTGAGAATCAAGGAGGGAAGCTTAATGCTTTTACTGATGATACTATAACTGCTTATTATTCTAAATTAAGGTCTGATCATTTTGAAATAGGTATGGATGTGATTTCTGATATTGCTCTTAATCCTGCTCTAATGAAAAGAGATATGGATATGGAGAAAAAGATTGTTTTGCAAGAGATAAAGATGAATCACGATAATCCTGCAAGGCATGCTTTGCATAAATTGATTGAACAACTGTATGCAAATCCCTTTGGGATGTCTGGATTAGGGACTCCTGAGACTGTTTCAAGGATTACTAAGACAATGATGCAGAAATATCATAGTATTTACTATAGTCCTTCAAATATGGTCATGTCTGTTGTGGGGAAAGCAGAGGTGGATCATATCTGGAATTTGTCTAGAAAGTATTTTATGAAGAAATCAGTTCAAAGGCAGATTGATAAAATACAAAAGCCTACAATTAGTGCTGGGCCTTTTGGAAACTATATTGAAAAAAGAAGAGAAATGGATCAAGCACATGTAATGTTGGGTTATCATATGCCTACTTTACAAAATAAATTAAGATATGCTGCTGAGATTTTTAATAATATTCTGGGATGTGGGTTCACTTCTAAATTGTTCCAACAAATTAGGGAGAAAAGAGGCTTGGCTTATGCAGTCTATAGCGATGTTTCTCAAGATGTAGATTATGCTTTAGGATATATCTATATGGGGACTGATAAAGAGAAAGCTGATTCTGCCACTAAATTGGCTCTGGCTGAATTAAAGAAGATGCAGAAGATTGATATTAAAGAAGTGAATGAGGCTAAAGAGAGATTGATTGGAAAGTATGCCTTGAAGAATGAGAATAGTGAAGATGTTGCTCTGAATCTGTTGATGGAAGAGCTGAATGGGGACGGAAAGAATTATTATAAGTATGTTGCAAATGTTTCTGAAGTTAAATTAGAAGATGTTAGACAAGTTGCGAAGATTGCTCAAATTGCTTCTTCTATGATTCTCCCAGAAGATAAATAAAATGCGTTGTTTTATCTCAATTGACTTGCCAAAAGAGTTACAATTAGAGTTAGCGAGAGTTCAAAAAGAAATTGAAGATATTGATGTTAAGATGAATTTGGTTGATACAGATAAGATTCATCTTACAATGAAATTTCTTGGAGAATTAAATGATTTGCAGGTTGAAAATGTTGTCAAGGTTCTAAAAGAATTGAGATTTAATAAGTTCAAGGCTAAATTAGAGAGGATTGGTGTGTTTCCTAATGCAAGTTTCATAAGAGTTGTTTGGTTGGGTGTTAAGCCAAGGGAAGAATTCGTTAAGATTCATGATAAGATTGATCATGAACTGCATCAAATTAGATTTAAGAAAGATCAAATCTTTGAAAATCATGCGACTTTATCAAGAGTTAAGTGGCTGAAAGATAAAACAAAATATTTTGAGAAACTTCATAAAATAGAGGTTAAGCCTTTGGAATTTACCGTCGACAAAATTCATTTAAAGAAGTCCACTTTAACTGAGAGTGGACCTATCTATGAGGATTTGTTTGTTTTAGAATTGGATTGATTTTTGGAATTTCTCTTTTCCAAGTTCTTTTAAGTATTTTATTCTTTTTAAGTGGGCTATGTAATACCACCTAAGAGGTTCATCTAGTCCCCAAACAAAATATCTTAACATTCCAGACATTATTGCTTCATATAAATGGGACTTTTCCCATTCTGTGAGTTTTCTTTGACTTTCATAGCCTTTTAATATTGATTTTAATAATTTTTTATTTCTTATGCCAATAGTTAAAGTCATTCCCAAGTCAAATAACATAAATCCTCTATTAATTTCATCCCAGTCGATTACTTTGTAGACTTTATTTCCTTTAAACTTTACATGTTCAGTAGTGAATTCTTCGTGACATAGTGCTTTTGGTTGGTTTTTTGGAATTTTAAAATCTTTAAGAAATTTTTCTGCGTATATCTTTAATTCCTTTAAAAGTTTTGGAGGATTTTTATGATGGTTTTTGCTTTTATTGAATAATCTTAAATAAAATTCTGGTCCTTTGGTGGAGCGAAATCTTGAACTTTTAGTTAATTTGTGCAGTCTTCCAAGTGTTTTTCCAAATTCATAGGCTTGTATGGTGGGCCTTTTTGTATGTTTAATACTTATGAATTCAAAAATTGCCATAGGCTTTTTCTTGTATAATAGGTAATTATTTTTCTTTTTAGTTTGAATAATCTTTATAGAGGGGTAATTCTTTTTTTCTAAGAAATGTAACAGCTCCAATCCCCTTTTTATACATTTAAAGTCTTTCCAATATGTTTTTAGAAAATATTTTCCTTTAGAAGTTGTTATTATGAAACAATCTTGTGCACCAGTGTCTTCCCTAGTTATCTGTTTTGTTTTCTTGAACTTTCCAAGATTGTAATTTTCAAGTATCTTATCAAAGTCTTGTTTTTTCATTTTACTTTTTTTGTCCAATATAGTAGTCAGTGTAATATTTCTTTTCCTTATTTAGAACATAGATTCCAGATTCAAGAGTTTTGAAATGTTTTTTGAATAAATCTTCTCCGAAATGTCCGAGGATGGCGATGACTCCACCATTTTTTAGGTATTTTTTTATTTTCCCCAAGCTTTTATCTAATTCAGATCTTTTGAAGTAAGAAGAACTTCCAAAAGAAAAGAAACTTGTTATCAAATCGTATTTTTTATTTAATTTTAAGTTTCTTACATCTTGTTTTGAGAAGGAACATTTTTTCAGCCCTTTCTTTTTCTTAGCATAGTTTAACATTCCTTGAGAAAAATCAATTAAAGTTGTTGGATGAAATCCTTTTTTAACAAACATTTCAGTTATAATCCCAGTTCCTGCGCCCAGATCTAATAAGTTTCCTTTATTTTTGTATTTACTTACCTTACTTAGCAAGAATTTTCCAGCATTTAGATTATGTTTTCCTTTTATTATACTTTTATCATAATCGGAAGCCCATTTATCATAGAACTTTTCCATTTCTTTCTCAGTGTAATTAACTGGAAGAAATAATCCTTGGGGCAAGTATACTTGATAACGTTGAATTCTCTGTCCTTCTTGGCCTTTCTTGCCTAAATGGACCATTATAAAAAAAGTATCTTTTGGAACACCTTTTATTTTGATCCAGGCTGGACGTCCTTTAGACTTTTTATCATATTCTACTCTAAGAGGATATTTTTTTGGATCTACTCCTTTGTATAGTTTTCTTAATTTCATTTTTAATGATATTTAGTGTCAATTATTCTTTTTATTATTTCTGCTTTCTTCTTTCCGACCTTTGGAACTTTAGTTAATTCCCTTATATCTGCGTTCATTATTGCGTTTATTGATTTGAAATGTTTTAGAAGATTCTTTGCTAAGTTTGGACCGACGCTGGGAAAACCTTCAATTATTATTTGTTGCCTTTCTTTTAAGCTATGGGCTTTTCTAGTTATTGTTAAACTAAATTCTTTTTGAGGTTTATTCATCCTTCTGAGTAATAGATGTAGGTATTTTGCAGTATCTTGAGAATCATCTGTAAATATCATTGGTACTTCCAAATCCAATGCAACACTTGTTAACATTCCTCTAACAGCGTTTTCATTTATTTTTGGATGAGAAGATGGTTTATAGATGTCTTCTTCAGCAATACCTTCAACCAAAAGTAAAGGTTTTTTGAAGTTTTTTTTCAAGTCTTTAAGTTGATGTACTAAACGTTTGTTGATCATACTTCCAACGAAGTCTCCAATTGTTTTTCTTTCAATTCCAATGTCTTTTCCGATGATATAATCTGCAAGTTTAAGATGTTTTATTTCATAAGGTGTTTCAAGTTCTGCTAATTCTGCAATAACTAAAGAATTCTTTTCACGATAATCTATTAAGATTTTCATTGAATAGTCAATTGATTAAGGCTTTTTATGGTTTCTGTTTTAGAACAAAGTGTTTTGCCTTGTCTTTTCAGGGTTATCGAGTTTTTGTTTTATCTCTCCAAGAATTTTGTACATCTTTTTCTCTTTTCTTGCAGAAACAAAGTAATTTATTTCATCTTTTGTTTTCTTTGTCAATAGGACAATGAGTTTTCCAGGTTTAAGTCTAGCAGTACGTCCCCGGCGCTGAATAGACCTAATAGCACTAGGAATTGGTTCATAAAAAATAACTGCACTAACTTCTGGAAGGTCAAGTCCCTCTTCACCAATGCTTGTTGCAGTAAGTGCATTAACTTCTCTGAACCTAAACTCATTCAATACATGTTGTTGTTCTTTTTGACTTAATCCAGTGTCATCTTTTTTCATCTGGCCTACAAAAACACGAGATTTGATTCCAGGAATTTCATTTATGAGCTTATTTATGGCCACAACAGTATCTCTGTATTGTGCAAAGATAATGAAACGTGCCTTAGGATTAGCTTTTATCTCATTTTCAACAACTTCTTTTAACTTTTCCATTTTTGGATGAGATATTCCTCCTAATTGTTGAGTCATTTTAGTGAATGCAGTCATGAAGTCTGGGTTATTTGCTATTTGTTTTGCCGCCTTGCTTTTTCCTTTGTTTGAATCATCGATTATTTTTTGGAAATATTTGTGGGTTTGAGAAATTCCTTGAGTTTCAATTAATTCTAGTGCATGTCCCACTTTTATCGCTTGAGCACATACAGACATTCCTCTTAAAACATTGAAATGCTTGTCACCTCCTTTAAGTCTTCCAGCAAGTCTCATTTGTAGATCTAATAATGTTTTTTTGTTTCCTGGGCCGAATAGAAGTTTTCTGTTTTTTAATTCCATAATTTTACTAGCATAAATGTGTTTGATTAGATCACTTATTTCAATTATTTCTTTTGTTAAATCTACTTTTAATGTTTCATGACTTAATTTTTCTACATAAGCCTTGACATCTTCACTTTCCCTATGTCTTGCTTCTATTTTTTGGATGTTTAGATTTTCACAAATGTTCCTTATTGTTTCATTATCACTTCCTGGAGAAGCAGTCATTCCAATTATTCTTGGAGAACTAACTGTGTGAGGGGTTTCAAGGAACTTTTTAGCAACATAAGTGTAATCATAATTTTTCAAACATCTATGTGCTTCATCTTCTACTAATAATGAGACTTCTGAAAGGTCTATTTTTCTTTTCTTTAAGTCATTTGCAATACATTGGGGTGTTGAGAATATGACATTTGCCATTTGCCATAACTTTTCTCTTTCTTTTGCATCAACCTTTCCAGTAAACATTTGCAATTCAGCATAGAGCTCTGGAAGGTTTTCTTCAAAATATTTGAAGTGTTGTTCGACCAATGGTCTTGTAGGGGCAAGAATCAATATTTTTCCTTTTGGAAACTTCTCTAAATAATGTTTCATTAAGAGAAAGGCAATGAGGGTCTTTCCCAGGCCTGTAGGAATTACAATTAGAGTGTTATGGTCCTTTGCTGTTTCTAGTATAACTTTTTGATATTCTCGAGGTTCCATGGTTAAGATAAGACTTTTAAATGGACTGGTGCTTTAAAGATTTATGATACTCAAGATAATGGGTTTATTTGACCTATTTGTTGCATTTAATCTAATAGCAAGAGCTTGGGGGTGGGAATTCCAGAACCTTATCTTCATCGCATTTGGTTATCTATTAATTAAAGGTCTGTTGTTTTTTAAGGATCCAATGAGTATCTTAGAATTACTTATAGGAATTATATTGATTTCCAGTCTAATATTTACCTGGCCCAAAATTGTCTTACTTATAGCAGCTTTAATAGTTCTACAGAAAGGGGCTTTTAGCCTTCTTAGTTAAAGTTTTAAGTAGTAATACAAGAATACTGCTACGATTCCTATTATTATAGCAAGGAGTAATGCAGGTACTGCTCCTGTCAAGTCTAAAAGAATCAGCATTGCTAAAGCAAAGATAACTGCAAATACCCCTAAGAATCTTGAACCGAATAAAACCTTTGCACCATCTAGATTACTTATTGGGATTAAGTTGAATAATATGAACATAAGGTTTATTTTTGCGAAATCTCCAAATCCAAGTAAATAACTTACAAATGCAAGAACAGCGTTGAGTAATAGGCCTCCAATAGCTATCAATGCAAGATCCCATTCAGTTACTTCTGAGAATTTTCTCCTAGCTCTTGATTTTAATGGAGAGGCTTCAAAAGTAATTATTGCTAGCCAGCTGATAAATCCATCAGTAATCCAAATTAAGAAGACTGGTAGAATAAACCATATAGGGAATAATTTTTTGAAGTACATCCATTTCCAAAATCCATAACGTTTTATGTGCCAATGACTAATTTTCGCATCTGCATCATAGAATAATGCAGTTAGTTTTCTCCCCACAGTGTTTACTGTTAGTATTAATAATCCTAGTAAAAACCAAATAAACCAACTTTTTAGATTAAATTCTGTGAAGGTGGTGAATGCAATTATATAACCTAAAACCAGAGCTGATGAAGCTAAAGTTAACATCTCTTTCCAATCTATCATCTAATCTAGAATTAAGCATGTTTTAAAAATTTATAGTTATTGGTCCCCTATGAGAAAAGTATATAAAGGAAAAATGGCGAAGTATACTATAAACAGGAGATATAATGAAACTACGAAAATTGAGAGGAATGATTGGAGCCAAAGTGTTTACAGATGCTGGCGATTATTTTGGAGAAATTGAGGAAGCAAACTTGATGGATAACAAAGTAGATGGCTGGAAAATTAAGGTTGCTAGAGATTCAAGTTTAGTAGGATTCTTAGGGGGAGCTAAAGGGCTTATAATACCTCACCAGTTCGTAAGAGCTATGGGTGATATTGTTATCGTAAGCAAATCTACAGTTCCTGCTGGAGAAGACGACGAAATTTTAGCTGCGTAAATAAAAAAAGATGGCTTTAGAACAATTTAGCTTATTAGGAAGTCCGTTTCTGACAAACATAGTTCTACCTTTTGTGCTTGTTTTTACTATATTATTCGCTATTCTTGAAAAGACAGAGCTTCTTGGAAAGAAAAGAGATGTTAATGCAATAGTATCTTTAGTGATGGGATTATTGGCTGTAGGAGTTCCAGCAGCTATTGGAGTTATCCAAGATCTTATTCCAGTAATTGCAGTTTTAATGATTATATTATTTGCATGGTTTTTAATATTTGGATTCGTAGGATCTAGATTCTGGAAAGATAGTAAAGATGATTTTTGGTCACCTGGATTGCAAAAGACTTTCTTGATATTATTGGGAGTTGTTATATTGGGTGTAATTACTTGGGCTACAGGATTATTTGATTATGTGATACTTGATGAAGCATTAACTGCAAAAGTAATTCAAATTACTTTACTGGTTGGAGCGATAGTGGCAGTTATTGCAGTTGTTATTGGAGCCGATCCAAAAGGGAAGAAGGAGAGTGACGAATAAAAATGGCATATCCTTATGCATATGGTGCTTTTGACTTTAATTCAGTTATGCAACAATGGTATGGAATTGGATTATTCGATGTAATATTACCTATAATTCTTATTTTTACTTTAGTCTTTGCAATCTTGCAAAGGACTAGAATTCTTGGACAAAACAAGAGCATTGATGCTGTTGTTTCTTTAGTTATTTCATTTTTTGCAATAAGTAATCCTGAAGTGTCTGCATTTATGATGAGATTGTTTAGTGATGCAGCTTTAGGGATATCTATACTTTTGGTATTCTTACTAATTGTAGGGTTTGTTAATGCAAGAATTGACCCTAAAGCTTGGAGAAATGTTACACTCTTTGGAGGATTGGGAGTGTTTTTCTGGACAATGTCTAGAGCAGCAGACTTTTTTGGAGGGAATTTAATTTTCTCAGGCCAATGGTGGTTGAATAATTCTTGGTGGATAGTTCCATTAATCATGTTTGGTTTCTTTATGTTTATAGTAGTGGGCTCTGGAGATAATGAGAAGCCGGGGCAGAAGATTGCAAAGGCTAGGAAACAGCTTGCAGAAGATATGGGAGTACCTCTACAAGACTTTTATATGGGGACCTAGTAAATGGCAACTTCTTTAATTTTTGTAATGCCTATGTTGGCTTTTTTATTTGTTTTCATAGTTAGTTTTGCATTGTTATCTAAAACAAAGTTTCTTGGAGATAATCAAACAACCAATATTTTGGTCAGTTTTTTGATTGCTGTGATGTTTGTTATTAATCCCCCTGCAACTAAAGTCACTTTAACTACAGTGCCTTGGTTAGCTGTGTTGATGGTTGTTTTATTATTTATAATGATGATTTTGGTTTTTGTAAGGGGAAGTTTAGATGATCTTGTTAAGAGCAAGGTAGTGGCTGCAATACTTGTTGCAGCGATTCTTCTTGTATTCTTGGGGGCATCAGTTAATGTTTTTGGTCCTTTGATTAATATGATTTCAGAAGGAAGTCTTGAACCTGCACAAGGGACAGCATTAGAATTATTCTTAAGTCCAGCAGTTATTGGGGGAGTAGTTTTGTTAGTAATTGCAGGAATAAGTTATTGGCTTTTAACTATGAGAGAATAGAATTATTTTTGCTTTTTCTTAGATTTTGCTTTAAGTTCGTCTGTTATCTTCCCTAATTCTTTTACATTTCCAACTAAAGAAGGGAGTATCTTTCCAAGAGTATTTTCTAGAGAAGTCATTTCAGCACCAAGGCCTTTTACTCCGTGTCCATATTCATTCATCTTTGCTAGGAGGGCTGCTTGTAATTTGTCTAAGGAAGATTCTAGTCTTTTTATTCTGTCATCAACACTAGTTATTCTTTTTTCTGCATAAGTTTTCCATTCAATGACATCTGCAATCTTTGATTTGACTTCTTGCCATTTTTCATTAACTATTTCTTCAGCAATCTCTTCAATAGCTTCTGTGTTTATCTTTGGAGCAATTGCTTCTTCGTCATATGATGGATAAGTATAGGGGTAAGCTCCTTCTGGGGCTTGCATTTGTGGTTGTTGAGGTATTGGTTGTGGCTGAGGCTGGGGAGGCATAGGAGGTATTACAGAAGGTTTTGGAACCGGAGTCTCTACTTGTCCTGGAAGTGGTGGAAGAGGAGGTAATGCATTTTTTGGAGGCAATTGTGGTGGTAACTGGGGCATGGGTTGTTGAGGTATTGCTGATGGTTGAAATCCTAGTTGGGAAGGTAGAGGTTTTGTTTCTGACATCTCTATTTCTTGCTTTATTCTTGCTTGGTTTAAAGAATCATGTATCTGAACTGGATTGAATCCTTGTTCAGTAAGTTTACCGATTATTTGTGGATCACTCATGCCTTGTTTAGACATGTTGATGACTTCTTCTATTGGTGTTTTTTTTGCCATTTTACCTCTCTTTATGAAATTAACTATTTTTGGATATTTTTATAGTTTTAGTTTTAATTGATATAACTTTTTCCATGTTTTTTGGGAGGATTTTGAGCCTTTTCTAAAGCCTCATCAATCATCTTCTTTACTTCATCCTCTCTTACAAACTTAAGAGGGTCCCAAATTTTCATAGACTTTTCAATCACTTTTAGTTCTTCTCTTCTTGAGAAGTTTTCTGTTTCTTGGATTATGTTTTCGACATTATCTTTTATCCTTTCGATATCTAAACTCATTTCTTTTATTTCATCTTTTAATGAAGCAACATCTTCTCTTAGAGTTTCTTCTTGTTTTAAGAATGATTGGCCCAATAGCAGAGATTTTTCTTTTAGCATATTCTGCTTTTCTTCAATATTTTTGACTTTTGTGGCTAATCCTGTCAAAAATGCAGTGGGATCTAATTGTTCAACCATCTTTTATCTCTTTTTTTAATCGAAAGCTATATTAAGCTTTCGTTGCTTATCGAGTGATAAGTATCGACGATATATAAACTTAATCTTCTTTAGTGAGGGGATAAGTTATTTGTTAAAAGAGGATAAAATGATTTTCAAATCTGGAACTAAACTGTACCATAATGAAGTTGTAAGAGATGCCGGAGAAGAGGCAATGTATGTCAATTATATTGGTTATCCTTCTGTTCCTTCTTTAGCTGATTCGGCTTTAGTCATGTCAAGAACGGTTGATGGACTTATTTCTACACCAAAAGTTTCTAGAATGGTTTTTGTACAACAAAGAAATTACTCTTATCCTTTTGCTCAAGTTAATTTGCTTAGAGAGATTGCACAGATCTATACTTATTTAATTGATCAGGAGAAGATTCTTTCTTCTACAAAGTTAATCTCTTGTCAAGCTTGTCTGCCAGATAATCATAATGCCCTTAGATGGCTTGTTTTAGCTTTATTGAAGCAAGATCCTATTGGGTGTTATGTTGAGGCTAAGAGGATTCTTCGTGAATCAAGGATAAATCTTCCAAAGTTATCTCCTAGTTGTAAGAGCTGTGGGGAGAATTTCATTAAAATTCTTGAACAAATAATCTTAATGCTTAAAGAGACTACAATGATTAAAACTGTGGAAGCGGATCTTGTAGCTCATCGTCTTGGAAATCGAGATCTTTATAGAAGATTTTTTAGACCAGATATTATCCCTAACTTTACTTTTACCAGATTAATGGCCTCTATCCCTGCTGGAGCAGAGCTTCTTGATGAATATACTTTGGAAAAAGGTTTTGATAAGACTACTGTTTCAATATTAAAAGTTCCAAATGTTCCTAAACCAATCTATCATTTAACACCTCCTGAATTCACTTTGAAGGATGAGTTTTATGAGTTGGTTGATTTGGCTAGAAGTGTTTTGATTGAACATCGTCCAAAAGCAGAAGAATTTGTAGACCCTACAAGGACAAGAGAGGTTTTCTTTAATATTTCTAGAGATTTGTTAAGGGAGTTGGCTGAGTCAAGAAAAGTTTCTGTAAGTTATAGGCAGTTGAATAAGTTAGCTTCTATTTTGGTGAGGCATACTATTGGTTTTGGTTTAGTTGAAGTTTTATTACAAGATGAGAACTTGCAAGATATTGTTATCAATGCTCCTATTGGACAGACACCTATTTTTTTGAGACATGGGAAGTGGGAAGAATGTACGACTAATATTTTGCCTTCTTCAGAAGATGCAGATGCATGGGCTGCAAGATTTAGAATGTTGTCCGGAAGACCTTTAGATGAGGCAAACCCAGTTTTAGATACTGATTTGTCAATTGGAAATGTAAGAGCAAGAGTTTCAGTTATCCAAAGACCTTTATCCCCACAAGGATTGTCTTATGCTTTTAGAAGACATAGAGAAATGCCTTGGACTTTGCCATTATTCATTAAGAATAGAATGTTAACTCCTCTTGCTTCTGGAATTTTAGGATTTTTAGTTGATGGTGGAAGAACTATTTTGGTTGCTGGAACAAGAAGCTCTGGAAAAACTTCTTTGTTAGGGTCTTTGATGTTAGAGATAATGCCACGTACAAGAATTATTGCTGTTGAAGATACTTTAGAGATGCCTCTTGATTCAATGAGGAAGTTAGGGTATAATGTTGTAAGTATGAAAGTGCGTTCAGCTTTGTTAAAGGAGACTACTGAAATGCCTGCAGATGAAGGGATAAGAACTAGTCTGCGTTTAGGGGACAGTAGCTTGATTGTTGGTGAGGTTAGAAGTGTTGAAGCTAAAGCACTTTATGAAGCGATGAGAATTGGAGCTTTAGCAAATGTTGTTGCAGGAACCATTCATGGTGGTTCACCTTATGCTGTTTTTGATAGGGTTGTTAATGATTTAGGAGTTCCTGTTACAAGTTTTAAAGCAACAGATATGATCATAGTCGCAAATCCAATTAAAACCCCTGATGGGTTGCATAGTGTCAGAAGAGTTACACAGCTTACAGAAGTAAGAAAAAAGTGGAAGGAGGATCCTTTGTTAGAGAAAGGATTTTCAGATTTGATGAATTATAACGTCAAAAAAGATATGCTAGAACCTACTTCCGATTTGATCAATGGAGAAAGTGAAGTGATTAAATCAATTGCTGGCCAAGTTAAAGGTTGGGCTGGAAATTGGGATGCTATCTGGGATAATATTTTGTTAAGAGCAAAAGTAAAAGAAACTCTTGTGAGGCAAGCTTTACATCTTAAAAAGCCAGGAATACTTGAAGCGCCTTTTATGGTCCAGAGCAATAATGCTTTCCATGAGATTGCTGATAAGGTTACAGCAGATGTAGGAATTCCTATAGGAAAGACAGTTTATCATGATTGGGAGAAATGGCTCAAGAAAGAGATTAGGAATATGAAATGAGACTTCCAATAACTATTGAAACAATAGTTTTTAGAAAAAATAAAAGTAAGTATTCCTTTTTATTATTGAAAAGAATTAAAAAAAGAGGAGGGTTTTGGCAATTTTTAACAGGGGGATTAGAAGATACTGATAAGTCTCATATTGGATGTGCTAAAAGAGAATTTCAAGAAGAATTAGGTCTTGATGTAAAAGTTATTAAGGAAATTATAGAAGACATGCCACATTTCGAGTTTGTGGGTGATTTTAAAGATAAGAAAAAAACAACTTTTAAAGAATATGTTTTTGGTTTTGAAGTTGATGAAAAATTGAAGTTCGAACACATTGAGAATGATGAACATGAAGATCTCAAATGGTGTTCTTTTGAAGAGTGTATAAGTTTATTACATTTTGAGAATAACAAAGATGCTCTAAGGAATTTAATAAAGAGGTTGAAATGAAAAGGAAAATAGTTTTAATTGATGGAATGCCGACTACTGGAAAATCAACTACTTCTTACAATCTAGCTAAAAGTTTGCCTGGTTGGGTGTTTATTGATATTTGGCGTATTAAAGATATTTTTGAACCTATTGGATATTCAAAGAAGTTAGATAAGAAAGAGAAACAGGCTTTGATGGAACTTTCAAAAAAGACAGTTGTTGATTTAGTGAAGGGTGTGATAAAAGGTACTAAAAGAAAGATTATTTTACAGGAAGCTACGGTTGAATTTGTCAAGGAGAAACTTGGAAAAGACTTGAAAAAGAATGGCTATAAAATTTATACCGTACAATTGACTGTTCCTTTCAAACAAGCCATTAAAAGGAATAGAAAAAGGGGAAAACCTATTTTAAATTTTTTAAAAGGATGGGATGAAAAAAAGTGGAAAGACAAGATAAAAAGCAAAATTAAAAGAGGAGACCTTGTTGCAGACACTTTTAAGAATAATCCTAAAAGAGTTGTTGAGATTATCTTGAAAGGAATTGGTGAAAAGTCAAAAAAGCACCCTTATGCAGATAAAATAAGGAAATTTTGGTAATAATTCTTCTCAAGGAAACATTCAAAAAGTTGTTTTTCTTATAATTACTAGTAAAAGAGGCTATGGTAAGAAGTAAGCGAGTAGATGATATCTTGAAAAAGTATGAAGGGAAAGTAGAGAGGTCTCTGAAGGATGAAGAAAGTGGATATTCTAGAGAGTATTTGAAATTTAAGGAAGAGATCCGGCCTAAATTAGGTTTATATGAAAAATTGGCTAAAGGTATTGGGAATACTATCAAGTTAAAGTTGAGTGAGAAAGACGAAAAGAGATTTAGAAGAGCTATTGATACTGCTCATTTGGAAATAACTCCTTCAGATGCTGCAATGTTTGCTTTGGCAGCACCTCTTTTGTTGACTTTCTTGTTTTTAGTTATGGGGGTAGGTTTGTATTTTGCCGAAATCGAGTTTCCTTTGGTTGTGGTTGCTGTTTTAATGGGGATTATTGCTTTTGTTTATTATTATGCAAATCAACTTCCTAGAATTCTTGCCCAAAGATGGAGACTGCAAGCATCTTCACAGATGGTGCCTGCAATTTTGTATATAATCATTTTTATGAAGCATACTAGTAACTTAGAAAGAGCAATAA
This sequence comes from Nanobdellota archaeon, assembly GCA_042572295.1. Lineage (GTDB taxonomy): Archaea > Nanobdellota > Nanobdellia > Pacearchaeales > JAHJTO01 > JBHPFA01. Next base: position 127,931 of record JBHPFA010000002.1, read on the forward strand.
AGTTTGCTTCAGATCATTTACAGCCACCTCTTTCATTAGATTTCAAGAAAATAATTTGGGATGTTGAAACTGGAAAGTATTCTACAATCAAATCTTCTTTAGATGATTATCTTGAAAAATGGAAGGGCTATAGTTTTGAGTTTGTTGAATCCTTTCATTTAATTGAAAGCAGTTTGTATGAACCTATTGAGGCAAGAAGGCTTGAGATTCTTGAAAAAGCATTAAGTGTAATGCTCGACGGTGTTTATGACAAAATGTTGAAATTTACACATAACATTCAATCTCCTTTAACAAATCTTTACATGTTGGGGATAGTCTTACCAACTTTAATGCTAGCATTACTTCCACTTTTCTCAACTTTGATGGGTGGAGCAATAAGTTGGTGGCATGTGGCACTCTTCTTCAATCTTTTAGTTCCCTTTGCAGTGTTTTATTATTCAAATAATATTTTAGCAAATAGGCCAGGAGGATATGGTGAAACAAATCCTATTGAACTAAATCCAGAGTATTCTAATTTTATGAGTAAGAAGCATAGTTATAGGGCGTTAGCATGGATGTCTCCACTTTTCTTATTAGGTTTAATTCCTTTAATCTTCCAATATACTCCAATTCCTGAATGGTTAGGTTTACAGAAAGATTATTCTTTTAGTCAATTAGGTTTGACAGTCTTTGGAGACCTTAGATTTTTTGAGTTTGTAGTTCAAGACGCAGGAACTACTGGGCCTTTTGGAATAATGGCTTTATTGCTTAGTTTGTGTATTCCTTTGGCTGTTGCAGGATATTTTTACTTAAATTATAAATCAAGAACTAAGAACCTAATAGATACAAGAAATAAAACTAAGAATTTAGAGCAAGAGTTCCCTTCTGCCCTTTTCCAACTTGGAAATAGAATAGGTGATGGAATACCTGCAGAAATTGCTTTTGGAAGAGTTTCAGAATCATTGAGAGGAACGCCCACTTCAGGGTTCTTTATGGCTGTTAATTCAAACATTGCTCAGTTTGGAATGTCTATTAAGAAAGCTATTTTTGATAAGAGAAGAGGAGCAATACTCTTCTATCCTTCAGATGTAATAAGGACTAGTATGGATATACTTATTGAAAGTGCTAAAAAAGGATTGAGAGTGGCAGCTAACTCTTTGATAAGTATCTCTGAGTATCTGAAAAATATTGAAAAGATAAATAGGAGATTAAAGGACTTGCTTGCAGATATCTTAAGCAGTATGAAGAGTAATATGTCTTTCTTAGCCCCCTTGCTTGCAGGAATTGTTGTAGGGCTTTCAGCAATGATTACTTCCATATTAGTGAAGCTTCAAAGCCTGCTTTCTGCTGGAGGCTTAGAAACAGAAGTAATGGGCTTTGGAACGATTAGTACATTTACACAGTTATTTGATTTATCTAAGATGATTCCTCCGTATTATATACAGCTTATAGCCGGAATTTATGTTATCGAAATAATTTATATACTCACAGTAACTTTGGTCTCTGTAGAGAGCGGAGTAGATCCTTTAAGCGAAAAGTTTGAAATTGCAAGCAATATGAAAAAGGGAGTCGTCATGTACTTGATTGCTTCATTGGTTGCGATTTTAGGATTATCTATGCTTGCGACAATGTCTTTAGGTGGATTGTAAAATGAAAAAGAAAGGAAGAATTGCGATTAATACTTTAATTCTATGGATCATTGCAATAGTCGTATTGCTTGTTGTTCTGGGCTTTATGTTTGGAATAAAAGACCAATTGGTCTCTCTTGTTGATAAGATTGGTCAATTATTCAGGTTTGGTTGATGATTTTAATCTTTCTTGCATAACTGACTGTTTTTTGATTATTGCACTTTTTATTTCTTCTTGATTTCCAAAGTAAAATCCTGGAATAACTTCTTTGGACCTTTTTAGCTTTTCCTTTAATTCAAGAACCAACAATCCTTCACTTAAAGTGATTGGATAAGCAGGAAATTTTCCATTTAAGGAATATTTGTAAAAAAATTCTTGATCTATGAAAGAATAATTTTGATTTCCTACTTTGATTATTGTATACTCTGCATGGTTGTTTCCATTTTCTATTGTTTTTCTTCCATGTATTCTTGGAACAAGAATTTCCAATGTATCTTCTGAAGGATTTACCCATTCTGAAGGAATTATCCAGACTAATTCATTTGATTTTTTTGGTTGAACTTCATCATTTGGAACATCTATGATTAAATCTTCTATTCTTCCTCTTTTTTTGTCATACCAATCTCTTATCCCTATGCTTGCTGCTATGTAGACTGGCTTATTATTTAGATTTTCTAAATTAATTGAAATCAATCTAGAAGAAGATTGTTTCCCTGTTGGAGAAATCTCAATTTCTTCTTCTAAATAATTATCTAAACCTCCAATAAGCAAATCCTTTTTTATCTCCTCATTGGATTTTTCAGTGCTGATTATCTTTTCAGAGAAATAATCCAAAATATTTCTAATACGGGTTATGTTTCCTCTGAAAGGTTCTAAAGATTTATCAAAAACTTCTTGTGAAGCGTCTAACTTCAATTTGTCTTTTCTTGAGCTCATTATTTCAATTAAATTCCTAGTGGGTTTGCCTTTATTGAAAGATATAAAATAAGCGCTTTGATCTATCCCTCTTGTTTCAACACCAGACGGATAGACAAGAAAGATGTTTGTTTTTAGGTTGTCTAATAAGAATAGGTCTGATAATTCTTTCGGTTCTTGAAGGTTTTTTAAGAGTAACTCTAGTCTTAGATTATAACTGTCTCCTTTTATACAAGATTTTCTTACTTTTATCTCAAGACCCTTGCTTTCTAATTCTTGTGAATGAAGATTGTATATCGGGATATCAAAAGATTTTTCAAAAACTGTTTCAGGAGCTTTTGTAAGAAGTTTATATCTGGAGATCTTTTCAAATGGATCAGATAGTTGCATTCTAGCTGTCTTTAAGTCTTTTGAAGAATAATTTTTTCCTGCTTTGCTATTTTTTAATTTTTCTGTTATTCTTTCTATCACCATTTCCTTATTTTTTTCTATTCTTTTCAAATTGAGACTTTTTTTATCTTTTTCAATTTCTTTTTCTAAATTAGTTAGTTCTCTTAAACTGAATGGAAGATCTAACTCTGTTGAGCCCATTACATTTATCAAATAAGAGTTTACATGATTTACTGATCTTTTGTAGAATAAAAGCTCACTATAAATTCTTAAAGGACTTTTTTGAGGGTCCTCTTTTAATAAATTAAGATAAGATATTGCATTTTGTCTTACTTTTATTGCTTCTTTATAAGCATGTATTTTTATGGGCATTCCATGGAATAAAAAAGTCCAAGGATGAACTTTGAAATCTTCTATTTGTGCCCATTTAGAGACTTTGTTTAATTTTTTAGATAAAACTCTGCTTTGGGTACGTGCTTCATTTATGAGTCTAATAGAATTGTATTCAAGATTGTCTATTCTATTTCTTAACAAAATTCTTTCGTGTTCAATAAAAGAATACATTGCAGCCTTTTTTCCAATTTCTAAATTTGGACAATCTACTTGTATGGTCTTGTTGGATTCTGAAACTTCTACAACATAATCTTGCCCATTTACTTTAACTTCATTCATATATGCAAAGCTATTTGCAAAAGGCAGCAATGCTAATGATGTGCCTAGTACAATCTTTGTTTTTAGAGAATTAATTATTTTTTCAAGCATTTTTTGTTCTTTTTCTTAGGCATCCCCATTTTAAATATTTTCTTACACTGGAGTGATGACATACCGACGAGAGCTTATTTCATAAGTTTTAAATATGCCTTTTAGCTAATCAAGACATGAAAAGCAACAAAAGAGGTGCAATATCTTACGAGCAAATTATTTTGTTCATAGTGGCTATAGTTGTATTGATTCTGGTAGTTGGTTTCTTTACAGATGCCTTCTCTGATTTGAGAAAGCCTGTAGACATTGCAACTGACGAAATCGATAAAGGAATAGAATGTCGTAGCACTTGCCAAGATAAAGGATTTGATAAGTTCTGTAGTGATAAATGTTATGAAGTTAGTGGTATGACTTGTCTAAATGCTGAAGGTATTGAACTAAATGCTGAAGGTTGTAGCGCGTAAATAGGTTTAAATATTTCTTTTTTCCTTTTTTATTATGCTAAATGGAAAAAGGGGGATTTTACTTAAGGAAACTCTCTATCTTATTTTGGGAGTTCTATTAATAATTGCAATTTTTACTGCGGCTTTTAATACTTTTAATACTATTCAAACCCAGAAAGAGAAAGCTCAGTCTCTTGGAAGTTTACAGCAGTTGCAAAACGTTTTGAATGGCTTAGAGACTAATTGGGTTGATGATTACATGGCTCTCACTCCAGTTGGGTGGTGGCTTGTCACTTATACTGATTCTAATTACTGTGAAAGCGAGTTTTGTGCTTGTATCTGTGAGTTTGTTGAGTGTAAAGATTTTGAGAAAAGGTATTGTAAGCAGATTAAGAAACAGCTAATTGATTTAGATACTGGAGCGAATGTGAAGGCGAAGATGATTTCTAATCTAAAGGTTACAGATACGGGAGAAAAATATGAGGCTTCTGTAAGAAGTTTTAAATTGGGATATGGAGAATATTTTTCAACTAAAGAAACTTATATTGATAAATATCTAGAAGGAAGGGAAGACTCTAAACTTGTTGGTTTGGGGGGTTGTATCTTAAATGCCTCAAGGTTATATCACGTTCCTGCAGAATTTATTACTGCAATAACTATTCATGAAACTAATGAGGGTAAAAGTCAAAAATCTCAAGAATTTTGTCCTAATGGCCCCGCTAAATATTCTAATAATCTTTTTGCAGTAAAAGGGGGAACTGGTACTGATCCAGAGGGTTTTTGTTTTTGGTCAGGACCTGAATGTTTGACTCCTGAACAAGCAAGTAAGGCTTCTACAATTGGCAGGTGTGATGATATTATCAACTGCCAAGAGGGAACTTCTTGTCATACTATCCCTGGACAAAAGTATATGGCTTATAGCAATAGATGTCATTCGATTTTTGATGTTGCAAAGAGATTATCAACTAATTCAAGATATAAGGAATCAATAGCAAACTTCAATGGAGATTTTACTAAATTAGCAAGAGATATAGGCATTAGAAGAAAGGTTGGAGACAAGGTTTATGGTGGTTATGCTTCAGATGAGAATGTTTGGCCAAAAAAAGTAGCAGAGTATGCTGTAGCAATAAGTAGTTTTTCTTAAGGAATACTTTCTATTCTTTCACAAACTTGAGATATCTCTTCTGCTGTGTTTGGAAGAAGCATCATTGTGAAACAACCTTTGGATTCTTTATCACATCTTATAGTTGCAATATGGGCATTCCAAGAATTAAATCCTAATTGGGTTGATTTGAAAACAGCGGCAGGAATAGCAATCAATAATGCTCCCTTTGCACTTAGTAAACTTACTCCTACTGTTTTTAATCCTATTCCAGCAGTTATTGCAGTTCCAACGGTCCCTGTCATGTCGTTTAAACTTTCTTGTAGGTCTTTTCCACCCTTGAGTCCTGCGAATACTATTGCGTAATCTTTATTTGTATTCAGTTCTTCAGCTTTTAATTGGGTTGGAAGTTTTGCTTCCTTCATATCTGTAAAATACTCTAGATAAGTTTTATTCCCTACTGGGATTTTTGTTTTTTCTAGATAATTTGAAAAATCTAATTGTTTATCATTTGTGAATTCATCAAATTTAATCACAGAACAAATAACACAAGTGCTTTCTTGTGTTCCCAATCCTAGAAAGTTATCTCCTAAAAAGTCTGCTTTACCTTCTCCTAATTGATACCAACAATTATACATTGATTCTGCCACTTTTCTTTTTATTTCATCATCAGTCTTTACCGTGACTTTTTCATATCCTTGTTTTGGACATTTCCCTCCTTTGTTAAGACAAAGGTATTCTGTCTTACACTTTAATGCAGGACTTAATCCCAAAGCTTTACTCAGTATAGGTTTTGCTTCTAGTCCTGCCTTGATCAAAACAGAGCTTCTACAAGCTTCTCTATCAAAAGTATCTGGAATTACTGCAGCAAATCTGCCAATAACCATAAGAATTATTATGAAACTGACTATTACCAAAATTGTTGTTATAAGTACTTGCCTTTCTACTCCTTTTTTATCCATTTTAACTTAGTGGACCTTGAATAGATTTACTCACTGCAATTCCAGCTGCTATTAATATAGTGAGGGCTAAGATTATATATATCAAATTTTTTAGCTCAAGACTCCCCCTTTTCATTTGTTTATTAAAGAATGATTGTTAATAAATCTAGCGCCTCATAAGATTTATTAATCGAAGGAAACTTGTTTGGATATGAATAAAAAAGGGGCAGAGGAGATCTTAGTTACAGTGGGTTATATTGTTATCTTTTTAGTAGCTTATTTTTCTTTGATGTATTGGATGAATGATGTATCTACAGGAGAGGCTGCAATAGACCAATCAATCGCTAAACAAGCAGCATTGCTTATTGATTCTGCTGATTTAGGGACTGAAATCTTGTTTGATAAGGAATTAAAAGTTTCAGGGAAAAATGTGGTTGTTGGAGAAGAAAGTTATTCTTTTTTTAGTAGATATGGTGTTTCTAGCGAAAAAGTTGAAGGGGGAACTAAATTAATTATTAAAAATGCATAAAAAAGGACAAATGTTGGGAGAGCTTTTACCATTGGTATGGAGAGTTTTGTTATTCATGGTTGTTGTTTTAGTTATTTCTCTAAGTATTGGAAATGCATTTTCAGCAAAGCAAGATGTTAGGGGGGCAGAAGCTGTTATCTTGACAAAAACTGTTGTGGATTGCATTGCTCCTGAAAGTAAGCTTAAGGCAGACTTTAATTTAAGAGATTGTTTAACCTTGGATGAAAGAGAGTATTATCTAAATGTGATTGGAAAGTCTTCTGAATCAAATTTTTCTGTAAATAAAACACTTGGAATGGAAAATTTCAAAACTTTATGTGAAGTGGGCTCTGAAAAACCAGAAGCTGGAGTTCCTTTAAGCTGTTTGGAACAAAAATATTATATTTTGGTAGATAATAATGGAAAAACTGAAAGGGGTGTTTTAGAGATTCTTGTTGGAATAGCTAAGATTTCTGAAAATGTATAAATTAGATAATAAGGGCCAGTTACTTGGAACTACAAATGCCTTGATGGCAGCTACTGTTGTGATAGGAGTCTTGATTTTTGTATTATCTTTTTATATTAATATAATTGGTTCTTCAGGAGATATTGCAAGCGAGATAACTACTAAAGAATCTTTGAGAGAGCAAACAAGAGTCTCCCTTTTTGCTTACTTATCTACACCAGTTGAGGTGGAAAATCAAACAATGTTGATGTCAGACTTGATTCAATTAGTGAATATCGATAGAAATTATAAAGAACAATTAGAGAAAGAAACAGAAAATGCTTTGAAAGAGGTTTATGGTGAGTGGACAAGTAAGAATTATGGGATGGAGATTATTGGGCCAAGAGATTCTGGGATTGCCACAGAAGGAGATTTTATTTTACGTTCTAGTTTTAACATTAAAGATGCAAAGTGGATTGTTGTGGAAAATATTGGACTTCCAAATGATCTTGATGTTAAGTTCACTTTAATAACTAGGAAGGTGGAAGCATGAATAAAAAAGGTCAATTAATCGAAGGTGTTTTGATAATCTTGGCATTGCTTGCATTTGGCCAAGCACTTTATTCAGTTACAGTCCATAATACTGCAGTTGGAGAATCAATAAGTCCTCCAGATGAAGTATTGAACTTTTCAAGTAATCTAGATAAAGAGACTTTTTTCCTCAAGGAAGATGCTAAATTTATGATTCAAGAGGCTTATGCAAAGTCTTTTGATAGTTATGGTGTGGAGGAAGATAAAAGTTGTAAGACTGAGTCTTTTAATCCTGAAGGATTTGTAAAGATCTGGAGTACTGAATGTAAACCTAATGAAGAAAAAACAAAAGAGTTCTTCCTTAATGAATTTTCAAATGAAAAGACGTTTACTGTTTCTTTTGAAGGAGATAAATTAATTTTTGTTCCTTCTGTAGAAATTAAAAAGGAAGATTTCAAAACTTCTTTTGTTGAAGTACAGGTTACTGTGCCTCAAATTGCTCAATTTTCGTTAGATTATCCTAAATTTGAATTAGATCTGGTGTATGAGGAGTCTATAAAGAGAAAGAATACTTGTTCTAGCGCTTTGTTATTTGATGCTTGTATGAGTGGTTTGAGTTTTGAAAGCTGGGATGTAGGGATGAAGGATAAGGAAAATTATCTACTTTTCACCTTATTAAGTGATGAAAAGTATTTTTATGAAGATTCTTTTAAACCTGTAGAGTTAAGATTTGCTATTGAAAAGTCGTCATTGACTGCATAAAAGTTTATAAACATTCTAAAAGTTTTTAGGTAATGATTAAAGCAAGTTATCAAGAGTTAGTCAAATTGATTGCGAATTCTACTAAGCTAGATACTGCTGAAATTGAAAGAAAAGTCCAAGAGAAGAAAGCAAAGCTTTCTGATTTAATCTCTCTTGAAGGTGCTGCACAAATCGTGGCTGCAGAATTGGGGGTTAGCTTTGATCAGCAAAAGGTAAAGGTTGATGGGTTGCTTATAGGGATGAGAAAAGTCTCTTTGGTGGGGAAGATTATGAGAATTTATCCTATTAGGTCTTTCACTACTAAGAATGGCACTGCCGGAAAGGTTGCTAATCTAATACTTTCAGATGATATTGGAAATATTAAATGTGTTTTATGGGACACTAAACTTATACAGCCTCTTGAAGAGGGGAAAATCAAGGAAGGAGATGTTGTCGAGTTGAGTGGTGGAAATGTAAGACAAGGGCAATTCGATAAAGAATTACATTTAGGATCTTTTTCAGCATTTAAATTAAGCACTCAAGTTATTTCTAATGCTGTTCAATTTAATCCTGCTGCTAAAACTCCAGCAGTTTCAAGAAAAATATCAGAACTTACTGAAAATGAACGTGCTGCCGTAAGAGCAGTAGTTGTTCAAGCTTTTGAACCAAAGTTTTTCTCAGTCTGTCCTGAATGTGGGAAGAAACCTCTAACTGAAGGCAATAAATCTAATTGTGCACAACATGGGGTGATTATTCCCAAAGAAAAATCTTTGATGAGTGTAGTTTTAGATGATGGTACTGGAAATATGAGGTCTGTTTGCTTTAATGAAGTGATTTGTAAAATATTCAAGATAAATGAAACTGAAGTTAGAGGACTTATTGATAGAAAGAATGAGATTCTAGGAAGAGAATTAGTCTTTTCTGGAAGAGTCAGGAAAAATAAGATGTTTGACAATCTAGAATTTATTGTAAGTGATATAGAAGAAGTAGATCCTGAGAAACTTATTGGGGAATTAAACAACAAATAGGTTTATGCCTATTTGGTAGCACCTATAATTTATTTTATAACAGTTGCTTTGTAAAACTATGTTATGTGTAAGGATAATCCTTATAAATTGATGTTCCGATTTTTGATTAACGATGGCTAAAAAAGAAAAAAGTTCTGCAATTACAGACCTGCCTGGAATAGGCCCTGCTATTGCTGTTAAACTTGAAGACGCAGGATTAAATGATTTGATGTCTATTGCTGTATTGACTCCAGCTGAACTCGCTAGGACTGCAGGATTGACTGATACAACTGCTAGAAAGGCAATCCAAGCTGCAAGAAAGATGATGGATCTTGGATTCAAAGATGCTTCTGAATATCTTAAAGAAAGAGAGGAACTTTTAACTATTTCCACTGGAAGTGAAAATCTTAATAACTTACTGGGAGGAAGAGGTCTAGAAACAAGTACAGTGACTGAAGCTTATGGGGCATACGGATCTGGAAAAAGCCAGATTGCTCATTCGCTTGCCTTAAATGTACAATTGCCAAAAGAAAGAGGTGGTGCTGAGGGAATGGCTGTTTTTATAGATAGTGAGGGAACCTTTAGGCCAGAGAGGATAAAACAAATGGCTGTGGGGTTAGGACTTGATGAAAATCAGGCTTTAAAGAATATTTTTGCAGCAAGAGCTTTTAATAGTGACCACCAAATGCTCCTTGTTGAAAAAGTCTCTGATATGATTCTTGAACAGAAACTACCAATTAAATTGGTTATCGTTGATAGCCTAACTTCTCATTTTCGTGCTGAGTTTTCTGGAAGAGGCCAATTGGCAGATAGACAGCAGAAACTGAATAAACATATACATGCTTTATTGAAACTTGCAGAGCAACATAAAGTTGCAGTTTACATAACTAATCAAGTTATGGCAAATCCTGCAGTTATGTTTGGAGATCCAACAACTGCTATTGGAGGACATATTCTTGGACATGCTTCCCACTATAGAATTTATTTGAGGAGAGGTAAGAAAGGGAGTAGAGTTGGAAAAATGATTGATGCTCCAAACCTTCCTGAGAATGAATGTGTTTTTTGGATAATAAAAGAAGGCTTTTCTGATTCTGAACCTAAAAAAGAGTGATTATTCACTACCGACTTAGGATGAATGTTTTTTTAAAAAACTTTTTAAAGGGTTAAATATGGGTATAAAGATGGAAAAATCTCGTTTGATAAATCCTGTTAGAGCTTGTAATTTATTGCATAGTGGGAAAGTTGGAGTTTTTTATTACGTTTTGGGTGAAAACAAGGAGTATAAAATTCCTGTTGAGAAATACAGCCAAAATCCTGTAGAGATGACTGAATTTGCTAGGAATAGATGTCATTCAGCTTTAGTTTATGAAATAACTTTGAGCGGAAAAGGAAAACCACTAATTAAACCTTACAAATCTTTTTCCGAAGGGAAAACTAAAAAATCTGGTAGTTTCGGAGATCTTGGAGCAAGAGTAATGCAAAAATTATTGCTTGCAGAAGATTATGAAAAAAAGGACGGATTAGAAACTTTAACAGTTTAAAATGATGTCAAAACCAAGAAAAGCATTAGAGAAATTCTTAGAAGGAAGTAGTCTTACTAAGGAATATGTTGAAAAGTTTTCTCTTAGAGATCACCCAGTTTATCTTGTAGTGGGTAAACAGCAGTTGTATAAAGGGAAAGGGAAAGTAATTGAGAAATTTGAAATTTCTGAAGCTTTAAGCGACTTTACTGCTAGTAGTTGTTTGTATAGTAAATTAGAGGATAAGAGGGCTGCTACAGTTTATTTTAGGATGGTTCCTGGAAAGACTGAACGTGCACCAGACAAATATTTTGTTACTAAATTTGTTAAAAAGTTGGTAGAGTAAATCTTTAAAGCTGTTCTACATTCTATTTCATAAGCCTCCATAGTTCAGTCCGGATAGAATGTGAGCTTGCGGAGCTTAAGACCCAGGTTCAAATCCTGGTGGAGGCATGGTTAAAATGAAAAAACAAAAAGTATTCATTTTTATTGGGGTTGCAGGATCTGGAAAAACAGAATTAGTTAAAGAGTTTGCTAAGAGAAAAAAGCTGAAATTTTATGACATCTTAGATATTATGCTTTCTTATATAAAGAAATATGGGAGTGTAACTGAGAAAGATAAGTCAATTTTGAAAGAGGTGATGGGGAAATATCTTAAATCGTTCTCCAAAAAGAAATTTGATATCTTAGAATTTGCATTGGGGTCTTTTCTTCCAAAAGTCGTTAAAGCTTTGGGAGATAGGGAAGTTATTGTAATTTATTGTAATGCTCCATTAAAACTTTGTAAAGAAAGGAATAAGAAGAGAAAAAGAAATGTTCCTGAGCATTATTTGAAGTATCAAGCTCAATTTAAAGGCCCTTTTTATAATAAACTAAAGAAATCTTTAGATTTTGAGTTAATCACTATTGATATGCGTCAGTCTCCAGCTGTTTGTTTGAAGGAATTATTGATTAAAGTTTCAAATAAGTAATCATATTTTTTGGGCCAGCATAAGACTTATAAACCATCTATTTCTGTTTAAACTATGAAATGTGTAAGCTGCGATGCAGAATTTTTGGAAGGAGTGTCATTCACTTGTCCTAAATGTAATCGTGAAAAGATCAATAGATGTACAAAGTGCAAAAAAATGAGTGTGAAGTATAAGTGTGATTGTGGCTTTGTAGGACCTTAAAATGGGAGAAGTATTTATGACTCTTAAGATAATGCCTGTTTCCCCTGATGTAGATCTTGCTAAACTTAAAGAAGCGGTTAAGAAAAAGGCTGAAGAAATAGATGCCAAAATAATGATGAATGAAATTAAAGAAGAGCCTGTGGCTTTTGGATTAGTTTCACTTATTTTGACAGTTGTTTGGCCGGAAGATAGAGATCCTGATACTGTTGAAGAGGAATTTGCTAAGGTTGAGGATGTTAATTCTCTTCAAGTAATAGATGTTAGAAGAGCTATCGCTTAATTCTTTCTCAGAACATTTAAATAATTGTTTTTACATTAATTTTTATTAAAAAGATGGCGTTAACTCCTGAACAAGCAGAAGAAGTAAGGCAAAAACTTTTAGAACAAGTTGAAAAGCTGCCTGAAGATCAAAGAAAAGGTCTGAAAGAACAAGTTGCGAATGCAACTCCCGAACAGCTTGAAGCCTATTTGAAACCAGCTGGTGGTGCAGAAGGGGGAACTGGTGGAGCTGGTGGGGGAGAATGTCTTTTTTGTGGGATTGGTAAAGGGACTGTAGATACTGTTAAGGTCTTTGAAGATGCTTCCATTGTAGCTTTTTTGGATATCACTCCTAGTAAACCCGGACAAATAATAATTACAACTAAAGCACATCATCAATTTCTTTTCCAAATTCCTGATCATGACCTTTGGAATTTAGTTAAAGTGATGAAGATGCTAATGCCTTTACTGATTAATGCAACTTCTGCTAAAGGCGTAAGCATTTATGTTGCTCAAGGCCAAGGAGCAGGACAAGTCATGGATCATATTTCTGTTAATCTAATTCCTAGGTTTGATGATGATAAAGCAGTATTTGCTTGGGATAGGAAACAAGCAGAGAAAGGGGACTTGGAAAAAGTAGGAAAAGTTATTTCTGAAGGTGTTGCAAAGAGTATGCAAGAAGAAAAGCAAAAACATGAATCTGTTGTTAGAGAACAAATGAGCGTGGAAAAGGAAAGACAAACTCTGGCTGCAACAGAGTTTCCAGAAAGACCAGCTTAATTCTTTAAATTAAATATAAAAATAAGTTATCGAAGAATATTGTTATTAGGAATGCTATTAAGAAAACTGGGATGAAAGGTATTCCATATTTGATGTAAACTTTCTTGTTTGCCTTTCTGATCAAAGATATTTCTCTTTTGTTTAATCCAGCGAATCCTGCTTTGATTACTTTGTTCTTCAATCTTACATTTTTGTATAACCAGTCTCCTTCTGTTAATTCTGAAGGGGAGACGAGTTTTATCAAGCAAGACTTTTCTACAGTTCTTACGAAGAGATGGATTATGTAAATGAAGAAAGCCGCTGCTGCGAATAAATAAAGGATAGTTATTTCGAAAATTATTCCTAATACAAAGAATGCAAGTAAGACTATCATTAAATAACTTGGATTGACGGTTTGGTCTTTTAATTTTTTAACAAAGCTCTTTCTGTAAACTATTGCAAGCACTAGACTATAAAATAATCCATAAAAGCTTCCAGTAATAAGGATGTTAGAAAGAAAAGCTGTTCCCGGAATCACTGCACCAAGGGCTATTAATAATTTAGCATCTCCTCCTGCAAATACTTTCCCATAATAAAGCAGATTAGCAATAATAAAGAATATGGATAATCCTATAAGGCTTGTTGTCAAAGGGGTTAAATCCCAAGCAATTATACTTTCACTTGCTCTAACAATTAAGGCGATAGTTAACAGACTAAAACTTAACCAGTTTGCAACTTCTCTATTTTTTAGGTCTGTGAAAGATGCAGCAATAAGCCATATTGCTGCGATTACTAATAGTATATCCATGTGTTTTTATTAATGGACATAAGTTTATAAGTTTTTAACTTTTGACTAAATTATGAAAAGGGTTGCAATTATTGGGAGTAGTATTGCAGGGGCTTCTTTAGCGTTATTACTTGGGGGACATGCACAAGTAACCGTCTATGAAATGGGCTCTAAGAAAAATATTGGAGATAAACTTTGTTCCAATATCTGTACTAATGCAATTAAACCTATTCTTAAAAAATGGGGCCTTGATCCTAAAAAGTTTATTCAAAGAACATTCACTAAACAAAGAATATTGACAAGAGAAAAGTCAATTGAATTCCAAATTAAAGAACATGAAATGGATCGTAAAAAACTCCTTGACACTTTAATATTAAAGGCTCAGAAAAAAGGAGTGAAGTTTAAGTTTGATACAAAATTGGTTGATTTTGGAGAAGGAATTGGTGAAAAGGGATTTGATCTTGTTTTTGAAAAGAATGGAAAAAGAATGTTTTTTAGAACGGATGTGATTATTGGGGCAGATGGAGCACTAAGTGAAGTCGCAAAGAAAGCAGGGCTTTGGAATAATAGAAAACATTTCTTATATTTGCAAAGCAAATTAAAGAAAAGTGATATAAATAAGAAGTTTGCTCCTGGAAAGAACACCCAATATGTTTTTGTTGGAGGAAAGTTTGGATATTATTCTTATGTTTATCCAAGCGGTCAAGGTTATAGTATTGGCTTAGGGGAAAGTGTGGATAAGAATGTTAAAAATTCATTTAAAGAGTATGTTAAATTTGTGGGTGCTAAAAATGTCAAATTAAGAGGTGCACTTATTCCTCTTCCCAAAGTTATTGGGATGAAGAAGAACTTGTTTGTTATAGGGGATGCTGCTTGCCATACTAAATTTAGTTTGGGTGGAATCATTCCGTCAATGATGGCTGCAGAAGCAGTTAGAGATATCTTATTGAGAGGAGATTATTCTGCTTATTTTGTTTTGAAGTTAAGGATTCTTTTGCATCAAACTGCAACACACATTTTGCATAAGTTAGATGAAGCAGATTTTGAGGAATTGTTTGAGATAATGGAAGATCCCAAATATGGAGGCTTGATGGCTGCAAGGGATAAGCTTGGATTGAAAGAATTAGGTATCTTGTTATCTCCTAAATTGATCTGGTTTTCTTTAAGAAAGTTGTTTAAGTGATTATTCTTCTTTAGGTTTTAGTTTTATGGTTCTAAACTTACCACCACGTTTATACACTCTGTGCTTTCTCTTTGCTTTTTTATCTCTTTTTGTCTTTCTTTGACTGGGCATTGCATAATCCATAAATTATAGAATGATTGAGGGTTAATAAATTTGATGAGCGTTAAGTTTTAAAACACTTAGGGGCCTTCTTTTGCGTAAATCCTTCGCTGGCGAAAGGTTTATATGTCTCTTTTATGTATTTTAATTTATGAAAGGAAAAATACCAGTAGTGCCTGCTTTGGTTGTGGGATTGATACTCATTAGCATGGTTTATGGCTATTTTCTGCCTGATTCTGATAAATGTAACTTATTTCCAGATTTAGCTGGATGTGATGCTCTTGAAGGGGAAGCATTGTTCACAGATTCTCCAGGTCTTTTGAAAGAGACAGAGACTGCTGCAAGGTATACTTTTACAAATATTCAACTTTTTAGAAGAGATTCATTGGAAGTAGACACTATTTTTGATGAAGTTTCTACAAAGAAAAGCTGGTTTTCTTCAATTCCTGTAAAAACAGAGTTTCAAATGCAAGAGGGTGGAAAAAATATCAAACTCTTTATTTTCGTAAATTCAGCCAAGGGTGCTTTAAAGGTTAAAGTTAATGGAAGAAATGTCGCTAGATTGCGTGGAGAGGGATTACAAGAAGTTCTTATCCCTCTTAAATTATTCGAGAAAGATAGTGTTATTGAGTTGAAGTCTTCTACTCCATTATTGCCTTTATGGGCTAATAAACATACTATAGGGAAAGTTTCTTTGAGAGAGGAATACATTATAACTAATAATAGAATATCTGAAGATTTGAATATCAAGCAAGATATTGGAGCGGTTGATAGGGCAATTCTTAAATTTGACACTGCTTGTTTCTCAGATGAAGATATTTCAATTTCTGTGAATGGAGAAAAAGTGTTTGAAGGAAAGTTATGTGAAGGATTTGAGAAAGATATTATAGAATATTTGAAAGAAGAGGAAAATGAAATCACTTTTGCAAGTGAAGGAAATTATTATATTGAAGATATAGTGCTAGATGTTGACTTAAAACAAAAATCTTGGCCAGTTTATTACTTTGATATTGAAGAAGAAAGATTAGAAGAAGGTTTTGTGAATTTGAAAATGCAATTTGCAAATACTGGAGAGAAAAAGCTTACTTTATATCTTAATGGAGAATCTTTGGCTATTGAGACTAGAGATTTGGATTACGAAACTACAATAAATAAATATCTTGTGGATGGACAAAATGATTTGATTTTGATTCCTGAAACAGAACTTACTTTAGATAAAATTGAGATTCTTTAAAAAGAGGTCTGATAGATGATGGAAAATACGAATTGGGGTCAGTTGTTTCTTTCACCAAAGTTCATTATCTCAATTATACTTGATGTAATAGACTTCTTCCTTCCTCCAGGCTTTGAAACAGCTTATGATTTGGTTTTAACAGGGGTAGCTTTCTTAATGTTTGGTCCAAAAGGATTGACTGCTTTATGGGAAGTTGTAGAGTTCTCAAGTGCAGTAGATAGGTTTATACCTACTTTAACTATAATAGCTATTATGGATTTTAAGAGTAATTGGCATAATAGTGGGAGAAATAAAGAATTAGGTCTAGACTCAGAAGAAGAATTAGGTATGCTTAATAGAGGTTATGATAAGAAGACTGCTGAAAGGTTTAAGAGAAGATTTGGAATAGATCCTAAATATAGAAATATTGTAAAGAATATCAAGCCAGTTACTTGGTTGTTATTGATTGTGGTTTTGGTTTTGGCAGTAATGTATTTTCTTGTTACACCAACATTTTTTAATGCTCTCTTGAGTCCAGTAGTTACTGGCGCTTTTGTTGTAGGGATTGTTATTGGTTTGTTAAAAGGCAAAAATCTTAAATCAGGAATTATTTATGGTTTAGTCTTTGCATTCATTGCAGCTGCTGTGCTGTTTTTCCTTCCTGCAATCTCTGAAGCAGCAATTCCAGTAGTCTCTAATATTCCTATATTAAATCAGGTAGGGCCAAAAGCTTTAGATCTTATTAAGAGTCCTGAAAAAATTGTTGAGAATATCTTGCCAAGAAGCTTCTCAACACCTGAAACTGTGGAGCCTCCTCAAAGAACTTTGTCTGCTAAGTTTTTGAATCCTATTGCTCGAACTCCTACAAATGTTGTTGTACAAGTAGGAGTTCTATCTAAGGAAGATATTACTGTTGTTCCTAAATGTTATTTGGATGGAAGGCAGATTGGAACAGATGTTTCAGAATTAACATTTGAAGGAAGCAGTTCAGAACAATTTGTTTATGTTACATGTGATGATTCTCAAAATGGCTCTAAGTTGAGTTTGAAACTTGAAGCAGACTTTACTTCAGAAGCACTTTTAGAAGTGTTTGTTGGAGAAGGGGAGGACAAGGGAAATCCTAGTTCAAAAATGATTTATGGGAGTCCTTATTCACTCAGTTTGGATTTATTAGGTGATCAACCTATTAGAGAAAGACAGCTAGAGTATCCTTTAGAGGTTAAGTTTTTTAGAGATGAAAAAAATACCAAAGTTGTAAAATTAAAGTCCTTAGAACTTTCAACAAAAACAGATAAGTTTGGAATTAGGTGTGATCAACCATTTTCAGATTTGGAATATTCTGGAGATAGGGAAAAGATTGATGAAATTGTTGTAAATAAGGACAAGGATGCTATTTTATTTACTTGTAATATAGATGTTTTAGACATGCCTGAAGAAGGTATTGAGAAGTCTTGGATTGAAAGCAAGGCTACTTATACAATAGAAAAAGAATTTAAAACAACATTGCGTAAGAGTTAGTATAAAAAGTGGTGAAAAAATCAATTAATTCGATTAATATGAAATCAATTTTGATACTTTTAGTGTTGGCCGTGTTTTTAGTGAGTGGTCAACAAGAATGTGCTGGAGGAGGATCAGGTGGAATTGGTGAAAAACAGCAAGTATCAACTTCTGCTTCCACTAAAGGGATTGATTTTTCTTTTGAAAAAGGGATTGAGTACCTCTCTTCTGGAAAGGAGTTAAGGTCTGGAGATATTTTTTATGCTAATTTAGTTATTGAGAATTCTGATGAGAGATCGAAGAATGGAGAAATTTGTATTAGAGATGATATTGATGATATTTATGGGGGGATAAGTAGTGAATGTGTACCTTTCCAAGTTAAAGCGGCAGTTTATGAGGGTGATAAACTTTTAGAAACTGGAAGAACAAATGTTTTGTTTGGAAGTTATATTTATGAGGACTTCCCTATTGACCAAAGTGTTACTGCTTATTTCACATTAAAATATATAGATCAATCTAGGATGGAAACAGTAGTTCCAGTTCCAGAACCTGAAACTGAAAGATTGAGTGTTGTGAAAAAGCCTTCTCCTTTAGACTTAACTGTTGAGAAGAGAGTTTCTTTGAAAAGTAGTGGTTATGGTGTTGATTTGACTATGCAAGTAAGAAAAGAGAGTGGAATTAAGATAACTACTCAAGATTCTTCAAGAGAAGGTGTTGTTTTGATTCCTCAATTAAGTGGTGCTGATGTAATTTGTGATTATACAGATCCTTCTACTAAATTTTTAGAGTTTAAGGAACGCTCAAGCACAAGTATTATAAAGTGTCAGGCACTATTACCAAAAGAAGAGAATATCAATTATCCTTTGTTAATTGATTTAAGTTATGGTGTCGAACTTGAGAAAAAGTTGACATTCAAATTAGAAAAAGAGGAAAAAAGTTTGGTGTAAAATGAATAAGTCATTAATAGCATTAATTTTACTTTCAGTTATTATAGTTAGTGGTGCAGATGGTTGTCCGACTGGACAGCAGGAAGCAGAACAGGTTTCTTCCGGATTGGAGGTATCTTTTGTTGATCAAGCACCTCCAATAAGTGTGCCTGTGAATACACCCTTTCCAATTTATGTTGAATTATTGAATAAAGGAGGAGAATTTATCAATAAAGGCGAAGCTAAGGTTTACTTAAGCGGGGTTGGAACTAATTTAGAAGGTGTTAAAGATGCTCAAATTAATGAAAGGAATTTAGCCAAGAAAAGTCTTTCTCCAGACAGAATAGTTTTCGCAGAAGCTGCTAAATTTACTTTCCCAATTGAAAGCTTACATGCATTACCTTTAGCATTAAAATCATGTTACACATATGGAACAAGTACTCAAGCAAGTATTTGTGTTTCTCAATCAAATAAAACTGGTTTATGTGAAGTGGGAAGTGAAAAAATAAAATCTACTTCAAATAGTGTAGCTCCAATACAAATAACAAGTATTAAAGAAGAAGTTGTTGGAAACAAATTGAGTGTATTCTTTACAATAGAAAATAAACTTGGAGGTTCTGTGTATCTTCCAGATACTGATTGTGATGGTTTGCAAGCTAAAGAGATTTCTGAGTCTTTCAAGGAAGATAAGGTCAAGGTTTTAATAAGAACTACTGAAAAAGGATTTGATTGTAAGTTGCAAGCTAATGAGGCCCCTTATGCTCCAATTGAAGACTTATCTGGAACTGCTAATTTAGGAACAGTTGTGTGTGAGAAAGAATTAGATGGAAACGAGGAATATGTTGTTCCTTTCTCAATAGTTACTAGGTATAAATATGTGGATACTTCTGTAAAGACAATTAATATCTTGCCTTAAGATAACTTTTTAATCTTCTATTTCTATGAAATAAAATGGATGCGATAAAGTTAGCTAAGAATACTCAGATATGTAAGGATGCAACGAATATTGTTGTTGGAAAGGGTAATCTTGGCGCAAAGATCTTGTTTGTGGGTGAAGCTCCCGGAAGAAATGAGGATTTACAAGGATTGCCTTTTGTTGGAGCTGCTGGTAAAAATCTTGATAAGCTCCTAGCAAAGGTGGGACTTAGTTTAGATGACATCTATGTAACTAATATATTAAAATGTAGACCTCCTGAAAACAGGGATCCCAATCCTGAGGAGATAAAGGCACATACTCCTTGGTTGATTAAGCAGATAAAAGAAATGAAACCAGAAGTTGTTTGTTCTTTAGGGAATTATGCAACAAAGTTTTTCTTTGCAGGACTTAATCCTGAAGGTATGAAGAAACAGCCAGGAATAACTCAATTGCATGGTCAAGTTAAGATTATAGAGTTTGATGGATTAAAAATAAAATTAATTCCTTTATTCCACCCTGCAGCAATAATTTATAATAGAAAACTTATCGAATTTTGGGATAAGGATATGGAAATTGTAAAGAAAGAAACAAGGAATCATTAATCTTTCTTGAACCAGCTCAATTTAAATTTGTAAGAAGGGGAAGCAGTTTTTGATTTACATTTAGGACACTTGTCTTTTAAGGTATACTTTCCACATTTAGAACACTTCTTCAACATTTTATTCTTCAATAACTTCTACTTCTGCTTTTTTTCCTTTAAGACTCTTTTCTATCTTTTCTATAACCTCACGAAGTTTTTTACTAGAAGTCTTGTAATCTTTCCCTTTTATTGTTATCATATAATTTGGAGCACCAAGATAAGTTATTTTCATACCCTCTTCTTTTATGTTTAATGCATTTTTGATTAAATTAACACCTTCACTATCTGTGCTGCTCACCTTTAGTGTTGCTTTTACAAAAATATCTTTTGATTTAATCTTCTCTGAAACTATTTTTGAAAGTTTTTCTGCTTCCTCTTTTCCCATGTGTTCATTTAATAGTTCAGGATTTTGTAATGAAGTCTCTAAAAACTCAGAAACTGTTGGGAATTTTTTAAGAATATCTTCTCTTACTTTGATAGCCTTATCTTTTAACACCATTTCTAAGATCTTTTCAGATACTTTTTCTCTTTTGAATTTCTTTATCTCTTCTTGAGTGTCTTTTTTGCTTACTCTTCTTAATGATAAGTCAATATGTCCCTTTGCTCTGTCTAATCTAAGGACTTTACATACTATTTTCTTGTTTGGAACCACATATTCACGAATATTACGTATCCTTCCAGGAGCTATCTCTGATGTGTGGATAACGCCTGTTTTCTTGTATTTGTCCAATTCAACGAAAACGGTTGTTCCTTGAATCTGTTTTACAGTACATAAGATCAAATCTCCTTCATCAGGGAATTCTTTTATATCTATCATATTAACAATTCCTGGAACAGGTTTTTAAACATGTTGGTTTATACATAATGTATGCTTGGAAGACGTAAAAATGCGAAGGAAAAGGGCTGGAAAGTTAGTATAGACCGGCCTGAAGAGATTTATGTAGAGCCTTCTAAGTATTACACTGATGAAGAAGTAAAGAAATATATCTTAAGTGGGGGTATGAAGAGAACTCAAGAGAAGATTGCTTATAGGATTCTTGAATTGGCTAAGTTAAAGGGAGGCAAGGTGTTGGATATGGGCTGTGGAATAGGCTATACTGCTTCTGTTTATGAAAGAGAAGGATTTAGTGTTGTTGGATTGGACGTTTTGCCTAAGATGTTGGAGGAAGCTAGGAAGAAGGGTCTGAGAGTTGTTGAAGGGGATATGAGGGATGTCTCTGATATGTTTGGAGAAGGAAGTTTTGATGCTATTTTTTCTGTTTCTGCTTTGCAATGGCTAAAAGAGAAGAAAGATCTGGAAAAAGTTGCTTTCGGGATCAGAAAAGTTTTGAAAGCTGGGGGGAAATTAGTAATCCAGTTTTATCCTAAAACTGAAGAAGAGATGATGATGACTGCGAAGATATTCAAGAAGGCTGGTTTTGAAGGACAAATTATTATTGATAATCCAAAAAATCCCATGAAGAGAGTTATTTTTTTGGTGATGGATAAGGTTTAGAGTTTTTTCTTGCACGTTTCCACATGAATTCAAAATAAGATCTAAAGGTTTCTGGGGTAGCTCCAGGAGTTCCTGACCAGAGTATTATAGAAACTGTTGTGTGGAATGTTTATAATAGAGTTGAGAATTGTTAAGAGATCTAGTTAACTTTGATTTCCATGTTTCTCATGTCGAGATCTTTTTGGAGCATTGTGATAAATTCTTGTTCTTTTTCAGATGGAATTAAACAACCTGCTGCAACATGATGGCCTCCACCTTCTCCTCCTAAGGATTTTGCGATAGGTTCTATCAGTTGTTGTAGGTTTATCTTACCTTTTTGCTTTCCAGTCACTCTTGCAGAAACTTTTATCCTATCACTGTCTGTATTTGACATCCCTATCAAAGCAGTTCCTGGTGCGTATGTAAAGGAAGCCGAAAGGATTGAAAGAACAGTTCCAATTATTGTGTCTTTTATCTCATGTCCTGCATTAATTATTACATAACCTTTCCCTTCTATTTTATCTTTAGCACCAATCCATTTTAGTGCATCCAATAATAAGTGTTTGTACTTGATGTAAATGTTTTCTGCAAAGAATTTTGCTTGTTTGCTCCCCATACAGAAAGATATAGCTAAGTCTCCATGACCCATTTTTCCACAAGCATTGATTAACATGCTTAATTCTCTCGCATCTTCTAAATGCCCAAAGAATTTAATCAAATAAATGTGTCCGAATGTTTCTTTTATTGCATCTATGTCAACAGTTTTTCTTGATAAAGCTTCTAGAAGTCTTTCTGTTTCATCTTTTGTTAAGTCTAATAGAGTTCTATATTCAATTCCTTCTTTAAGAGGAATCTTTGCTTCCTTTAGTAGTTTTAATGCTCCATCTAAAGAACCAGTTATTCCAGGAATATAAATTTTTGAACTGAATTCTAATGCTTTGTGTATTGGTCTTGTTGCAGGGAATAATCTTAAGTTTCTTTTTGTGCTTACATCATCTGCTTCTTTTATTACTTCTCGGCTTAGCATTCCTAAATTGGATAAGTCTCCATAGTCTCCTACCATTCCAAGAACTGCTAAATAACTTAGGTAAGAGTTAGCTTGATTTAATTCTTTAGCAAATAGGTAAGATATTACAGAAGCATTTAGTTCTCCAGCATCAAACATATGTGGATTGATTAGTGTGATATTTTCAGGAACTTCTCCAGATAGTTCGTGATTGTCGAAAATGAAGATTTTTGAATCTAATTCCTTGATCTTATCTAATGAAGCTGATCCAAAGTCTAAGAAGAAGATAATATCATTGTGTTCTTCCTTTAGAGAATTGATTATTTGTCTATCAAGTTGTTTTATAACGCTTATCTTGAAAGTCCTATCTTCTTTTTGGATAGCTTTTGATATAATTGCAGCAGAAGTAATTCCACCAGTGTCATGGTGTGTTAGAATTCGGACATTCCCTTGAATTTGTTTGAATTGTGAAGCAGCTTGCTTAATATAATCTAACATCTTTTTAACCTCTTTAGGTTATATGGTTAGGTCTTAACCATACAATCGTTATATTATCCAAAAATACTTTTTATATCTATTGGACTACTTTGTAGTGTAAATCCACTTTTTGTCAAGCATTCCCTTCTTTTTGAAATAAGTAGCAAGTTTTCTGATTCTAGCTTCTGTTATCTGCAAGCCTCTTTTTGCAGTCTGGTCTTTATGATTTTTAGTACGATGAGCTCTCAATTTAGTAGCTTTTTTGATTAAATCTGTCAATTCTGCTGGAAAAGTAGCTTTTTGGTGTTTTACGAGGATCTTTCTAACCTTTCCCACTTCATATTTTGCTTTAGAAACGCCATGTTCTTTCTTTAAGATCAGTCCTATCTTCGCAGGAGGGGTGTCTTTTTCAGCTAATTGTACAATTAATTCTTCAATTTCTTTAACAGTAAGCTTTTTAGACGGTTTTTTCTCTTCATTTTCTTTAGCTTTTGTTACCATTT
Source organism: Nanobdellota archaeon (assembly GCA_042572295.1). Classification (GTDB taxonomy): domain Archaea; phylum Nanobdellota; class Nanobdellia; order Pacearchaeales; family JAHJTO01; genus JBHPFA01. The sequence goes on from JBHPFA010000002.1 coordinate 151,694, forward strand.
TAATGGCTATTGATGACCATTTATAAATGTTACTTTTTAAGCTTTATCGACGACTAATCTCCATAGAATGTGACACTTATCCCTCCAGGTTGTTTTTCTTTATACCTTTTTAGATCAGAATCTTCGTCTCCATTGTTTATGTAGTAGAATTTTGCTTTCTTTTTGAATTTTCCCCCATATTTATTTCCGAGATATACGCAGTGGCCCAAATCCATGCCATTGGCAATGCCTAGTTTTTCTTTTCCTTGTCTTTCTTCCTTTGTTATCCTATGTAGTGTGAGGATAGTTTCTAAGGCCTTGCCTTTCTCCACTCTATATAGTCTAAAGACCTTGCCAATTGAATCATCGAATTCATTATTCATATTGGGCCTCCTTAATGTGGGGGAGATAATTGCTAAGCTCGCACAAGCTTTTGCTATTTATTTCTTTTTCTCGCATGAATCTTTTTCCGTTTTCTTCCCTGAATTTATCTAGGTATTCTTGTCTTTTATCGATATAATCTCTATAATTATAGTTGCCCATTACACTCTTTGGGTTGCAGGTGTGGCTTGTTAAGAATGAATCTCTGTTATAAGCCATTTTGTTAGCTTTGCGATTCTTATACCCTCCATAAAGAATTAAACTCGTGGTGAGGATACCTAAGCAAAACATTGTTCCTTTAGTTACACGTTTAATTGAACCCCATAATTCATTTACATAAGGGTCTATTTTAACATAGATTTTCATCCTTTTTTTAGGTTTAGAATGAAATTTATGTTGCACTTGTTTTGCCTTTTCTAATTCTGCCTTTCTTTCAAGATCTTCTTTAGATTCTTCAGCCTTTTTTTCAGGTTCTTTTTTAATCGGTTTAAATAATTCTTCTAATGCTGCTCTTTTATTGAAGGCTATGCTACGCTGTTTAGCTTTTTGATATAAGTTTCTATTTTTTTTATTTCCAAGTACCATCTTAATATTGTACAGTCATCTTTAATAATATTTTTTGAAAGAAATATTCCGAAAGGAATATAAAGGTAAACTTCATCGAGATAGGATGGAAGAATTGAAGGAAATTGGAATAAGAAGAAGGAAGCTGGGTTTGACTCAAGTTCAATTAGCTAAGCTTTCAGGAGTCAGTCAATCACTTATTGCAAAGCTTGAAAGAGGAATTATTGATATTGCTTATAGCAAAGCACAAAAAATATTCAAAGCGTTAGAAAGTGTTGGAAGAAAAGAAGAAAAGACTGTTGAAGAGATTATGAGCAAGGTTGTTGAGAGTGTAGAGAATGGAGACAAAGTGAGCATAGCTACAGGAATTATGAAGAGACTTCAAATTTCACAAGTTCCGGTTTTGAAATCTGGATTATGTGTAGGAAGTGTAAGTGAGAGAGATATTTTGGATATGATGCAAAAAGGTTTGTCTCCAAGAAAACTTGCTGCAATGGATGTCGAAGAAATAATGGGGGAAACTTTTCCAACATTACCAAAAAGTGCTAGTCTGAATGAAGTTGCCTCTTTGCTTCAGAGAAATGAAGCAGTTTTGATTATCGAAAAAGGAAAAGTTGCAGGAATTGTATCTAAAGCAGATCTTGTAAAGATAATTAGTTCTAAGTAGTTAATAGCCAGAGAATTCCCATTCAGCTGAGCCAGCTTTATTTTTATTTCTTTTTTTGATTTCTTCCCATATGGGCATATATCTTCCTATCTCTGGATGTATGGGGGCTGGTTTTCTTTTAATTTTTTGTGGGTATTCTCTTTTTTCTCTTAGTCTTTTTGCATGGAAGTTTCTAAAATCAGCTATCTTTTTGTTTTCGTATTCTTCTACTTCTTGAAATCCATTCATCAAGAATAATTTTTCCTCTAGCTCAATTTTTTTACTGAGAGATTCAGAACGCCGTTTAGCGTCCCGATACAAGTTTCGATTTTTCTTATCTCCCAGCATTTTAACCTCATTCTATCTCCTTTAGTTTTTTCTCTAGTTTAGATATCTGAGACTTTATTCTCTGGATCTTTTTCCCTTTGACGGAATTTTTTCCATAGTTGTCTTTTGTATCTATTTTTTCATTCAGACCTACTAGTCCACCATATCCATCACAGTTGTTGTTTCCACCAGCCCTTCTGCGCTCTTCTTCTCTTGCTTTGGCTTCTGATTGATACAGCCAACTATTTGTACCATATTGCTGTAATAGCAATATTGTTCCAAGTGCTCCGAACAAAATTGTCCATATCATTTTAGATTCCTCCTCCAGTTTTTGTTAATAAACTGAGTATGATCCCTACACCCATTATCGCTAGTGGTAGTTTTTGAGGTATTTTTATTCCCATAATTAAAAGTCCAATTGTCATAATTGCTATTCCCCCAATGACCTTAAGAGTTGTAATGTTTACAAATTCGAGTACTTTTGGACCAAGACCTGCTGCTAAGGCTACTATGCTTGTTGCAATTAGTCCTGCAAGCAAAGCAGCAATCATTCTTTCTTGTATTGCTCCGTCAAATAAGGTAGCAGTGACTATTGCTCCTGGCCCGGCTAAGAATAAGACTGCGATTAAAGGGGCATTTTCCAATGTGAAAAGACCACTTAACGCAGCTAACGCTACTGAACCGTCTAATCCTCCACAACCAATTATGGTTGCTAGTCTTGTTGTTTTTTCTGCTAGTTGCATTTTATTCTCCTAATTTATAGATACAGAAATACTATTAATAAGTAGTTGAATAATATTCGAATATCAAGCAAAAACTATATAAATAGTTGAAGATTATACGAAATATGAAGAAAGCAGTAATCTCTCCTGAAAAGTTTGCAATTGTCAAAGCTAAGGGGTTAGTTAAGGGGGCTTTTGCAAATATTGATGACGGTAGAGAAATTACTGTTATTTTAGATCAAAAGAAGATGAAGAAAAAAGAGATGATTAATTCTCAGAAGAATTATCGATTAATAACTTTTGATATGGTGTTGCCATTTAGTATGGTGGGATTTATTGCCAAGATTGCAGACAAATTAGCAAAAGTAAAGATTCCTATTTTTGTGATTTCTGCTTATTCAACAGATCATATTTTGGTTAAGGAAAAAAATCTTAAAAAAGCATTATTTCAACTAAAGAAATTGGGTTTTGAGGTGGAAGAATGAAAGATATAACAAGAAGATTGATTGAATTGTTTAAGGCTAATTTTTGTACGCCGCAAATAGCTAAAGTAGCTATGAAATTGAAAGAACCTTCTACTACTATCCATTATAATATCAAGAAATTGGAGAGAGAAGGTAAGATTAAAACTTACAAAGCAGTTTTTGACTATAAGAAAATTGATGAAGGTCATTGTACATATATTATGATTAATCTACCTCCTCCAACTTATGGAGATCCAGAAAGTGTTGGAGAGTCTATTGCAAAAGATCCAAGGGTAGAAAGCGTAGATATCGTTACAGGAGAACATGAATTGTTTGTTAAATTGCGTACTAAAGATATTGATGAGTATTATGAGTACATGAAAACAATAATAAAAAAATATAAAATTATTAAGACTATCTCTATGACTTCTTTGAAGCAAATTAAGTCAGAATTTGTAGAATTATAATTTAATAACATATAAATAGGTGATTTTCTATATATCTTTAGTAAAAGGAGGGTATAAATGGTAAAGAAAAAAGCTAAAGTTTGCGAATCAGTCTGTAAATGTCATGCTTGGTTAATGCTTGTTTTAGGATTGTTAATCCTAGGTAATGCATCCTGGGCTTGGTTTAGTTGGCCAGTGTTTATAGGTGGTTTAGTAGTTCTTTTAGGTTTAGGAAAATTCTTCCCCGGCTGTCATAGCTGCTAATCCTTTAATTTTTTATTTTTTTTATTTTCTTCTTCTTTATTTTTAATGTATTACTGAGAAGTCTATTACTAAAGATTGTATTCTGATACGAATCCATAATTTTCTTTTAAAGAATTTGTATAATTCTTTGGATCTAAGAAGTCTGTATAGATTTCAGTTATTGAAAATAAGTTCATGAAATCTTCTTTTTCTAAAATACTATTTACTGTATGGACATAGGTGGTTATGTTTCTCTTTGCTAATTCTCTTGGAAGAGTAGTCACTGCTCTCTTTTTGTTCATTGTTATTGCAAAAGGGCCCTCAAAACTTTCAACGTAAGATAATATTTTATTGTCAGAACTATCATACTTGTAAAGTGTCCAGATAATTTGATTATATCCTAATTCTTTAACTAAGGGATAATTTCTAGGGTTGTAAATTTGAGGAATAATTCTATCTTTGAAATTAGGAACTTTTTCAGAGATTATTTTTAATGCATATAAGTTGTTTTCTTTGATGTCTGTGATTATTGTTGCTCCAGGATTATCTTTCAGCCATTCAATCAAAGAATAAATAGTGCACTTCTCGAATTCAGCACTGTTTTCAATAAGATAATTGAAAGTATCTAAGGTAAGCCTTCCACTTACATCAAAATCAAATGCATTTTTGAAATCTTGCTCCCAGTCATGCATACATACTAAATGTCCATCTCCTGTAAAGACGAAATCCAATTCAAAATAATCAAATCCTTTTTTTAGATTATGGTTAAGTGCATCAATACTGTTTGTATAGGTTTTTCCATTTATTTCTCCACCAGAATGTGCGACTCTTTTTGGAGAAAAAGCTACTATCTCTTTTTCTTCTGATGGAAGCATCTTGAAAGCAACAATGGCTGGGATTGCTAAGATTATCAGAACTGTTAAGACTATTGCTAACTTTTTGATCACCATTTTTTGAGATTATAGATAATAGCCCTGCCCGGATTCGAACCGGGGTCACTGGTTCCAAAGACCAGCATCCTGGACCACTGGACGACAGGGCTATGAAGAGAATAGAATAAATTTACTTTTAAATGTTTCTTGGCCTTACACCTTTAGGCTTAATTATGCTTATTTTGTCACTTTTTAGTAGTGTTAATAAGAAAGGTTTAAATAGAGGTTTTGAGTAGGGTTTTGATGGAAGAAAAGGATCCTGCAAAAATTTTAGCGTCAATCATTGGTGCTTTTTCAGAGCATTCATCAGGATTAGATCAAATTGAAGAAAGGATTGAGGGTAAGACTCTTGATGAAAAGATTGATTATCTTAAACGAATCTCTCAAAGAATAGAAAAAGGAAAATTAGTTGGGGGAGCGATAAAAGGGTCTGTTTATATGCTTCTTGGTGAAGCGTATGGAGAAAGATTTTCTAAGTATAGTAAAGCTGCAGATTTAAATGAGAGTATGAAATATCAATCAATGTTTAGCAATATTAGTGAATCTGAACTTTCTAATTGGCAGAAAAGGATGGAATAAAATGAGTACTAAAGACGGAAAATCTGGGGACTTTAAAATCAAAGATGATTTTGATAGCCTTGTTCAGAGCTATGAGAATCAAGTAGATTACATGTGGGATAGGGCCTGCAGTATTCATAATGATATTGAGAGATTCATAAGAGAATCACATGAACTTGTTAGAATGAAAAATCATAAAGAAGCAACAAATTGTGTAGAGAGGGCAATTGAATCAAAAAAGACCTTACACATATTTGGAGCAGCACTAGGTATGCCCAGGGATAATAGCCTAGAGGACCTTGATGAACTTGTTTTAGGTTATGGGGAAGAGGCTTATAAGAGAATTAATGATTTAAGGAGTAGTCAAAGAGATATTGCAGTCTATTCTAAGAATTATGATCAGGAAAAGTTGGGGGACGCAGTGTATAAATTTGGATTTAATACCTCTTTAATTGGAATTTCTCAAAAGTTAGCTAATGATAAGGTTGGAGAGATTGTTTCTAACCCCAAAAAATATCTTTAGAATTAAACGATATTTGGTTGTTTCTTTGTTTTTGTCTTGTATCTTCCACGTGACTGTACTATCTTTAATTGTTTGAGGACTTTTTCATCTTCTTTACTTGTAACTTTATATCCTCTTAGAACTTCTTTAAAATATTCTTCACAATGCTTAAAGTGTCTACTTTTTAATGCTTGGTGTAAAAGCCTTAGGTCAACTGCTTTGTTTTCTATTCTTGGAGAATGAAAACCTAAACCAAAATCAATCAAATTTATTTTATCCCCTTTAAGAATCATATTGCTTGTTGTCAGATCTCCATGCATTATGTCCATACTATGCAATAATCCCACCTCACTTCCAATGTCAAAACAAATCTTTAATGATTTTTTTATTGGGAAAGTGTCAAGATGATCACTCAATCTTTTTCCTTCAATGAATTCCATTACTATTTCTCCCTTTTTATCATTGTATTCAAAAACTTCCGGAGAATTTATTGTTTTGTTGATTTTACTAAGAATTTTTCCTTCTCTTCTTGTTCTTCTAGTCCTTATTTTTTCATCTAATTCAGGATGTCTGTAGCCTTTCTTTACTCTTCTTTTGATTAAGTTATCATTTTTATGAATAAGAATTGCTTCTGCTCCTTGTGCTATAATTTTATCAACCATTGTGGTATTTAGAAAGGCATTTTTCCTTTGAATTTCTTTGCAAGTTTTCTTAATTGCTTTCCACCCATACTTTTCATTAAATCTTGAGGGTTTTGCATTGATGAAATATCCATTCCTTTTGTTTTTGATGCAAAGCCCTTTACAAGTTTGAATTGATTAAGCATTTCTTTTACATCTGCTGTTGTGCTTCCAGAACCTTTAGCAATCCTTGCTATTCTTGCAGAAGTAATTGTCTCGGGATCATTAATCTCTCCATGAGTCATACTACTCATAGAAGCTTTCCACTTATTCATTTTCTTTTCTTGTATGTCTAAAACTCCTTCTGGAAGTTTTGCTCCGCCTAATCCAGGGATTAATTCCATCATCTTCCCCATAGGCCCCATGTTTTGCATGGCTTTTATTTGTTCAAAGAATTCAAGTAAGGAGAATTTTCCTGTTTTTAGTTTTTCTTCGATTTCTTCTGCTTTTTCTTTTTCTATTGCATGCTTGGCTTTCTCTAATAAGGCTTCCAAGTCTCCCATTCCCAATAAACGAGATACAAAAGCTGTCGGATTGAATGTTTCAATATCTTGGGGCTTTTCACCTGTTCCTATGAAAATAACTGGAGCAGATGTTTCAGCACAAGCAACCAATGCACCACCTGCCTTGGCTGTAGAATCCATTCTGGTTATGATTACTCCATCAATATCTACAGTACGTTGGAATTCAGAAGCTTGCTTTTTTGCTGCTTGTCCTATATCTGCAGACATTACAAGAATTTTTTGATCTGGTTGAATTACCTCATTTAGTTTTTCTAATTCTTCAATCAAACTTTTTTCTAAAGCATCTCTTCCTGCTGTGTCTATTAATACTATATCATATTTTTGCAGCTTGTTTTTGTATTGTTCCCAAATCTTTATAGGATTTTTTTCTTCTTTGTTTATGAAAACTGGAATCTTTACCTGTCTTCCTAGTTGTTCTAATTGTTCTGGTGCTGCTGGACGATGTACGTCTAACCCAATTGCACAAGTCTTGAATCCCCTTTTAGTGTAATACATTGCTAGTTTTGAGATTGTTGTAGTCTTACCCGCTCCATATAATCCTAAAAACATAACTTTCAAAGGTTTTTTAGTGCCAGTTGGTAATTCATATTTCTCTTTACCAAGCAGTTTGACCATTTCATCATGGATTAATGCAATTAGCTGATCTTTTCGATCTACATTTGATTTCTTGTCCGTAGCTATTTTTCTTATATTGTCATTTAATTTCTGGACCACTTCTAGAGAAATATCTGCATCAAGTAGAGAATATCTTAAATCTTTGATTATGCTATCTATCAAAGCTTTATCAACAAAGATAGCATCTGCTATCTTTTTTATTGTTGTTTTCAATACATTTCCAATCTTTTCAAGTACCATTTTACTATAGAAATCATTATTTGACGGTATTTATAAATAGAATGGTTATTTCAAAAGGTCGTCAACATCCCTAAATTTGGGCTCTCCGCCTTCAGCATCTATTACACATTCAGGTTTTCCACAATAAGGACATTTATTAGGAATCTTGCCTGTTTGCGTTTTCCATTTAAAGTCACATCTTGTACACAATAGTTTTTCTGCCATGGTATTCTTGAGGGAAAAGAGTTATTAAAGCTTTATAACTACTGAGATGAAAGTAAAGTTATTTTGTAATCTAGTTGTTTTTCAACAACAATGATTATAAAGAAAATCTTACATTGAAAGAGAATTAAAAGAGGAAAATGAAACAATATTTGGGTCTTGTTGATAAAATTCTTAAAGACGGAGTTAGAAAAGAGAATCGTACTGGAGTGGATGCTATAACTATTGCAGGCCATATGTTCGAGCACGATATGGAAAAAGGTTTTCCTTTACTTACTACCAAAAAGATGTATTGGAAGGGTGTTCGTGTAGAATTAGAGGGCTTTATCAAAGGAATAACTGATAAAAAATGGTATCAAGACAGAAAGTGCCATATCTGGAATGAATGGGCTAATCCTAAAAAAGCGCCTTATGGTCATGATGAAGAATCAAAGCTTAAAATGAAAGAAGAAAGAGATTTAGGACCGATTTATGGATTCCAATGGAGACATTTTGGTGCTGAATATGATAATTATGATAGTGACTATAAAGGAAAGGGTAATGATCAATTAGCAAGTGTTGTTAAGAAGCTAAAAGATAATCCTCAAGATAGAAGAATGATCGTTTCTGCTTGGAATCCTGTTGCTATTCCACAAATGGCCTTACCACCTTGCCATTATGCATTTCAAGTTACAACTACTGGGGATAAATTAAATCTTGCTTGGAATCAAAGATCAGTAGATACTCCTTTGGGTTTGCCGTTCAATATTGCAAGTTATGCTTTGTTGTTACACTTGCTTGCTAAGGACTCTGGATTTAAGGAAGGTAAACTTACAGGATTTTTAATGGATACACATATTTATGTTAATCAGATAGATCGATTAAAAGAACAACTTGATAGAAAACCTTATCCTCTTCCTAAAATTGAAACTGAAGATTTTACTTCAATTTTTGATTGGGATCATTCTAAAACAAAGAGGGCTGATTATAAAAGTCATCCTAAACTAGAGTTTCCTCTTGCTGTTTAAAATGAAATTAATTGCTGCTATGACTAAAGATTATGTAATTGGCAAAGACGGAAGTCTGCCTTGGTATATCAAAGAAGATCTTAAGTTGTTTAAGGAGTTGACTAAAGGAAATACTGTTCTTATGGGAAGAAAGACCTTTGATTCTATTGTTGATAGATTAAATAAGCCACTTCCTCAAAGACAGAATATTGTTATTTCTAAACATCCAATGTCTTACAAGGCTGAAAATTTGTATGCTTGTAGAAATATTTCAGATGCTGTGGAGAAAGCAGAATCTTTTGGAACAGATGTTTTTGTTATTGGGGGAGCAAGTTTATACAAACAAACCTTGCCTTTAGTTGATGAGATGCATATTTCTTGGGTAAAACAGTATTATAAGGGAGACACTTTTTTTCCTAAGTTTGATGAGAAAGATTGGAATATTGTAGATGCAAAAGAGTATGAAGAATTTACTTGGATGCACTATCAAAGAAATAAATCTTAAGAAAAAATAGTTTTTAGGATCTTTTCCTTTTCAAATCTTACTAAGTCTTTGTATTCTTGACCTGTTCCTAAGTAAAGAATTGGTTTTCCTGTGATTTCTCCTACAGAAATCATCGCTCCACCTTTTTCATCAACATCTGCTTTTGTCAAGATTGCAGCATCTATACCTATAGCCTCATTAAATTTCTTTAATTGTTCAATTAAATCACTTCCAGTTATTGCTTCTGCAACAAAAATCTTTGAATGGGGCTTTGCTACTCTACAAATCTTTTCCATTTCCCTCATTAAGTCCATCTTAGTATGCATTCTTCCAGCAGTGTCTATTAGAACTACATGAAGATTGTTTGCTTTTGCATGTTTAATTGCATCAAAAGCAACTGCTGCAGGATCTGCACCGTAATCTTGTTTGATTACTTTAACATCTAATTTGTCTGCGTGCTTTTGTAGTTGTTCTATACTTGCTGCTCTGAAAGTATCTGCTGCTGCAAATACACAAGAAAGATTATTTTCCTTAAGTCTGTGTGCTAGTTTTGCAATTGTTGTTGTTTTTCCAGCTCCATTAATTCCAAAGAATACAATAACATAGGGCTTGTCTTTGTTTTCTTTTATTTTTTCTATTAGATCAAAAGGTTCTACTATTGATTCCCTTAAAACTTCTTTTAATGCTTCTTGAGTCTTTTCTTCTGCTTCTTTTTTCTTGAAAGGCTGATTAACTAGCTCTTTCTTTAATTTTTCCTTTAGTTTGTCTACAATTTTGATTGCAAAATTATTTTCAATAAGTGTTAATTCAATCGGTTGAAATAATTCTTCGAAATCTTCATTTGTCAAGATAGAAGTTGTTAATTTTTGCTTTATTTTTCCAAGAAAGCTTAGTTCCTTTTTCTCTTCTTTTTTAGTCTCTTTTATTTCTTCTTTTATTTCTTTAATTT
>JBHPFA010000003.1:0-121429 GCA_042572295.1 Nanobdellota archaeon
TTTGGATATTACTCTATAAAAAATGGTGAATGAGAAGAGAGGGACATATAAAATAGGTTTAATCTCTACTCACGGTACTGGAAAGACAACTTTGGCATATGAAGTTGCCTCTTTATTCAAAAAGAAAGGCTTCAAAGTAAGAGTAATAACAGAAGTTGCTGGAGAAGCCTTTGAAGAAGGTATCCCTATAAACGAAAATACCAATCTTTCTGCTCAAATGCACATCCTTTTAAGACATATGGCTGAGGAAATGAAAGCAATGGCAAGAAAATATGAAATAATCATTTGTGACAGGAGTGTTTTTGACAATTGGATTTACTTAGAAAGAAAATGTGGTTATCACCAATTCATTCTAGATTTAATAAGGGAATATGCCAAAAAATTCCCCTATGATGCATTATACAAACTCCCAATATTAAGAAAGGAAATGACTGATGATGGGATAAGAGACTCTTCAAACAAAGATTTTCAAGAAGATATCTTTGAAAGATTATCTGAATTTTTAGATTATATGCAAATAAAGCATTCAAAACTTCCTGACCCTCAAACAGAATTAAGAAATGAGTGGGCAGAAATCATAGTAAACGATGCTTTAAAGAAAATGAAAAAATGGCAAACAAAGTTACGATTATAACTGGAAATATAGGATCTGGGAAATCTACATTAGCAGATTATATAGGGAAACAAGGAGACTTTCTTTGTATTCCTGAATTCATAGATAAAGCATGGCGAGACCATTTCTATGAAGATAGAAAAGGAATGACTGCTTATTTTGAAAAAAGTTGTTTAATGGGCCGTATAGCCAGACATGTGACTGCTAAAAAAACTAAAGGAACTGTATTCTTTGACAGAGGATTAATTGAAGCACGTGAAATCTTTGTCCAAAACTCTTTTGATGAAGGATACATGACTCATGAAGAATTAAGTGGATATGACTTGGAATTAAAAAGAGGGCTAGACAAGCTTGGAAGGACCAAAGGAGATCTTGACAAATGGATGGAATCTACAATAGTCTACTTAGAAGCACCCCCAGAAGTTTGCTATCAGAGACAATTCAAAAGAAATAAAACAAAAGATGAAACTGGTGGAGAAAAAATTCCGAGAGAATACTTCCAAAGAATAAACAGTTATTACAAAAAATTAATGACTTCTGAAGGCTTAAAAAAGGCTTACAACAAATGGGGACTTTCAAACACTCCGGGACTAGTAACCATAAATGCTTCAAGAGACTTCACAAAAAATGGAAATGAATTAGATGAAGATTATTTAAAAGAAACATTTGATAGATTTAGGGGAATAATCGGAGAACAAAAATGAGTTTAGAAGGACAAATTTACGCAAGAGAATACAAGATAGGAGACATTCATCATGAAAACCTAAATGATTTGATCATCATGGACAGAAGCAATCTTGAATTCCCAGATTACTCTTTAGACGAATTATCAAAAGAAGCGGATTATTTGAAAAGAGACCTCTCACAACTACACAGCAGTCAAAAAGGAGGAAGTAGAATACATTTAGGAATAGGCGGAGGAATAGGTGCGGGAAAAACAACAATCACAAGATCAGTCCAAAGATGGATTCAAGGAGCAAGACTTGAAGAAAGGACTGATGGACCTGGATTAAATTGTTTATATTCTAAAGGAGGAAAACCGATTTTTGGTTTCCCTTATCAATTCATTGTTGGTGGAGACAGAGGCAAAATAATGAGCATGATGGATGGATTGACTCTTTCAGCAGTAATAGACAGACCTTGGGAAGAGGATTACTTATTCTCATTAAACTTCAACAGAATGATAGTTGATAAAGAAAACAACATAAAGGCTCTATCAGATAATCAATTCAAATATGTAAGCAAATACATAACTCGTAAAGTTGCAGAACACAGTCCTTTAAACATAAGAATTGAACTTCAAGCTTCAGATGAAGTTCTTACGAACAGAATAAATGAAAGAAACAGGAAAATCGAAATTGAAGGTGCCATAAAGAAACTTTCTGACGAAGAAGTTCATGATATGATTATAATGAAAGAAAAATACATGGTTGATGCAATAAAAGAGCATGCCCCAACAGAACTAGAAGAATTCAAATCAAAACTGGTGGGTTATGATACTCCAAACGAAATAGAATTTGAAGGAAGTCCTCCCAAATATATAATCGGATTAAATAGCGTATACCCTGAATATCCAAAAGTCCTTTCAGAGGTATTCCATGACAAAGGAATATTACTAAGACTAAATGTAGACCCTAAAAATGGAATAGATGTAAGAGAAAACATCAGGGGACATATTCCTATAATGAAAGCATTAAAAGAAGCTGCAATATTCCACTTATTAAGAAACCATTACAGAGTATTTGAGAAAAGAAACAACAAAGGATTAAAGATAATTCCTCCTTGGGAAGTTATTTATTGAATCTTAGAACCTAAAGCGATATCTTCTTCTGGCTGTAAAATAACAACCTTATCATTAGCTTCATCAACTGCTGCTAAAACCATCCCTTCACTTTTAACACCCCTCAAAGTAGCAGGTTCTAGATTAACAAAGACAATACACCTCTTTCCTTCTAGCTCTTCTTTATTATAATATTTCTTTAAACCTGCAACCAAAGTTCTCTCTCCTAAATCAACTCCTAAATCAATCCTCAAAACAACCAACTTATCTGCTTTAGGATGATCTTCTACAGAAACAACTTTAGCAACTCTAAGATCTAATTTCTGCCATTCATCAAATTTTACTATTCCTTCCATCTTACTCTATTTTTTTAAACAATATTTCAGGTTTTTTAATCTTTCCGGATTTAGTCAATCCAAATTTACAATTCTTTAACAAAGGCTTTCCAAAACCAAAATGTTTATTTATTTTTTCAGCAGCTTCTGGAACAAAAGGACTGACTAATATAGAAATTATTCTAATTGAATCCAGAAGAGTGTACAGAACATCATTTCTTTCATCCCCTTCTAAAGTCCAAGGTTGTTTTTTCTGAACATATTCATTACATGCTTCAACAAACATAAAAATCTCATTCAAAGCACGATCTAAAAACATCTTCTCCATATAATCTTGAATTAAAGGAAGATTCAACTTCTCTGCAAGCTCTGGAGCAATATTAGACTTAATTATAGAACCATCCCTACTTGCCATTCCTCCAACTCTTGAGACTAAATTACCAAGTTTATTTGCTAATTCATTATTATATCTCTCTTTAAGATTTGATTCTGAAACATCTCCATCTCTCCCCATAGGAATTGCTCTCATTATGTAATATCTAACAGCATCTGCCCCGTACTTTTTAACAAAATCAATAGGGTTAATCACATTCTTCAAACTTTTAGACATCTTTTGTCCATTAACTGTAAAATACCCATGTATGAACAATCTTTTTGGTAAGTCTAAACCTAAACTTGAAGCCATGTAAGGCCAAATAGTTGAATGTACTCTCAAAATATCTTTTGACATCAACTGCACATCAGGACTCCACCATTTTTTATAAGAAACTAAAGGCCATCCTATTCCAGTTAAATAATTCAAGAAAGCATCAATCCAAACATAACAAGTATGATTTTTATCAAAAGGCAATTCAACACCCCAAGAAACTTCTTCTTTAAGTCTACTAATAGAAATATCATGTAACTCTTCATTCCTCAAAAAAGAAAGAATCTCATTTTTTCTTTCAACAGGTTCAATCATAAACTTATCTTTCTCAATTTGTTTCAACAACTTATCACGAAAAACGCTTAACTTCAATAAATAAGCTTCATCGCTCCTAAATTCAGGTTCAGTTTTGTGGTCTGGACATAAACCATCTACTAATTCACCTGGAGTTTTATACTGTTCACACCCTTCACAATAATGAGATTCATATTTCCCTTTGTAGATTATCTTTTTATCATAAAACTCTTGTAAAACCTTACTAACGGCCTTTTCATGTTTAGCATCAGTAGTTCTAATGAAACTATCATAATCAATATTCAAAACCTTCCAAGCTTTTTGAAACTCTTTAACAATTCCATCAACAAATTGCTTTGGCTTTTTCTTCTTCTCCTTAGCAATATGCTGTATCTTAGCTCCATGTTCATCGGTTCCTGTCAAGAAAAAAACTTCTTTTCCAAGAAGCTTATGCCACCTTGCCAAAACATCAGCAATGATTGTAGTATAAGCATGTCCAATATGTGGAACATCATTCACATAATATATTGGAGTTGTTACGTAAAACTTACCCTCTTTTACCATACATAAAAAGGCCTATTAATGCTTAAAAAGTTTCCCTATGATGGCCACAATAATATTTATTAATCCCCAAATCCAACCCTAAGCATGGCAACAGTTAAAGAGGTTGAAGACAAGCTAAGAGACCTTATCAACTTTGTAGAGATTAAAAAAGGAGAACAATTAGAAGCTGGAGAAGGTCAAAAAATAGAAGATGACACATCTAAACAGCTTACTGATAAGTTGAGAGAAGTCGCAGAGCTTGCCGGACAAATCCAATAAAAAGATATAAATAGCGTCATTTGAATCTTAAAAGATGTTTAAACGTCCTAGATGCAAACGTTGTGAAGAGAAGATTAACAAAAAATATATTTACTGCCCCTACTGTGGATTCTGTCAAAAAGACAAACCAAGCGAATTCTTCGATAGCGCATTAGGCAATTTAGGGTTCCCTTTTAACATGCTGACTAAGAAGCTATTCAAAGACTTTGAAAAGCAGCTTATGAACCTTGAAAAGGGCCCAGAACCCACTCTAGATCCTGACCAAGAGAATTTCAATGCTACAAATGCCTTTCCAGGTGGAACAATGGGTGTAAGCATCAATATAGACAATAAAGACGGTCAACCAGTAATAAGAATCGGCTCAATGGATAAAGATAAAGATAAAAACAACCAAATGAAAAAGCCCATTAGAAGACTAATAAACCCAGAACTTACTCCTGAAAAAGTTGAAAAATTCTCAAATCTTCCGAGAGAAGAGCCAGAAACAAACGTTACAAGACTAAACAATAGACTGGTTTATGAGATCAATCTTCCAGGAGTTAAAAAAGAAGACATATTAATAAGAAGATTAGAGAGCAGTATAGAAATAAAAGCTATTTCAGATGAAAAATCCTACCTTAAACTAATACCTTTAGCTCTACCAATCCTGGCTTCTCACCTTAAAGAAGGAAAATTAACTCTAGAGTTAAAAATCTGAGTTGATAAGCTTTTTAAACTAAAACAACCTACATAAAAGATGGTAAAAAAGAGGAAAGTAAAGAAAAAAAGAGCTGGAAAGAAAATTCCTAAACCTTTGAATTTCAAGGGTGTATTAAAATTAGCTGACGTTCTTACAGCTATATCTGGATGGTTTTTAATTGTAGTATCTGCAATTTCATTAATATTCTCAAATTCTATAATACTAAATGCTGCTGCTTTAGGATTTGAATTAGGAAGAGCTAATTTATACATGATCTTGGCAGCATGGGTAATCTTAGCATTACTTACATTTATGGTAAATAGGATGATTAAGGTTTATTTTAGAAAGAACCAAATGTGGGGCTTATTGATAATAGGCCTATTAATGTCACTTTCAGTATACATAAGCCCAGTAATAGTACTCGTCCCAGCGGCTTTAGTAATAATCTCTGCATTAATCTATCTATCAAAGGTAAAGTAATCCCACTGATAGTTTTATAAATATAATTTCTTTAATCAAACTATGGATTTTTTATGGCATAAAGTCTCAAAAGAAGAACAAGAAAGTATCAAAAAAGAGGCAAAACAAATCATAGATAATTTTGCTAAGTCTCTAAAAGGTATAGAAAAGACAGAGTTCAAAGGAGTTGAAAGAAACAAACAGCTTAGAGATGAAACTAAAACAGAGTGTGATAAAGAATTCAGAAAACTTTTCTTCCAAAATGTTCCAGAAAAGGAGGGCGATTGGCTTAAAGCTGAGAAAGGAAAATGGAAGTAAAAGAAAAGCTTAAACTACTCAAATCTGGAAAATTACGTGCAGTAGATAATATTAAGAGCTTCTTAAAAAGAATCGAAGAGCTAGACAATGGAAAAGGAATCAATGCTTTCTTACACATAAACAAAAAGGCTTTGAAAGAGGCTGAAGTAATTGATAAGAAAATTAAAGCTGGCAAGGCAGGAAAACTTGCAGGATTGGCGATAGCAGTAAAAAGCAACATCAATGTTAAAGGATTAACAGCAAATGCTGGAAGCAAAACTCTTGAGAACTACAAATCAACTTTTGATGCAACAGCTATTGCTAAGATAAAAGCAGAAGATGGAATAATCATAGGAATGACAAACTGTGATGAATTTGCTTCAGGTTCCTCGGGAGAAACTTCTGCTTATGGTGCTACTAAAAATCCAATAAATCCTGAATTAATTCCTGGAGGTTCTTCATCTGGATCTGCAGCAGCAGTTGCAGCAGATTTTTGTGACTTAGCATTGGGATCTGAAACAGGGGGAAGTGTAAGAAATCCTGCTTCTCATTGTGGGATTGTTGGTGTAAAACCTTCTTATGGAAAAGTAAGCAGATATGGCCTCCTAGATTTATGTATGTCAGTAGATCAAATAGGTCCTTTTAGCAAAGATGTTTATGGCGCAAAATTATTATTAGATGTAATAAAAGGAAGAGATGAAAAAGATGCAACTACTTTTGATGAAGATATAAAAGAGACAAAAAAATCATTCAAGATAGGATTTTCAAAAGACTTTGAAAAGATTTGTTCTGACAAAAAGATAGTTGAGGTAGTCAAGAAAAAAGCAGAGCAAGTAATAAAGAAATTAAAATGGAAATCATCTAATATCAACCTAAAACACATTAAACTTGCAGTCGCAACTTATTATCCATTAGTTTATGTTGAATTCTTCTCTGCAACAAGAAAGTATGATGGAAGAAAATATGGAAAGAAGATAGAAGAGGTTGCAGGCCCAGAAGTATTAAGAAGAATCTTAGGGGGAAGTGAAATAACTAAAGCAGAATATGGTGGACAATACTATAGGACTGCATTAAAAGTAAAAACATTAATCAAAAAAGACTTAGATGAAGCTTTCAAGAAAGTCGATGCAATCATCGCCCCAACAGTTCCCAAACTTCCACACAAGATTGGGAGTAAAATAACTCCAGAAGAGATGTATTACTATGATGCTTTAACAATTCCAGCAAATCTTTCTGGAGTTGCAGCAATGAGCGTTCCTGCAGGAGAGATTAAAGGAATTCCTATTGGCTTACAAATAATAGTTCCAGCATTCCATGAAGACAGGATGTTCAAGATTGCTGAAGCTTTTGAAAAATGAACTTTGAACATGAGAAAAAACAATTTCTTTCTAAACGAGATAGATCCCCTATTGGAGAGATAGATAAGGATATACTGCCTCTTTGTAACCTAATCAATTCAAAAAAGGATTATTACACAAATTCTTCTTGTTCGGGCCGTATCTTATTGATGAAAGAACTAGGAAAGAAAATAGAGAACGCTTTCTTATTCACAACACACAACAAAACTTCTTTCAAGGAAGTAAAAAGAGCACTTTCAAAAATAAAAGTAACAGATCCTGTATACTTTAAGCATGAACCATGCATAATGCATATAACCTGTAGGGATATAAAAGATGCTTTCAAAATTGTAAACATAGCAAGAAATGTCGGATGGAAAAGATCAGGAGTTTTCACTAAAAGAAACTGTGTTGAACTCATCTCTACTGAAGTAATACGCACCCCAGTAATGGATAAAGGAAAAATATTGGTTGAAGACTCTTACCTAGACTTATTAGTAAAACAGGCTAACATAAAATTAACTCAAACAAGAAAAAAGATTTCTAACTTAACAGAGGAACTAAAGGTGTTAAGTAATAAGTAACAAAGCAAACCACTGCTCCAACAATAAATCCATTCATCATTTCAGCCTTCTTTGTTTTAAGATAAACTAAAGAGCCAAATAATCCCAACAAGACTAAGAGGGTGAACACTGTATAATTTGCATCTTGATAAAACAAGGAGGAAAACACCCAAAGCACCATTCCTCTTGAAAGATAATAATTAGA
Source organism: Nanobdellota archaeon (assembly GCA_042572295.1). Classification (GTDB taxonomy): domain Archaea; phylum Nanobdellota; class Nanobdellia; order Pacearchaeales; family JAHJTO01; genus JBHPFA01. Next base: position 8,031 of record JBHPFA010000003.1, read on the forward strand.
TTTCTTAAAAAACATCCAAAACAATAATAAAATCACTCCTGCAATAGAAAGTTGATAAACAAAATTCCAATACGGCCCGACAAAAGCCCTTGCCAAAATTACTAAAAAGAAAGGCACTCCTGCAATCGCAAGAATATCCCTAGCAACCTCTTTCTTCCAATCCTTCATGTATATACCTCTCAAATATCTTATATATACTTTTTTCTTTCGTCTCCAATTGGAGACAAAAGCTTTATAAATTAGTTTTCCGATTTTGTTCAACGCAAAATGGGAAAAGAATTCAAGAAAGATGGAATGAGTTACTTATTTGATGACTCTTTTGAGAATGTTAGTAAAGACTTTCAAAAAAAGTTCGAGCTATCTTATTCAAATGATAAAAATTTCAAACATAAGATTAGGATATACAGACACGGAAATGCTATAGTTAACCTATATAACCATATACCTTATCTTCCATTAAGTAAACTTTCTCGAGTCCAAAAAATGGACTGCGAGACAATGTATAATGTAGGTGGCATTGTATGTACTCCTGAAAACCAAAAAAACGATATAGCCATTCCCACATTACAAGAAATATACAAATATGCTATCGAAAACAAAGTTCATGCTGCATTCTCAAGTATTTGGGGAGATGACTTAATAGCACATTATGATCCAACTTCTCAGTTACCCCTTCCCTTTAAACACTTAGAAAGAAGAATTAGACAACTAAAAAAAGATGTATCAGAAAGGAGAAAAAGCAGATTTAAGACATTAGAAGATGAATTAAGACATCTTAGAAAGAATTAAAAATCTAATAAATCACTTCTATTCATGAATAAGGCAAAAATAGGTTTAGAAATTCATGGTTATCTTTCTACAGACGAGAAACTCTTTTGTAAATGTTCTGCCAGATATATGAATACTATAGTTAACACGAATATCTGCCCGATCTGTACAGGTCAACCAGGAAGCAAGCCGATGCTTCCAAATAAATCTGCAATGGACAAAGTCATTGCAATTGCATTAATGCTTGGATGTAAAGTAAACTCTCAATTCATATGGCAAAGAAAACATTATGATTGGCCAGACATGCCAAAAGGCTATCAAAACACTATTTCAGGCGCACATTCAATCCCTGTAGCAGAAAAAGGTAATTTCTTAGGAATAAGAATCACAGAGTCACATCTTGAAGAAGATCCTGCAAGATGGGATCCCCAAACAGGAAATGTAGACTACAACAGATCAGGAGTACCTCTAATTGAAATAGTAACTGAGCCAGATTTCAAAAACAGTAAACAAGTTCAACGATGGCTTAACCAACTCCTTAAAATGATTGGATACATTGGAGCAGTAGATGCAGATGCAGGATTAAAAGCAGATGTAAACGTAAGTGTTAATGTAAATGGGAAACAAGGAAACAGAGTAGAAGTAAAAAATATCAATTCTATAGATTCAATAACTAAAGCGATAGATTTTGAAATCTTAAGGCAAACAGAACTCTTACAAAAAGGAGAAAGAGTTGTAATGGAAACTAGAGCCTATATAGACACTACAAGAGAAACAGTAAGCATGCGTTCTAAAGAAAAAGCGCAAGACTATAGATTCATTCCAGAACCAGACTTACCAATAGTAGAACTTTCAAAGAAAGGGACTGAAAAAATAAAATCAAAACTTCCTGAATTGCCTCACTTAAAAGTTCAAAGATTCATCAAGCAATATAAGATTGATGAATACACTGCAGGCGTTCTAACAGCAAACTTAGACATTGCAAATTTCTTTGAGGAAGTTTTAGAAAAAGTAAAAGACTTGAAAATAGTCTCTCAATGGGTTACAATTGAATTATTAAGAGTATTAAACTGGAATAAAAAATCCTTAAGTGAAATAAGCATAAAGCTAGAACACTTCACTTCCTTACTAAATTTAATCAAACAAGGAAAAGTAACAGAACTTGCTGCAAAAAGAATATTAAATGACTTCGTCCCAAAATCATTTAATCCTGAAGACAAGTTAAAAGCATTAAGCAGAGTGACTGATAAGAAAGAAATTGAAGTTTGGTGTAAAGAAGCTATGAAAATAAACAAAAAAGCAGTCGAAGATTTCAAAAAAGGTGAAAAGAATTCTTTCAACTTCTTGATGGGAGTAGTAATGAAACTATCCGAAAGAAGAGCTGATTCTAATGTTGTAAGGGAAGTTTTAGCAAAACTTCTTAAGAAGTGAGTATAAAACTTCCTATTAATACTTCTACTGATACTCCTATGAATACTCATAGTTAAGATACATAAGGTATTTAGGACCATTCATACTATTATACCTATTAGTACTCCTATGAATACTCATAATAAAGAAAATTAAAACCCTAGTTAAACTTTATAAATAAAGATTATTTGTCTGTTATACGGGCCCGTGGCTCAGTCTGGCTAGAGCACTGCTCTGATAAGGCAGGGGTCCCCAGTTCGAATCTGGGCGGGCCCATTTTTAATTCAAACCGAAATACTTCTTTGTAGCAATAGTCCAAAGTTGTGGATCTGATCCGCTCTTAACAAATTTCTTCCCTTTATTATCTATAGAAAAATATTCAGAATCAGTCGTTAAAGCCCTCATTATTCTTTCAGAAACTTTTACAGGATCTCTTAATGCAAATCTCTTTGCTCCAAGATTAATCAATACTTGTTCAAAAGGCCATACAGTCTTACAATGATAAGGATCTCTACATAAATCACTTTTCCTAGGTTCCATTGTCCGATAACCAATAGTAGTTTCAAGAGGTTTACATTTCTTCACAATCTCTTTCAAAAAATCCTTTGTAAAGTCTCCTTTTTCTAAATAAAACAAAGCATGTAATGAATCCGAACTCAAAACTTTAATTGGGCCTTTCTTATCTCTAGCAAGAATAAATCCCACATCATCATCAATAAAATCATTAATATGTTCTTTCATCTCATTAGCCTTATCCAACAAAGACCCATCCTTCAATAAATAAGCTGCTGCTCTCAATCCTGCCATGTTTTGGACATGTGCAAGAAAATAAGCAACTGGATATTCTGCATTCTTTCTTCCAATCAACTGACTATCCTTCCAATAAGTTGCACCTAAAGCAAATCTCTTTGCCCCACAAAAAACAGGATCTTCATAAAACACTCCTCCCTTTAAATGAGAAAGAATATAACTCACTGCATTAAGAATTGCCTCATTATTTGTACTAACAAATCCCCAATCTCTACTCAGTCTAATATACTCTTTAATTCCCATAAGGAATAAAGCAGTAGAATCACAAGAATTATATTTAGTGTTCAATCCGAGATGTTCCCATGGAGGAACTTCATGATGTATTTTTCCTGGCTCTTCTCCAGAGATTGCATCTTTCTTCTTGCCTTGATTCTTAATACAAAACAAAAGCGTATCATGCATCATTCCAACATCTTTTAACAAAATTGCAGAGATTATAGAATCTCTTGCAACAATTCTTGGAAAGCTAGGCAACCCTGCCTGATATAAAACTAGATTTTCTTTCCTAACTCTTAATTTATCTAATACCTTTATCATTCTCTAAGTTATCTCTTTATTATAATTGCTTAAGGAGTAATTCTTTCGGGATCTCTTGTAAGAAGTAAAGCCTCACGTATATTATCCAATTCTAATACTCTTTGAGTCATTCTGTCTAATCCAAAACCTGCTCCACCATGTGGAGGCATTCCGTACTTGAATATTGAAGCATAAATAGGATCTAAAACAATTCCTTTGCCTTTAGCTTGTTTTTCAAGAATGTCTAATCTATGTTCTCTTTGTGCACCAGTACAGATTTCAACACCATTCCATAACAAATCAAAACTATTTGTCCCATCTTTGCCTTTCTTCATATGATAAAAAGGCCTTACAGCATATGGATAATTTGTGACAAACACAAAATCTGAACCATATTTTTCTTTTACTATCTTTGAAAACATTCTTTCTGCTTCAGCATCTAAATCATCATCTTTCTTTAGTTTCTTTCCTTGTTTTGCAAGCATCTTCTTTGCTTCACTCATCTCAATTCTTGGAATATCACTAGGGGCTTTTAAGTCAACTCCTAAATCTTTCAATTCAGACTTACAGCTTTTCTTTAATTCAATAACTAAATATTTCATCCAAGCTTCTAAAACATCCATAATATCATTTTCATCTTCTATGAAACCCATTTCCATATCTGCTCCAGTAAACTCTGCAAGATGTCTAGTAGTATTTGATTTCTCAGCCCTAAAAACTGGAGCAATCTCATAAACTCTTTCAAATCCTCCACCAACAAACATTTGTTTATACAATTGAGGAGACTGCGCAAGGAAAGCACTCTTTCCGAAATACATTAGATTAAACAATGTAGCTCCACCTTCTAATCCCAATCTTGTTGTTTTAGGAGTATTAATGTTAGTAAATCCAGCTGAATCAAAATATTCAGTTGTATGTTTAAATATCTTTGATCTCACTTTGAAAATCTTAGAGATATTATCTCTTCTTGTATCTAAAAATCTCCAGTCTAATCTCTTTGCAATATCTGTTTTAGAATGATCTGATAGGTCAATAGGCAATACCGCCTCTGATAAAGATAAAATCTCAAAACTTTCAGGATTAACTTCAATCCCCCCAGGTGCTTTATCACTTGCTTTTGAAGTTCCACTCAAAACAACAGCAGATTCTGTTGTTACTTTATCCATCTCATCAAAAACTTTCTTAGGAACATTATTTTTATGAGCAGTTACTTGAATAGTTCCAGTCCTATCTCTTAATAATAAGAATTTCAGCTTTCCTAAGTCTCTTTTATCCTTAACCCAGCCTTTTAGAACTAGCTTCTTTCCAGCCTTCACATCTTTCACTAAAGTCCTTGACTCTTTTTTACTCACCATCTTATTTACTTAATTCCAGGTCTTTTTAACCTTTTCCTCACATCAACTCTTTCAATAATCTAGCAATTTCTGAAGGTTCTGCTTTACCTTTTAACTTACCCATCAATAACCCCATATAGCCACCTTGAGTTAGTCCAGGTTTTGACTTCAAAACTTTCTGTATTTCAGTTTTAAGAGTTGAGCTTGATGTCTTTTTAACACTTGCAGACTTAATTGCCTTAACTAAATCTTTCTCTTTAACATAAGTCTCTAAAACTTGCCTTACAGCAGATTCAGAAACATTTCCTAATTTAACATAATTAAACACTTTCTCCAAAATTTCAGGATTCAACCTGTTACAAACACCTTCAATACTGAAACCTTGCTTTCCAGCAATATCTTTAGGAAACAAAACCAAACTTTTAGCAATCAAATTAACATCGACCTTTGTCTTCAACAAAGCCTCAAAAGCCTCCACTCTTCTTTCTTTAACAAGCATTTTTGCAAATTCTTCACTAACTCCCTTTTTCTTTAATCCATTAATAATATCTGATCTTAATTTAGGAAGATTTTTCCTTACATCCTCAATCATCTCTTTACTTATCCTCACTAGAGGAATATCTGTCTCAGGATACATTCTTTCAGCACCAGGCATTGGTCTCAAGTATTTATTAGAACCATCAGGTTTTGCATTTCTGACAGCAGACACTACTTTCTGCTTTTTCTTAACTAACCCTCTCTGTCTATCAGCTTCCCAATTAATAGATTTTACAATCAATGAAGGTTCCTGTACACCTTTTAATTCAGTTCTAGCACCACCAGGAACAGAAACATTAACATCTTGTCTAATAGTTCCAATCCCTCTTCTCACTTTTACAGCTCTTAAAATATCTCCAATCTTCAAAGCAACTTCCTTAGCTTCTTCAGCAGAGGAAATATCTGGAGCAGTTCCTACCTCTAATAAAGGAATCCCCAATCTATCTAAACGATAAGTGACTGAACTTTTAGTCTCAGCAACTCTTCTTCCAGCATCTTCTTCTAAACCAATAAAATCAATTCCAATCTTCTTCCCATTAATCTTAATCCAACCATCTCTTGCAATAACAACAGTTCTCTGAAATCCTGAAGTATTCGAACCATCAACAACAATCTTCCTCATAACTTGGGTAACAGAAAAAGGCTTAGCATTCAATAACAAAGCAACTTGCAACCCAACCTTCAAAGCTTCTTCATTCATTTCCCTAGGAGGAGACTCATCAAACTCAACTTCACAAGTTCCATCTGAATATCCTTCATAAATGTAAAGTCTTTTCTTACTTTCTTCATAAGCAGCTGCAGCATCTACCTTTCCACTTTCACCAGCAACAGCATATAATCTTCTCTTAACAATAATATCTGGTTCATCTTGTCTTAAATCCGAATCACAATTACAAAACAGCTTTCCAACATCCAACTGCTGATGTATCTCAATTCCTGCTTTTAATTTTTCCATCATTTTCTCTTATAAGCCATCATGTACAATAAACTTGAAAGCCTATTAATATATGCAAAAACCTCTTTACTTATCTTTTTGCTTTTCAATAAACCAAACAATGCAGTTTCCAATTCTCTACATCTCACACGACACTCATTTAAAACTATTGCTCTTGGATTCCTAAATCTAATAAATTCTTGAGGAGGCTCTCCCAATAAATCAATAAACCTTTCTAAATCTTTAACTTCTCTTTCAGAGATTCCCCCAACAGAGCATTTCTTTCCGCCACAAGAAACCTGTGCAGCCACTTGCCAAAGTCTTCTTTGAACAGATTCTAACATTTTCCTATACTTCCCCTTTTCTTGCAGAACAGCAGGATCTAATGCTGCTTGTAAAACATCTAACTTCCCTTCAACAAGAATACTAACATCTCCTTTAGAGACTTTTTTTCCATAAAGATTTCTCGAATAACCTTCATCACCAATTCTAGTATAAGCTTTTCTCATTTTTAGTAAAGAAATGTCTTGTCAGTTATTTTTGGATTAAATTCTCCAGCAATATTCTGTAACATCATCTTCCTCACTTTGTCTGGATTTTTCTCATGTCCTAAAACCCAGCCTAACTTAACATAAGCAGTTTCAGGAAGAATATCTTCTAAAAATATCACTCCAACATCAGCTAATTCTCTTCCTGAGGAATAAATATATTGATTTAACTTTCCATAAAGAGTCTGAGGTGCAAAACAAACAACCACTCCTTTCTTAATTGCCTTCTCAATAGCTGGCAGCCAAGTATCTGTTGAAACATGGCCCATTCCAGTAGCCTCAATAACTAATCCTTTGAAACCTTTCCTAACATAATAATCTATAACTCCTGCATCTGCCCCTGGAGTATACTTAATCAAAGCAATCTTCTCTTCAAAAGCAGTATCTGCAACAACTTTCCTCTTCTCATCCTTTTTCTTAGACTTTCCAATCTTCATGATAGTCCCAACTTCATTTATTCTAGCTATAGGCAAGTCATTTATTGGTCTAAAAGTATCTCTTCTTGAAGTGTGCATCTTTCTACACTTAACTCCACGCAGAGCATAACATTCATCATCAGATGAACTTGAATGTCCAACCAACATCACTTCAGCAATATCTGAAATAGCAGCATATCCTGCACATGTTAAGTTCAGTACAGTATCAGTACTTCCCCTATCAGTTGATCTTTGAGAATAAGTCAAAACTACAGGCTTATTCAAGTCTTTCAACATAAAACTCAAAGCAGCAGCAGTATAATGTAGAACATCAGTCCCATGAGTTATGATAATTCCCCTATTCTCCTTCTTATTCAACAAATCAGCAGTTAACTTAGCTATCTTTTGCCAATGTTTAGGAGTCATATTCTCACTCAAGACTGCAAAAGGCCTTTCAATCTTATTCACTTTCAAAGTATCTAATAATCTAGGTGCTAAAAAGAACAGTTGTTGAGGAGACATTAAAGGTTTTACAGCTCCAGTGCTATAATCTACCCTACTAGAAATAGTTCCCCCAGTTGCAATCATAGAAACTCCAGGTTTGCCCTTCTTTTGGATTGCTTTTGCTTCAGGAAAAGATTTATTTTTCTTGACACCAAGCTTTTCTGTATTTTTTATCTTTCTTTTTTCAATTCCAACATTATATCCACTATTTAATTTTAATAAAACAATTTTCTCATCAAAAGATGGAAGTACAACTCCTTCAATTTCTTCATCAGAAGTCCTTATCCTCACCACATCACCTTCTTTCATGTCTTTAATGAGTTAAAAGCCTATAAAAACATTACTTCCCAAATTTTTGGTCAAACTTTTCCCAAAAAAGTTCATCGACGAGACAAAATATAAAGTTCGCACTAAAAACCATAAAAAATCATCAATTTTACATAAACTTTATAAAGAAAAGGTTTCTTAATATTTCATAAAATAAAAAGGTTATTCAACCTTGGGGAAGTTGAATAATGGGTTTGTGATTGAATCAAACTTACTGTGAAGTCTAATTCTTTCTTAAAATATATTAGAGCAATCTAGTATATAAATCTTTCCAAGTGAAAGAGAAAAAAATAAAAGGAGGTAAAAAAAATATGTTAGATTTCGCAAAAGAAGCTGTTGATGGTGCAAAATCATATGGTATAAATTTCGATGAGTTAAAAGCCGGCAAAGCTAGTATCAAAGTTTTTGGTACTGGAGGAGCAGGTGGTAACGCAATTACATGGTTATTTAATAAAGGACTCCAAGGAGCTACCGTTTATGCAGCAAATACTGATGCTCTACACCTAAGTGTATGTAAAGCTGATGAGAAAATTCTTATCGGTAAAGAACTTACACGTGGATTAGGATGTGGAGGCTACCCTGAAAAAGGTAGAGAAGCGGCAAAAGAAGCTATGTCTGAATTAAAAAGATGTGTTTCTGGAGCTGATATGGTATTTGTAGTTGCAGGAATGGGTGGTGGAACTGGAACAGGTTCAGCGCCAGTAATCGCTCAATTAGCAAAAGAGACAGGATCCGTAACAATCGGTGTAGTAACTATGCCTTTCGAAACTGAAAAGGCTAGAATCGACAAAGCTGAGTTCGGATTACAACAATTACGTGACGTAACAGACACAGTAATCGTTATTGACAACAATAGACTAGTTGAGATTGCAGGAAACTTACCAATTGAACAAGCATTCGCAGTAGCAAATGAGTTGATTAGTACAATGATCAAAGGTATTGTAGAAACAATTACAATTCCATCTTTGATTAATATTGACTATGCTGATGTAGCCGCAATCATGAAGAACGGTGACGTTGCAGTTATTGGAATCGGAGAAGCTGACACAACTGACAGAGTTGAAGCTGCTGTTAAACAAGCACTTTCACACCCATTGTTAGATGTGGACTATAAAGGAGCAACAGGCGCTTTGATTCACGTAATTTGTGGAGATGATTTGAAATTGGATGAGCTTAACAATGTTGGAGAGCTTGTTACAGCAAACCTATCTTCAGACGCACAAGTTATCTTGGGAGCTAGAATCAACAAAGAGTTCAACGGTAAAGTTAGAGTTATTACAATCATAACAGGAGTTAAATCTCCTTACGTGCTTGGAAAGCCTATGAAAGAGCTTACACCTGGAGTCGGAATGTCCGATTTAGGTATAGACATTTACCGGTAAGTCCGTAACTCAAATTAACTAAGGAATCATATTCCCTTAGCCTTTGGATTTCTGGCTGGCCCTTCGTGGCCAGCCTTTTTTTTTATTTAATTATATGACAGAAGTCTCTTAGAAGTTAATTTTTTCTTTCGTAAACGTTTCTTTTTTAAAAGAAAGGTTTCACCACTCTTTCTTTCCGAACTTATTATAAGAAAGAATACTCTTGATTGTAGGTTTCTTTTGCTTTGGCTCTTTCTTGAATTCATAACCAATTGGAAGGATTGCCTCCACCTTAATCTTATCAGGAATACTTAAAACTCTCCTAACAAGGTTTTCATTAAAAGCTCCAACCCAACAAGTCGCCAACCCAAGATTTTCAATCATCAATAACATATTTTCAATAGCTGCTCCAGCTTGTTGTGCACCATAACCCTTACCTTTCGACCCATAAACTCTCACAACCTGAGTCAAATCAGAACAAACAACAATTAAATGACTTGCATCTCCAATAAATTCATTATAAGGTGCCACTTCTGCAATTTTCTTTATCTTTTCTTCTTCATCTACAATAACTAAACGCATTGAATGAAGATTTCCAGCAGAAGGAGCTTTAATAGAAGACTCAACAACACTAAAGACATCTTTCAGCTTAACTTTCTTGCTCTTAAAGTTCCTACAACTATGCCTCTTTTCTAAAACCTTCTTTAAATCCATGATTTAAGGAGCAAATGAGAATATTTAAACATTATCAAGCGGAGAATCAACTCTAATAATTAAAAAATAAAAGAAAAAGAAAAAAGTACTGAAAAAGATTTACTTAGCCTTGAAAAGGTAGTAAACCAAATATAAAGCAGCCAATCCGATTAAGACATAAACTAGAGTTACTAGCCAAGCAAATGTTCCAAATAGGAAATCTACTAAGTCAAAACCAAAAGCGCCAACCAATCCCCAGTTTATGCCTCCAATTAAGACCAAAACTAAAGCAAACCAGTCAAAGCCACTCATTTTTTTCATCATTAACTTTCACCTCTTTTCATTTAATGTGATAAAACCATATAGATTCTCCTTCTTTTAAAGGTTTCTCGACGACATTCGAAACTTAAGGGTAACAAAAGGTTGCTTAGATAATCTATATAAACTGTTATTATTTCTTTTCATTACAATGAAATTTGAGGTATTCACAAATTACTTAGAACAATTAGAAAAAACAACAAAAAGATTAGAGATGTTTGATATTCTTAGCGATCTTTTTAAGAAAGCCAATAAAGATGAGATAAAACAAATAATCTATTTCTGTGAAGAGCAACTTCTTCCACCTTTCTACACATTAGAAATGCAAATGGCTGAAAGCACTGCAGCAAAAGCAATTGCAGCAGTTTCTACAAAAAGTAAAGAAAGTATAGATAAGATGTACAAAAAACTAGGAGACTTCGGATTAGTAGCAGAACAATTGAACAAAAAATCAAGAAAAGACCTAACAATCAATGAAGTTTATGATAAATTAACAAAAATGGCTAAAATAGAAGGAAAAGGTAGTGTTGAAAAGAAAATAAACCTACTTACAGAACTCTTAACACACTGTACACTAAAAGAAGCAAAATATGTTGCAAGATTTGTTCTTGGAAGATTAAGATTAGGAGTAGGAGATCCAACAATAATGGACAGCATGAGTAAAGCAATCACAGGAGACAGAACAACTTTAAGAAAAGACATCGAAAGAGCATATAACTTATGCTCAGACTTAGGTTTAGTAGGAGAAACTTTATTCAATAAAGGAGAAGCAGCAGTAAGAAAATTCAATATTAAGGTTTTCTCTCCAATAAGGATGGCTGCAGCAGAACGTTTACCTAGTCCAAAAGAAATAATAAAGAAAATTGGAAAATGTGCAGTTGAAAGCAAATATGATGGTTTCAGATTACAAGTTCATAAAGAAGGAAACAAAATAGAGATCTTTTCAAGAAACTTAGAAAGAATGACTCATATGTTTCCAGATGTTGTAGAAGGAATAAAAAAACAGATAAATGCAAAAACTGCAATATTTGAAGGAGAAGCATTAGCATTTAACGAATCTTCAGGAGAACTTCTACCTTTCCAAGTAACAATTCAAAGAAAAAGAAAACATCAAGTTATTGAGATGTCAAAAGACTTGCCACTAGTTATTTTCTTATTCGATATTCTTTACAAAAATGGAGAAGACTTAACAAATCTTGGCTATGAAAAAAGAAGAAAGATAATGGAGAAAACAAGGAGAGAAGGCTCAGAAGTAAGACTCTCAAACAGAATCATAACAGACAACCCAGAAGAAATTGAAAAATTCTTTGAAGAAGAAATTTCAAAAGGATTAGAAGGAATTATTGCAAAGCGTTTAGAAGGAATATATGAAGCTGGTGGAAGAGGATTCAATTGGATAAAGATGAAAAGAAGCTACAAAGGCCAATTAGAAGACACAATAGACGTAGTTATAATAGGATACTTCAAAGGACGTGGTCAAAGAGCCAAATTTGGGATAGGAGCGTTATTAGCAGCAGCTTATGATAAGAAGAAAGATGCATTCACCTCCATAGCAAGAATAGGTTCAGGCCTTACAGAAGAGAAATGGGTTGAGATAAGAAAAATACTTGACAAAGATAAATTACAACACAAATCTCCAAGAGTAGATTCTTTAGTAACACCAGATGTTTGGTCCACACCAAAACATGTCTTTACAGTTCTTGCAGATGAAATAACTCAATCCCACATGCATATGACTGCAAAACAGGGTAAGGGTCAAGGCCTTGCATTAAGATTCCCAAGAATACAAGGATGGATTCGTGCAGACAAAACACCAGAAGATGCAACTTCTACAAAAGAAGTAGAAGCAATGTTCAAACTACAAAGAAAAGTAAAAGCATTAAATTTTGGCAGATAATTCTTTAAAATGTTTTGAAAGCAAAACTCCAAAAACAATAATCAACACACCTATCAAAGCCATCAAATTATAAAGGACATTCTTTCTACAATCAGGATCTGAGCCTTGGCCAATCTTCACACAATCAAAATCACAAACATCATCTTCATAAGGCAAACAGATATTATCTTTTTCATCCAAAGGACAGTCCTTACTACATTCTAAATAATTTTCTTGTTCCTGACAAACATTGTCTCCACAAGTTTCTGCAAAAGGGGCAAGATTAATTTCATCTACTTTTTCTTCTTCATCATTATAAATTTCCAACAAAGCACCATATTTGAAATAAGGTGCATTGAAAGTATAAAAGAACACTGTAGGTTCAACTGAACTGTGTTCCTTTTCCTCACCACTAGGATCATAAAAAGTATACCAAGTTTTAGGCAAGTCTATCTTAAACTCTATCAATTCTTCCTCATCAAAAGACAAAATCTTTCCAACAAACTCCCCTTCTTCTTCGTCTTCAAAAGTCGCATCTGTAACAAATACATCTTCAAGTTTAACTTCTCCAAAATTATAGCTTAAACTAACCACATAACTTCTTTCTAAAGGTGCAGCAGCAACCAATTCTTCTTTAACTTCTCCAATTTCATAATTATCAAAAACACTCAAAAGTTCTTGATTTGAAACAGGACCAAATTTAGGAATATAGACATTCATTAAACTGTCTTTATCAGTTGGTCGATAAAGATTGGTATAACCACAACCTTCATAACAACCAGTCTCAGGAACTCCTATCCATTTTTCACATTGAGGAGAGTTATCACAATTAGGGACATCAGCAATTCCTTCAGAACCATAATCATATTCATCCCCTAAACCACCAAAAGTATGTCCCATCTCATGAACCAAAACTAATTCAGCACGATTATCGTCGATAGTACAAACAGTTGCATAATCTTTTGAAGCTCCACAAAAGTTCTTTGTATCCATCAAAACAAGTATCTGGTCAGCAGGACATTGAGATGCAAATCTCTTAACTTCATTATCATCACAACAAACTAACCTATCTAAACCAAAACAGCCCAATTCACAACTCAAATCAGCAGTTTGATTGACAAAGTAAAAATTAAATTTTCCAATATTGGATTTAAATGGCTCTACTCCAAAAATTCCTTCTTCCTCACTATTAAAATCAATATACCTATACACATCATCTTCAAACTTACCGAGATCTTCATATTGTTCAGCAAGGAAAACCACATCTATCTTATCTTCAACATCTCCAGAATTAAGAACACTTACACAAGCAGGATCATAAATCTCAAACTCTCCTTCTGCATCAAAGACTTGGGGCTCTAATTGAGACAAAGAATCATAATCTATAGTATTTTTCTCAGGCGGACCTGGAACTCCCACTTTTTCTCTCTCTACAGGACAACCAGCTATACCCAAGACTAAGAAAACACCCAATACAACAACAATCAACTTCAAACCGACATCTTTCATTTAACCAATCACCTCTATTGAATATTTTCCCCTTACTTTTGAATAGAATGTATTAGAATAAATTCCTTCTTTTTCAGGATAAAGGGAGATTTCTTCAAAAAGATCTCCATTTCTAAATATCTTTGCCTTAACTGGAACATTGCTTCTTCTACATTTAAAGATTGCAGAAATAATGATAGTACTATTCTTCTTAATCCTAGTAGGCTCAACTTTTATTTCAACCTCTTCTTCACACTTTTGATATATCTTTTCTAAATACTTCAAAGGATTAAGTTTTTCTAGAAATCTTGATTTCTCAAGCCTCTCTTTTGATGAAGGAGAGATTACTGTTATCTTCCTTCCAAGAACATCATAATGTATCCTAGTCCCTTCAAAATAATTTTGAACTCCCCCTTTAAGATATTTACAAGTTCCTCCCCTTTCTCCAATAAATATCTCAACATAATTCAACTCACCATCTTTCTTCTCAATACAATAAGAATCAACACCCCTACAATCAATAGCAGGCCTTATCTCACTACCTATAGTTATAGTCCCACTTCTCAAATTCTTAGGATTACATTGTGTTTTAGGAGCCAATTCTGATCCTTGGGAGATATATTGAATAAGACTCTCTCTTGTGTCTGTATCAACAACCACTTCCCCTGTAACAAAAGAGTTATCAAAAGCCCAGACTACTGCTAAAATAAGTAAAATAAGAATTATCAACTCCCCCTTTTTCATCTAATTTAAAGGCAAAAACCACTTATAAATATTCTCACAATCTCCTCGGGAAAGCTTTTACCACTATCTAGGCCCTTAAAAAGCTTTATAAAGGGGTTCGCTTTATAAAGGACATGGCAAAGGTAAAGGCAAAAGTAAAAGAAAAAAAGAAAGAAACTAAGAAAGAAACTAAGGACGAAAAATTAAAGGTACAAAATATCGTCGCTACTGCTTCTTTAGGAAAGCCAGTTTCTCTGATAAAATTAGCAAGAAGTGAGGCTAATACTGAATACAATCCTGAACAATTTCCAGGTCTAGTATTGAGGATAAAGAAGCCAAAATCAGCAGTTTTAGTGTTCTCTTCAGGAAATTTAGTATGTACTGGGACTAAAAGCGTAGCTCAAGTAAAAGAAGTTATAGACAATGTAATCAAAGTTATCCGTAAAATAGGGGTAAAAATCACAGAAAAGCCAAAAGTTAACGTTCAAAATATAGTAGCTTCAGGTTCAGTTAACCTAAGCCTTAATCTAAATTTATTAACTCTAGAGCTTGAAAACACTGAATACGAACCAGAACAATTCCCTGGTTTAGTCTATAAATTAGAGGAACCTAACGCTACTTTCTTACTGTTCAGCAATGGAAAATTAGTCTGTACTGGAACAAGGAACCGTACAGAATTAGACAATGCAAAGGCGCAGCTTTTGAAGAACTTAAAGGTTGCTTTGAGGAAACTCAAAAAAGGTTAAAGGAAGAGATTTGGGCCTCTATTTAAATGAATACTGTATAGAGCTAGCTATTTCTCCTTTAGTTGTTAAATAAGAAATATGCTGCAATCATAACAATCCGCAGTAATAAACTATTTAATAGCAGATTCGCCAAGTCTATTATTCAAAGGAGCCAAATGGGAACAGAAGAACTAATCAATGAAGCAAAAGAATTTTTCGAATCGTACAAAAGGGAAATTGGAAAATTTGCAAAAGAAGGTGATAAAGTCATCCCTATCTCATTTCATGACCTTGCCTCATTCTCTCACGAACTTTCTGAAAGCCTTATCCACCAACCAGAAGACACTTTCAAGCTATTAGAATTGGCATTAGAAGAGACTGGTTTGATTACTAATGCTAAAGTAAGACTAATAGACCTTCCACACACTCAAGGAGTTAAGATTAGAGAAATCAGAACCCAACATCTTGGAAAATTAATCTTAATTGAAGGTTTAATCAGGCAGTCCTCAGATGTAAGGCCCCAAGTTATAAACGCTAAATTCGAATGTCCAAACTGTGGAAGTACTCTCACAGTCCTACAAATAGACAAAAACTTCAGAGAACCAACAAGATGTTCTTGTGGAAGAAAAGGAGGATTCAAACTTCTACAAAAAGACATGGTTGACACTCAAAGAATTGTAATAGAAGAATCAGCAGACAATCTTACAGGATCAGAACAGCCAAGACGTATGAATGTTTTCTTAAAAGAAGATTTAGTAGATCCAAAAATGGAAGAAAGAACTACTCCTGGAAGCAGAGTAAAAGTTATTGGCTTACTAAAAGAAATTCCAATCCCTCTAAATACTGGAGCAGTATCAACAAGATTTGACTTAGCAATAGAAGCAAACAATGTAGTCCCACTTGAAGAATCTTTAAATGAATTAAAAATCTCAGAAGAAGATGAAAGACAAATTCTTGAACTTGCAGCAGATCCTCAATTATATACAAAATTAAGAGAAAGTATTGCACCAAGTATATTTGGCCTAGAAGAAATTAAAGAAGCAGTAGTCTTACAACTTTTTGGAGGTGTAAGAAGATCAAAAAGTGACGGTACAAAATCAAGAGGAGACATACACATGCTTTTAATGGGAGATCCAGGAGTTGCAAAGTCTCAGATATTAAAGTTCATAACAAAAATAGCTCCAAAAGGAAGATATGTTTCTGGAAAAGCAGTAACTGCAGCAGGTATTACTGCGACTGTTGTAAAAGATGAATTCTTGAAAGGGTGGAGTTTAGAAGCTGGAACAATGGTTCTTGCCAATAAGGGAATCTGTGCATTAGATGAGTTAGAGGATATGAGAGAAGAAGACCGTTCAGCCCTACACGAAGCGATGGAGCAGCAAACAATTACAGTAAGTAAAGCAAATGTACACGCAACATTAAATTCACAAACAGCAGTTTTAGCAGCTGCAAACCCTAAATTTGGAAGATTTGACTTATATCAACCAATAGCTTCTCAATTAAATATTGACTTAGCATTAGTAAACAGATTCGACTTACTTTTTGTATTAAAGGATATTCCTGAAAAAGGTAGGGATGAAGCAATTGCTTTACATGTCCTACATGAAAGAAGTAATGATGACGTAAAACAGGTTATTGAACCAGAATTGATAAGAAAATATTTAGCTTATGCGAAACAAAAAATTTATCCTGACTTAACTGATGGTGCAATAGATGCAATTAGAAAATTCTATGTAGATTTAAGAAACCGCCCCACAGTAAGTGATGACTTAGTAAAACCTATCCCAATCACTGCAAGACAACTTGAAGCATTAATTAGACTTGCAGAAGCAAATGCTAAAGCAAGGCTAAGTCAGAAAGTAACAAAAGATGATGCAAAAAAAGCGATAAGAATTATGAAACACTGTTTAATGCAGGTAGGTTTCGATTATGAAACAAACCAAATAGATATTGATAGAATCTCGACAGGAGTTACAGCCTCACAAAAGAATAGGATTCTTCTTGTAAAAGAGGCAATAAATAGATTAGAATCAAGACTTGGAAAATTAATTCCTATTGAAGAATTAATGAAGGAGCTTGGAGAGAAAATAGATGAGAACACTGCAGATGAAATTATAAACAAATTAGCGATTGCAGGAGACATATTCAAGCCAAAACGTGGTTTCATACAAAGAATGTGATGTTTTTTGAATATGAATGCTTAAAAAGCACAATTACGTTGAGGGTCAATAAGCAAAAGAGGTTTAATTACACTTAAAACAAAAAATGTTACAAAGACAAACAGCACACAAAATACAAGCAGGAGAAATCCTTGTAGGAAAGCCAATCTTTGATGGCGACAGATTTTCTGCCTTAGATCATTCTGGAACAAGAGTTTCAAGAGTAAACCTTCTTGGAAACATCATTGATAAATATGTTAATCAAGAGAAGAGATACTGTACATTAACATTAGATGATGGTTCTGGTCAAATAAGACTGAAAGGATTTAGTGATCAATTTGATTTATTGAACTCTCCAGAGATTGGAAACACAGTAAGAGTAATTGGATTATTGAGATTCTTTAATAATGAACTATATATAATGCCTGAAATAATCAAAGCAGTAGATCCAAAATGGCTCCATGTAAGAAGATTAGAGCTTGGAGGACAAAAAGGAACAGAACCTCCTGTACTTACAGTCGAACACCCAACAAATATCACTCCGACACCTACAAAGGTTCCACAACAAGAGACTGTTCAATTAACACAAGAAAAGATTGGGGGAACAGAAGAAAAAACAGAAGAAAAAAAGATAGAAAGTCCCAAATTAAAGATCTTAGATATAATAAGAACAAAAAAAGAAGCAGAACTTAATGAATTGATGGTTTCAGTTAAAGTTACACAAGATGAACTAAACACAATAATTAATGAATTGATAACAGAAGGAGAAATTTATGAATTAAAACCAGGACATTTATGTTCTGTTAACTAAATACATCAACTAATTCTTGAAGACCATCTTTTAATGCACCTTCACAATTCTCAATTCCAGAAGTTACAGAATTAAACAGTTCCTCATCAAAATTTTCTTTTTCATAATAACAAGTCATAGACTCTCCTTCAAGTAAATCTTTTATATTTTGATCAGCTCCACCTAAACTAATTAATTTTTTAGTAACTATGCAGCTTTCTGTTGAAAATTCATACAATTCTGCAATTGGACTCTTTCCAAGACCTTCAGTTGAAAATTCAAATTGACTTCCCTCAACCGATTTTTCAAAATCCGCAATTTCACAATCATTTGCATTTGCAATAAAACACTTTTCACTATTACATGAGGCATTCATAATCATTAAAACTACTGAAGAAGCTAATAAAAGCACAATAATTGCTCCAAAAACATACAAAAAAGGAGCAATATACTTCTTCCTTCCACTGCTATATCTGGTCTCAATAAGCACCCTTTCTACCAAAAAAGACACATATCCCTTTCTCAACAAATCTGCCCTTATTTCAGTATCAGAGAGTCCCTTTTTACGCCTTTTAAGCACCCATTTTTTAAGGATTTTTTCATTATCCGACGACATAGGTTATTCAGTAAGAAGGCATTTATATTAGTTCTTTGCCACTATAAAGTGACTAAAGAAGAAACATTTAAAAACAACATTTGCTATCTATTTATGTGTTGAGAAAATGGTTTTGATTGCTCTTAAAAATGGAAATAGCTATAATTTCCAAGATTTACAAGCATATGTCAGAGTTGAATTCATAAACAAAATTTTAGACCCTCTAAGTGAAGGAATCGCACCAAAAGATCTACCCTTTAAAAAAGGATCAGAAGCATATTTTGGGGAAATAGTAGGCTTAATGGATAAGAAGATATTAAACCCCTCAGAAAAGGAATGGCTCCAAAACTTAAAGCATCTTAGGGCTGAATTAGACAACTTTGATAGAGCACGCTATGAATCATTAAAAGGGGAGACTAGAGAAATTTATACTCAAAGATTCGCAAGAGAATGTGCAACTACTGGAAATTCTTTAATGAAAGGTTACAAAAACAAACCAGGATATACTTCAGTAACTGATTTTGTAGAATATCTTTTGAACAAAAGTGATCCTTCAAGCATTTTAGTAGAAGACTCCAAGACAGGCATTAAAAGACCTTTAAATCAGAACAGTTTTATTAAGAGACCTTGTTTAGAAGAACTTGCTCAGGAAATAGTCTGTGAATTAAATCTTAACCCTCTAGAAAACAAAACTGGAAAAGAACACAATCCTTCAAAACTATACAAAAGAACAAAAGATGATCAAAAAAGAATCACTGTTCACTATTTAATTGATAGCTTAGAAAAAGATAAGAAAAAAATAAGTAAAGGAGAGTATGAAAAGATAACTTTACACCATTCTTTTTCAACAGAGGAAAAAAGTGATGTGGGCGTTGAATCATTATACATTACTTCTGAAAAAGAAGAGCCCTTGAGTATCAAATATACTAACTCTGATGCAAAAGAATTCTTAAAGAAATTCGATTCTTATCTTTCAATCAAACCAAAAAATATGGAAGAAGAGTTCCTACAACATCTTACAAAAGAAGCACATAAAAGTACCCAAGAAAAAATAAAAAAGATGCTTACTTCAACTATCTATGTAGAATATGAAAAAGAGGGAGTGAATGAAAAAATAAAAAAAGATCTGATAAGTTTAATCAAAAAACTGGTGTCAGATTAAAAATGAACAAAACAGAAAACAAACAAAAATGGCATTCAATAGGCAGAATTGGATTTATAGGATCCCTTTCAGATAATGTAGAAAAAAACTTGTCAGAACTTTACGGAAACTCTTGGAGAAAATCCTATATCTTTGATGGAAAATCAATATCTAGAAAAGAAGCACTAAGTCATTATGAAGAATCTTACTTTAAATATATGAAAGAACACCCTCGAGTTCTAAAATGGCTCACAGAAGGAGCATCTGATGTTTATGACAATTCTAAGACAAATGTTCTTTCCGGAACAGATTATTTCAAACAGGAAACCAAAGCAGTTCACCTTCAAGACATTGCAATAAGAAGAGTAGTCAAAAGATTAGGGCATAAATTCAAGGGGAAACCTCTTCTTCAAATAAGGGGTAAAAAATCTAGAGGATATTGTCTAAATCCAGGAGTCTTACCTTTCTACTCTCCAGAAAATATTTTGAGCCCTTCAAGGAAAGGATGGTGGAAACCAAAAAGTGTAGAAGATTTTTGGCAAAGCAAAATTGTCCAACTTAAAACAGATTACCTAAAAACAAAATTGTTAGACGACTCAATATTCCCTCCAGGAAAAAGTTACAATGTTAAACCAGGAGAATTAGATGAGCTTTCTCTCCAATGGTGCAGCTTCCAAACAGATAATCAAATGATTTTAGGAATAGGTAAAAAAGAAGGCAGTCGCGCTTCAGAGTATTACATAAGAATGGACCCACCATATGATTCTGCGGAATATATCTCCAGTCACCAATATTATTCCACATTGCTTGGCAATCCAAAAGAATTAGATTTCATAATAAGAACTGGAAGCCAACTTCCAAGAAACACAATCAAAAGGTTAAGAAGATTAACCAAAGAGCTAAAATTTATATCTTAAATAAAAAAACTTCTTACTCTACTAATAACTACTTGAAAGAAACCAACAGAACTCTCTTGTTTTCCAGATTCTTCAAAAGTAGACACACCTTTAATTCCAAGATATTCAAAGATTAGATTATTATATTTATTTCTCTGAAGTTCAAAAGTCCTTGCAAAGTCTGTTAATTCTCCTCCAGGGACTAAAGGTAAGTCAGAAACATGTTGAACAATGCTCAAACTAGGTATTGTATCTGTTATTTCTAAAACATTATTTATTTTTCTTCTGGAAACACCTAAAGATTGTAAAAAGTTTCTATCAACCTTTTCTCCAGTTAGTAAAGCAGCCTTTATCTCTAAGCCCTGAGATTCTGAAACATCCATTTCTTCAATACTCTGATCGATACTTTCTAGATAAGATTCAGCAATTGGGAAAATTTCCACTTCAACAGTTTCTGCACCTTTATCTCTCAAACCTTCAGTATAAGGAACTTTTTCATGAAATATTGAAGGGACAGAAATATGTTTTGTAAATCTAACAACAGTTTCCTCATTTACTTTAAGTGAGCCTTCTTTAAAATCACTAGCTATATCATTAGGGACTCCTATTTCTCCTTCCACACCAATCACTTCTTCTACAAAATAGATATCTCCTTTAGAAAAACCTTCTTTCAATCCTCCTCCTGCACCCAAGAAAATGATGTCCTTCAATTTATGCTTTTTACCATAATCAAAGGCAGCCTTCGTCATATCTCCTGCAAGTTGACCATAAGGATTTGAAGTTATCAAAACATTCTTCACACCCTCACTAGTCTCTAATTTAAACGTAAACATAGTCAAAAGAGGATTATTCCATTCTTTCCAAAATATCTCTGGTTTCTTTAAACCTTTTAGACTCACTTTGGATTGCCCCAATAAGCTAAGAATTCCTTTAACAAGAACCTTCCCAGTAGGTCTGCCGAATTCATCAAACTTTTTAACATCTTCAAACAAAGGCAGAAGACCTCTATTAAGAGTTCTATCTGAGAATAGCTTACTTTCATCTTCAAGAATCAAATTATTAGCATTAGGATTTGCAGCAAAGCTCTTTTTGACTCCTTCAACCAATGGTAAGAACTTAGAATCATAAATCTGTTTTTTAGTTTTAGAAGGTTTAGCGTTTAAGATTGATAATCGATCTTCTTCTGGAATATTAAGTGAATCTAATAACTCCTTATCTAGGCCCTTTTCTCTTATCTCCTCACTTAACTGATCTAACTCCACCCTACTCTTTTCTCCAGATAACAATTGCCTCAATCTCCCTATTTGAGTATTTAATAAAGTAGTCCTAGCATAAAAATCCTCAAATAACTGGCCATTAACATCAAAGAGTTCTAAAAACGCTTCTTCAGGAGATAATCCTCTTGCCAAGCCTTCCTTAGTGAGCTCTTTAAATGCTCTGACATATTGCACAGTAGCATGTCCAGATCTAAGATATCCTTCAAGGATTGCAGATTCTTCCCCCATTATTAGAATCTCTGGCTTTTCGTCATCTGGAAGATTTTCTAACAACTCTCCTAACTCTGTAACATAATCATGTTTGTAATCATAAATAAGTAAACTTGATTCTGGGACATTAGACAACCATAATCTTGCTTGAATCTGACTCATTCTTTCTTTACTTTTTATATCTGTAATAAAATATGTCAGTCCACCTTGTTCATCTGTTGCAACTCCAAGATTCCAAGGCCTTCTAATTCCTGAAGGAGTTATCAATTCAAACTTAGTGAAGCCTTCTTTTTTCAGAGTAGCAATAGCTTCAGCAGTAGTCCCTAAGTGTAAGCTCATCTTCCTTTCAGATTTTAATTTATCTAAAACATATTGTGGAATCTCATTAGGAATTCCTTTCTCATAACCTTCATTCGTTGGTTTTGCAGACCTATCAATTTCTTCAACATCCGTAACATACTCTCCTAAACTTTTCTCAGGAGTCGAACTGACTTTCCCAATTAAATTTTCCAAACTTTTTGACATTCCTTTCGCTTCAAATTTTTTACTTATTGATTCTTTAAGCTCAACCAACTCTTCTATTGCAGGAGTACTTGAAAGAGATGTTTCTCTACTAAGAGCTCTCTCTAGCCCCCCTTCAGTAGGAGAAGTAATTGAAACCTGAACTAAGCCTTTAGGTTCCAAAACACCTAGAATCACTTCGGAATCCTTCTCAGTTATTCTAGTTGACTGTTCAGAAATAACCACCAACTCAGGATTCTCTCTAATCAATCTTTCAATAGCCATTCCATTAGGCACTACACCTTCTTCACCTATTGCCCTATGAGAATCTGCCACTCCAAAAGGACCTTCAACTCCCCAATTTTGATTTATATGTAATTCTAAAACCTTAAGTCTTGTCCCATACTTAATATTTATAGACTCAACCCCTCCAGTTATCTGTTCTAATTCTTGCATCACTTTAGCTTGCAACTCTTCTTTCCTTTGTTCAATCAATTCTATTTTTTCTCTTTCAAAAGTATCAATCAATTCTTGATCTGCTTTTTTCGTTTTCGCATCAGAAATTTTATCCACAATCGCATTGATTTGTGGATCTCTTCCCACAACCCCAATTGAAAGATGTGCAACATCAATAAGAACTCCAAACTCTCCAGGATTTTCCTTAACAACATTTTCAATTCCTTGAAGGAATTCTTCAGAAGAGTGATAGATTCCTTTTTTATGAGTATTTTCAATAACTATCTTAACATTTTTTCCTTCTGCATGACTTATAACACTTTTAATCAATTCTACATTTGAAGGATCAACTAAATGCATCACCACACTTTCTGATCCCAATGCTTCAGCAGTGTCAACAGCTTCTTTATACACAGCAAGCATTTCATTATTTTCTGCATTTAATCCAGGCATTAAGGAACCTAATGCATCAAAAATAGGTCCATGAACAGTCAATCTAACATTATTCTCTTTAGCCAATTTCCCCATAATCTTAATCATGTTATCAGAATGAGCCCCACCCAATCTAGCATTTGGATTCCAAAAATTAATATCCATAGCAACTTCATGCATAGAACTTCCTTGTTTAATTGCTTGCGCCAATGCAGTTAAGGGTCCAGTATGTCTTGCCAATCCTTCACCAAAAGCAGAAGATATTCCAAAAGAATCCTTTTTGCCAGGTCTCAGACTTTCTCCTAAACTCTCTTCCAATGCTTCAGTTGCACTTTTTCCAGAATCAATTGCCGCAGCGACTTCTCCAACTAATTTTTCTTCAGCAATATAATTCTCTGCATAATAAACAACATTAAATCCAGCTTTTCCTGAAATTCTAGCCTTCTCCCTGACTTCTGGATAGATATACTCTCCATTTTCATCTTTCGCATTATATCGCGGATCTGCATAACCTACAAAACTTACCTCAACACTAGAATCATAAATAATAGCCATTGATGCAAGAGTCTGAGAATCTCTAGCAAGTTCAGCAACAGAAGGATTTAATCTAGTCAATATATCCAATTTTTCAAAAACCTCTGCTTTAGAAGTGAATCCTAATTCTTTCATCCTAGACTCTGCTTGTGTTCTTATTCCAGCATCTATTCCAGCAGGTTGAGTTTCTTCAATCTTCATTCCTTGAGGAGTTTCAATATAATACCCTTTTTCATTATTGGAGGTCCCTATTTTTTCTAATAATTTTTCTGACATCAAACCAGTGCTTATAGAAGCAAGTAAGGCCTCATCCGTTTTTCTGGTTAATACTCCTACCGAAAGTCTTTTTTGTTCTAATTGAAGAATTCCTCCCTCCATCCTTATATCAATTATCCTACCTGTTTGTCTATCTTGATAAATTTCATAAAGACCCACATTTCTTAAAAGATCTAAAGGATATTTACCCAATTTTATATCTTTTCCCAACTCTCCGCTAATAAATTCAGCTAAAGCAACTTCGTGGTGTATTCTATTATTTGTCCAAAATATCACATGAGGCACACCCTCAGAATCAATCTGAACAGTAGCTTTAATTTTATTAGTTGGGAAAAGATTTCCTTCTTCATCAAACTCTCTTCCAGTACCCACATCAGCAAACTCTAGAATATTAGCTTCGGTCAGACCAGCATATAATATATCCTCTACTTCTTTTTCAGCATCCCTTCCTTCAAAAGCCTTAAACTTTTTCAGTATTAACTGTCTTAATTTTTCCTTTCTCACTAGGTCTGGAAGACTTGTATCTATAGAAGAATCTTCCTCTACAATGCCCGTAAGTTCTTCTTTTAGATTATTATTGAAAAGAATTACTAACCCCACATAAGCTGAAAAAGGCCCTTTGATATCATGCACAATTAAATCTACTTTGTCATGTAATTCTTGTTCAGAATAAGATAACTTTCCTGCTCTTTCTAACTTGGATATTTCTTCTTCAACAATTGGAGGGATTAAGTTACTAATTGTCTTAATCTGTAAATTCAAAAACACCACTTCCTCTACAGTTCCTCCTTTTTCTATGAATGATTCCAAAATCTGAGGAAACTCTGTGGGAGTATTTAAAAGATTCTGCAACAATTGTTCACGTTCATTAAATCCTGTTTCCTTGAAGATAGAACTAGTCACTAAACGTTTTGTCGTTAGCCTATTAAGCTTATAAGAAGCTTCCGATTCTTCAATGCCTTCCCTTGAGATTTCCTGTGCAATACTTAACATATCAACACCTCTAGCCTTCAAGTCATTCACAACCTTTATTTGAGCCTCACTCAAATAATTGCTTAAAGGAACACTTGGATCAACAATGTCTTGAGACATTATAATAATTGAAACCTCCTTAAGAGCTAATAAGGCATTTGCAACTTCTGGATTAGCAAATAATTTTCTTATTTCAGCATTACTCTTAAATATCTGAAGAGGAATAATCTTCTTTTCAGTCGGTTCTTCAACAGCAGCTTTTACTCTTTCAGGAGTTCCTTCAACACTATCCGCAATATCAATAGCTGCAAGAAGATTTGTTTGATGAGCCACTATTTCTTGGTTTAATTGTAAATACAATATTTTTAAGCTCGCCTTAGGAGTATCTTTAGGAAGCTTACCTAATATTTTTCTAGTATTTTCAGACAAACGACTATCTTTACCAATAATTTCAATATCATAATTCTCTTTTCCAAAATATTCTTCCAATACCTTCTTATCTTGATTTAATTTTTCTAAAACTCCAAAAGTAGCCTCTTCTATATCCTGTTTAGTTGAAGCAATCCCTAATTTAGCTTTCTGTACATAGTCCTGCAAGGCTTTGTTTTTGAATTTTGGATTATATGAATCATCAACCAATCCATATGCTTTCATCTTCTTAAGAACTGCTACAGAAGATTTATGGTTAATATCATTTGAAATCTCTTCTACAATCTCAAAAATTGCCCCGTTCGTACCCATTTCCTTAGTCCAACTTCCAGGCCTGAAGACATCACTTATCTTAACTTTCTTTTCATTTATTGCTTTTTGTAAAGTAGGATCATTTTTAATTTCATTAATTGCTTCTTCAACAAATTCTTCAGCACTCTTTATTGATTCTATCTGTAATGTCTTTCCATCAACATTAACATTTGTTAATTTAACTCCTTGTTTAAGAATAACCTTTTGATTTTTCTCCACACCCTTGACAGTTTCCTTTTCAACATAACTAATCCCGACAACTTCTCCATTTTGTTTTATAACTTGAACACTTCCTGATTCAACTTCTTGAGAAGTCTTTAAAGAAACATAAATATCAGAACTCTCAGATAAGTCTGAAGCTTTACTTACTTCATTAACTGCAACTATACTTTCAGAATTTTTAATAGAAGCGGCCTTCTCTGATTGTACTTTAATGTTTTCAATCCCTTTATCAAAATTACTTCCTTGCACACCAACTACTTCTAAAAGACCTTTATTATTAACAACTTTGAAGGCCTCTAACTTGCCCCCTGGTTCGATTCTTTCAGCAAGAGTAAATCCTTGACTTTGCAATTCTGTTAAAGAATTTTGTAGGTCTGTTTGATCCAAAACGCTTGTATATTTCGTTATCCCTCTTTGTTTATCAAAGATATTCGTAGAGATCCTAAACCTTCCTCTTTTTAATCCACTTAAGACTTCAGCAACATCTCCTCCACCCATGTACAAAGTATTCAACAACACTTCCTCATAAACAAGTTCTTCTCCCCAGAATTGTGCAAGATTTGCAACTCTTCTAGCACTTATTATTGGAACATTTTCTAAGCCAATACCTTTAGATAAAGTATAAACTCTCTTATTAATCAAATTACCTACTTTATTCCCCCATTCAAAAGGAGCAAGCCACCTTGATCCACCTACTCTTGCTGCAGCTACTGGAAAACGAGCTGCAACTGCTTGAGTAGTCTTTCCGATAACCCAAGAACCACCCATCATTATACCCATTGTTGCAGCACTCGGCGCAAGAATCTCGGTTGTCCAATGCTCAAAGGCAAATTCACTATCATCCTTAAGTCTATCTAAGTCTGTTCCCCTAACTTTTAAGCTATATTCTTCCCCCACTCTTGTCAATTCAAGAGATTTATACAAATCACTACGTTTAACGATCTCAATCTGATTTCTAAATTGAGCAACTATTCTACTATTTCCTTTTGCAAACCTATTCAAATCTTCATAAGTCACTGCATCAAGATTTGTTAAATCAATTATTCCCCTTTTATCCAAATCTAAAACTGTCTTTAATGCTAAAGCTTCATCATTGACACGAGCAGCCTCCCCTAAATAATTATTCAAACCTCTATCAGAATAACCCTCTCCAATAAAAGGTATGTAAGAGGTAAGGGCCTTTACACTCTTACCAGCACTTTGAAACATTATAGGCAAAGCCCATCCCAAATCTAAGCCCATATCTTGTTTCAACATGAGCTTTCCTTTTTCTCCACTACTCAAAGATTCGTCAACTTCTGATTTTGTTTGTTCAACAAGAGTATTCATCCCTTTAAGCTTTCCAGAAAGATGTGCCCTCATCAAAGATTGTGCTTCTTCTTTTGATTTAGTCTTATGCTCCTTAACTTCATAAACAGGATCTTCCAATAATCCCAAAAAGGTCCTAGTTCCAGAAAACCATTTATCTTCATAATCTGCTTTTTTCTTAACAAAATCTAATTCTTCACATGAAGAAGCTTGAGCCATTAAATTATTTACAACTTCCAGCATCTCCTCATTGGATTTATCTAAAATTTTTCTTCCATTATTAGCCACTTCAAAAGCTTGTTTACAATTTCCTTGTTGTAAATAAGTAAGACTTAATCCAAAATAAGCCAATACACTTCCGCTATCTGCTTTAGCAAGGCTAGAACACAATGCCAAAGCATCATTTTCTAATCTATTAGCTTGAAGTTCTAATTGTTTAGCCTGTTCTTCCTTATCACTAGTATACCACGTTTGCCAAAAAAATTGATCTTGCCTAACTTCTGCAGCTCGACTCCTCAAATTAAATGCAGAAAGTCTCTTTGAGTTACATTCTAAAAAGATACTTGATCCACCCTGTATTTTATCAGGACAAGCATAATAGGCTCTTGTACTTGGAGGAAGTTTAGCAGCCTTATTTCCAACAACACATTGAGATTCTTTATCACTGGTTAAAAAGTCTAAAGAAATTATCCCAAAATCTCTTCTCACTGGACCTATGACTTTTAAGACATTATCACATTTCAATTTTCCAACAGTCAAAACATTGTTCATAAAAGAAAATGTTTTAGGACACTCTATAAGTCCAGATTCTCTTATTGAATCCTCTACTGATTCTCCAATATTAGCGCTTCTTGATGCCTCTTGAGCTAAAACACCTACACTAAAAGTCTGCATAAAAAGAAGGCCTATTATAAAAAACGCTGCAAACCGTTTTAGCTTAATCACTCTTTCCCCCTACAAACAACCTCTTAATTTGCCCAGAAACAATCTTATTCTTTTCATTAAGCTTAAACAGAAGCAACTTTCCGCTCCTTTTAGTTTCAATAACTGCCTGCTTTTCAAAACCTTTAATCAATCTGCTTAAAGCACCCTTATCCACACCTATCTTTCTAGATATCTCTGCAAGATTAAACTGCCAATCCTTTTCAGAACACAGAAATCTCAATAGCTTAATCTTATTCTTACTTCCCAAAACACTCTCTAAAGATAGTTGCATTTTTACAACATTGTTGCTATTATTAATACAAAGTAGTACTAAAAACAACTATATAAATCTTCCTAAGAACACTTACTTCAAGCTTACAACCACTGTCTTAGCAGCCAAATCACCCAATCTCTGCTTTTTCCTGCTTACAAGTATACTAATGAAACCTACTAAGTAAAAGAAAGGCAACACATCAATGAATCTTACTAAATTCCTTATAATAGACTCTCTCCAACCAATCTCTATCCCTCCTTCATTCAATACTTTGATCCTGAACAACATCTTCCCAAAAGTCTGACCGAGATTTGCTTCTAAAATGAAAAAATAAAGTAAGGTGGTTGACAACGCAACCCAATGATAAGCCTGGAATAATAAGGGATTAAGGAAAAAATTAGTTATTACAAAGACATATGAAATAAGGAATATTGCTAAAGCATCAATTATTACAGCTCCCGCCCTTTTCCAGACACTTGCAAGTATTAAATGGTTCATATTCTCCTCTTTTTACACACAAAGCACGTCGAAGATATTTATAAATATTCCCTCCACAAAGCTTTAAAAATCCAATTTTCGTCAAGTTCTCATGGAATATGAAAAGCTTTTAACAAAACTATACAAGGAAGTAAAGCCCCTAGAACAATCAACAGAAAGGTTCGAAATACCCAAAATTACAGGTCACCATGAAGGAACAAAGACCATACTGACTAATTTTGGAGAGATAGTAACAACTCTAAGAAGGCCTAAAGAGCACATTCTTAAGTTCTTACTTAGAGAGCTTGCAACCCCTGCAAAAATGGATGGAAATAGATTAATACTAAACAGAAAATTGAGCAGCAAACTGATAAATGATAAAATAACAAGATATGCAAATGAATTCGTAATCTGCCCAGACTGTAAAAAGCCAGATACTGAATTAATCAAAGAACACAGAATAACTTTTATACACTGCCTTGCTTGTGGTTCAAAACATTCTGTAAGGGGAGAGCTATAAATGTTAAGAGTAAAAGTACACAGAGCTTATAGGAAGATAGTTGCAATCAGTGATTCAGAGTTATTAGGAAAAAAGTTTGTAGAAAACAACATGCAATTAGACATAAACAAAGAATTTTATGGCGGAGATGAATTAGAAGAAGAAAAAGCATTGGAAATCATAAAAATAGAAGACGCAGATGATGCAACATTCAATATTGTTGGAGAAAAATCAATCCAAGCTGCGGTAAAAGCAGGGATTATTAAAGATGAAAAGGGTTCAATACTTAAGATTCAAGGCATACCTCATGCCTTAGGATTATTTTAAGATGGCTTTTAAGAAGAAAGGCAAAAAAAGGTCCTCAAAATTCAAAGATGAATCAACAGGAATGATGGAGAGAGTCAGACTTCCAAAAGGGATAGAGGTTTTAGGAATATTAGAACAAAGACTTGGGGGAAGTCGAATTCTTGTAAAGTGTTTTGATGGAAAAACAAGAAACTGTAGAGTTCCTGGAAGATTAAAAAGAAGATTATGGTTAAGAGAAGGAAATATCGTTTTAGTAGAGCCTTGGGAATACCAAGGGGACACAAAAGGAGATGTTATTTACAAATACACTAAAACTGCAGCCGAATGGTTAAAAAGAAGAGGCTACATAAAAATAGAAGAAGAGTTCTAACATGGAAAGAATCTTTGTAAAAGAGATCAAGAAAATAGGAAGTCTAAAACCTAAGATTGAGAAAGCCCTCGATGTCAAGCTTAATTTTACAAAGACACATATTGAAATTTCTGCAAACAACGAAGATGGTCTTTCTGAATACCTTGCTGAAAAAGTTATAGAAGCCATTGCTATGGGTTTTTCTCCAGAATCTGCTTTCCAATTAAAAAGTGAAGATTATATGTTTGAAAAAATAGATATCAAAAAGCATGTAAAACAAAGCAGAGTAAAAGCTGTAAAAGCTAGATTGATTGGAAGAAAAGGAAAGGCAAAGAGTACATTAGAAAATTTGACTGAATGTGAAATTGAGATAAAAGGCCATTATATTGGAATAATCGGAGAGACAACTAAAGCCTCTTTTGCCTTAGATGCACTAAAAAAGATGGTTAAAGGTTCTCCCCACAACAAAGTTTATGCTTATCTAGAAAGAAACCATGAGCAAGTAAAACTAAGAGAGGACGAAGAAGAAAGCCTTTTTGAGGAAAAACAATAAAGAAAAAGCTTTTTAAGTTGTCTTTTATTCAGATTATCATGTCCCGGTAGCTCAGCAGGTAGAGCGCACGGCTGTTAACCGTTAGGTCGCTGGTTCGAGTCCAGTCCGGGACGTATCTTATTTTAACCACCAAACAGTAGTGACAAATAGAAGGATTTATATAGTTCTTGGACATGCTATTATTATGAAAAAAGATATGTCATTAACAGATAAAATAGAGGTAAAACCTTATTTTGAGACAGATATAGGCCGACTTAATATTAGGGATGAAAATGGAAAGATCGTAGAAGGAATAGTTTCTAAACTTTTTATGAGTGCATTTTCAAAAGTATTGAAAGCAAATAATCTTGACCCAAGAGGAGAGGATTACCACAAGCTTGCAAAGAGTTGTTTTGGAGATTATTCAACACTTCTTAAATTAACAGAAAAAGAAAAAAAGAAGTGTTTTGATTATTACTTAAATGATTAAGATAAATAATTAATTACTCCAACTGTATCACTTTTAATATCCCTCAGTCCGGGACGTTTACTTCTAGAAAGTTTTTTAAAGAGAATTTTCTTCAGCGTATAGTTGAAAATGGAACAAACATCCTCCGAATATATCTTACTTAAAGAGTCCTGCATACACAGTAATGGGATTTTTGCTAGTAAAAACATCTCAAAAGGAACAAGAGTAATAGAATACGTTGGAGATAAAGTAACTAAAAAAGAATCTGATAAAAGATCAGACCTTACTTTTGAAAGAAATGAAAAAGATGAAAATCATGGGATGGTTTACATATTTGAACTAAATAAAAAATATGATATTGATGGAGATGTTTCTTGGAACACTGCTAAATATATCAACCATTCTTGTAATCCAAACTGTGAAGTCGAAATAAAGAAGGGAGAAATATGGGTCGTTGCAATAAAAAATATTAAAGAAGGTGATGAAATAAGCTATGATTATGGTTATGATTTAGATGGCTTTGAAGATCATCCTTGTTGTTGTAAATCAAAGAACTGTGTAGGTTACATAGTTTCTGAAGATGAAAGACCAAAGCTACTCAAAAAACTAAGTAATTTTTCTAAAAAAGTTTAAATCTTAATTCTATCTCTGTAAAGAACTTCTCTGTTAATCGCTTCTCTTGTTGGACCTTTGAATAATCCCTTTAATTTAGAAAAGAATCTTGGATCTGCATATTCCTCTCCAATCAAACAAGCTGCTAATTTCTTATATTCTACACTTAAATCATGATTAGGTTCATATAATGCAGCAGGAGTAGCATTTGCTAAAGCTTCCAACACCTTATCTGTGTCTGGCAAGACAGCAAGTACAGGGACGCTAGCCAAATCTTCCATATCACCTAAAGTCAATTCAAAGTTTTTGCCTCTTCTCTTATTCAAGACTAAACCAGTAATAGGTGTATGTTTTTGTTTAGCTAACTTAATAGCACGAATAGTACAGCTTAAAGTAGGATAATCTGGACTTGTTACAACCACTAATTCATCACTTGCAAGCATTGTAGCTAGAATTTCAGAATTCAAGGTTGGTGAAGAATCAATCAAAACAATATCATAATTCTTCTTGAAGTCTCTTATCTTTTTCTTTAAAGCATAAACATCAACTTTCCCAGCAGCAATCAATGATCCTGGCATAAAGTGAAAACCTGAATCATGAACATATGTCGCTTTTTCAGGCTTTACCTTTCCTAAAACTACATCATGTATGGTATATTTTTCTGGCTTTACAACTCCTAAATGCAATCCTAAATTTGGAGCAGAGAAATTAGCATCAATAATTAATACTTTCTTGTTAAATTCATTTGCAAGAACTGCACCAAGATTAGTAGTTACAGTAGTCTTTCCGACTCCTCCTTTAATTGATACAACACCTATAGTTTTTACCATTTTTTCACACTCTTTTTTACTCTTCTATAAACAAACTTATACATTTTTATATTTAAACCTTTCTCTCCCTTCATTCTCTCTAAAATATTTACTTGATTACCCATAAGTTCACTCCTGCCTTCTTCATTCTAGTTACTTTACCGTCGATAGTTAGCTCCAAAAGGTGTTTTTCAGCAGTGTTCCAAGACACTTTTAACTCTTCTCCAATCTCGCTTGTGGTAACTACTTTGGTTTTCACTACTATCTCCATAATTCTCTTTTTGTAATCAATTTTTTTTGCCATTTAATTATTTAATCACCCACAGATTTACCCCTGCTTTCTTCATCCTATTTATCTTACCCTCAATAGTTAACTCCAAAAGGTGTTTTTCAGCAGTGTTCCAAGACACTCCTAATTCTCCTGCTATCTCGCTTGTAGTAACTACCTTAGTTTTCAAGATATTCTTCATTATCTCTTTCTTAAAGTCAACACTTTTTAACACCGATTTTACCATTCTTAACTATGAATCTTCATAGGAGTAAGCATATGAATAAGGATATGCTAATACCTATTAATCACCACAAACCTCCTTTTCATTCATCATTTTATCACCCACAGGTTCACTCCTGCCTTTTTCATCCTAGTTACTCTACCCTCGATAGTTAACTCCAAAAGGTGTTTTTCAGCAGTGTTCCAAGACACTCCTAATTCCTCAGCGATCTCGCTTGTGGTGACTACCTTGACACTTTCTACTTTCTTCATTATATCCTTTTTGAAGTCTTTTTTTACCATTTCCTCTTATGTCTATAACTATGAATACTCATAGGAGTATTCCTATGCTTACTTATACACCTCCCCTAATTCACTTTTCATCCAATCCTTTACTTCTTTCACCTGTTTCTTTGAAAGATACTTCTTAGGAGCATCTTTCTTAATCTTCTTCTCAGATTTCTTCACCTTCTTTTGCCTCAATTTGGAAGTTATCATTGATAGCAATTTATCTCCATCAATCTTTTTCTTAGGAATATTCTCAACTTTAGATCCAACTTCTAAGTACTCTTCTGCCTTCAACTCATTATCATAGAATTCACGTAATTCATTTGTTACCTTTCTCTTTTGAGGAATCTTTTTATCTAAGGATTTCTCTACTTTATTTATCAACTCCATAACCTTCAATGGTTTTGGTTTTCCAATCTTTCTTTCAACTTCTTCTATCTCAGATTTCTTCTTAGGCATAACCCCTTCTAACCTAGAAAGTACAGAAGGCATTCTCTTCTTAGCTTTTACAAAACTACTTTCACTTCTAACTCTTGGCAAAGTCTTTACACTAATTGGAGTAGTTTCTCTATTCAAGCCACTTGAAAAAATGTCTACATTTATAGCTCTCTTTCTATTTCTCAAATAACTATCAAATCTAGAACCACCAAATCTTCCTTTATCTCTTGCAAGCTCTTTAACCACAAAGTTAGTCTTTCTTACTTTCTCTTTTGCATCAGCTAATTTATTTGAAATTCTAGACAACAAACCAGGTCCTTCTCTTTCAACTATCTTAACCCTTACATCTTGAGTTACATCTACTCTAGAAATAAATGGCTTAATTCTAAGATGTACAGGTTTCTTTTCAGGAACTGGCACCTTAGAAATTGGAGCTCTTTCCTTAGTAGTAGGTTCCACAACAGCCTGAATAGCTTTCTTTTCAGCATAAATGGCCCTTTCTCTAGCTCTTCTTTTCAATAATCCTAAATAGCTTGCTACATGTGAAGCAATCAAACTTGCCAAAACTACTGGAGAATAAACTATCTTCTTTAATACATTCAAAACAGATTTAGAATAGGATTTGAATTCCTTAACTACTGCTCTCTCTTCAGCTACAACTCTATCCTCAAACCTTCCAACACTCTTTAAAATAACATATTTCTCTTTTCTTCCAAATGTACTTGCTCTTGAAACAGTATCAAACAATCTTTCTCTTACCCTTGAGATTGAACTCAATAGGGCTGCTACAATAGCTCCAAACAATAATTTAGGAACAGAAATAATTTTTTCTAATATACTTAAAACAAAATTAGAATAAGAATTCAATAATTTAACTATAGCTCTATCTTCAGTTATAATTTCCTCTTGCAACCTTTGTGCATTTCTTAATATTACATACTTTTCCTTTCTTCCAAAAGTGCTCAATCTTGTTCCAATAGGGATCTCTTTATTAATAGTCACCAATTTTGCACCTACAAAGTAAAACAATACTCCTGCAAACATAACTAAGAACATTACAGTCCAGAATCTCTTAGAGATCTTTTCCCTATCAACAGCCGGCAATTCTTCTGCACAAGATCCTTTAACACATGATCCACTTGAACAATCTGAAGATACATAACAAACACTTCCTACACTACATGGACCACAAGCTATTCCTCCACAATCCACATCAGATTCATCTTGATTCAATATTCCATCATTACAGTACTCACAAGTCCTTTGTGTTTCTGGTTTATTTACCACAGTTCCACAGTCTTCTAGATCAATACAAGTTCTTGTTTGTATTCCAGCTAAACAAGCATTCCAATCGGAACAATTCCATTCTTCAGTACATTTTATTGTTATAAATCCGCCTCCGCCTTCTTCTACAGAAGGAGTAGGTGTAGGAGTTACTGAAGCAGCAACTTGCTTTATTGAGAAAGCTGAGAAACTATCTACTATAAATGTGAAAGTATTCAATCCAGTATCTTGAGTTGTATTTGAAGTGAAGTCTTCCCAAGTTCCATTACAAACTCTTCCAGTAAAGTTCCAGTCCCCACATCTATAAACCTCTAAAGAACCTTCAGCTGTGAATGCATCATCAGTGTAATTCAAAGTAACTGTAGCATTTGCAAAAATATATGTGTTATTCACTGCAAAGGTCTGTATATAACCAGTTACTGGTGTAGACAGTTTCTCTAATCCTAATGTTTTATTGAAGTCTAAAGTAGCATTCACATCTCTAAACAAGACAGTTGTTCCGTTAAATGTTGTAAACAACAAGTCATATAATAATCCAGGATGATAATGAGTTTCATTTCCTACAAAAGAATGCACTCCTACTTCTTTAGTAGTTCCAGGCAAGTACAAGTTCAAACTTAAATCCACTCCACTAAAGTTTCCATCAATTACATTAAAGTTAATAGTTTGATTTATTCCACTAGATTCAAAGTAGTCTGAAGTATTATATGAATTTCCAGCAGTATCATTTGCATAGAAGGTGATTACATGCCTTCCTGCAAGACTAACATTGAAATATCCTTCAGGCAAGTTTACAGTATCATTAGTTCCATTTGGCTGATGGACTACTGCCCACAATGTAACATTTCCATTAGATGTGGATGAATTCAAAAACACAGAACCATTAATCAAAGCTGCATAAGGATCAACAGTTGTTGAAGTTATCATAGGAGGGGTAATGTCTACATCAAAACTTCCAAGACTTGTAACAGTACTTAATCCACCATTATCCTCAGCAGTCATATTCAACGAATAATCTCCTTCACTCAAATTAGCAGGTATTGTATAATTTGCTGGAAGATCTGAAACTCCAGTTAAAACAACAATTGAAGTGTCTGCAACACTTCCAGTAGAATCATAAAGATTGAACGTAACATTTATTGGATATTCGCTTGAAGTGAAGTTCACAATCAAATTCTGTGCAGACCCATTATTAGAGATAGGCAAGCTAGGAGTTGTTGTAGCATTACTTATTACTGGTGCAACAGTGTCTACAAAGAAAGTTACTGAATCAGATCCTGTGTTTCCACCAGTATCATTAGCATATGCAATCAAAGTAGTACTTCCTTCTGCAAATGTCCTATAAACTGGAGTTGTGTAAGTTTCATTTTCTGTTCCATTATAGAACCATACAGTATCTAAAGCAAACTCTGCAACAGCTGATGCAGAAAGATCTACTAAGATTGTTGCATTAGTATAAGTCTGGTTCAATGGAGAATCAATAGTCACTGAAGGCGCAGAAGTATCAACATCAAAAGTAACATTAGCAAATGCTTCATTCCCTACACTATCATTTGCATAAGCAATCAAAGTAGTACTATTCTCGCTAAAGGTTCTGTAAACTGGAGTTGTATAGGTTTCATTTTCAGTTCCATTGTAGAACCATACATTTTCTCCATCACTACTTATGTTTATCAAAACTGTTGCATTGTTATAAGTTGTACTTGTAGGTGAAATAAAGCTTACAGCTGGTGCAGTTAGATCAACATTAAACACCACAGTATCTGTTCCCACATTATTCAAAGTGTCATTAGCATAAGCAATCAATGTATTACTTCCTTCACTAAATGTTCTGTAAACTGGTGTTGTATAAGTTTCATTAGCACTCCCATTATAGAACCAAGTAGTATCAACCCCTCCACCATTTGTTGCTGTGATATTCACCAATATTGTTCCATTTCCATAAGTCTGATTAAGCGGAGTGTTAATAGTAACTGTAGGGGCATTTGTGTCTATATTGAAAGTCACACTAGTAGAATCAAAGTTACCTACTGAATCATTTGCATAGAAGATATAAGTATGGCTTCCTTCTCCAACTGTTTCATAAACTTCTGAAGTGTAAGTTACATTAGCAGTTTCATTGTAGAACCACAATGCTTGATATGAATCAGCAGTGAAGTTAATCAATACTGTTGCATTGTTATAAGTTTGATTAGCAGGAGAAACTACAGAGATTATAGGTGTTATTGTATCTATATTGAAAGTTACTGAACTTGTTCCAATATTATTCAAGCTATCATTAGTATAGGCAATCAAAGTACTGCTTCCTTCTGCAAATGTTCTGTAAACTGCACTAGTATAGGTTTCATTTGCAGTTCCATTGAAGAACCAAGTATAATCTCCACCACTAGTTAAGTTTACCAAAATTGTTGCATTGTTATAACTCTGATTAATTGGAGAATTAATTACAATACTTGGTGCTGAAGTATCAATATTGAAAACTACTATATCTGTTCCTACATTGTTAAAGCTATCATTAGAATAGGCAATTATAGTATTGCTACTTTCATTGAAAGTTCTATAAACTGCTCCAGTATAAGTTTCATTCTCAGTTCCATTGAAGAACCAAGTGTAATCTCCATCACTAGATATATTCACTAATTGAGTTACATTACTATAAGTCTGATTCAGTGGAACAATAATATTTACAGTTGGAGGTGTTGTGTCTGCATTGAACACTACAGTGTCTGTTCCTATATTGTTCAAGGTGTCATTAGCATATGCAATTAAGGTATTGCTTCCTTCTGCAAATGTTCTGTAAACAGGAGTCGTGTAAGTTTCATTTTCAGTTCCATTAAAGAACCATATTGTATCAACCCCTCCACCATTTGTTGCAGTGATATTTACAAATACTGTCCTATTTCCATAAGATTGGTTCAATGGACTATGTACAGTTACAGTTGGAGCATTTGTATCTATACTAAATGTTACTGAAGTGGAATTCAAATTCGCAGCTGAATCATTAGCATAGAAGATGTAAGTGTGTGAACCTTCACTTACAGTTTCATAAACTTCGCCAGTATAAGTTACATTAGCAGTTTCATTAAAGTACCACAGACCAGTATAACTATCAGCAGTGAAGTTAATCAAGACTGTTGCATTATTGTAAGTCTGGTTCAATGGACTATAAACTGTCAAGATTGGGGCAACTGCATCTACAAAGAAAGTTACAGAGGTTGTGTTTAAGTTTCCTGCAGAATCATTGCTATAAGCAAAGATTGTGTGGCTTCCATCTGTAAAGTTCTGATAAGTCTCTGCAGTATAAGTCAGGTTAGCACTTCCATTGAAATACCAAGTATTCAAACCATCACTACTTATGTTTATCAACAATTCTGTAGTCGCATAAGAAGTGTTTTGTGGACTTATGAAAGCAACATAAGGTTCTGTAACATCAAATGTTACAGTTCTTGTTTCTGTTTGATTAACATTTCCAAAAGTATCATTAACAGTTGCATTGAAGGAATAATCTCCTTCACTTAATCCTGTAAAGTTAATGTAAAGTGGAGATGTTTGACTAGTTGTAGTATTTATCAGATCTAAACTTGAATTATACAATTTCAAAGTGATAGTATCTAATGCTGAATCTGAAGCTGTTGCATTAACTGCAACATTTAATTGACTTAGATTAGATCCATCATTAGGAGTTGGATCTACAAATTCAATTAATGGATTTGTTGTGTCAATGCTGAATGTAACACTAGTGGAATTCTCATTCCCAACAGTATCATTTGCATAAGCATAGATTGTGCTACTTCCTTCTGCAAATGTTCTGTAAACTGGAACAGTATAAGTTTCATTTGCAGTTCCATTGAAGAACCATAAATTATCTCCGTCACTTGAAATGTTTACTAAGATTGTTGCATTGCTATAAGAAGTGTTTTGTGGACTTATGAAAGCAACTGTAGGGAAGATAGTATCTACAAAGAAAGTTACAGCTGTAGTATTCTCATTTCCAGAGGTGTCATTTGCATAAGCATAAAAAGTATTACTTCCCTCTGCAAAGTCTCTATAAACTGGAACAGTATAAGTTTCATTTCCAGTTCCATTATTAAACCAAATTGTATCGACAGATCCACCAATATCTGTAGCACTTAAGTTAACTAAAAGAGTTACATTGTTATATGTTTGATTAAGTGGAGAGTATACAATAACATTTGGATCAGTATTATCTACAGTTGCATTTATGAAAACAGTATCATTTGTAGTTAGAGTATTATAGCCTGCTCCAGTACAAGTGACATTCCATTCAAATGTCCCATTACTTGAAAAGGTCCTGTTATACTCATACATAAGCTTGCTTACATTGTAACTCATTAAAGCACTTGAATCTGTGAAATTGATACTACAATTTGCACCAGTTACTGGTGTGCCACTACCTTTCTGAGTATAATCAGCAAAGAACAATGTTTGATTACCCACATATCTTGTTTGATTTGCATATAGCATGTCTACATCAGTTTCATCCCAAATCTGCAACTCTGAATTTCCTTCAGTTACAAAACTTGTAAAGTGAGATACATTAAACACTGCAGTATTTGTTCCAGTATCGTAACTTACATTTGAACAAACCGTAGGAGGACACAAAACTCCATCCATATATACAAGAGGCACAGCATCCCAAGTCAGATTCCTCAGAGTAATTGTCGCAGTACTATTGAAAGAGCTATGAAGCCCATCAGTAATAACTGTTGCATTATTATAATCTAAGAATACATTAACATTAAAGTCTGCAGCTTCTGCATTTACACAATCAAGCCACCTAATCTGATCAGTACCAGGATTATCTAACACTGCAGTACCATTACATACATTTGTAATATCTGGAACTGATTCCCAATCAGTTGTGTTTCCTACAAAATAACTCTCATTATATACTGGATCTGCAGTGATATTTACAGTAAGGAAGTAAGTATCACTTGAATTTGAAGACCCAACAGTGTTATGGGAAGTACAACTCCAATTATATTGACCATTACTTAATTCATTTATGTAGAATATCGAATTATTCTCTGCCCCACTTACATTTTGACTTTGATTCAATAATTCTCCAAAGTAGAAATCTATCTTTTCCAAATTAGTATCAGTAGCTGAACAATTGAAAGTCACATTTCCATCTACATCAACTGAATTATTCCAAGGACTATTCAAAGTTATTGTAGGGAATGCAACAGTAACTACAAAATCAACAACAGTCATATTCTCATTTCCAGCACTGTCATTTACATAAGCAGTTAGTGTATTATTACCTAGACTGAATATTCTATAAACAGGGTCTGTATAGGTCTCATTATCAGTTCCATTATAGAACCAAATGGTATCCACACCACTTACAGCATCACTTCCTGTCAAATTCACCAAGACTGTAGCATTGTTATAAGTAGTATTCTCAGGTGAATTAATAACAACTAATGGATTAACATGATCTAGATAAATCGTTCTAGTTTCAGTCGAATCTGAATTTGTTGCATTATCATTTGCCAAGGCCTGCAAGTTATAAGTTTCATCAGGCAATCCAGAGAAGTTCAAATAGAAAGGTGAAGTTAATGAACTGTTCAAACTAATCAATCCTGAAGAGTTATAAAAATACACATCAATACTTTCAAGATTATCATCTGAAGCGGTAACATTTGCTAAGATATAATCTTGTACATATGCTCCTGATTCAGTTGTTGGAGCTACAAATTGAACTGAAGGATCTACAGTATCAAGTTCTATACTATAATTACCTTCTTCACTCCAACTAAACAATCCTCCAATATCTGCACCTAAACAATTCCACTCAAATGATGCATCATAAGGCAATGTAAATTGCCAAGATGTTTCATTTTCAGTTCCACTTAAATCAGTAGTATTTGAATAAATCCCAGCAGTTGCATTCCATAAATATAACGTCAGATTAGTAACTCCTACATTAGTAATATTACAAGTGAAAGTCTGACTTGCAGTCTTGGTAACTGTATTATCTGCAGGACTTATTAAATGCACTACTGGAGCATTTGAATCAACAAAAAATGTGACGCTAGTAGTATTCTCATTTCCAACACTATCATTCGCATAAGCATAAAGAGTGGTACTCCCTTCACTAAAGGTCCTATATGCTGGAGTTGTGTAAGTTTCATTTGCAGTTCCATTATTGAACCAAATAGCCTCTCCATTACTTGTTAGATTTACAAGTATTGTTGCATTATTATAAGAGCTATTAGCTGGAGAAACAATTGCAATACTTGGTGCAGTAGTATCTACTGCAAATGTAACTAAACTACTATTCTCATTTCCAGCGCTGTCATTTGCGTAAGCATAGAATGTATTACTTCCTTCACTAAATGTTCTATAAACTGAATTTGTATAAGTTTCATTTCCAGTTCCATTATTGAACCAGATAGTATCTACACCTGTAAGAGCATCACTGGCACTTAGATTGACCAACACTGTAGCATTTGCATAACTCTGATTCAATGGAGAATAGATTGTAACTAAAGGTAAGGTATTATCAACTGTAAAGCTTCCAGAAGTTCCTGAAGATGAAAAGCCTTCTGCAGTTTCATTTTCATAAACTGTTACTCTAATGATATACTGTCCATCAGTGTAATTAGAAGTATCCCATTCATAAGATGTAGAAGTAATATCTCCATATTCTGTTACAAGAGTTGAATTCAAAGATAGATTTGTATTCAACAAAGTGATATTAAACCTCACACTATCTCCTTCCCCATCTAAAATAGTATTCCAAGTAATGTTTGTTAACCCCTTTAATAAAGAGCTAGTTGCAGGAGTAATAATTTGTGGTTGTGATGGAACAGTGTTTGATGTTATTATATTAAAAGTAGTTGTTTCAGAATCATTGATGAATCCCACACTATCATTTACAAAGAAAGTTACATTAAACTGTCCAGTTTCAGAAGTTTGATTAAATATCCCAAAGCAAAAGTTCTGTCCATCAGTCAAAAATGAATCCACAGTTACATTAATAATACCATAATTACTTTCTGGATATACGTGTACATGTTGAACTACTTCTGAATCTGGCACAACTAGTGAAGAGATTCCAGATATCCAACTATTATTAGTGTTATTCCAATAATATAAATCATAAATTGAAGTTCCTTCGGAAACATTTGTCCTTTTAATTCTCAATTTTCCATAAGTATCTGTTGTCGGAATAAGACTTATTCCCACTAAACCAGAACCATTAACTGCTCCAAATACATATTCTAAATCTCCACCAATTTTTTTATGGATGTTAGCAAATATTCTTACACCAGCACTTAGTAAGCTTTCTTCATTATTTGACCTAAGTACTAAATAAGTATCCTCTCCAAAGTGAGTTATATTAAAAGTAATATTCATATCATAATCTCCATATGTCTTTTTGAGACTACTCAACCCACAAGAAGTAGAACTAACCACATCCACCCCTCCTATTTGTAAGAATGCCTTTCCTCCAACAGTATTATTTATATCTGCATAACAATTTTGTCCAGAAGCAACTGAATCATTTCTAAACTCCCAGTTTGTTCCAAGAGTATTATTATCAAATTCATCATTTTGTAATACTTTACTAAACCCATTAGTTATATAACTAGTACCATTGGGAGAAGTGATATTTGCTTCAGTGTAAGAAAGTGGAGATATATCTGTGCTGTTAAGGATAAAGGACACTTCATGATTTTGTGCAATAGTATGATTTAGGGGATAAATTACTATCACTTGTGGAGCATTATTATCAATTGTAAAGTTTCCATCAAGTGTTTCTGTTGCTGATAATCTTTCTACACTTTCATTCTCAAATACGGTTATTTGAATCCCATAGACTCCATCTGCTTGAGTACTAGAATCCCATTCATAGTAAGTAGTATTAATATCTCCATAATTACTTACAATTTCTGCATAATCAGTTCCATTCGGATAAAGTAAAGTGATGTTAAACCGAACATTATCATTTTCATCGTCAACTATTTGTATCCAGGAAATATTAGTTAAGCCACTGATTATATTGCCGGCATCGGGCTCAGATATAAATGGTCTGGAAGGCACATCATTGACTTCTTCAATTTCAAACAAAGCACTTTCAGTATCATTAACATATCCTAAGGTGTCATTTGCAATAATTCTGACTGAATAATTTCCAACCTCACCTGTCTGATTAAATAGGGCATAAGTAAAATTATCTCCTGATATTTGGAAATCATCAAAAGTAACATTTACGGAGCCAAAACCAGCACCAATTGAATAAGTTAATAATTGCATGAATTGTGTTCTTGTGCTTCCTGGAATAGGTATATCTCCAAAATTACTTTCTACCCACCCACTTCCTGTATTGTTCCAATAATACAAATTAATAGTTGGTGTTCCAGTTGTAGTCATGTTGAATCTTTTAAATCTAAGTTTTCCTGTTGTATCTATTGTAGGGACTGTTTGTTGATATGTGGACGATCCGTTATTAAATCCAAATACGTAATTTGTAACTCCTGAAATTTTTTGTACATCAACAAAAAATCTTAAACCTACAAACTGAGTATTGTCAACACTATTTGACCTAAAGCTGAAGATTCCATCCTCTCCCAAAGTAGTTATATTGAAACTTACAT
Organism: Nanobdellota archaeon; assembly: GCA_042572295.1. Lineage (GTDB taxonomy): Archaea > Nanobdellota > Nanobdellia > Pacearchaeales > JAHJTO01 > JBHPFA01. The sequence goes on from JBHPFA010000003.1 coordinate 52,207, forward strand.
TTACATCAAAATTTCCTACCATTCTTTTAATGCTATTATAACCGCAATGAGCTTCAGTTTGTACTGCGCCTGCATCAAGAGAAATTATCATTTTACCAGGAACATCATTACTAACATCTGCATAACAAGTCTGTCCTGTTCCAGTAATATTCGTTAGGACCCAATTTGTTCCTTCTGTGTCTGTTTCAAAATTATCACTTGTTAACCCATATCCAAATTCAGAAACAATAACTGAAGTTAGATCAGGTAATGTTACATTTGCTAAGATAGTATCCACTCCTGAAAAGTCAGTCACATTCACTGTTATGTCAACCTCTTTACCATCATCATGATAATGTCCTGGATGAGAGAATCCCCAAGGATGAAGTAAGATTACGGATGGAGGTGTAGTATCTCCAACATAGAAAGTCACACTAGTGGAATTGAAGTTTCCAGCAGTATCATTGACATAAGCATATATTGTGTTACTTCCTTCTGCAAATGTCCTATTAACAGGAACTGTATAAGTTTCATTTCCAGTTCCATTAAAGAACCAAATTGTACTAACACTTCCTAAAGAGTCTGTAGCACTTAGATTCACAAGTATTGTTGAAGTGTTATAAGTTTGATTAAGTGGACTTACAAAACTAACTTCTGGAAATGTTTTATCAACACTAAATGTAAGAGTATCTTGCGCAGACAACTCCCCCATTAAACAAATAACTGACCAATTCTGATTAATTCCTTCTGAAATTCCAGTTACTTCAAAAGTAGTATTAACATTATTGAGAGTAGTTTCATTACTCTGATTATAAACACTATTCAAATATAACGAACAATTTGCAGTGGGGAATAACTCACTAAGATATGAAAAAGTAAAATTGATATCTCCATCAGAATCATAATATCCATCAGCAGGAGATAACAAGTCTAATATTGGAGTTGTTAAAGTAAGACTAATTACTGAAGAATTTACATAATTTAATCCTTCGTCAATTGCCTCAACAACTAAGCTATAATTAGTACTATTTCCTTCGAGAGTAAGAGCAGGGGATAAAGCAAAAGTTTCTTGAGTGCCATTGCTTAAAGTTCCATTATTCCCAATTGCATAAAGAGTCCCATTCCCATAATAAATATAAGTAGTATAATTTATTGATGAGTAAAGTTGATCAAATGCTAATAGAGTAATACTAGGAGTAGGGTCATTTATAATTGCCCCATAGGCTGGAGAAAGAACACTTATGTCAAGAATTTGACTAGTATTTACACTAAACACTATACTACTTTCCTCAATATTTCCTAAAGTATCATTTGCATAAGCAAATAGAGTATTGCCCCCCTCATTAGCTGTTAAGTTAATTGCTCCATCACAATCAATTGAAGTATTAGCTCCAGAATTAAAAGAATACCAACAAGATTGAGCATCATTAATAGTCTCTAAATCAAAAAGTACTGAAACAACATTATATGTTTTATTCTTTGGATTTACAATTGTAACTGTTGGCCCAGTATTATCTAACACAATAGTATGGGTGGTGTTGGTACAAAAAAGATCTGATGTTCCAAGTTCACAAACATCCAATAATAATTCATATGCCCCACTATTAACTTCTTCACTCCAATAAAAACTAGAGTTAGATTGATTCATATCTGAAACAAGAACAGATACAAAAGACCCATTTTGATAAAGGTATAATGTGGAATTTACATTATTGTCATCCCCTACTGAAAATGTGATATTGTAAGGCTGTTTAAAAGTTTCATTATTTCCTGGAGAGATTATATCTACAATAGGTGGATAATTCTGAACAGTAATTGCCCAAGTAACATTTCCTTCAGTGGAATTTTCATTTCCACCAGTAGCATTAGTCCATAAACTATACATGAAAGCTGTAGGATCTGCACCATTATAGAACCAATTTATATTCAATTCAGTTTCATAACCATCTGCTAGATTATTCCAAGTACTTGCAGAATCATTAGAATATTCCCAATGAGTAGTGTAGCCTCCAGCAGTTGCTTTATAAGTTTTAATTTGATAATTCCTACTCTCTACAATCTCATCTGTCTTAAGGATTATATACTTCACATCTCCAAATTGACTTATTTGATATCCTGTAAGTACTCCCCTGAACTTTGTTCCATCATCTTGCAATTGTGCAGGCAGTTTTTCAGTAATCAAAACACATCCTGTAAACACATCAGGATCTCCTGTAATGTAAGAACTATTACAAGCATAAGCTTGTAATGGGCTAGTAGGTTCATTTGGACTTGCAGAATAATTAACTCTAAAGTCCAATTTATATTGATCAGCATCTAATGGAACCATAGATTGGTTTACACTAATTTTCAAAAAGTTGTCATTAGTGATTACTTGATCAGTCCCATTTTGCCATTTTACATCGGAAAAATTATAAAGGGCATCATACCACTTGAAAACATTTGGATTGTAGTGTTCATCAATTGTAATTAATAAATTAATAGAAGTATTTGAACCAGATTGCACCACAGTTATCCTATCTCCAGCATTTCCGGAAGTTCCATCATAAGTAGCTGTTTCAGTCCCATTGATAAACTGTATCCATTTATTAACAGTATTAGAATAATTATAACAAATACTACTTTGTTTATTTCCTAGGCTACAACTACTTGTTCCTCCAGCAGTAAAATTAAGATACCAATCACTAATATTCCCAACAGCACCATAAGCATTTAATGTAGCATTAATAACCATAAACTCAATTTCTTCAAGATTAGAAGAATTAAAACTATCTACCCTAACTTGAGCACTATCCAAACCATAAACCTCATTAACAGTTATTTCTACACGAGGAGGGATGAATGCTAATTGCAAGGTCCAATTTGAATCTGCCCAATCTGCTTGATTTACATTGTCATAAGCAAGACAATTCCAAGTATAATTTCCATTAGGAACACTTGTTAAGTTCCATTCACTTTCATTAAACAATCCACTAACAGAAGTAAGATTGGAATAATATTCTCCTGTAGAGTTCCAAACATATAATGTAAGATTTGATAATTCAGTATCTTCTGTCACATTACATCTGAAAGTTAAGTCTCCATCTGTATCAGTTGTATCATTTGCAGGACTCACCAAAGTAACGACTGGAGGATCATTTGGCTCTTGCACAGTTATTTGTGGTACAACATTGTAGGTATCTAAAGGTGCGATGGTGTCCTGAACTTGAAGATAATAAGTTCCAGATTGTGAAAAATTCAAAGCAAAATCCCATTCTCCTTGATTTCCTGCAGCAACTTGCACCAAAGTTGCAGAAGGAAAAGACTCAATATAATGCTCTGTAGTGGTAGTCCCAGTCAATACCGTAGTTCCAGAAGCAGTTATCAAAGTTTGATCAACATGATCTAGATCATCCCAAAAACTAACATTTTCAGAAGTCGCTGTAACCTGAATCTCCTCACCAGCAAAAGCTCCAGTAAGACTATAATATATCTCCAATTCTTGATTTTTCCAAGCAAGACCTGCAGCCCCCACTCCTGCCCTTAAGTGTAAAGTATCTCCAACAGTTGCAGTATCATATGAGGCATTTTCATTTCCAATAGTTCCATCACTTGAACTCAACCACCAATAAGATTGCATAGTTGTCGATAAAGGAGCCAATAAACCAGCAACATTCATTGTCATATTCCTAGTTTCAGATATACTTGAGGAATTAGCATCATTAATACAAGAGATATTCCAATAATATAAGTCATTTACCGTGAAATTTGCAGTAAACGATTGGTTGACGTCTTTTGATATAGTTGTATTCGTTATTGTGAAATTACCAGAGGATTCATCCTCCCCTACAATATTTAATGTACAACTTGTGATATTAGGAATCTCACTTGTAACATTATAAACAAAATCGACATATTGACTATCAATTTCAACATATCCATCTGCAGGGGCAACTAAGGAAATTGTTGAGGCAAGATCTAAACCATTAACAAAGATATTATCAATATAACAGTGTTCATTTGGCAAATTAGAGATACATACAAACCTTAATCTAAGATCTTCTTCATCATTTTCAGTAAAAGAATAATTATAATAAGTATAATCTGTAGGAGAAGTATTATTTGTAAGATTTTGCCAAGTAGAACCATCATACCATTCAACCCTCATATACTCTCCTCCATCCAAAGCAGCTGTTTTAATATAAAATGAGACATTTACAGCACTATACCCCGAACCATTTATCAAAAAGTTTGCATATTCCTCTAATCCAGAATTACCAGTATACACTGCTGAATATGCCCCTACATAAGGTGATGAAGTAACTGCTTCCCATCCAAGGCTGCTTGTTTCCCAATCATCACTCTCGTTCAAATCAAAACCTGAAGAATAGGATTCAAACCCTTCAAAAATTGATCCATTTGTTTCTGCAAAACCAGGGTCAATTGAATCAATTTTAATATTATAACTTTCCCCTGCAGTGATTCCTGCCAAAGGTCTCCAATCCCCATAACATTCTTGTGTTGTAAAGTTCCAGTCTACACATTTCATCAACAAATTTCCTGATGAAGCAGTAGTTGTTACAGTGGCATTAACAAAGGCTAAATTAGTAGGATCAATTGAATAAGGGTTGACATATCCTTCAATAGTTAGGTTATCTTTAATCTTTAACTCATCCTGTCCAGCTGAAGAATTGTGTCCATAAATAATAATCTCGGATATCGAACTGTTAAATATTTGTAATTTAACATTTTCTAATCCTGAACTATTTGAAAGTATCGTTTCATTATACTCAAGAAGAGTATCATTATTATCAATCAAAACTATACTATTGTTTGTCTCTAAATAACCTGGATCAACAGCAGTTAAATTCACAGTATAACTTTCTCCAGGAGTCAATTCTCTAACCCTCTTCCAATCACCATAACATTCTTGTGTAGAGGCATTCCATTCTATACATTTGAATAAATAATTACCTTGAGCAGTTGCATTCAATTCAGCATAATCAAAAGTAATGTTCTCAGGATCTACACTAAACACAGAAGCAAACCCTCCCGAAGGAGACCTAACATTAAAGTTATGTTCAACAATCAAATCATGTCTATTTCCAGATTTATTATAGGAAAAGAACTTTAGTTTATTAATCTTAAATCCTAAAAACTCATACTCAACATCAGAAACTTCTGCATCCTCATCAGTTATATTTTGATTATATTCAATAAGTTTGAAATTCTTATTAAACACTGCTAAAGAATTAGCAGTCTCTGCATAAGTTACCTTCTTCCTATCAGAAATATACTCATATTGTGAATCCTTAACTACATCCTTAACCTTTGTCCAATTCTTCCCAATACAAGTATTAGTTGTATCACTCCAATTTCCACATTCCAAAAGATGTTTTCCACTAGCAGTTTTCTTAAAATGGAAATCATCAAAAGAAATATTCTGAGCATTTATCTCAATTACCTCTTGGACTCTTGTATCATTAGTATCAGTGGAGCCATAGATAGCTATAACTTCTGTAATATTACTAGTAGTATCTCTTCCATGGAAATCCATTACTTCAATAGGCAATAAAGGATCTGAAATATTCAATTCAACATCTTCAGTATTTCCAACGTGATTAGCTATTGATTCTGTATAGTTATACAAGTACCCTTCTTCATCCAACAATTCAATGGAGTAATTACCTTCTCCGAATCCAGGGTCATAAGCATCTATTGTGAAATTATATTCTTGTCCAGGTTGTATGTCTCTCAATTTCTTCCATCTCCCAAAACACTCTTGATTTGTAAAATTCCAATCTGTACATTTATACAAACTATCCCCACTAGCCTGAACAGTTACTGTAGCATTATCAAATTCTAATTCACTAGGATCAATTGCATAGATTTTTTCAAAGCTTTCATCTGAAGCTACAGAATCAATTCCAAGAGCAACATTATTCCCAACTTTCCTCAAGTTATAAAAAGTTATTTTTGAAACTGGTCCAGAACCAGGAGTTAAAATAACTCCCCCATCTATATCTTCAACTTCAGCAGAAATAAGATTCCCACTACTGTCTTTAATACTCAAATATTGAGCTAAAGCTTTTACTACTTCTTTCAAGTCTATTATAGTTTTTTGCAAGGATTCTACTTGTTCAATAGTATTTATTGCCCCAGCGTCTTCAGAATTCGCGACTGCATCTCCAGTTCCAAATTTTCCAGATAATTCAAAAGAAGAGTTAGTTGAAAAAAGAAAGACAATAGCAAGCAGACCAAACAATATAATCCCCAACATCATATAACTGATCAACTTATTATTCTCTATTCCTTTTCCAACTGAACCCCCCTTTAATTTAATTCTGTTATAGGCACGAGATCCCCAGTTAAGACTACTCAAACCAGAAGTCAAATCAAGGTATCCTCCAATCTCTTTTTTTACTTTACTACCCATAAATTCACCCCCGCTTTTTTCATCCTCAAGATCTTACCTTCTATAGTAAGCTCCAGCAAATGCTTCTCAGCAGTATTCCAAGAAACCTCTAATTCTTCAGCTATTTCGCTAGTAGTAACTACTTTAGTCTTCTCTATTTTCTTCATGATTCCTTTCTTGAAATCAATACTAGCTTTCACCACTTTTACGCTGAACAATCCTTACAGTATACCTATGAGTATACATAGGAAAAAGCACTATATAAAGGTTACGTTAAACCTAAATAAAACTAGAAAAAACACTCAATTTACACATAAATCCATTGAATCTATATAGATATCAATAAGATATCATTAAAGAGCTCAAAACAGGAATTGATAAACAATTCCAAATATGAAAATTAGCAAGAAAATAGCAGCTATGAGCCAATTCATAGGTATAGAATACGCAGGTTTTACTTCTCCTTTCTTCTTTGCCTGCAAGACCATTAACACTACAAGAATTCCTTCAATTCCCCCAGCAACCGCTCCCGTTAGGCCTATAACACCAATAAAAGAACCATTAAATATCAAAAGGAAGATTAGAGGTATTATCCAAGTTAATATCCAAGAAACACCTCTAGACAGATTATAATCATAATAAAACATCCATTTCAAAGCATACCCTACTAAAATGAATGAAGTAGCCATTGCAAAGAATGCAAATAAGTTTCCAAATAAAACCATATTACCCCCTAACAATTCTCCAAGACCGATTGTCGCCACCTCAGTTGTCGCCGTTCCAGTAACTCCTAAAACAACAAAGGCAAAAAGAGCATACAAAGAAATAGGAATTAAACTTCCAAGAATAATTGCTTTTTTCAATTTTTTCTTATTCTTCCCAAGTTCTGCTTCCATCTCTGGAATAGCAGAAATTCCTGCAAAAGCAAAGAGTATTACTCCATAAGGCAAAAATACATTTTTGATATCTCCTCCACCTAAATTAGCAAAATCCATGCTCGGAGCAGCAAGTAAACTGATAAGAATGATCAAACCTACAACAATCGTAGTCAGCAACAAACCAGATTTTGCAATTATATTTAATCTAAAAAATATTACCCCTGAAAAAACAATAAAAAATATCCATCCCCACATTATTGGATTTCCTCCAAAAAATGCAGCAAGAACCTCTCCTTCCCCAATAACATAAGCTATCATTGCCCCAAACAATGTAAAGAACGTCGAGAAAGTTATTGCAATCTTTCCCCATTTTCCAAGATATTTCTCAGCATATCCTGGCAACATATGATCTTTCTTTGTCCTTAAAGCAATCTCTCCAACATAAAGATTAATCATTAATATGATAAAACCCAAAATAGCTATATTCAATAATCCAAAAAGAAAACCTGATTGTGCAAGAACATAAGGAATTCCTAAAACTCCTGCTCCAATAATAGTTCCAACTAATAAAGCAACAGTCTCTGGAAAGTGTACTCTCTCCTTACCCCTTTTCATAATATAGGGCAGCGTTAACTCTTTAAATAACTTAATATTACCTTAACCAAGGGCCTATAGTTTAATGGATAGAATGACCGGTTTCGGCCCGGTTGATCGGGGTTCGAATCCTCGTAGGCCCATAAAAATGAAAAAAGTGATTTTAGATTCTGATATTGGAGACGATATCTGTGATGCTTTAGCATTGATATTTGCATTAAACTCTCCAGAGCTTGACATAAAAGCAATAATCTCGAATAATGGCCATGAAAAAGAGCGAGCAAAAATAATCCATAAAATTGTTTCGGCATCTGGAAAAAATATTCCAATTTTCCAAGGAATAAAAGGTGGAAAAGGAATATTGACAAATCAAAAAGCATTTATCAAAAACTACAAACACGCCCCTAAAAAACTAAAAGACAATCTCTCCTATTTCAAAAAATTAGCAAAAGAAGAAATAACTTACATCTCCCTAGGAACTCTAACAAACATAGATTATCTCCTCAAAAGAATACCTAAAATGAAAAAGAGCAAATTCTATGTCATGGGGGGATCAATAAACAAAGATTACCATGGAAAACATAAGAAAATAGCAGAATGGAACTTGCATGCAGATCCAAAACCTGCACAAAATGTTCTAAAAGAAAAATTAAAGCTTACTCTTGTGCCTCTTGACGCAACTTGGGATTTAGTTTTATCAAGGAAAGATAATAAAATAATAAAAAACAACAGCTCTCTTGTAGAGCTCTACCATCTATGGAAGAAAAGCCATAAACGCCTTCCAATAAGATATGATTCTTTCACTATCGCCTTAGCAATAAAACCCTCTCTTGCAAAGTACAAAAAATACAAAATCTCGGTAGACAATAAAGGACACACTCTCTTAGACAACAAAGGAAACTCAATAAAAACTGCAATAAAAGGAGATAAAAAAAGATTCCATAAACTATTTATGAGAAGGTTAAACAGATGAAAATAACAAACATTCAGATTATAACGCAAAAAAGTAAGCATAAATTCGAAGTAGAACTAGCAAAAAACTTCCTACAGCAAGCAAAAGGCTTGATGTTCAAAAAAAAGCTTGATGAAAACAAAGGCATGCTCTTTGTTTTTAATAAAGAAAGAAAAAGAAGCTTCTGGATGATTAACACAACCATTCCACTAGACCTTATTTTCATAGATAAAGACTCAAAAATAGTGGACATTATCAAGAACACAACTCCTCTTTCCATAAATCTTTATTCTTCCCCGAACCCTGCAAAATATGTCTTGGAAGTCAATTCCAACACTGCAGACAAAATAGGTATAAAAGTAGGAGATTCAGTAATCCATAATATTTAAAACACCAAAACTCTTAAAGAAACAATGGCAAAAGGAGACAAAGGAATAACTGTAAAGAGAGATGAAAACTTTTCTGAGTGGTACAGTCAAGTAGTTCAAAAAGCAGAATTAGCTGATTTAAGGTATAATATCAAAGGATTTTTAGTCTTCCAACCATGGTCTGTTCTTTCAATGGAAAAGATGTACAGCCATTTGCAAACAGCATTACAGAGAAAGGGTCACAAACCTTATTTTTATCCAACATTGATTCCTGAAAGCAACTTAGTAAAGGAAGCTTCACACTTATCTGGATTCACACCAGAAGTTTTCTGGGTGACACATGGGGGAAATAAGAAATTCGAAGAAAAATACGCTCTTCGCCCAACTTCAGAAACAGCATTCTATCAAATGTTTGCATTATGGTTAAGATCTTATAAAGACTTGCCATTCAAGACATACCAAAGAGCAAATGTCTTTAGATATGAGACAAAAGCAACCCGTCCATTCTTAAGAAGCAGAGAATTCCATTGGATAGAGACACATTGTGCTTTCTCTACTGAAAAAGATGCTTTAAATCAAGTAAAAGAAGATATGGAAACTACAAAAGAAGTCTTACATGACATCTTCGGCCTTCCATTCATATTCTTTGAAAGACCAGCATGGGATAAATTTCCAGGAGCATCAAGAACTTTTGCTGCAGATGTTCTTAACCCTGATGGAAAATTTGTACAGCAACCTTCAACACACATGATTTCACCACAATTTTCAAAAGCATTTGATGTAAAGTTCAAAGACAAAGATGAAAAAGAGAAATTTGCACACCTGACTTGTTATGGCCCTGCAGTTTCTAGAATATTTGCTAGTGTGATAATAGTTCATGGAGATGACAAAGGATTAAAATTCCCTTGGGAAATAGCACCAATACAAGTAGTGATAGTTCCAATAAAAGATGATAAAAAACTGTTGAAGAAAGCAGAAGAATTAAGAAAGAATATTCAGAATATAGCAAGTGTTGAAGTAGACACAACAGAAAAAAGCCCTGGAGAAAAATTCAATCTTTGGGAAATGAAAGGAGTCCCAATAAGAATAGATTTAGGATTCAAAGATTTAGAAAAGAAACAATTAACAGTGTTCAGAAGAGATTTAGATAAGAAGGAATTCATCAAAGAAAATGATTTAATCAAATATATTGAGAAAGTTGCTAAAGAATCTACAAAAAACCTAATCAAAAAAGCAGACTCTTTATTCAAAGGAAGAATAAAAGATTCTAAATCTGAAAAAGAGATAAAGAAAGTAATAGAAGCTGGTGGAATAGCACGTTGTGGATTCTGTTCTGTTGAAAAAGAAGGTACAAAATGTGCAGAAGCTATTGAAAAGAAAACGGGGGCAGAAGTTAGAGGAACAAAATTCCCTAAGGAAAAAGCATCTGGAAAATGTGCAGTTTGTGGAAAAAAGGCTAATGAAGTTGTCTATATAGGAAAAGCTTACTAAGCATAACTTTCAATTATTTCTTTAAATTTCTTAAGATCATTTAGTTGAATAGAGGCACCACAAGCAGCAGCATGTCCTCCTCCAGTACCTTCAACTTCTTTCAGAGCAGCAGCAACTATCAGCCTCAAGTCTTTCTTTCCAGAAGTCATAGATATATTCACCTTCTCACCCTTAACAAAAGCGACCATCACTATTTTCTCAGGATTGCGATAAAAAAGTTCATTACACAACTCTCTAGAAACACTCATCTCTCCACTATACTGAAAAAAGGTTATTTTTCCATGTTTCTCTCCTAAAGCCTTATTCAATAATTTAGAAAAAGTCCTATTGAGCTGTTTATACCTTCTCATGATATATTCATATTTCTTTTCTCCAGAAAGAATTTCATAAGGGGTTTCAGCCTCATTCAATAAACGAATCATCCTAACCACATTTGTTGTAGAATCTTTCATTGCAAATATAAGGATCATCATTAACTTTCCCATATCAGAATCAAATCTTGCCTTTTCCACACTAACACCTTTATTCAATAGACCAGGATATTTATCAGAGAACTTTTCAACAAAATCTGGCAAATACCAATCATATAAACACCCTAACAAAGCAATCCACTCATCTCTTTTGACAACTTGCCAACACAAATAAGAAACTGGCTCATTTGAAGGTTTTTTCTTATTCATAGGATTATAATAAGAAACTTCTTTAGGATTTTGAGGTTCATGATGGTCTATCCACACAACCTCTAAACCATTCTGCTTACAATAATCTATAAATCCTTCAGAAACTAAAGGTTTATCCAAAATAAATATTTTATCAGGATTTAACTCATTAATCTTTCTTACATAAGTCTCATTCAAATCAGGAAAACTCTTTATAGCCACACCCTTGCCCCTTTTTAAAAATCTCCTCAAAAGCAAAAAACTACACAATCCATCCAAATCATTATCAAAAAAGAATAAAGGATTCTGGCTCGATTCTAAATGTTCACGAATCTCTTTTATTTGATTTAAAGTTAACATTGTGATAAATAGTACATGCTCTTTTTATATATAGTGTAAGAATTAATTCTTTTTATTAGATTTACGCATTCTCAATGCAGTACGGCCCATAGTATCTTTACCATGTCTTCTATTTCTTCCTCTAACACGCAATCCACGGGATTTCTTTCCAGCACTTGTCAACCCCCTAAAAGTTCTCCCTTTATGAGTTCCTTTAGAAATCCAATTCATCTTTTTATCGGCTTTAATATGGGGATTTGAGGGATCAACCATGATTACCTCAAAGAAATAATTTATTCCTTCTTGGCCTACCCAATAACTGTTCAATACTTCTAAATTAGGGTACTTAGCATTTGCTCTTCTTTCAGCTACTCCTTTATATGAAATCATTAAAACTTTCTTATTAGTATTCCTCTTACTTCTTCTTCCTGCATTGATAACTGGATGTCTTCTTCCACCCCTCATTAATCTTACACGAACAACAACAAATCCAGGCTTTGCCTTATATCCTAAAGCTCTAGCTCTATCTAATCTTGTAGGCTTATCTATCCTCTCAACAACGCATTCTCTACGCCATTGAGTCATTTTAGCCCTTAACACTTTCATATCAGGCTTTCTCCAAGCTTCCTTAATATAGTGCATTAATCCATTAACCATATTAGTTCGTATAAATGACTGTTTTTAAAGGTTTTGCTAGAAGAAAGGTAAGATTTACATTCGATACAAAACAATACAAATCTATTTAAAACCCCTAAAATATAAAGAAATATGAACAAGTGGATTGAATTATTGTTAGGTCTTGTACTTGTCATAGTGCCAATTATCGTAGCTATGAGCTACGCAGCATGGGGCGTAGCAACTCTACAATTCATAATGGGTGGATTGTTAGTAGGAGTTGTTCTTATAGGTCTTATGTTTGTGATGCTTGGTATTAGCGACATTGCAGCTTAAATAAAAGAAGTGCATATTTCTAAAAACTTTAGAGCTTATGCCCTAGTCTTAACTCTCTTTCTCATTATATATTAATCACCTAGATAATTCTTAAAAAGCATTCATTATTTACTCAAACATGAAATGTCCTGCTTGTGGAGGTGAAGGCTCTTGCAAACCTAACTGTCCAGTCCTACAAAAATTGAAAGAATTCTCCCCAAAAATCAAAGAAGAATTTGAAGGATCATCTCCACCAGAGATATTTGTTGGAAGATTCAACTATCCCCAAGTAAACGTAGGAATCTTATCCCCTGCTGAATTTGGAGACACCTCTGATAAAAGTATGGTGGAAAAGTGGTTCGCAAAGAAAATGACCATTCCCCAAATATTTGCCGCTCGTTCATCAATGATCTATTCCAGATTCAAGGCCCCTATAAAATTCAGAAAAAAAGAGAAAAATTTCCAAACAATGCAAGAAGTAGCTATGGCTGCAAAACCCACCTCAATGGAATTCAAACTAAATAAAAGACCAATAATGAGGTCAAAACTAGACAAGATAATGCCAATGATAGGAAACCCTGCATTATTGAAAAGTGCCTCATTTCAAGAGAATGTTAAAGTTGAAAAGAAGGTAGATTACTTGGTGAATGATACAGATGCAAAAGCAGCAACTTCTATTTCAGAATTACATAAATCCAGAATTCCTATAAGTAACATCATAAAAGTCCTCTCAGCAGGATTATTAGGAAAGTTAAGAAACAGAAAACTAGTTCCAACAAGGTGGGCAATAACAGCAACAGACAATAATATTTCAGGAATTCTGCTCAAAAACATAAAACATTACTCAACAATACAGGATTTTAGATTATTTAATGGAGAATACTTAGATAATCATTATGAGATATTAATGATACCTCAACAATTTTCCTATGAAGTAATAGAAGCAAAAGTCCCTGGAAGTATTTGGAATCCACATAAACAGATAATGTTTATGAAAGACTATGAAAGCTATTTTGGAAGAAAAGATTATGCTTCTGAAGTTGCAGGAGGTTATTATGCTCCAAGACTTGCAATAACAGAATACTTACAAAAAATAAAACGCCAAGCTTCAATATTCATAATGAGAGAAGTTCGCCCAGGATATAATCTCCCATGTGGTGTAGGAATATTAAGAGAGATAACAAGAGACGCCTTAACAAAAAAACATGAATCATTTAATAACTTAAACTCAGCACTCACAGCTGCTCAAAAAAGAATGCATCTCCCAGTTTCTGAGTTCACAAAACAAAGTTTATTGTTAAAAGAAGTAAGACATCAAAGAAAACTTATTTTTTAACGATAATGCATACTAATCATATGTGTTTTTCTCTTATACTTTATTTTTAAGTAAATTGCATAGGCAATTCCTGCTAACAATCCTCCAAAGTGAGCTGTATTCCCTACAGGAAGATTAGCAGCTGCAGAAATAGACCACAAGCCAAACATGATTAGAATAACACCAAACCACATCGGCATGGCTATTGGAATAAACATGATATAAACAGGCAACTTAGGAGTTAATATCGCCAACATTCCCGCAATTCCAAATATAGCTGCACTCGCCCCTACAGCACCCATACTAGGATCTCCAAAAATTCCATTTCCTTGGCCTCCAAATAATAAGGCCAGCACTACAAAAAACAAAGCCCCCATCAAAGCAGAAGCAAAATAAATTCCTAAAAATCTTTTCTTACCAATTAACTTCTCTAAAAATCCACCGATAAACATTAAAGAGATCATATTTGCAAAAAGATGGAAAGGTCCTCCATGCATAAACATACTTGTAACAAGTGTCCAAATCATCTGTCCTTGAGCAACAGCTATAGGCTTTAACGCAAGATAATCCATCAAATCACGTTTAAACAAAACAATTGGAAATACAATAAAAAAAATCGCTACATTCAATAGGATAAGTGTTAAAGTCGCACTCCTTGCTTTTCTTCTATGCCTTATCATTTTACCTCTTCTTTTTCTCGCTTTTCTTCTTTACAAGTTTCTTCTTTACCTTCTTCTTAACAGCTTTCTTTTTCTGTTTCTTCTTCACTTTTTTCTTAAGCTTTTTCTTCTCAACTTTCTTTACAGGTTTCTTTCCTTTCATTAATTTTAGTTTTAATCTTTTCATCTTTTTGGCTTTCGCTCTTCTTAACTCTAACTTCCTAGCCTTCTCCTTATTCATCTTTAGAATTTCCTTCCTTTCCTTAATCTTATTAACCTTGGTCAATTCTATGTCAATAAAAGAAATATCTTTCTTAGCAACCGCAATTTTTGCTTCTAATTCCTCTATCTCTGCTTTGAAAGATTCTGGTTGTAATAACTGCCCACACTCTGGACATTTAAAATCATAAAGCATTGCATTCTCTTCACTAGTCTCAATACATCCTGAAGGGCAGACATAATATCCTTTTGTCTTTCTACTGTTTAACAAATTTTGATAATTCCTTATTTCTTTAGTCTTATATTCAACATATTTACTTAAAGATTTTCCAACATCAATAACCCAAGAATAAATATACCATCCTTTTCTAGCATCTTTCTTTCTAACAAAAGAAACAATGCTATGAGCAGATAATTTATACAAAATATTTCTAGTCTGATTGATAGTTAACTCTAACTTTTCAGCTATTTTGAACTCATTAACCGGCTTATTAGTAGCAATGATATCCACAATAGGTTCAGTGTTCTTGCCTGCAATTTTACTCACAAGCTCTTTCAAAAGTAAAATTTGTTCTTTCTGCATAGTAATTCAAGGAAAATCCCCCTAAAACGTAAGGAAAAAATAGTAACTCCCTAATAAATACCTTTTTGTTTTATGTCACTACTAAATAATGTATCATAATCTTTATATACGGTTTCGCCTATTTATAAAGAACAAAAATGGGGTTATTTAAAAAGAAAAAAGAGGCTAAAGCGCTGAGGCTCCCTGAAGCTCCACTCACTTTTCCTGATCTACCTGAAGAGGAAGAAGGACCAAATATGCCAGAACTGCCTCAGTTACCACAATTACCTCAATTAAAGCCAATTGGAAACTTGCCAACATTAGAACCGCAAGCACCTACTATGCAACAAGCACTACCTATGCCTATGGGATTGCCTCAACTTAATAAAGCTCCACCTATGGTTCCACCAATGCCTCAATTAGAAATAACCAGGCCTAAAGAACCAATTTTCGTTAAAATAGATAAGTTTAGAGATGCAATGGCTAGTTTTGAATTAGTTAAAAAGAAATTAACAGAAACATCTTCTTTACTTGAGAAAATAAAAGATACTAGATCTAAAGAAGAAGCAGAATTACAAGATTGGGCTGAAGAATTAGGTACAATCAAACAAAAAATATCTGTTATTGATAAGAAAATTTTTGGAGCACTTGGATAAATATTTCTAGAAAATGGCAAAAAAGAAGAAAAGTGTAAAGCCTAAGGATAAAGGAGATGATCTTTATGTAAAGATGGATCCAGCAGATGCTATTGAAGCAAAAAAAGACTTTCTTGAAGTGACTGCTTCTTTAATAAAACTCCAGATGTTAGGTGGAAAATTAAAAGACATGGGGAAAAGTGAAGTAAAAGACACTGGTAAGATAAAAAGAGAATTAAAGAGCATAAACATACTTTTAGGAAAAGTAATGGAAGATATGCCTAAAGTTAAACTTCCTAGAGAACATATTGAACATCCAAAAAAAGAACTCCCTCAAATAGAAGCATATCAGCCAGGAACCAAAACCAAAAAAGCCCAGCCAAATAAGAAAACTACATTAAATCAAGAGCTTCTTGCAATAAAACAAAAACTAGCAAAATTTAGTTGATTATTCAACCTTATTTCTTCTTTGTAAAAGTCTTAACTAAGAACGCTTTCCAAGTATGGAAACGCCTTGATTCCTTTATCAAGCTTAACCAAGCAACGAGTATTAAGATTATTACTAAAATTATTCCTAAAGGAGTGAAAAACATATCAATATAACCTGATACACGAGTAATTCTAGGAGCAGGTTTCAATACCTTACATACACCACTATCACAATACTTATCTAAAGGACAACTTAAATCAGTATTACATTCAGCATCTTCTAACCAACACTTACCCTCTTCACATTCATAACCATAAGAACATTCATCATCATCTTCACAAGCTATTGCACAAGATCCATCTTCGAAACATGTAGCTTCTCCTTCACATCCACAGAATGAACATTTATCAATAAAGTTTCCATCTACACAATAAAGAGGTTTATTTGGAGAACATGAATCATAATCTGTTCCATCACCACATTCATCAACTTCACAAACTGTAATCTCTTCAGGCTTACCTCTATCTGTTT
The DNA here is from genome assembly GCA_042572295.1 of Nanobdellota archaeon. Taxonomy (GTDB): domain Archaea; phylum Nanobdellota; class Nanobdellia; order Pacearchaeales; family JAHJTO01; genus JBHPFA01. The sequence goes on from JBHPFA010000003.1 coordinate 69,142, forward strand.
CACAATCACCCAAGTCAACACACACTCTTACTTGCTGTCCATCTACACAATCACTCCATACTGAACAATCCCAACTTGGACTACATCCACTAGGAGGTCCGTCTCCAGGAACTACAACTGCTTCATCAGCATCACAAACAGCATCTATTCCATCTGCATCTATATCTTGACCAGTATTGGTTTGATTAGGACAGCTATCACAAGCTAAAGATCCTCCATATAACGAAGTATACATTCCTTCAGTCTCTCCATCTGAATCAAAATCAGCTTTCGCACAAGTCCATCCACTACCAGAACTTGTAAAATCATTACAAACATAAAACACCTTCTCATAAGAATCAACAAAATTCCCTTCACCATCACTTATATTTGCACTTAGCCTATACATATTATCTAATGAAGGAACAGTCAAACTACCATTACATATTGCAAGATTCCCAGATCCTGTATTTGAAACACTTCCTACTGACACAATATCATTGCTTGCATTCTTCAAAGTATAATCACAAGTTGAAGCAAAATCAGAATCTCCTTCAAAATAATGACTAAACACTAAACCATCAGTCCAATTATAGAAAGGAGTTGTCCTATCTATTGAAGAGCTAAACTTCTTTGGATAAACATCTACAGAAAACAATTGAGACAAAGCCCATGAACCAGTATTTCCAGCACCATCAACAGCCCTTACAGAGAAATTATAATTCGTATCACTCACAACATTTGATAATGTAATCAAACAAGTTCCACTTGAACTTTCATAAACAGTTCCACTCACATTTACAGCACATTTACATATTCCTGAACCATCACTGTTAGGAACAATTCTTAATTTCAAAGATCCTTCATATTCAATATCTCCATCTCCAGGTTCAATCTCTATTTCAGCTACAGTTGGAGCAGTATTTTCATAAACAACTGCAGTCAAAGAAGCTTCACCACTTTCTGAATATCCTCCTTCAAGATTTGCCATAGTTACAGGATAACTATTGCTTTGCGCAGAACCTAAACCAGCACAAGTCAATGTAATATCAAATCCAGATAAAAGATTTGATGGATTATATTGAGCAGGATCATTCTGTATCTGTCCTACATTAGATTGAGAAGCGACCCACTTCAATCCACTTGTCCCACTTATGTTACAAGTAGTTGCATTATAAGGGAAATACGCACCAGAATCAGTAGCATCTCCAAAGGTTATAGTAATAACTCCATAATTCCCAGTTCCTACAAGTCTAGCAGTATAATTAGTATTAACATAATGCTTTGTTAAATGACTCACACTTACAGAAGAACTACTTATTTGAGTTGAAGAAGTATTTAGAGGAACTGTTATACAAGAAGAAGTGCTCCAACTACTAGCACAGCTTCCCACACCAATACAATCAGTATCAGCACAGTCTACAGAGCCATCAGCGTCGTTATCTTCATTATCACTACAAGAACTCTCAGTTGTTTGACAAGTCTCTCCATTAGGGCCTGTGCCACCATTACAATCAGAATCAGCACAATCTACAGAACCATCAGCATCATTATCAAATCCATCATTACAAACTTCACTTCCACACACTTTTCCAGAAGTTGTGCTTCCTATCTCTCCAGAACAATCAGAATCAGCACAATCTGTATTTCCATCATTATCACTATCTGAACTATCTGCACATGAATTCCAAGTCACATTCTCAATAGCATAACAAGGTCCACAAACACCAAACTGTTGTGTACAATCAGGATCAGTACAATCAAGTCCTCCACCTAAACTGTTATCTCCATCATTATCAATACTATCTGCACAATATTGATAACTTTCACTTAAATCAAACTCTTTAGCATAACATGCTTGACTTGAATTGCTAGGATTACTAACCCCCAAACAATCCGGATCTTGACAATCTATATTTGAGGCAGGTCCATCATAAGTTTGATTTACATTATCTAAATCATTATCAACATTATCAAAACATTGCGTAACCTGTGTAACACCACTAGCATCTAAGACTTCACTTCCAGGACAAGTCTGTCCTCCAAAAGAAAAATCCTTACAATCATAATCTGCACAATCAGCTCTTGAGTCATAATCATTATTAGAAAAATCAAAACACCATGAAGCAGTATTATTCTCATAAGCAGGACAAGGTAGAGTTAAAGAAGTTCCTCCAAGCCCATTACAATAACTTGCATCAGAACAATCAGAACTTGAATCAGCATCATTATCAAAATTATCTACACAAGCAACAGTCCAAGGATAAGTTGCATTATGTAAGGCATTCACACTTCCATAACCTTCTCCATTATACTCACAAAGATCAGAAGCATCAGTTGCATTCCCTTGCAACAAATCACAACCTAAATCTCCACAATCAGAGGATCCGTCAGCATCATTATCAAAACAATCATAACAAGTTGTTTCAACAGCTTGACACAAAGCATTTGCACCACTACAATCTACTCCCCCAACTTCACCATCACAATCAGAATCAACACAATCTGAAGAATAATCCAAATCATTATCTGCATCATCTGAACAGGAAGCATCAATAACTCCAGGATAAGTTTCACTTTCATCAGTATTTGAAAGTGCATTAGAATCCACATAGATAGGTATTCCTGCAATCAAAAGATCTTCCCCAGACTGAACAACATAAAGAGAAACATTATACCACCCACCAGTATATTGAGCAGGATCTAGTTGTACATAGAAAACATAATCAATATTTCCAGTCGCTCCATCTGCATCCTCTGTTTTATAAGAAATTGCAGAAGTGAACTCATTAGGCATTCCTAAATAACCACTCCTAGTATATTTTCCAGAGCCTGTGAAAGCTAACAGATCAGTTATTGAAAATGAAATAGGATTTGAAGTACTATAACCATCTCCTTGTATTCTAAACTTTACAGTTCCGTTAGGTTGTACATATCTTGTATAAGTATAAGTGAAGTCTTGTCCACCAACATTTTTTCCTTCTGAACATATTCCATCAGTACAGCTTCCTGCAAAAGGGTCTCCTGCATCAGCATGATCTTGACAAGTATAAGTTATTCCACCACAATAGATATCATCACAATCAGTATTCCCATTTCCATCATTATCCTCACCATCATGACAATAACCTTCCAGATTCATACCTCTTGACATAGTTACTGAAAAGGCTACATCTCCTGCATAATCACAATAAAATGTATTATTGAAATATCTCTTAGGTATTCCTAAGAAACAGTCTCCAGCACGATAAGCATCATCATTTACAGTATCAAATCTTGTCCAATTATTTCCATGCACATGAATTCTTCCATTCAAAATCCCAAAATTTTGATTCTGAAAAAGTTGATATCCACTACTATTAGTTACAGTACAGTTCTTAACTTCCCAAGGCGTCCTCTTATCAACAGAATCACTTGAAGTTATAGTATAATTTAATGAATCATTTCCACCAGTCATATTAGAAGTTATTGTCTTGCTCAATATCAATAAACTCTGATTTGATTGTGCAATAGCACAACCCAAAACATCAGTCTCATTTGCAGTCAGGTTAGAAAATCCTATTGTAAACATATGTTTATGCATTCCAACTAAACCTGTAGCATTGGGCTCATAAACCCCCTCAGGCCATGTTATATTCACATCATCAGTCAAACTAACAGTAAAATAAGAAGTCTTTTTTGTTATTCCTATACTATTATTCGCATAAACATTAACAAAATGAGATCCAACAGTTTCAGTATCAAATGTAGTGTTTCCAGTTATAGTTACATTCGTTCCATCATCAAGATTATACCAAATATTATCTGCCCCATCAGTTATGAACTCTAAAGAAACATTAGTTGAATTTACAGTGCTTGCGTTTTCAGGAGATACAATCAAAAGCAAAGGCCTTCCTTCAATAGTAATAAACATATTGAAGTTTTGTTCAGCTACATGCGCTGTCAAAAAGCCTGAAACAATTCCTAATAAGAGGATTGAAATTAAGAAACAAAAAACAAAAATATACCCTCTTCTCATTGTAAAGTAAACAATAAAATTATTTATAAAAACCTATCGTTTATCTCTTCTTTCTTAACAAGAACCACCATAGTAATGCTAATACTACGACAACTGCAAGAAGAACAACTAAAGAATTTGTATCAAATGCTGGCTTCTCTGATTCTTCCTCAGCTACAGGTTCCGGTGATTCAATAATAACTTCAAAAGCATGATCGAAAGCAAGTCCTAAACTTACCCCACCACCTTCTCCAATTTTTACTGTAGTGAATGAGAATCCTAAACTATATTTGTCTTCAGGAAGAGCATCTTCTGGAATAGTGATCAATACATTTACTCCTTCAGTAGTCCCTGCTTTTACCTTATAATCAAGATTGCTGTCAGTTAAAGAAGCTATTTCCTCTCCAGCAGTTAAGCTTGCCCTCATTACGATATCTTCAGTAGCTCCTGCTTTGTTTGAGATTGTAAAATAAACTTCCTTAACCTCTCCAGGAGTCATAACTAAAGGATTAGTATTCCAATGAGGAGTAGAAACTCCTACTGCACTTACAGAAGTCAGTGAAACTATAAACATCAAAAATACAAATAGTATACATGTTTCTTTTCTCATTTTTCACCTCTTTTAATTACTCAGCATGTTGGCCGCTATCTATAAGCAATGTCCAAGTACTTGAATATGATTGTTTGATTAATGTAGAAGCTACTTCTGTCAAACAGTAGTATAACTCCTCTTGAGCTCCTGCATATGTTCCTAATTCTCCTCTATCCATTACAGCTCCTGTAACATTCTTAAAAGCACTTGGTACTAAAGCTGTTCCATCAGTACATTCAACTAAAGCCCCAGTAGCTGTGTGTGAGGTGAAGTTATTTGCAGGGATACTATAACCACCATCTGACTCTCCAACAAGATCTGTTGCATTTACCAGTATTCCTCCAGCAGATAAGTTAACATTTCCAGTATTGTTTAATATAGTTGGTTGATTATCAGCCGTATGATTAAATGTTCCAGCTGTCAATCCAGCCCAAGTGATTGAGGATGGAAATAATTTTACAGCTGGTGTCAATGGGAATTCAACAGTTACAGTATTATTCTGCGCATATACAGAATTATTATCTCCTGCAATGATTCCAATAAGCCAATTGACACTAGCTTTATCATAATAGTTAAATCCATAACTACATGAGAAATTAGAAGTCTTAGTCCCTATAGCATTTTCAAATTGGCAAGAAGTATTTGTCTTTAAAGGATCTCCAGCAAGGCTGAAGTTCATTTGAACAGTACTGAGATCTATATCCCCATATCCATCATTATCAAACACTTCAAAAGTCACAGTAACATTTGCTATTCCTTCCTCTTCATGAAGTATAATATCTCCAGTAACAACTGTAACATTGCTAATAGTAGGGGGTGCATTTCCTAAAGTAACATTAAAGACTTCTTCAGCAGTCTGCATTCCAGTAATAGTTAACCAATCAAAAAATCCTGCAGAAACTAATGGGAGCATTAATAAAATCCCAATAACAATTAACACGCTCTTTTTCATTGTATAGTAATTATGATTCTTTTACTTTATAAATCTTTCTCTGAAACTATTAGCTAAATCAAAGTAGCAAAAATTAAAAAAAAATTCAAAGTACCCTCAATAAATCAGTTTCATCTTAGCTCTAGCATAAACTGTATAGATATTTCTTGGATCCTTATCTAATAATCTTGAAACTTCTATATTTGACAAGCCTTTATCCCTTAAGTATATAATTAGAGACTCTAATACACTTAATTTCCTTTGTCTAAATATACTAATAGGAATAATTACATCAGTCTTTGCAATCTTCAGCTTCTTTCTCTTATTATTGTTATATTGTTTCCATATCGCCCCATCATCTCTCTTTATTATACTAGAAATCTGACTTAATCTTAAGTCTAAGTTCTCCTTCATATACTTTACAAGTGTTTCTGCAGGTCCCAAGTCTGAAGCGAAAGCAGTTACTGGGATTATTAATTTCTCTTGTTCCTTATCCTTTATCTTATTGATCTGCTCAACAACTTCATCCAACTCAATTCCATATTCCTTTTTCAATCCAAGGTCTAATCCCTTCAACAATTTATTCTTCTTGAAATAGACATTGCTTAAATCAATTGAATAGTCTTGTTTGATCAAATCTGTAGGAGTTTCATCCAAATAAGTAAGCTTTATCTTAGCTCTTGCATAAACTGTATAGATATTTCTTGGATCTTTATCTAATAATCTTGAAACTTCTATGTTTGACAGACCTTTATCCCTTAAGTATATAATTAGAGACTCTAATACACTTAATTTCCTCTGTCTAAATATACTGATAGGAATAATTACATCAGTCTTTGCAAGCTTCAGCTTCTTTCTCTTAGTGTTATTATACTGCTTCCATATTGCTCCATCATCTCTCTTGATTATATTAGAGATTTGGCTGAACCTTAAATCTAAATTCTCTTTCATATACTTTACAAGTGTTTCTGCAGGTCCTAAGTCTGAAGCAAACACAGTTACTGGTATTGTCAACTTCTCTTGCCCCTTATCTTTTATCTTATTAATCTGTTCAACAACTTCATCTAACTCAATTCCATATTCTTTCCTCAATTCTAAGTCTAGCTTCTTCAACAACTTGTTCCTTTTCTTTCTCTTTAATGTAAACACTGCCAAAGCTGCAATTACTTTAATATACCAAGCCCTACTTAATGCAGTTGAATAGGCCTGTTTAATCAATTCGCTAGAAGTTTCAGTCAAACAATAAGCCAATTCTTCTTGTGCTACTCCGCCACCTTCACTCAAATTACCCCTTGTAAGGCTTGATCCTGTAACATTCACAAAAGTATCTTGTATTAAAGAATCTCCAGAACAAGCTGCCCCCAAATTACTGCTTACACTGAAGTTCTCCGCATATATAATATAATTACCATCTTGTTCTCCAGTCAGATTGACTGCACTTACTGAAATGTTTGATATTACAGCATTTCCAGTATGATTTATTGTTAAGTTGCTATCTGGAAGTTGATTTGAAGATCCTCTTGTTATCTCAAACCAATTAATCGAAGCAGGAGACATTACAATCGCTGCAAATGATTCATAAGTAAATGAAACAGAATCATTAGTAGCATTCTCCCAACTCTCATCAGAAACTGTTGCTGTAATATTCCAACTTCCAGCTTCATCAAAATAATACATTCCAACAATACATGAAAAGTTCATGTAATTTCCAGCAGATGAAACATTCAAACATGAAGTATTCTCTCTCAAAGGTTCACTACCTCTTGAGAAATTTATCTGAGCAGTGCTTACATTCACATCACCAAATCCATCCGTATCCAAAACAGTGAAGTTGACTGAAACATTCACAACTCCTGCTTCTTCAGGAGTAATACTTGAACTAATCTCAATAGCTGTAATCTGTGGAGCAGTATTTGCAGCTGCCAAAACAGTCAAGTTATTCGAAACATTCAATCCACCATCAACTTCCAAATCATTTGGAGTTACCTCACATGTCCAATTTTCTCCAACAGTTGTTTCACTTGAATGTATTGTTGAAGTATTCAAGGAATTATTTCCTTCCAAGAAATTCTGATAAACTTGTTCAGCAGATAATGAAACATTGTAAATCCTCACACCATCCATCCTTCCAGTAAAAGGCCAAACAGTGTAAGCTGATCCAGCCCTACCTATAGCAGTATTAGTTGATGATGTAAAAAGTCCAATCTTACTAGCTGCAGAAATGGCAGTATTATCATCTGCTATTCCATTTACATAAAGAGTTACAGTTCCCTCTGCGGAATCTCTCGTCGCAACCACATGAGTCCATTGACCCAGAGTGATGCTTGTTGTTGTTCCCGAAATTTGAACACATGAACCACTTTTACAAGATAGGAATGCTGGGCGATTATTACTATCCTTAGCAAGATCATATTGTGCATTCTGTCCAGCTGCATCGAAATTACCTATGAGATGGGTTGTAACACTTAATGTAGTATTTATCCAAGCTTCCAAAGTAATTGCACCAGTTATATTCAAACTAAGATCTTTTCCAACATCTATATAATCGGCAGTGAAATCATAAGCTCCCCCAACCCTTCCATCAGAAGTCCAAACAACACCACTAAGAATTCCATCATTCCCACTTCCAGAATAATCTTTAGCCACAGTTGAATTCTCAGTATCAAAAGGCATATTCAATACAGTTGTAGAAACTCCATTCTTCAACCAATTGAAGATTGGATAAACTGCATCCCCATCTATATCATCTAAGTTTTGAGGATAACAAGTCAAGTTCTCTGAAGTGTAATTCGCTCCAGTAGTTGAATTAACAAGAGGATTATCTTGAGTAGGAGCATTATTCCCTTCAGTAGTTTTAGCTAGCCAACCAATATTTGCAGTATATTCATCTGAAGAAGCCTCTCCACTTCCTTGCTGATAAGTTCCAGTATGTCTTAAAGTTGCACCGCCACTTCCTTGTCCTCCAAAAATTCCAGTTTGATAAGTAACATTTCCAGTGATATTGGTTCCATAAAGTAAGAATGCTCCAAAGATTAAGGCAATGATTAAGAATGAAAATCCTATCTTAAAACGTCTTTTTCTTTCACGTTTTTCTTGATTTTGTTGTACGTTTCTCCAAAAAGAATTTTGGTAAACAGAGTAGTCTCTCCAGCTGCCTTTGCTACGAGAAAGACTACTCTGTCCAAAAAATTCTAAATGTCGCGACATTTTTTCTATTTGTGGTGATCAGCCACGTATTATGTATGATTTTTACCCTTAAAAAGGTGCGTATTATGTATGATATAAAGAAGACAAATTAAGCCTTAAAACACGTAATATGTATGATATAAAGAACATAAAAAAAATGGCCAAAAATAGGCCATTTTAAGCACTAATAATAACAATTAGTAAAACTAACTCTCTTACCCTTAACCTAAACAACTAATCCCTTATTGCGGCACTTGTAAACACTCTACAGCTATCAAATTCAGTGTAGCATTGTTATAGCTAACTGGTACTGCTTGACAAGTCGCTGCTTGCTGTATCAAATCTGATACAGCCTGTGTATATCCAGCACTAACTCCTTGTTGTAGTAAAGTTTGTTGTTGTTGGTATTTAACTCCAAGATAAACATTGTATCCAATGTATCCTGCAGCAACTACAAACAAAACAATAAACACTACTAACAAGATTGTTAGAGTTTTAGTTGTTCTATTTCCGTATTTCATTTTAATATGATATTATACTCGATTAAAAAAGCTTATAATTGTACTCCATAAAGCTCCAAGGTCTATTTTTTGGCTTTCAAAATTGCTTATAACTCCTCCAGTAAGAGTCAACAGATTATCTCCATCAGTTTCATTGACAGTTTCTTCCGAAATAGTTTCATTTTCCATCGCTGTTTCATTTTCAACAAACGGCTCAATCGGAACAATCAAATCAGGAATAGTTTCATTTTCTGTAACTGTTTCATTTACTGGAGTTGTCTCATTAATAGGAATTGTTTCGTTCAAAACAGGATCAGGAACAACTAAATCAGGAATTGTTTCATTTTCAACAATAGTTTGGTTCACTGGAATCACTATTGGATCTTCTACAGGAAGTTCTATTGGAACAACAACTTCTGGAACTTGCTCACCTTTTTTAATTTCTCCAAAAGCATGCCAATTGAAAATTATATCTTCTTCTTGAGCTTGACTGATTAACACATCGAATCCAGTAGTCATTATATCGTCGACGCCATAATTGAAATTATACAATCCAATTGGGGTGGCAGTAACTATTGGTACTTTATCAAACTCTACTTCAAACAAAACTCTCGTACTTAAATCTCCAGCAGCTATCTCTGCATAACCTACTTCATTAATTTGAGATGAATCTTTTAGACCCTTATTCTTTTTTGTGACCACACTATGGTCAATGAATATTTTTTTACTATTCTTGTTCGCTCTAGCTTTATTAGAGAAATCTGGATGTAACCCAATTTCAACCCATTCAGTGGCAGTTATTTCAAAACAAACCCCTTTAGAACTCCTAGGATAAACATTCTCTTTGTAAATATTCCTTGTACTAAATGTTCCATCTTCATTACAAAGAACTTGAACTTTATCCAATTCGTAAGCAAACACTGACGCTGATAGTAGCAATAACATCACCGCAGCCATAACTACTAAAAACATTCTTTTACATTCCATTTTATTTTTTATTTCCATTTTTAACTTGGTATCCAACAACGATAAACATGGCTTGTAGCAATACCAAAATAATCCATTGTTGTCGGAGCAACACCATCATAATACACTATCCCCAAAGCCACCCTATCACTTGTCCACTCATCATCATTAGACTCATCAGTAAGTGAAGCATTATAGTTCTGAACGGCAGTATACATCACATCCCATCCAGGAAGTTCTCCGCCATAGGTATCGAAGCAATTATCAGATGCTGCGAGCCATGCAGCACTCCCTTCTTCAGCTGTTTGCATACATCCAAGAGCTCTTCCTTGAGCATGCACTTCAGTAAATCCTGCAGGACAATTAATCCTCTTCTTGCTTGCAAAGAATGTTCCAGTCACATTCAGTATATTTGAAAATATATTCTCCCCAATAAAAGTATTATCTCCATTACTTGCGACATCTCCAGTTCCGGCGACGTTACGAACTTCCCTAGCATAGAATTTACACGCACCAGCAGAACCATAATTAATAGTCATCCCATTACCTGCAAAAGCCATGGCGAATTCAGTCGAACCAGTATATGTATCGTTAGTTAGGTATGTAAAAGAAACATCATGAGCAACACCTGAAGTTGCTACAGAATCTCCATACAAAACTCCAACTGTTGAACTTTGACCTTCAACGAACTGGTTATCTATCAAAAACCCAATCTTTCCACCGACACCATTCGGCACGTTAGCGTTACAAACAAAACCGATTTCTGCCTGACCACCATTCATTTGAACAGTTAAATTCGAAATACTATTATGTGCAGCTAAAGTTGTGGAAGTTATCGATACTGCACTAGAAAATGTGGTTGACGCAGACGCAGGCACACTTATCGCAACACCTTCAGGATAAGGTTCTCCCCCGATGTTTGGGATGAAACAACGATGGGCAAAGGTGCCAGTGTAAGTACCACAATTTGAACCAGCGATAGATCCACTAGTACGGTATCCTCTTTGATTTACAAGTCCACCATCACACAGATCATTAACCCACTCATTATAAGTAGTTTCATCACTCAGAGCATAATTGTTTGCTGCTATGTATATCTCTCCCATATTAGGAAGCCTTCCCCCATATGTTGAGAAGCAAGCATCATTTGCATCGTCCCATTGCGCAGAAGTGGATTCTACCCCAGTCTGCATACATCCAAGAGTTATTCCATTAGAAACTATTTCAGTAAATCCTCCAGGACATTCCATCCTTGTATCTGTCTGGACAATTGCAGGACCCAATTTCATCAATTTATAACTTCCAGTTATAGTATTTTCTTCTGGAACAAACTCAAGACTTGTTAATGCAGATGCCCCATCATATTCAGCACCCATGTAACTCATTGCAACATCCCCTCCATCTAGATGGTCTTTCATTTGACCTATAACTGAAACAATTGTATTATCATCATCTGCTGTCTGAAACTCAATCCATCCAAAACGATACTCATCAAGATTTGGAAGTGCATAACACTCCATAGGAATTTTTGTATCACTAGTAGACTGTGTAATACATTCCGAAGAGTGGTATCCATGTAGACGATATTCATAATTGCTTCCACCATCATTGTTAAATTGTAAAAAGATATTATTATCGGCAGTATTCATCTTATGATTAAATTGAAGTCTATAAGTAGTTCCAGGTTGCAAATCGGTGAAGTTAACAGAAGATGCCGAAGTTACACTCTGCTCATCAACAACTCCCCAAATATCTGTAACTTCAGAAGTTCCAGGAGCATAAACATCTGACGCTTCTGGAATGAAACAACGATAATCGTTTGTACTATCATGCCCCCCATAAGAGGTAGACCAATCATCTCCCTCAGTTTCATAATAAAATAAGTAGGAACTTACTGTTGCAATACCAACTCCATCACCATACCACTCTCGCTGATCCTCATCAGTCATTACATAATTAGCCCTAGCAATATGTGCTTCTGCTGCAAAGGGCAACCTACCACCATAAGTATCCCAACAGTCATCATTGGCAACTTGCCATTGGCTACTAGTCCCCTCTTGTGTAGTTTGCATACATCCAAGAGTTATTCCGGCATTCTCAATCTTAGTAAATCCATCAGGACATTGTCTTTCCAAAGCAACAGCATTACTAAAAGAAACCTCTGTAAAATCTCCACTTGAGTTATCAGAAATATTAAAATAAGAATCATCAAAAGCCAATTTAGTTCTTGCAGTAAAGTCTGTCAAGCCCGAATCATTTATTGTGGAGATAGTATGCCCTCCACTTCCGGCAGCACTTGTCTGATTTGTTCCATCTGCAAAAATAACTGCTCCAGTTATATTCGCATCTCCAACAACATTCAATTTATGTGTTGGATCTGTCGCTCCGATACCTACAAAATTTACACTAGTATCATAATTAAAACCGTCTCCATCAACACTAAAATCTATGCCACTTCCGATTTGAACATCATTTGATAAAATGTGCATCGCCTCAGTTCCTCCTGCAATCAAAGATAATTGATCTGCAGCAGCAGTACCTATTCCAGTATCAAGATCTGCTGAATCAGGAAGCAATGTAGGATTTGTAGCAGAAGCATCTTCATTTATCAATGAAGGAGCTCCAGAAGTCAATCCAGCAAGTTTATTACCAGACATTGAAAACTTAGCAGTCCCTCCCAAAGTGAATCCAAGTATATTAGCGCCAACCTCATATATTCCAGTATCTCCGTCGCCAAAAGCTATTGTAGGGTTTGTCGCATCATTATTAAGAGGCAAATGTAATTGATTAGTGCCTGTTCCATTTAGATGAACATCTCCAGCAACATCAAGTTTTCCTTGAGGAGTTGAAGTTCCTATTCCAACATTACTTCCTGAAGAAGTAATTCTCATAGCTTCAGAACCAGCATAATTCCAAATCTGGAAATCAGTAGTTGTCCCCCCAATACCATTTCCAACTACCCAATCATTAGACCCTGCAGTTTGGAAAGCAAGTGAAGAACTTAAGGTATTGTCCAATCTGCTTATTCGAATTTGTGCATTATTTGAAGAATTTACTATAAAAGTTGCAGCTCCTGCAGTACTCTTTATTTGAGCCACAGTACTAACTCCTGAAACATCTAATAAATGTGAAGGACTTGAAGTTCCTATTCCTACATTCCCACCATTTTTTATAGTGAAACGGCTTAAAGAACCATTGACCAGGTATGTAACATCATAATCTGGTTGAATATAAAATCCACCACTATTTGACAATAGATTAGTTGGGCTAACAAAAAGTCCTGCACCACCTGCATCAGCATAAATAGATATGTTAGTATTATCATTTTCAAACTGAGAACTGAAAGCTCCTGAACCAGAATCAACATGGAGTGGCCTATTTGGACCTATTGTTCCTATCCCAACCTTTCCAGTCTCATCAATCATCATATCATAAGTTGGTGCTGCTGAATTATCATTCTTTGTACTTCTTGCAAAGTACATCTTTCCATGATTAGAAAGTAATCCTCTTGAAATTCCATCCCCAGTTGAATGATTTGTCCAGATGATTCCTCCACCACCATATGTAAGTGCATCAATTTCAATAAACCTATTCCAACCATCAGTAGTCCATCTATCTGCAACAGTATTTGTTCCAACTTTAAGAGTTCCCCCACTAACATCTAATAAACGAGCAGGACTTTCAGTCCCAATTCCAACATTTCCACTATAATCAAATGTGACCCTATTGGATGAATCTTCAACATCTCTAAATGCCAAACCATTATTGCTCAAATACATACTCCAATGATGTGCAGAATCTGTTGCATTAAGCGATAGGAACTGACTTGTAAGAGTGTCTGCAATGTCTAATTTAGCAAAAGGACTTTCAGTCCCAATCCCCACATCTCCACTTCCATCAATAACTACATCCTCACTTCTACCGTTTGTACCAAAAGACATTACATTTGATAATGAATCATCTTGATGATAATATAAAATCGAACCAGAAGTAGCATCAGATTCAAACTTTAATCCTCCCCTAGTATCACCAGGAGATACAATACTAATAAGTGTTTCAACAGTATCAGTACTTTCCACAACAAATCTGCTATCTACATCAGAAGTTACAGATGCATCTCCATCCTGTACATGTAATAATCTTTCTGGACTTTCAGTCCCAATTCCAACATAATTTGTAGTATTTTGTATGGTCATAGCGATAGACTCTCCAGGAACTAAGTAGATATTTTTATTATCTGAATCAGCATCAGTCTGTATCATCATCCCATAAGCATTATCTCCTCCAATAACTCCTCCATCAATAAATCCAATCCTCCCAACCTCATCTCCAGTAGTTGCGTGACCTGCATCTGCAAACATTATCTGAGCCAAATAGCCTCCAGCACCAACAGCAGATTCTACTTTCAAAGGAGTATTACTACCTACAGATACATGTAATCTGCTATCAGGACTTGCTGTTCCAATCCCAACATTTCCACTTGTTTTATTAACATACAAAGTATTATTCAGATTGACATCTCCAGCAACTTCAAATAAATGACTCGGATTTCCTGTTCCAATACCAACAGAACCTGAACTTAAAATAGTTACTTCAATATCATCACCAGTACCTATTCCCAAAGTAGATGCAGAAGTAGTTCCAAGATAAGCATTAGTTGCATCGTTAGGAGCACGTAATCTAATTCCCCCAATAGATTCATCCTCAATAAATATTTGAGTAATATCTCCATCTCCTTTCAAATGTAATAATTCTTCAGGAACTGATTCTCCAATCCCAACATATCCATCACTTTGTAAGGTCATTATTGTTGATTCTGTACCACCATAATTTTCATTAAAATATAATTTATTTGCACTACCATCATGATTTAATATAAATGAAGACGACGTTCCTGTCCCTTCTGTAAATATCAATTGAGTAGCATTTCCTGGATTTGCACCTGCTGCACTTAACATTAATGTAACAGCATCAGTCCCATTTATGTGTAATTCTTTATCAGGACTCTCAGTTCCAATTCCAACATTTCCATCCCCAAGTATTTTAAGCCTTACTGAATCATTTGTTTTGAAACCCATTGAATCTGTAGCATGAGCATAATGTATCTCTCCCACATTTGCATCTGAACCGTCTGCCCATCTTATATAACCTGTTGCAGTATCCTCATCTGAATCAAAAACTAATTGTTGACTATCACTTCCTCCTGTGCTTCTTATTCTAACTGTAGGATCATTTGCTGCATAAACATCTAATTCATCTTCAGGACTTTCAGTCCCAATTCCAGTATTTCCTGCTGAAGGATTTAATATAACATCTCCATCAGTCTGAAACTTAATAACATCCTTTCCAACAGTAGCCTCACGAAGAACAAATGAATCACTATCAGTTCCTTCATTTCCTAAATTCCAACGTTGAGCATCATTCAAAAAAATAATTGTTGAATGTGAGTCTGCACCAGAGCTATTTAACTGAATACTTACAGTTTCATCATTAATATCTAAATCATAACTAGGACTTGTTGTTCCTATACCTACATTTCCATTTTCTAAGATTGCCATACGATTAGCCCCTCCAACTCTAAAACCTAACGGTAATCCAGAAGTTGCTAAATAATGTGCCTCATAACTATCTAAGGTTAATGAAGGCAAAATTCTAAAATAAGTTGCTCCTGATTGAAACCTTGCTTCAGAACCATTAACATGCAATGCAGTAGCAGGACTTGCAGTCCCAATCCCTACACTACCATCTTCTTTAACAACAAAATCAAAATTCGTACCATCATAAACACCAAATCCATAATAATCACTTGAAGTTCCAGCATGTTCTACGACAAGACCATGTCCGGTTGAAGCATCTTGTTCTACTCTTGCTGCCCAAACTCCTGCTTTATTCTCATTAACATGGAATAATTCTGATGGATTAGCAGTTCCAATCCCTACATTCTCAAAAACAGTCAAGTTTCCAGTAACATTTACATTCCCTGTTAAACCAATTACACCATCAACAATATTATCAATGACTTCTCCAAGTTTAAAAGTTATTTTCTCACTTAAAGTTAAATTAGTATCATCACTTATATCTTCATCTGCAATATCTCCTAAAGGGGCATAAAAGAATTGTCTATCAACTTCTGATCCAGTATAATCAGTGAAGTTGATATCAGCCCCATTGATTAAATAATCAGTATAGTATTTCTTTCCATATTCTAAAGATAAATTATTGGAAGCATTAGCCCCCAACATCACATTCCAAGTTCCATTATCAATCTGTTCAGTATAAACCTCACTAAACACTAAAGTCCCACCACTTGCAGCATCATAAACATTAACAGTTAAGTTTCCATCATCAATCAAAACTCCATTTGAATCTAAAACATCAGTTGCTTGATTTGATAATGAGATAGGCAACACAGCTGAAACAATTACACTGGACATCAACAAAAACATTAACAAGAAGATAAATCTCTTATTCATTTTTTGACCCCCTTCAAGTTTTCGATCACTAAACTCTTTACAAACTCAGTCTTCTTAATACCTAAGTTATCTGCAAGCTTCTGGATAATCTTATCCAACTTATCAGAAACAGAAATCTTAATTTCGGGCATTGTCACACCCCTTTAAATTTTCAATCACTAAACTCTTTACAAACTCAGTTTTCTTAATACCCAAATTATCTGCAAGCTTCTGAATTAACTTATCCGTCGTCTCTGATACCGATATCTTTATTTCACTCATAATACTCACTGATTCCTCACTAATCAGTGAGGAATATTAGGTATTTAAAGGTTTTCCTTTTTCTTTAACTTATCTCCTGCTCTTTTGAATAGTGTATAGATATTTCTTGGATCTCTATCCAACATCTTAGCTATCTCTACATTACTTAATCCTTCTTTTCTTAAGTGTAAAGTCAGACTTTCCAAGATACTTAATCTTCTATCACTGAATATCGAGACTGGAACTTCTAATTCCCCTTTCTTAACAATTAATTTCTCTCTTCTCTTAGAAGCATTCTGATAAGTTGTCCATATACTTCTGTCATTTCTATTCAACACTTTAGCAATTTCACTTAATTTCAAATCAAACTCTTCCTTCATATATCTAACAACTAATTCTGCAGGACTTATATTGGATTTGAACAACGAAATAGGTATTGTTCTCCTTTCTTCCTCTCTTAAAGTCATCGCTGAAGAAACCAACTCTTCAGGACTCAATCCATAGACTTCTCTTAATTCTCTCAAAGCCTTTAATACTCTCTTTTTCCTCTTAGTCTTTAATGTAAACACTGCCAATGCTGCAATTATCTTAATATACCAAGCTCTGCTTAATGCAGTTGAATAAGCTTGTTTAATCAAATCAGCAGAAGTTTCAGTTAAACAATAAGCTAATTCTTCTTGTGCTGTTCCTCCACCTTCACTCAAATTACCTCTTGTAAGACTTGATCCAGTAACATTCACAAAAGTATCTTGTACTAAAGAATCTCCAGAACAAGCTGCTGCTAAATTACTGCTTACACTGAAATTCTCCGCATATATAATATAATTACCATCTTGTTCTCCAGTCAAGTTGACTGCACTTACCGAGATGTTTGAGATTACAGCATTTCCAGTATGATTTATTGTTAAATTGCTATCTGGAAGTTGATTTGAGGATCCCCTGACTATTTCAAACCAATTGATCGAAGCAGGAGACATCACTATTGCTGGAAATGATTCATAAGTGAAACTTACAGTATCATTAGTTGCATTCTCCCAACTCTCATCAGAAACTGTTGCTGTAATATTCCAACTTCCAGCTTCATCAAAATACCACATTCCAACAGTACAAGTAAAGTTGATATAATTGCCACTTGATGAACCACTTGAACAAGAAGTATTCTCTCTCAAAGGTTCAATTCCCCTTGTAAAATTAACAGCAGCAGTACTTACATTCACATCTGCAAATCCCTCTGTATCTAAAACTGTAAAGTTGACTGAAACATTCACAACTCCTGCTTCTTCAGGAGTAATACTTGAACCAACAAATATTTGAGTTATTTGTGGAGCAGCATTTAAAGGTCCTAAAACTTCCAAAGCTGTTGAATTAGACATATTCCCTACATCTTCCAAATCACTAGGAGTAACTTCACACGCCCACTCTTCTCCAGCCGAAGTTAAATCAGAGGTTAAAGTGCTTGAATTAAAATATTCAGTTGCTTCATTATATAACAAAGCAACTTGTGAATCACTTAAAGTTTTATTATAAAGAACAACTTTTCCAAGAGTTCCATTAAATGCTGAACTTCCAGTATTAGTTGCACCAATATAAAAATCTACCCCTACATTGACTAAATCAGCAACCTTATTTCCTACATTGTTATCCAAACTCCCATTGATATAGAACTTAATATTACTCCCATTATAAGTAGCAACTATATGATTCCAAACATTATTATTTACAGTTCCAATAGAGTCTGCCGATACAGTATCTGTCGCCCCATCTCCAAGTATAAGTCTAACTTGATCTGAAGTAACAATACTCAAACCATACTCTCTAGATCCTGAAGTTCCCCATTTATAAGTCATATATTGAGTAAAACCAGTATAACCTCCTGGTCTAGCCCAAACTTCCATAGAAAATTCTTCATTCACAAAACTCAAAGAATCATCATCAACAACTTTGATACGTGTTGCATTATATGGATTGAATTCATAAGCCCCTCCTACAAGAATAGAAGTATTCCATTGAGGATAAGCACCACTTGCACCTAACAAACTTCCATTATTTCCTAATCCAGAATAATCCCAAACAGCATCAGTAGCATTTGTCACATTATTATCAAAAGGCATATTCAATACAGTAAGAGAATTTCCATCAACTTTCCAATTGAAAGTTAGATATATCTGATCCCCCTCAGTATCATCTAAATTCTGTGCATAACAAATGAGATTCTCATTTGTTGTATTATCTCCAGTTGTAGAGTTAAGTATTGGTGTCCCTTGAGTAGGTGCAATATTTGCAGGAATTTGATATTCATCACTCAATGCAAGATAATCTGTATTGTTTCCAGTCAAGTTATATGCCACATCACAGAATCCATTGGTATTTGCATCTGCACAAGTATCAGAGAATCCAGTTCCAGAGGAATTTGTCCAATAATTTCCCCCAATCTGCGTTCCCTCTCCAAAAATTCTTGTTCCTGCTTGTTGTGTTGCATTCAAATAATTCACTTTTGGAGTAGGAGCTGTAACATAATTTGTGTTATTGAAAAGATTGTTATAGACACTATTATTCTGAGCATTGCCGGAGAAATAAATTTCAGGATTATTCTGGAAGAAAGTATTTCCAATTACCCTATTTCCGTGGGCTGCACTAAACAGAATACCTGCTGAAATGGAATTAGAAATCGTGTTATTCCTTATAGTAGTATTCCTTACATTAGTCCTCAAATAAATACCTTCCAGGCCACTACTTACAAATTCACTATTTTCTATAGTGTTATTAGAACAACCTAACCCAACATATACTCCATAAAGATTATTTGAAGAATTTACATTATCAATATGCACTGAGGCAGTGCCTGCTAGTAGGTGTATTCTGTTATTACCAAGAGAATCTGAACCTGAAACATTTACATTAGTTATGTTAGAATAATCTGCATCACAAAGTATCAATGAAGAAAACTCTTGATTTTCCAAATTCACAGAATAATTATAGAAACCTATCTGTCTCCCTCCAGATCCAGTCATGTTTTCTATTTTGTGACTACACTCAGAAGCAGAATTTGCAGTTAAAATAAGATCCTCCCAGGTACTTTCCTGAACAGTATTATTTATTATTTGATTTAAGCTTGAACTTGCAAGGTAAATTCCATAACCACCTTCAAGGATCCTATTGGAGACAATAGTATGCTCTCCTCCACTCGAAATTCTTAATCCATAATAAACACTATCATTTATAGTATTATTGAAGAAAGTATTATTATTTCCCAATCTTGATTCTATTCCATATTCAAAGTTCTCAATGATACAGTTCTTGATAGTTACATTAGTATTTGTAGAAGAGCTTCTTGTTATATTCACCCCATAACTACTAGATGCCCGACTTCCATTGATTAAAAATCCTGCACAATCCAAAGTCACATTATCTGCATCTATATTGAAACAAGTTTCAGAAGAGCTTACATCCCGAGTCATTGTATAAACTGTATTTGCACTATCCAAATTTCCACAGATTCCTGGAACAGTTATACCCTCTTGCACACGATAACTTGTAAAATGGCTTACATTGAACACAAAAGTGCTTCCATCCCAACTTAAATTATTACAGACAGGAGTTGTTGTTGCATTACATGCTGAAAAACTTCCAGTATCTCCAACATCAACATAAGCTTGAGGTTCTATAAAGCTTAAACCTTCTAAACCTCCTAAAGTAATCTCGGCAGAGACATTAAATGGATTAAGCAAAGTAGAGTTTAAGTAAACTTTATTTTGAGTAAGATTAAGATGAGAATTGTTGACTACAGTTCCTGCACTTTGAATACGTATCTCTTGAGGATATCTTAAATCAGTAGATCCTTCTCTAAAAGTAGTATTTGCAAATTTAGTGTCGGATCCAATAGCCACTCTGATATAAGTGGTATTTTCTAAAACAGAAAGTCTGTTGTGCTCAAAATAATTTTGGTTAGAACTGCTTAGGACAACAATTAATTCTTGACCTTCAAGAATGTTTCTGGAGATATTGTTTGCATAACCATCAATCACAATTCCCCTCTCAGAATTATTTTGTAAAGTATTAGAGGTGACAAAAGAAGAGGTAACGCTCGGCCCTAAATAAATACCATCATCATTGTCATATAAAGTGTTATTGAGAACCACTGCATCCTCATTTGATGAAGTAAAAAATATTCCTGAACTGAAATTTATTATTTTACAATTCTTTATTGTTGCATCAGCCTTGATAGAAGTTACATTTATTCCTGCACTACCAGCAACTCTGGAACCGGTGATTGTGTATCCTTGACAATCAACAGTTATGTTGTTTGCATCGATATCTATACAAGTTCCTGAAGAGGTTATATTGTTCTGTAAAGTATAGACTGTGTTTGCCAAATCTAAAGTTCTCGGACAAGAAGTTATGTTTGTTGAAGGAGTATCTTCAAATGAATAAGTTGTGAAGCTTGAAACATTAAACACAAATGTGCTTCCATCCCAACTTAAGTTATTACATTGTGGAGCAATACAAAGATCAAAATTTCCATCATCACCATAATCCACCAGCACTCTAGGATTGGTAAAGCTGGCATTTTCTAAAGTGACTTCAGCAGAGACATTAAATGGATTAAGCAAAGTAGAGTTTAAGTAAACTTTATTTTGAGTAAGATTAAGATGAGAATTGTTGACTACAGTTCCTGCACTTTGAATAAGTATCTCTTGAGGATATCTTAAATCAGTAGATCCTTCTCTAAAAGTAGTATTTGCAAATGTAGTGGTTGATCCAACAGCCACTCTGATATAAGTGGTATTTTCTAAAACAGAAAGTCTGTTGTGCTCAAAATAATTTTGGTTAGAACTGCTTAGGACAACAATTAATTCTTGACCTTCAAGAATGTTTCTGGAGATATTGTTTGCATAACCATCAATCACAATTCCCCTCTCAGAATTATTTTGTAAAGTATTAGAGGTGACAAAAGAAGAGGTAACGCTCGGCCCTAAATAAATACCATCATCATTGTCATATAAAGTGTTATTGAGAACCACTGCATCCTCATTTGATGAAGTAAAAAATATTCCTGAACTGAAATTTATTATTTTACAATTCTTTATTGTTGCATCAGCCTTGATAGAAGTTACATTTATTCCTGCACTATCAGCAACTCTAGAACCTGTGATTGTATATCCTTGACAATCAACAGTTATGTTGTTTGCATCGATATCTATACAAGTTCCTGAAGAGGTTATGTTGTTCTGTAAAGTATAGACTGTGTTTGCTAAATCTAAAGTTCTCGGACAAGAAGTTATGTTTGTTGAAGGAGTATCTTCAAATGAATAAGTTGTGAAGCTTGAAACATTAAACACAAAAGTAGTTCCATCCCAACTTAGATTATTACATTGTGGAGCAGGACAAAGATCAAAATTTCCATCATCATCATAATCAACAAGCGCTCTAGGATTAGTAAAGCTAGCATTTTCTAAAGTAATCTCAGCCGAGATATTAAAGAGGGTAAGTGAAGTGGAATTTAAGTAAACTTTATTTTGAGTAAGATTCATATAAGAGTTATTGACTATATTTCCTGAACCAAGAGTTATCTCTGAAGGGTATCTTAATTCAGTATAACCTTCTTTAAAAGTTGTATTTACAAATTTATTAGTGACTCCAGAAATCACTCTGATGTAAGTAGTATTTTCTAAGACAGAAAGCCTGTTGTGCTCAAAATAATTTGAATTAGAACTGCTGCTAAGGAAAATCGATTCTGGGCCTTCAATAATATTCCTTGAGATATTGTTTAAAGAAGCACTAGCAAACCATATCCCTTTCACTGAATTGTTCTGTATAGTGTTGGAAGAAATAAAAGAAGCAGTAACGCTCGGCCCTAGATAGATACCATTATCATTGTCATATAAAGTGTTATTGAGAACCACTGCAGCCTCATGTACTAAAGTAAAAAATATTCCTGAACTGAAATTCATTATTTTACAATTCTTTATTGTTGCATTATTTTTAACAGAAGTTACATTTATTCCTGCACTATCAGCAACTCTGGAACCAGTGATTGTGTATCCTTGACAATCAACAGTTATGTTGTTTGCATCAATATCTATACAAGTTCCTGTAGAGGTTATATTGTTTAGTAAAGTATAAACAACATTTTCCGAACCCAAAGTTGTTGGACAGGAAGTAATATTTACTGCAGTGATTGGTATTTCCAAAACTTCCAAAGCAGTCGAATTCACAGGACTTCCAGCATCTTCCAAATCAGTTGGAATAACTTGACAAGTCCAATTCTCCCCAATAGTGGTCTCATCTGAATGTATTGTTGAGGTATTCAAACCATTCAAGCCTTCTTGATAGACTTGAGCAATTTGATTAGCACTCATTGAATAATTGTAGATTTTTACTTCATCAATAGTCCCTTCATATTGACTACCTCCATCACTAAATTCCCCAATATAAATATTATTGGACAAACCAGTACTTAATGTAGCAGTATTTGATGCATAAACACTTCCATTAACATAAATTATAGAGTTAGTTGTATTGTGAGTATAAACTACATGATACCAAGTAGATGTTTGAATACCTATAGGCCCCTCAATGCTTGGATCACCCCAAGCAACAAACCTAAATCTTCCACCTTGTAAATTTAAATAAGAAGCCAATCCTGAAGTTCCAGTAGGCCCCCATCCAAAAATATTCTGATCATTAGTAACTCCACTTCCAGTATGAACCCAAGCCATCATAGTTCTTTCTTCATTACCTCTAGGAAGAGGAGTTTGATTAGCTGCAATAATATAATCTCCACTTCCATCAAAAGTGTACGCTCCTCCAACTTTTCCATTAGAAGTCCAGACAGCATTTGTTATTGATCCATCACTCCCATAACCAGAATAATCTTTCGCAGTACTAGACTCATTGACATCAAAAGGCATATTAAAAATAGCATCAGGAACATCATTCTTCCACCAATTGAATATTGGATAAACAGCATCTCCATCTTCATCTGAAAAAGACTGAGGGTAACAAGTGAGATTTTCACTTGAATAATTTTCCGCAGTTGTAGAGTTAAGTAAAGGTGTTCCTTGTGAAGGAACAAGATTTAATATTGTTAAAGTTGAAGAATTCTGCCATGCAGAATAATTCTCACCATCATAAGCCCTTGCCCCACAAATTACCCCATCACCTTTGCTAAAGTTTGGTGAATTAAGCAAAACACTTGCTGCAGAATTATTTGTAACTGAAGTTGCATTCTCTAAATAAACCGAAGAATCATTAACAAACCACCTAAACTCAACAGTTCCTGCAGTTCCTTCTGCATCTGTGTAATTAACAGAACAATTCAAAGTAGAGTTTGTGTAAGCAGTACTTGGAATAACAAATGGAAGTGTTGTGTTTGGAGCTACATTTACTACCAATTCCAAAACTTCCAAAACAGTCGAATTGGCAGGACTTCCATCATCTTCCAAATCAGTTGGAATAACTTGACAAGTCCAATTTTCTCCAAGAGTAGTTTCATCTGAATGTATTGTAGAAGTATTCAAGCCATCCAAACCTTCTTGATAAATCTGCGCAACTTGATATGCAGATAAAGAATAATTATAGATTCTTGCTTCATCAATTGTTCCTTCGAAATAACCGCTTCCAAAACCATACACTCCAACATAAATATTTGAATAAGTTGTACTTAGAGTAGTGGTTCTGCTCGCATAAAGACTTCCATTAACATATATTATGAGATTAGTCCCATCATGAGTAGCAGCTACATGATACCAAGTGTTTGTTTGAATATTCGCAGACCCCTCAAGACCAGGCTCACCAATTGCAACAAACCTAATTTTACCACCTTGTTGATTAAGATAAGAAGTATTCCCTGTATCAGTAGTGGGTCCCCACCCAAGAAAAGTTTGATCACTAGAAACATCACTTCCAGTATAAATCCAAGCCATCAAAGTTCTAGGCTCATTACCTAATGGAAGATGTGTTTGATTAACAGCAGTTATATTTGCAGTACTTCCATCAAAACTATAAGCTCCTCCAACTTTTCCAGAAGAAGTCCAAACAGCATTAGCTATTAATCCATCACTCCCATATCCAGAATAATCTTTAGCTTCGCTTGAATCATTCAGATCAAAAGGCATATTAAAAATAGCATCTGAAACATCATTCTTCCACCAATTGAATATCGGATAAACAGCATCTCCATCAACATCTGAAAAAGACTGAGGGTAACAAGTGAGGTTTTCACTTGAATAATTTTCCGCAGTTGTGGAGTTAAGTATAGGTGTTCCTTGAGTAGGAGCATTATTTGAAGCTCCCAAAATCTCCAAAGCACTTGAATTAGCAGGATCTCCTGTTTCATTTAAATCAGTAGGAATAACTTGACAAGTCCAACTTTCACCAATAGTAGTTTCCTCTGAATGAATTGTTGAAGTATTCAATCCTTCAAGTCCCTCTTGATACAATTGAGCAATCTGTTCCGGGGACATAGAGATATTATATAGCTTAACCTCATCAATAAGCCCATTAAACCACCTATTCCTTAGAGTATTTCCACCGATCTCCATATAATTCAAAGTCGTGACACTTCCAGGAACATAATCAGCACTTCCAATACTACCTGAATTCGCATAAACTATAGCTTTTGATCCATTAACAGTCATAGCAAGTTGATACCAAGTATTCTGTGAAAGTGAATATTCGTCTACAACCTTATGATTAGTTCCATCTGGAGAGAAAAAAACGTTTAGCAAGTTCTGAGCGTTGTATTTGTATTCGAATGTAAATCCATCATCAGTTGAACCATAATTAGGAAGCTTAGCTGAAGTAACCATTCTTGGCCAAGATCCAGTCCCTGATCCAAGAGATTTTCTCCAAAATACAACCGTGAACTCTGTAAAATCTCCAAGAACGTGTGAAACATTGATATGATCTCCATTTCCATCAAATTTATAAGCTCCGCCCTTTATTCCAGATGAACTCCAGAAAGTGTTACCATGAGGAGTTCCATTATTCCCATATCCTGAATAATCTTTAGCCTCAATTGAACTATTCAAATCAAAAGGCATGTTTAATATTGCAATAGGAACATCATCTTTCCACCAATTGAATATTGGATAGGCTGCATCTGAAAGGGACTGAGGGTAACAAGTGAGGTTGTCACTTGTTAAATCTGCCCCAGTTGTAGAGTTAAGTATAGGTGTTCCTTGTGTAAGACCTGTGGGAGATGTTATTGTTAATTCTGAAGAATTCTGCCATTCAGAATAATTCCCTCCATCATAAGCTCTCACTGAACATATTACAGTATCTGCTAAACTAAAATTTGATGAACTAAGCAACACACTCGCTGCAGAGTTATCTGCTACAGATGTTACATTCTCTAAATGAACAGAAAAATCATTCACAAACCAAATAAAGCTTACATTTCCAGCTGTTCCTTCAAAGTCAGTATAATTCACAGTACAATTCAAAGTTGAAGCTGGATTTGCAGGCGTTGGAATAATCAAAGGTTTAGTAGTATTTGGAGCTGCGTTCACAATCTCCAAAACCTCCAAAGCACTTGAATTAGCAGGATCTCCAGCATCTTCCAAATCAGTTGGAATAACTTGACAAGTCCAATTCTCCCCAATAGTGGTCTCATCTGAATGTATTGTTGAAGTGTTCAATGAATTATTTTCCTCCAAAAATAATTGATAAATTTGTGAAGCAGATAAAGAAGCATTAAATATTTTAACATCTCCAAAAGAACCATCAAAAGTATTCCCAGATCCACCAAAATAAGATCCCAAACGAGTATTTCCCCCAATAGCTTTTGGAGTATAAGCAATATCTCCTCCAATCTGTTGACCATTTTTATAAACTCTTGCAATAGTTCCTTCAAAGGCAAATACTATATGTTGCCAAACTCCTACATCCCCTGCAACATTTGTTTCCTTCCAAGCACCATCATAAAACAAGATAGTATCTTCACTACCTACATCCCTCATAGCCAACACTAATCTTCCACTTTCAGAATCTAATAAGAAATCAGAATCAGTTAATGAAGTTGGTTTTACCCAAAAAATAAATGTCTTGTCTACATTAGAAGGTATTGAAAGAGAAGAAATAACAATATCATCTCCAGCATCATCAAAATAATAAGACCCTCCAAACCTACTTGATAAATTCCAAATAGGTCCTGCAATAGTCCCATCAATACCATTTCCAGAATAATCTTTTGCAGTCACTGAATCATTCAAATCAAAAGGCATATTTACCAATGCAACTGGTGCATCATCTTTCCACCAATTGAATATCGGATAAACTGCATCTCCATCTCCATCTGCAAGACTTTGTGGATAACATGTTAAGTTCTCACTTGTAAAGTTTGTTCCAGTTGTAGAATTAAGTATAGGTGTTCCTTGAGTAGGATGAGCTTCCAAAATCTCCAAAGCACTTGAATTGGCAGGACTTCCATCATCTTCCAAATCAGTTGGAATAACTTGACAAGTCCAATTTTCTCCAACAGTTGTTTCTTCTGAAACTATTGTTGAAGTATTCAGATTATTCAAACCCTCTTGATACAATTGAGCAATCTGTTCCTGAGACATAGAGAAATTATATAGCTTAACCTCATCAATAAGCCCATTAAACCACCTACTTGAGGGATTATGACCTCCTATCTGCATATTATTGAAAGTTATTACGTTTCCAAAATCTCCTCTATCTACTGACCCGGCAACAGTTGACCCATTATAAAGTGTGGCCCTAGTCCCATTGAAGGTCATAGCGACCTGATACCATACATTATCTGAAACAGAAAATGATCCGACTGACCATCCATTTCCATCTTCCTTAAAGCCACCATTGATGATCGATTGACTATTAGTAGAATGTTCAAATGTAAATCCATCACTTGCTGAAGCATAATCTGCAATATTACCTGCAGTAACCATTCTTGGGTAATCTCCAGTCCCTGATCCATGAGATTTTCTCCAGAACACAACAGTAAACTCTGAGAAATTTCCAAAAACGTGTGAAACATTTATGAAATCTCCACTTCCATCAAATTGATAAGCCCCACTCCTCATTCCAGATGAATTCCAGAAAGTGTTATCCTGCAGAGTTCCATTATTCCCATATCCAGAATAATCTTTTGCTTCAGTTGAACTATTCAAATCAAAAGGCATGTTCAAAACTGTTTGAGAGGTTCCATCTTTCCACCAATTAAATATCGGATAGACTGCCTCTCCATTAGCATCTGAAAGGGACTGAGGGTAACAAGTGAGATTTTCATTTGTTGTATTCGCCCCAGTTGTAGAGTTAAGTATAGGTGTTCCTTGAGTCGGTGGAGAATTTAATGAAGAAATTCCAATTGTTAAGGTAGTTGAATTGGCAGGACTTCCATCATCTTCCAAATCAGTTGGAATAACTTGACAACTCCAATTCTCACCAAGAGTAGTTTCATCTGAAACAATTGTTGAAGTATTCAATCCAGTAAATCCCTCTTGATAGATTTGATTAATTTGATTAGCAGATAAAGAATAATTATAAACTCTCACATCATCAATTTTTCCAGTGAGTACCCCATCATCCCAACTTTGCTTCCCTATAGTAATATTTGAGGAAGTAGTAGCAAGAGTTAAAGAAGATTTACTAGCATACTGAGAACCATTGACATAAATAATTCCATCTGTTCCATTATAAGTAAATGCAACATGGTACCATATATTTCCTGGTAGGTCTGCACCCGTTTGTATATCATAAGCTGATGAAATTCCTACAAATCTAAATTTATTATTATCTGCTGTAAGATAACTACCTTGCCCAGCAATAGGATTCCCCCATCCAACAATTGTTTGAGGATATCCAATATTAAAATTGGGAGTAATTGCCCAGCCCATCATTGTTCTTGGTTCATTCCCTAAAGGAACAGAAGTTTGATTATCAACAGAAATACGAACATCATCACCCCTATCTCCACTAAAAGAATAAGCTCCTCCGATTTTTCCATCAGAAGTCCAAGTAGGCCCACTAGAATCTATATTCCCATCACTCCCATAACCAGAATAATCTTTAGCTTCGCTTGAATCATTCAAATCAAAAGGCATATTCAAAATAGCAACTGGAACATCATTTTTCCACCAATTAAATATCGGATAAACTGCATCCCCATTAGCATCTGAAAAGGACTGGGGGTAACAAGTGAGGTTTTCTGATTCATTATTTGTTCCACTTGTTGAATTCAAAATAGGTGTTCCTTGTGTAGGGGGAGAATTTACTAGAAGATTATCCCCAATTGTTAAAATAGTTGAATTAGCCGGATCCCCTGTTTCATTTAAATCATTTGGAATAACCTGACAACTCCAATTCTCACCAAGAGTAGTTTCCTCTGAATGAATTGTTGAAGTGTTCAAAGAATTGTCTTCTTCTAAAAAGATTTGATAGATTTGTTCATCAGATAAAGCATAATCAAATACTTTAGTACCTTGCACTGCACCATCAAACCATTGACGGTCAGTATAAGTTCCAATTTTTCTTCCAAACTGAAGTGGATCGCTTCCAGTATTTAGGGCAATGGTCCCAGTATTATCTAATGTACCATTAATATACAACATTACATCAGTTCCGTTATAAGTTGCAGTAACATGATACCATTCTCCAGCATTAAGGACTGCATTTGAAGGAAGATCTCCACTAATTCCCCACATAGCAATATGTCCTGCTCCTGCCCATCCAAATGTTGCAATAGAGAATACCTTATAAGTTTCATGAGTATTTAACCCCCATGAAACTGCTACTTGAATCTTATCTGCAGTAAAGCTATCGAACCTTGCCCAAGTCATCAAAGTTCTTGGAGCTGTACCAGTTGGAAACGTCCCAGTAGTATCGATATAATCCCCATTTCCATCAAACTCATAAGACCCCCCGCCTCTTGAAGAAAGAGCCCAAATAGCATTAGTTATTGTTCCATCATTCCCATTTCCAGAATAATCTTTTGTAGTTGTAGAATCATTCAAATCAAAAGGCATATTCACTAATGTTTGAGAAACTCCATTTTTCCACCAATTGAATATCGGATAGACTGCATCTCCATCTCCATCTGCAAGACTTTGTGGATAACAAGTTATGTTATCAGATTCATTACTTGTTCCACTTGAAGAATTCAAAATAGGTGTTCCCTGAGTAGGGACTGCCAAAATCTGCAGGTCATCAGAAGAAGTAGACATTTCTTCTTCTGGAAATTCAACAAAAGGTTGTTCAGAAACAGAAGTATCTTGTTCTTCAGGCTGACTTAAATCAATTTGTGCTTCAATAGGTTCATCAATTGGTGGTTCAACAGGTTGTTCATCCACCACATCATTCAAATCATTCATGTCGATCAGGGGTTGAAAAGGAGCAGTAACTGCTCCAGAAATAACACCAAAAGTTGTAGAAAGGGACTCTAGAGTTAAGCCTTCTACCCCTGATCCACTGAAGAATGAAAATAAAAATAAAGATATAAACATTAAAGCAAAAAGAGCAGAGAAAATTCTCCCCCATCTTAAATTTTTAAGATGAAATAAAAAATTAGATTTTTCTTTATAATCTAAGTCAGAATGAAGCTTTTTACGGAATTTAGAATAGTCTTTCCATTCACATTCTAGCCTAGACTTACTAGTACTACTTAACTCTACAAAGTCCCTCATTTTTCTACTTAATATGTATGATTTTTACCCTTAAAAAGGTTTCTCAAGTAACTAATTTGTATGATTTAAGACTCCTTACCCCACATCCCACAAATTAGGTCCCTTTCTACCTAATATGTATGATAAACTAGCTTATAAAGATTACTATAATCACTAATATGTATGATTAAAGAAAAATGGCATAAAAATCTCTAAAAAAGGACTTCAATAAAGGGCTAAAAAACACGTTTATTTACGTTTTGATTTCTTTGATTTTACACTTATTTTGTTCCCCATTGCAAGTTCAATAGGTGAGAATTTTGGCGTTGGTTTTAATTTCAAAAACCAAACTGCTGATGAAATTGCTAAAATAGATAAAACAAATAAAACAATTCCAATCGGTTTAGTTAGAGGTGCAGGTAAAACAACAGTAAACAAAGGGACAGATGCAATTGCAACTTGATCTTCAAAAGTTAAAGAAACATAAAGTACATATTTTCCTTCAACAATATTTTCAGGAATTAAGATTTCTTTTACATAAGTCTGATTTTTTATTTCTATTGCTTCTGAAAACTGAACAACAATATTATTTTCCAAATCTTTTATTACATAATTCAATTCTCCGTCGACAATCGCTCCAAAAGAAGTTATAGTAACTTCTGTAGGAATTACATCTCCTGGATTAACTTTATCAAATTCTTCCAAAATAATTAAATCAATGTCAAATCCTAAATCTCTGCTTTCAACTTCAATAACTACTGGAATTCTATAACTCTTTTCTCCAAGCTCTACAATTATAAATCCTCCAAAAACTCCCAAATCTTCAAACAACCCAACAGAAAATTCTACAGGAATTTCTTTCAATTCTCCAGCACTTAAAACAAAAGTATTTCCTTCTGGGAAATCAATATAATTTACAATTCTTTGAGGAGTTAGACTTATTGTAATTTCTTCATCTTCAACATTTTCAAAACCAATAAAAGAAGTGAAAGACTCTCCCTGTTTTAATTTAATTTTTAATTCATCAACTTTTATGATACCTTCTTCAAAAAGATCATCTACTTCTCTTACATCTCCTCCGCCACCACCTCCGCCAGGAGAAGGTGTAGGTGTTGGGCTAACAGTAACATTCACAAAAAAAGCGACACTTGCAGAACTGATTCCATAAGAATTATTTGCATAAACAAACATAGTCTTATTCCCATTAGAAACAGTAAAAGAAGTAATTGGTCCAAAAAAAGAAGTATTTGTTATTCCGGAATTTAAAGTAAACCAATTAAGATCTCCTCCTCCAAATATTTGTAAAGTCAAAGAAGCACTATTATAAGTTGTATTAGTTGGACTCAATATGTTTAAATCTGGAACTCCTGGAAGCAATACAGATGCATTAACTGCCTTTAAGGCCTCCCCAGTTAAGTCTATCGCATCTCCAGTTAAGTCTTTAAATTCATTATCAGCGACGACAAAAGGCATCATTAACATTATAAAAACAAAACAAAGTATCAATCCCTTTTTCATAGTTCCCTCAAACAAAAAAACTATTTAAACATTGTCTTTAGAAAAAAATCAAATAAATTTTTTCTTTCTAAGATAAGAAACAATCACCCACAATGAGATGATTATTGCAACAACCACTGCTAAAGTTGTCGCATTGCCTACTGGCGGTGCTGGTTGTACTGGGGGTTCAACAACTACCACATCAAAACTTCTGATAAGTTTTACTCCAAGAGTGATTCCTCCTTCACCTGCAATCGCTGAAGGCCTTACATTAATAAGAATAGGAAAAACATCTCCAACATTAGCTCTTCTAGAAACACTCACAGTAAAGGGTTCAAATATTTCACTTTTTGAAGAAACAATAAATTCTGTTTGTCTAAATCTTACTAAATCTTTTCCTTCGACCACATCTATTATAAATTTAGTATCTTCATCTCCTGCAAAGTTTTGTAAATTTAACATAACTTCTTCAGATCCTCCAGGAGATAACTCTAAAGGCTTTCCTTGTCTATAAGGGGTTGAGATTCCATAAGCACTAACTAATGAAACCATCAAAGTTACACTTATAAAAATCAAAAAAAGTAATCTTATTTGTTTTGTCATTTTAAGCTAATTCTAACTCCCAAGCTCTTGTAGAATTATAGGACCCTTTAGGTAGGCCTACAGGAACATCTAAACAATAATATATCATTGTCTGACCTTCTCCACCACCCTCGCTGAGATTACCCCTAATCAAGCTTAAAGTGCCTCCATCAGCTGGAACTTGTGTAGCATCATTTTCTACTAAAACTGTTCCATTACAGGAATCATACGGATCTCCAGCCCAAGTTCCATTGACCGAGAAATTTCCTACCCCAATAAAATCAGTATAACCTTCCCTACTTAGATTAGAAGCATTAATTGTGATAAGTGTAAAATTAGCGTTTCCAGTATTATTCAAAAGTGTTGGACTTTGCGCAAGTGAATCATTACTTCCAGCTATCAACCCTCCAAATGAAATCGATGATGGTGAAAGTCTAATTGCAGGTAATTCATCAGGTGTAAAGGTTTGAGTTGCGTTTACAGCAACAGCATCAGTAGAATCTACTGCATAAACAGTAACTGTCCAAGGTTCTGGAGCATCAAAGTAATAAATCCCTATTGAACAACTGAAATTTACCCATTTGTTCCCATTAGTTGAAACATCTGCAGAAGTGTTCAAACAAGAATCATTTACCCTAAAATCATCATCATAATAAAAAGTCACATTCGCATGACTTATATCTATATCTCCCCCACCATCTAAATCATATACTGTAAAATTGACTATAACTTGTCTTAGAGGGCCGCCTTCTTCAATTGGAGGCATAGTTCCTGGAACAGAAACATAAATTATTTGTGGAAGATTATTTGAGGTAATTTCTAAACTTACATTAAATGGAAGTGGTGTGGAATAAGTATCAGCAATTCTTACTACTTCTCCTGTAATAAAACTAAAAAATCCAGTGTTTGCAAGAACAAAAATCAGAACAATTCCTAAAGCAATAGCAAAGTCTCTTTTTCCGCCCCTTTTCATTGTATAGAGAGCAAACTTTTATTTATAAATCTTTACAGCTACCTCTTCTTCAATTTCTTCTTAAGCCTAACCTTCAAAGTACCTATATTTCTCTGATCCTTGCCTATCAAATTTGCAATCTCTAAATTACCCATGCCACCATCAATCAGATATTTAACTAGGCTTTCCAATATGCTCAATTTTCTATTTGAGAAGATATTTAGAGGTACAAAAACATCTTTCTTTTTTATTACAATCTTCTCTTTCTTAGAAACTGCATTCTTATAAGTACTCCAAATAGTCCTATCATCCCTATTCATAAGCTCCGCAATTTCACTCGACTTTAAGCCCTCATTCTCTTTAAGGTGCTTAACAAGACTTTCTGCAGGACCCATTACCTTCACATTAAACAATGAAATAGGGACATTTATCTCTCCAACATCTTCTTGCTGCATTAAAGACATTAATTCATGAGAATCTGCCCCATATCTAGACTTCAAAAGCTCTAATTCCTTAAGCATTTGCTCTTTTCTCTTGCTTAATCTTCTTTTCCTTCTAGACAAAGCAAACATTGCTAAAACTTCATATAAGCTTAATCTCCAAGCATTTCCATTAGTTGTTGAATAAGTCTGTCTTACAAGAGGTGATGGAACTTCAGGAATACAAAAATGCAATAATTCTTGCCCCTCTCCATCACTTAAATTACCACTAAATAAGATTGCACCAGTAATATTAACCCCTGTATCATTAGCCAAGAAATCTCCAACACAAGACAAATTAGCACTGTTATTGCTTGCAGTAAAGTTCTCTGAGTATATCATATAATTGCTATCACTCTCTCCAACCAAATCATAAGCCTTTATGCTTACATTAACAATATTCACATTCCCAGTATTATTCAGAGTAAGATTTTGTGCAGCAGTAGCATTTGTACTTCCAGCAGACAAACCGCTCCAACTCAAAAGACTTGGACTAAACACTAAAGCCTTCAAAGGTTGATATGTGAATGTATGTGAATCATTTATTGCAGCCTCATTTAAATCATCTTCAACATAAGCAGTTATATTCCAATCACCGGCGTCATCAAAATACCACATTCCAACTGCACATGAAAAGTTCATGTAATCTCCAGCAGATGAAACATTCAAACAAGAAGTGTTCTCTCTCAAATCTTCTCCATCTATTGAGAAGTTAATTTGAGCAGTACTTACATTAATATCTTCAGCCCCATCGGCATCCAAAACAGTGAAGTTGACTGAAACATTCACAACTCCTGCTTCTTCAGGAACAATGCTCGAATCAACAAATATTTGAGTTATTTGTGGCGCTGCATTTGCTTCTTGTGCCTCTTGAACACGATAAGTTGTAAAATGACTTACATTAAACACAAAAGTACTTCCATCCCAACTTAGATTAACACATGCAGGACTTGTAGTACTATTACATATTGAAAATGTTCCAGTATCTCCAACATCAACATAAGCTCGAGGTTCTGTAAAAGCTAATGAATTAAGAGTAATAGTTCCACTAGAATTCAACCAACTATACAAAGTAGTATTTACAAAAGCAGAATTACTATCCGCATTTAAAACAGATGACCCAAATGCAATATTGCTATAATTAAATCCATCCAAGCTTATACTCCCATAACTTCCTGTTTGGGAATTAAAAGTAGTATTATAAAATCCATTTGCTATTCCACTTGGAGATCCACTAATATAATTTGATAAGGCATATCCATCCTTAAGTCCAAAAGTAGTATCATAAAAGGTATTATTTTCAGTACTACCCCTAAAACGAATCCCATAAGCAGTAGAAGCCCCTGTATTCCTACGAATATAACAAGAAGTATCTCTAAAGATATTGTGAGAGGCTCCATCTAAATAGATACAAGGGGCCCATACAGGAGTTTGAACATTTATATCATTATTAATAAATTGATTATAGTCTGATCCAGATTGTAACTTAAAAACTTCATAAGCATTATTAGATGAAACAAAAGTACTATTTGCTATAATACCATAATCTGCATTAGATAGTGTAAGTAGATACGCAATACTTTGTTTAAATATAGTGCCAATAATTGAATAATTTGTTGAACTAGAGGCAACTATTCCCGAACTAAAATCATAAATTCCACAATCTCTTACAATATCATCATTATATGCCCCAATAGAAATTGCAGTCCCACTACTAAGAGAAGGCCCATCAAGAGTATATCCTTGACAATCCAAGGTAACATTATTCGCAGTTATAGGTAAACAAGTCCCAGTATATGAAGTAATAATATTTTGGGGAAGAGTGTAAATAGTATCTGATTGATCAAGAGCCATACAATCAGTAACGTTAACATAAAATTGACCTTCCTGCACACGATAACTTGTAAAGTGACTTACATTAAACCTAAAAGTGCTTCCATCCCAACTCAAATTATTACATTCGGGAGTTGTTGTTGCATTACATGCTGAATAACTTCCAGTATCTCCAACATCAACATAAACAAGAGGTTCTGTAAAGCTTAAGTCTTCAAGAGTTATTTCAGCTGAAACGTTCAAGAAAGAAATATTTGCAGCATCAATATTTGTGCTATTCAGGAAAGCATAGTTATAAGAAATATTCAATCCACTTCTATTGACCCTCTTTCCATCTGGGGCCTCTATATTTCCTAAAAAGTTAACGCTCCCATTATCTCCAACAAAGGTATTGTTAAAGATATAATTATAACTGCTTGTATCAAAATATAGATAATTGCCCCCAGTCCTAAGAGTATTATTTTGTAATAGATTAAAATTAGACCCCATAAAATATACTGGCAAGTCTAAGCTTCCAGGGGAATCAAAAAAGAAATCATTATCAGCAATAGATGTAAATTGTGCGCTAGCTAAAAATATAAGTCCTTCATCAGAACTTGATTGTGGAACTCTCCTCAAAACATTGTCAAAAATACTATTTTGCTGCCCAGCAGTCAACATAAGTGCTTTTGAGCCCCCTCCATAAACAGTAATATTATTTTCGGAGACAGAATTATTCATATTTTGATCTGCAAAATATATTGCATCAGAGGTAGATGAATAAGTCCTTATAGTGTTATTAGTGATATTCATATTAGTTATCCCCGAAGATAAATAAATTCCAAAGCAAGATCCGCTACATGTTGAATTTGCCTCAATAATATCACAATTAGTAATGTGAGAGAAATTTGCAGTTACATTTACACCAACACCATCTACAGCTTGAGAATAATTTATTGTATATCCTTGACAATCAAGAGAAACATTAGATGCAGTTATAATTAAACAACTTCCACTGGAATTAATACTTTGATTCAAGGTATAATTTGTATTTTCAACACCTAAAGTTCTTGGACAAAATGAAACATTAGTATCTTCTGTAGGAGGGGTTTCATTACTTGAATAAGTTGTAAACTGAGTTACATTAAACACATAGGTTGATCCATTATAATCTACTTCACTACAAATCGAACTCGGACATACTTCATAACCCCCATCATCATTAAAATCAACCAAGACTTGAGGATTTGTCCAATTTAGACCTTCCAAAGTTATCTCAGCTGAAGTATTAAAGAAAGAGAGATAAGTACTATTTACATAAACAGAACTATTTGTAATATTAACATTAGTCCTATTTACAACTATTCCTTCCTTAAAGTTTATCTCGCCAGGATACCTTAAACTAGCATAACTTCCCTTAAAGGTAGTATTTATCAAAGACTCATTATAAGACCCAGCTATTTTTTCAAAGTATCCTTTGCTTGTAGTTAAGACAGTATTAGTTAGAGTATTATTCGCAGTATCTGAAACAAAAGATAATCCCCAGGCCCTAGATCCAACAACTTCAATTTCAGTATTAGTAACATTGTTATTTCTTGACTGGCTAAACTGAATACCTGTTGCATCAATATAATCTACATAGATATAATTATTAATTAAAGTATTATTTCTAGAATACCCATCATAATAACCAAAATTAATACCAGTAGAAGCATTTGTGATAATTCTGTTACCAATAACAATATTATTAGAAGACCCAGCAATCGATATTCCTCCGCTTAGATTGTTATAATTTATAATGCTATTATGTGATTTAGAAGCACTAATACCAGCATCACTCGAAAATTTTCTGTCAATTATATTTCCAATAAATTGATTACCTCTATTTGCAGCTGCCCCATCTCCTCCAAGACTCATAACTGTCCCCCCAGTAATATTTGAATAAGATAAAGAACTATTATGTACTCCAAAAATAAAGTACACTGCCTCTGTACTATGAGTAAAAGCATTCAAATTAGTTATATTATGATTTATTCCATAAGAAGCGTAAAATGCAGAAGTACTAGATCCTCCTTGAATAGTAATATTTGTATCAACTAAAGTAGTATTCTTCGAATAAACAGTATAAACTGCATGAGAGCTAAATTGACTTGATCCTAGAAAGATATTACAATTCCTTATTGTCGTAACATTATATCCAGAAATATTTATCCCATAACCAGTAGAAGACTGTGAATAATTAATCAGATAACCTGCACAATCTAAAGTAACATTATTCGCCATGACATTGAAACAAGTTCCATCAGAACTTACATTCTGGGTCATTGTATAAGTAGTATTTGCAATATCTAAATTTCCACAAATTTGTGGAGCTGTTTCTTCAACAAACTCATCGCTTAAAGCAAGGTAATCAGTATTATTTGCAGTCAAGTTATATGCCACATCACAGAAACCATCATTATCGGCATCCGCACAAGTATCTGAATATCCACTTGCAGAGGAATTTGTCCAATAATTTCCCCCAATCTGTGTTCCCTCTCCAAAAATTCTTGTTCCTGCTTGTTGTGTTGCATTCCAGAGGTTTGTGTAATTTTGTTGGAAATAAGGTAAGGACGTATGATTGATTAAGTTATTATAGATTAAATTCGGAAGAACCATTCCAGAATCCCTCAAATAAAGAGGATAAGTCCCTCCTCCTTCAAAAGTATTATTATAGATAAGATTGTCTTCAGAAGAATATAATCTGATACCTTCTCCATTATCTAAAAAAGTATTCTGTGTAATCACAGAGCTATTTGTTCTTAGACTATAGATCCCCTGAAAATTTCCTCTAAAATTATTCCCCGTTATAAGAGTATCATTAGAATATATCAAATACAACCCTTGTTGAGAAGAGTCACTCAGATCATTATTCTCAATTCTACTATAAGGGCTAAGAAAGAGCCTTATCCCCATCTTGTTTGCGATAGATGTTGAATTCGTTATATTGACATAACTCGACATGATTATCGTAAATCCATTATTATTGTACTTTTGAGAGCCATTTACTGTGACATTATTCAAAGTAGAATAGCTCGCATTACACAAAAACAGCCCAGAAAGCACTTCATTCTCCATATTGACAGTATAATTGTACAATTTCACCTGCAGACCATTTGATCCAGTGAAGTTAGAGACAACATTATTACAACTGCTTGAAGACACATAAAGGTCATTTTGACTATTCTCTTGAGCCATATTATCTACAACTCTATTTCCAGTCCCATATAGGCTTATACCATCACTATTTTCGAAGCAAGTATTGTTGTAAATACTGTTATTGCTTGAAGCCGACACAAGAATCCCTTCATATACATTAAAGCTCGCATTATTCCACTCTATGACATTATCATGGCTAGATTCTAGATAAATCCCCTCAAGGTTATTAGATACTAAATTATTATGTGCAAGATAATTGTTGGAGGAGTTATGAACATAAATTCCAGTCTCATAATTCTTGATAGTACAGTTTTTGATAGTGATGTTTGTATCTGTCTGTGTTGATCTTGATATCTCAATCCCATTTGGACTGCCCCCAGTATCAGTACGATTGATAAGGTTTCCTTGACAGTCTATCGTGACGTTATTGGCCAAGACATCCAGGCAAGTCTCAGATGAATTGATGCTTTGGTTCAAGGTGTAATAGATATTTGAGAATGTTATCTGGCCGCAGGAAGAGATGTTAGTCTCTACACCCTCAAACTCATCACTCAATGCAAGATAGTCAGTATTGTTATTCTCTGCAGTCAAATTATAAATATCATCACAGAACCCATCAGTATCAATATCATCACAAGTATCAGAGAATCCTGTTCCAGAAGAATTTGTCCAGTAGTTCCCACCTATTTCTAATCCTCCACTATAGACTCTTGCTCCTGCTTGCTGTGTAGTATTATAGAAATTTATTCCACTCTGATAAGAATAAACAGGAAGATAATTAGCACGAGAATAATTAATAAAATTATTATAGATTAAGTTTAGAGGAGAACGAGAAAATCTAAACACATACCCTGCCGAAACATCTGACTTTTCAAAGGTATTATTAAAAACAGTGTTATTGCCAGAATATGAAAACTCAATAGAATCAGCATCATTCAAAAAAGTATTATCTGAGATTACTGAATTGTTTGATCTGAGGATATAGAGTCCTGCATCAGAGTTTCCTTCAAAATTATTTCTTATCACCAAATGATTATCAAGGGAAGATAGATAGTTTGTTATATACAATCCATTATTAGAATAACCAAGATTATTATTCTCAATTCTGAAATAAGAATTGACTCCTTCAAGATATATTGCCTCCCTATTCCCTATAGATGTCGAATTAGTTATATTTACATAGCTAGATCTGGCAACCACTAATCCATTATTTTTTATGCTTTGAGAACCATTTATTGTAATATTATTCAGAGTAGATAAACTTGCATTACACAAAAACAGCTCAGACAGCACTTCATTCTCCAAATTAACAGTCTCATTATAAAATTTTATAGGGAGGTTATTGGATCCAGTAAGATTATAGACAAGAGTGTTACAATAAGAAGCGTTATAAGCCCCATCCACAAAAAAGTCGTAATCTTCATTTTCCTGAAAGATATTGTCTACAACCCTATTTTCTGTTCCATCAATATAAATACCATAGCCACTGTTTCCGAAAGCAGTATTATTGTAAACACTGTTGTTGTCAGATTCATCTAGATCTATTCCTTTCCCGCCATTAAAACTCAAATTATTCCTTTCAATTACATTGTGAGAACCAAGATAAACATAAATCCCTACATCATTAGAAGTAAAATTATTGTCCAAAAAATAATTTCCAGCTGCATTCTCAGTACCTACCCCATACCAATCAAAATTTTTGATATTACAGTTCTTGATAGTGATGTTCGTATTTGTAAGAACAGATCTAGTGATATCGATTCCTGTTTTATCGCTTCCCCCGCCAGTCCCATTTATCAAAAACCCTGCACAATCCAAAGTCACATTATCTGCACTTATATTGAAACAAGTTGTAGATGAATTAACATCTTGAGTCATTGTATAGACAGTATTTGCAGTATCTAAATTTCCACAAATTTGTGGGACAGCAGCAGGACCTTCCTGAACTCTATAACTTGTAAAGTGACTTACATTAAACACAAAAGTGCTTCCCTCCCAACTTAAATTATTACATGCCGGATCTGTTATTGCATTACATTCTATAAATGTTCCAGTATCTCCTACATCAACATAAACTAGAGGTTCTGTAAAGCTCAACTCATTAAGAGTTATAACTCCTGTAGAATTCAACCAACTATATTTTGTAGTATTAACAAAAGCAGAGTTATTTTGAACATCTAAGTCTGTAACAGCCAAAGTATCACTATAATTAAACTCCTCTAATCTTATGCTACCAAAGTCTGTAACATTTTGGGATTCAAAAGTTGTATTAAAAAAAACATTTGATCCATCTGAATTTCCACCGATCCACACATCTAAAACCAAAGTTTTGAAACGGAAAGTAGTATCATTAAAAGTATTATTAGAAGCTGAAATAAATGAGATACCTTTCCTAGAATTGCCACCAAGAACTCCTATAGAAGTATTTACAAAAGAGTTAGATAAAGATCTATGGACCTTAATACCTGGACTCCCACTATTAGGAGAAATATCAATATAGTTGTTAACGAATTCATTATTATCTGAAGAATAATCTAAAGCTATAGCTGCATACAATGCTCCTGAAAAAGTATTGTTACTTATCAAACAACTAATAGAGGTATCCAAGTCTAAAGAATAATGAGAGACACTAAAAGTGGTTCCAGTCACAGTGGTGTTACTAGAGTTTATTAACTTAATAGCAGTATGATGTCCTGACAATCCACTTCCACCACAATTTTTGATAGTAGTATAATTAAATCCATTTACATAAATTGCATTATCCCCCAAAGTATAACCAGGACCAGTAAATCTATATCCTGCACAATCAAAGGTTATATTCTCTGCTGAAATAATAATACAGGATCCAGAAGATTGATTATCAAAACTTTGATTCAAAGTATAAACTGTATTCGCTTGGGCAAGATTCCTACATTGTGAAACATTTGTATCTTCGGGAATAGGAGTTTCATTACTTGAATAAGTTGTAAAGTGTGTAACATTAAAGGTGTAAGTTGTTTCTGTATCACTCAACTCAGTACAGACTGAACTTGGACATACTTCATAAATTCCATTATCCCCCCAATCGACCAATGGTTGATGATCTATATCTCCAACATTATAAAAAGTAATATTCGCAGATACATTCAATCCAGAGCTTAAAGTGGAATTTACAAATAAAGAATTACTTTCTAAAGAAAAATCTTCTGAAAGATTTCCGTCTTCTGTTATTCCTCCAAAATCAACCTTTCCTAAAGAAGTGTTCTCTATAGATATCCTAGCACCACTAAAAGAATAGTTTTGTATTGATTGATTTATGAGAAATGTTCTATAATTATCATTAGGATGATAAATATAGAGATCTCTGCCTGCAGCATTTAAGGTATTCTCTTTTAAATAAGAGGGATTCACCTGGCTTATATAAATCGCATAAGTCGAACTTCCTGCAGTTAAAGTTGTTATATTGTTACGAGTGATATTGATATAAGAACTTCCATCATATACATAAAATCCATAGGAAACTCCAAAAGTATTCCCAGTTATATCATTCCCATCAAATACATGATAAGAAGTAGCTTGGAGAGACACTCCATTTTGGTAACCAAAAATCGTATTATTGATAAAATCTGAATAAAAAGAACCATCCTTAAAACGAACCCCTATAGTGCCAGTAAAATTATTTCCTATAAAATCATTATACTGACTTCCAGTAGACTCATCTCTGAACCCATAATTGTATGTAGAGTTTGCATCATTACCCAAGATAAGACTACTACCACTATTAGAAAATACAAGACCTACAGAATTAGAAGAAGTAACTTTTATCTTATTACTACTAACAATATTATTATTAGAATTGCTTACTAAGAGACCATGAGAATATGATCCATCAGAAGTGTTAATATAGTTCCCAGTGACGTTAGAGAAATAGCTGCCCTCCAAGAATATTCCAATATTAGAAGAGCTTGAAGCAAGTTTCACGGAATTGTTTACTACAGTTACATTTTGAGAAGAGTATACATAAATTCCATGAGAACTTAAAGAGCCAGAATCAAAAATCTGACAATTCTTTATAGTTGTTAAGTTAGCACCAGTTATATTAATCCCCTCTCCTGCACTACTTGTTGAATAAGTGATATTATATCCAGCACAATCCAATGTAACATTATTTGCATTTACAGTGAAACACGTTCCTGTTGAACTGACATCCTGAATCATTGTATAAGCAGTATTTGCGACATTAAAATTTCCACATTCAGAAACATTTGTCTCTTCAGGAGGAGCCTCAAATTGCATGACCCACATATCATCAGCACCTCCACCATCATCCTTATAACCACAAACAAAAGGAGAATCATTATCATCTATCTGAACACTCATTGCACTTTCACCAGTTCCAGCTTCACCCAAGGTAAAATCCCAGATAAGATCTCCCCAAGAATCCCATTTGACAACCCAAAGGTCCCCCCCAATAATATGATCCTCTAGATCATCATAAGTAGCATTATATTTTCCTACAGCAACCAAATCTCCATAAGAATCAACATCAATAGCATAAAGCAAGTCATTCATATCACTTCCAACAGTATCATTCCATTGATAATCAAAAGAGGAGTTCAACTTCAAAATAAAAGCAGTATAGTTTATATCAGAACTAGGATCCCCATTATAACCTGTTATAAAGATATCCCCACTATCCTCATCAACAACAACATCTTGAGCAACATTGCTTGGAAGTCCTATAGCAAAAGAGGAATTCTGCATAAGGTTTCCATCAGGATCCAATCTAAAGATTACTAATTTACCACTCCCATAATCTGTACCAACAGCTATAATTTCGTCATGATCATAAGCTGCTCCAGATAAAGAATTCTCTCCAACCCCTCCACCTATCGAAAAATCCCAAAGAGGTTCTCCATCAGGAGAATATCTAAAGATAGTAAAATTATCAAAAGCAGATCCCACAACAGTTATATTATTTGTATCATCAACTAATCCACTACTCCATTCGATAGAAGAACTTTGAGAAGGATCCCTATAAGTCTCATTCCAAAGATAATTTCCTTCACTATCATATCTAATCACAATT
The DNA here is from genome assembly GCA_042572295.1 of Nanobdellota archaeon. Taxonomy (GTDB): domain Archaea; phylum Nanobdellota; class Nanobdellia; order Pacearchaeales; family JAHJTO01; genus JBHPFA01. Next base: position 113,216 of record JBHPFA010000003.1, read on the forward strand.
CCATTCATACTAGTCTCTTCATAACCTCCAAACACAGTAATATTGTAATCATCATGCACTTGGACAGATGTTGCAAGCTCCAAATTTCCAGTAGTTGAAAAAGTTTCATTCCAGATATGGTCTCCAATTGAATTAAGCTTCAAAACCCAAATAGAAGCCTCATCATCCTTAGGTCCTACAAGAATTATATTGCCTTGATCATCAAGTGCAAGATCCTCACATCCATCAAACTCTCCGGAAACACCGTAAGTCTCATCCCAAATAAGAGAAGGAGCTTCTTCCTCCAGAATCTTAACATCAGGAACATTCTCTGATGAAGAAGTCATAATCATTTCCTCAACAACCTCTTCAGGTTCTTCAACAAAAGGCTGCTCAGAAACAGAAGTATCATCAGGTTCTGGATCAAAAATTTCTTCTTCAACAACTTCCTCTTCGAAGATAATTTGGGGCTGGAACGGAGCAGTCGATGCTCCAGAAATAAAGTTTTGTATTTTGGGCTTAAAGGTTAAATCATCAACCCCAAATCCTTCGAAATTAGGAAACATAAAAGAAAAAGCAAACAGTAATATGAAAAAAACAGCTAAGATTCTTGGCCAATGTAATGAAGATTTTTGTTTATTATCTAAATTTCTGTAAAGCTTATTTCTAAGCCCATCATAGTCTTTCCACTCGGTTTTTAGATTAGCTTTACTCTGTTTACTAATACACACAAATTCACCCATTTTTGCCCTAAATACTCCTTAATATGTATGTATTTTAGCTTTAAAAAGCTTACCAATTTACCTAACTTGTGTGTATTTAGTCTTATTTTGTATGCATTAATACTTAATATTGATGTAGTAAGAAGAAATCAAAGCTTAGATAGTTTTATAAATTTTTAATATTTGAGAGAAACATGAAAAGAGAGGCATTAATCAAAAAGTATCTTGACTTTTTCAAATCAAAAAAGCACAAAATTATTGGAAATTCCCCATTAGTTCCAGAAAATGATCCAACAGTATTATTCACAACAGCAGGAATGCACCCTTTAGTTCCTTTCTTATTAGGACAAAAACATCCTTCTGGAAAAAAACTAGCTGGCTTACAAAAATGTATCAGAACAGTAGACATTGAAGAAGTTGGAGACCCTTTCCACCACACTTTATTTGAAATGTTAGGAAACTGGTCACTTGGAGATTACTTTAACAAGGAATCAGTAGTATTCAGTTTTGAATTCTTAATAAAAAATCTAAAGATTCCAAAAGAAAAGCTTGCAGTAACAGTATTTGAAGGAGATAAAGATGCTCCAAAAGATACTTCCTCAGCAGAAGTTTGGGAAGCTTTAGGGATTCCAAAACATAAAGTTACTTTTATGCCAAAAAAAGATAATTGGTGGGGTCCAGCAGGAGAAACAGGACCTTGTGGTCCAGATACAGAAATCTTTTATTACGTCGGAAAAGACACTCCAAACAAAAACACTAACCCAAAAACTCGTCCAGATGAATGGGTAGAAATATGGAATAATGTTTTTTTACAATACAACAAAACAAAAGAAGGAAGATATGAAGAATTAAAACAAAAAAATGTAGACACTGGAATGGGTGTTGAAAGAACTCTTACAATCTTAAACGGATTAGATGATGATTATCTTTCAGAAACTTTCTTGCCTATAATCAAAAAAATAATTGAATTAAGCAACAAAAGATATGACCATAAAGACTATAAGAAGGAAATGAGAATAATTGCAGATCATCTAAAAGCCTCAACATTCATTCTTGCAGAAAATATTGCCCCTTCAAATGTAGAAAGAGGTTATGTCTTAAGAAGATTAATAAGAAGAGCGATAAGATATGGAAAAATCCTTGGAATATACAAGAACTTTTGCAAAGATATTGCAGAAGTTGTCCTGAAGATGTATGAAAAAGATTATCCAGAACTAAAAAAGAACAGAAAATTCATATTAGCAGAATTAGAAAAAGAAGAACAAAAATTTGCCAAAACTCTTGAAAATGGATTAAAAGCATTCAAAAAATTTGCGGGAGATAAGATAATTTCAGCAAAAGAGGCCTTTTTCTTATACCAAAGCTATGGCTTTCCAATTGAAATGATCAAAGAGCTATCAAAAGAGCAAAAAAGTAAGTTAGATGAAAAAGGATTCCATAAGGAATTTGAGAAACATCAAGAACTTTCAAGAGTTGGTGCAGAGAAAAAGTTCAAAGGAGGGCTTGCAGACTCTACAGAAGAGACAACCAAGCTACATACAGCAACACACTTATTGAATGAAGCATTAAGAAAAGTGCTAAAAAAAGACGTTCAGCAAAGAGGATCTAACATAAATGCTGAAAGAGCAAGATTTGATTTTAGTTTTGATAGAAAATTAACCCTTGAAGAAAAGCAAGAAGTAGAAGATTTAGTAAATGAAAAGATAAATGAAAAAATTCCAGTAACTAAACAAGAGATGAGTGTAAAAGAAGCAAAAAAACAAGGTGCTCACGGAGTATTTGATGCTAAATATGGAGAAAAAGTAGCAGTATATTCAATTGGAGACTTCAGCAAAGAGATTTGCGGAGGTCCCCATGTAAAAAACACAAAAGAGCTAGGAAAATTCAAGATAAAAAAAGAAGAATCTGTAGCTTCAGGTGTAAGAAGGATAAAAGCAGTCCTTGAGAAACAATAAGATTATAAACACTACAGCACTTTAACCCTTAATAAAAAAGATGGAGATAGAACTTAAAGAAAAACCAAAAAAAGGTGCAATTATCATCGAAGGCTTTCCAGGTTTTGGACTTGTAAGCACAATTGCAACTGAATATTTAATAGAACACTTAGATGCTAAGCCTATTGGAAGAATAAAAAGTGAAAAGATATCTCCAATCATTGCCTTACACAAAGGAGAAGTTCTAGAACCTTTAGGAGTATTCTACGCTCAAAAAGCAAATATAATAATAGTTAGAGGGATAGCTCCGATAAAAGACATTGAGTGGGAAGTGACTAAAACTTTAATCAAATTCTCAAAAGATATCAAAGCTAAAGAGATTATTTCTGTTGAAGGAATAAGTAGTGATGGAAAACCCCCTGAACCTGAAGCTTTTTACTATTCTAATGCAAAAAACAGAGCAAAAAAATTCGAAACAGCTGGTTTAAAGAAATTGGATGAAGGAGTTATTGTTGGAGTAACAGCAGGGATGCTTACTTCTTACCCTGAATTGACTTGTATCTTTTCAGAAGCTTATTCAAATCTTCCAGATAGTAGAGCAGCAGCAAAAACAATAGAAGTTCTAGACCAATATCTTAATCTAAAGATTGATTACAAACCATTGTTAAAGAAAGCTGAAACTTTTGAGAAGAAAATCAAAGGACTATTAGCACAAGGAATGAATGTTTCAAAGCAAGCAGATAAAAAATCTCCTGAAAGTTACTTTGGTTAAGAATTCTCCCATAGATAATTAAAATAATCTAAGAAATAATCAACAACTTCTGAGTCTTTTACCATAACATTTGCTTCATTATTCCTTTCTAAAGCTGAAAATGTCCAATTAGTCGAACCAATAATAACAACCTTCCCATCAATAACTAACATCTTAACATGAGTTGTCTGTTTAAGTGAGTCAAACCTAACTTCAACTCCTCCTTTTTCTAAATATTCTTTAGCTTTTTCATTATTAATTGTAGAACTTGTTATCTTTCCTTGCCACTTACTCTGATCAAGTATAACTTTTACATCAACACCCCTCTTCTTAGCATCAATTAAAGCATCTTGCAACTGTTGAACAGAATTATTTGAAGAATAAGCTTTCATATTGTAAATAACAACATAAATGCTTTCATCAGCATTTTCTATCTCTTCTAAAACCTGTTCAAAATAACCATCATTAACAATAGTAGTCACATCTCCATCTGCACCAAAACTAGGACAGCTCCATTCAAGAGGCACGAAGAAATAAGTAACAACAACTCCAAGAACAAAAACTGCAATCAACAGTGCAAAAGAAAAAATAGTATGTCTATCCATCTTACTCTATATAAATAGCAGGCTTTCCAGGTTTGGATTTTCCTGCTTTATTTGTCGGATCATATTTCTTAGAATCATTAACTGCGAAGACCTTTACAGGTTTTCCAACCCTTTTACTCAAATCTCCCTCATCAAAATACTTGAATTCAAAAGGCATTACATAAACAAACACCTTTCCTTCTCTTTTCTCCCCTCTTTCATCTAAAATCTTCAAAATATTAATAATATCTCCGACAGTTCTTTCAGCAGCCTGTTCCGCCATCTCTAATTTCTTATCTATCTTCTTCAAATCAGCAACAGGCCATGAAGCCTTACTAATAAATCTCTTATTTCCAATCTTTTCCCAAAGTTCTTCTGTAACAAAAGGACAATAGACATGCAACATCTTCAAGAATGCTTCAGCAGTCTTTTTATCAATCACCTTATCTTCAAAACTCTCAAACAATTGCCTTATCTTAATAACAGCAAGGTTATGTTTAAACGCTTCAACATCTTCTGTAATCATTTTAATAGTTTTATTCAGCTTACTTTCAGTACTTGCACTGACCTTTCCTGCCTTAAACTTATAAAAATAATCATAAACCTTACTTACAAACTTATAATTCCCTTGCATCCCTTTATCATTCCAATTGAAATCACTATCTGGGGAAGAATTTGAAACAAGATACAATCTTAAAGAATCTGCAGAATATTTTTCAATAGTATCTAAAGGTTCAATTACATTCCCCTTAGATTTTGACATCCTATTTCCATCAGAACCTTTAACAATACCTTGTGTAAAATACTTCAAAGCAGGTTCATCAAACTTCAACAGTCCAATATCTCTCAAAAACTTAGTATAAAACCTAATGTAAATCAAATGCATAGTGATATGTTCAGGCCCACCAATATATTGATCAACAGGACACCAATAATTTGCTTTCTTAGGATCAAATATCTTCTTACTATTCTTTGAATCAGTATATCTCAAAAAATACCATGAAGAATTAACAAAAGTATCCATAGTATCTGTCTCTCTCCTAGCCTTTCCTTTACATTTAGGACATTTAACATCCAAAAACTTCTTATTTGTTTCAAGAGGATTTCCTTTTCCAAATTTAATGTTCTTAGGCAATTTAATAGGCAGATCCTTTTCAGGAACAGGAACAATCCCACACTTATCACAATAAACAATAGGAATAGGTGTTCCCCAATACCTTTGTCTAGAAATCAACCAATCTCTTAACTTGAAATTAACAGTCCTCTTTCCTAATTTCCTCTTCTCAAGCTCTTTAGCTATCTCTTCTTTTGCCTTGAAACTGTCTAACTTATCAAACTTACCAGAGTTAGTCAAAACACCCACTTCTGAATAAGCATTCTTCATCTTTTTAGCATCTAACTTCTCACCTTTGGGTTGAATGACCACCTTAATTGGAATCTTATACTTCTTTGCAAATAAGAAATCCCTCTGATCATGTCCAGGAACAGCCATAACCATTCCAGACCCATAATCTGCAAGAACAAAATTCCCAGCATAAATAGGAACTTCTTCTCCAGTCAAAGGATTCTTAGCATAACTTCCAGTAAACACTCCTTCTTTTTCCATTGCTTCTAATTCCTTCTCAGAAACAGATTTAAGTTTCTTCAAAAACTTATCAACCTCTTTCTTTTGCTTTGAAGTAACTAACTCCTCTAACTTAGCATGATGAGCAGAAACAACCATAAATGTAACTCCAAAAATAGTATCTGGCCTTGTTGTAAATATAGGCCATTTTTTCCCATTAACATTAAACATAATCTCTGTTCCAAAACTCTTCCCAATCCAATTCTTCTGCATTGTCTTAGCCCTTTGAGGCCAATCAATTTTCTTCAAACCGTCTAATAACTCATCAGCATAATCTGTAATTCTAAAATACCATTGTTCAAGATTTTTTATATTAACATCCGTATCTTCATGTCTCCAACATTTTCCCCCAATAACTTGTTCATTTGCAAGAACAGTATTACATTTTGGACACCAATTAACAGGGGACTTTTTCCTATAAGCAATACCTTTCTTTAACATCTGCAAGAAAATCCATTGGTCCCACTTATAAAAATCAGGATCACTAGTCTTAACAGCCCTACTCCAATCATAACTCCAACCCATTGCTCTTTGTTGATTACCAAAGTTAGCTATAGATTTCTTAGTATATTCCTCAGGATGAGTTCCAACTTTAATGGCTGCATTCTCTGCAGGCAGCCCAAAAGAATCATACCCCATTGGATAAAGAACATTAAACCCTTGCATCCTCTTAAAACGGGCATAGATATCTCCTAGACTAAATACAAAGGCATGACCTATATGCAAACCAGCACCAGAAGGATAAGGAAACATATCAAGAACATAATACTTCTTTTTCTTGCTCTCTTTTACCTCAAAGACCTTTGCCTTTTCCCATTCTTTTTGCCACTTCTTTTCTATAGCTCTAAAGTTAATTTCAGCCATTATGTATGTTCGTATCGGCTATTTAAAACACTTTTGCTGATAATAACCTTTAAAAGGTAAAACCAATATGATTTCTTATGCTCCTGTAGCTCAGTCTGGATAGAGCACTAGCCTTCTAAGCTAGGGGTCGCAGGTTCGAATCCTGTCGGGAGCGTTTAATTCTATCAAAAAATTAAAAATAAAGAATAAATATTAAAACCACTTAGTGCTAGCATACTGCTTCATCCTCAAATGAAGAAGGTATTGAATTTCATCCTCTTCAAGACCTAGTTCATATAATGCTTGCATATGCCTATCTAAACGTACAGGGTTTCTACGTAACAATTTTGTTCTCATGTTTACACCTCCTTTCATGATTTTTAGAAGGATTTCCTTTATTAAGCACTTATGAAAGGGACATATAGAATCAAGTTTCATAAGCTTTTTAAACCAAAAATCGTATTTTTAACCAATGAGATTCGTTTTCACTCCTGATTGGTTTCTAGGTAAAGATGTATTGATAGATGTATTCAGTTTTTTCATATTAGCTGCATTCTTCATCTTAGCAACCCAAAGCTACAGATTAAACAAAAAGAAAAGTAGCTTATTTCTAGGATTAGGATTTTTATTAATTGCACTAGCACAACTCTCATCTGTCCTAACAAGAGCAGTTCTTTATTATGATACAACAATAACTCAATCAATAGGCCAAGCAGTCATAACCTATCAGGTAATCAAATCAGTAGACCTGTTTTATTATGTAGGATTCTTTTTCCATAAACTATTAACAGTATTCGGGCTGTTCTTCATTTACAAGCTTCCATTAAAAAAGGAAACAAAGAAGGATTTCTTATTTATGTCATTCCTACTATTCATGACCATTGCACTTAGTTCAAACTTACATTATATCTTCTACTTCACTTCATTAATATTAACAATATTCATAATAAGAAATTATTCCGTAGTTTATAAGAAAAATAAGAACAAGAACACCAAACTGTTACTAATGGGTTTCTATGGGCTAGCCATAAGTCAAGCAATTTTCATATTTTCAAATCTTGCTATATTATATGTAGCAGCAGATCTTATAGAATTAGTCAGTTATTCTATTTTCTTGATCGTGATTGGGAGAATATTTACTGCATCTAAAAAAATAAACAAAAAGAGCCATAAATAATTTTCAAAAATGGAAAAGAAAAGAAGCAGAATGGAAATAGTGTATGACATGCTTATGATTATCCATGGAAAAAAAGGAAAAATAAAACCCACTCACTTAATGTATAAGGCCAATCTCTCACATAAACAAATGGGCCTTTACTTAAAGGAGCTAAGTGAAAGTAAATTAGTTGAAAAAACATTTGAGGGAGACAAAAAACTAATCCTACTAACAAAAAAAGGTCAAGAATTCATTTCTAAATACGCTCAATTAAGAGAATTTGAAAATACTTTTGGATTATAATTAAAAATTTGGCTGCATTTCATCTGAAGAGTAATCCAAAGCATTCTCCCACTTTCCTTCAAAAAACTTAGCAAAATCAATATATCTCTTCATTCCTTTTTTCATCAAACAAAAAACCTTAGAAGCTTTTTGATCATCTATTATTTGATAATCTGGAAGCAAATCAATCAACTTATTGCTCAAATCCTGAATCTCTTCATGATTAGGCATATGTTTTCTCTCCAACAAATCTCTTGAAGCTCCAACATGAACATAGCCCTTAACTTCAATAAAATCAGGATTTCCTTTTCCAAATTTAATGTTCTTAGGCAATTTAAT
>JBHPFA010000004.1:0-66118 GCA_042572295.1 Nanobdellota archaeon
AATTAAGGTTGCAAAGAGTTGTAGGCTCTGTAACTTCCTTGGATAATTGTCCTACTTGTCGACAAAAAGTTGGAGAAGACCACAAACATCAAATAAAAAGTGAAACTGAAAAAGAAGTTTCTGATATTGATAAGAGATTATCGGAAAATAAAAAAGAAAAGACAAAAATAGACGAAGTGAAGAAAGAAATCATTCAGAAGATTAATGAGTTGAGGGCAAAAGACAGGCTTTTATTGAGTATTAAATCAGAAATAAAAAATCTTGAAGAGAATAAACAAAATCTGAAGAGATTTGAAGATGCTGGAAAACAAATCTCGGAAAAGATAACCTCCTTAACAAAAACCCAAGAGGAATTAGAGAAAAATATAGGTTCTTTCTTAAACCTAGACATAAATTATGCTGAGATGAAAAAAGATTTGGATGAATTACAAGAAAAGCAAAGAAGTATTGAGATAAATAAAGCAAAGTCTGAAAGAAGAATGGAAGATTTGGAAAGTAGTATAATAAAATTCGAAGAGGAAATCGAGAAAAAACAAAAAATCAAATCAAGCATAACTCAGTTTAAGAAAACAAAAAATTGGCTTTCTTCAGATTTTGTAAAGATTATTGGAGAAATGGAAAAGGCAGTCATGAATAAAGTTCATTCAGAATTCTCTTCTTTATTCAGTAAGTGGTTTTGTGTACTTGCAGACGGTTTGAATGCTAGAATCAATGAAGAATTCACACCAGTCATAGAACAACAAGGTTATGAAATAAACTACAACTATCTAAGTGGTGGAGAAAGAACTGCTGCTGCACTTGCATACAGGCTTGCATTAAACCAAGTCATCAATGGTTTAATGTCTAATATAAAGACAAAAGATCTTTTAATCTTAGACGAGCCGACAGAAGGATTTAGTTCTGAACAATTGGATAAAATGAGAGACGTTTTAAGAGAATTAAAAGTGGAACAATTGATTTTAGTTTCTCATGAATCTAAGATGGAGAGCTTTGTAGATAAGATAATTAGGTTTCATAAAAATGAAACTACCCGTATTGTTTAGTGTTTAAAGTTAATAAGCTACTGCAGTTTTATACACTGGAGACAGTTTTATACACTGGAGACAGTTTTGTTTCTTGTTTTCTCCAAGTATATGATCCATTATAGTTGTGGTGCATCCCGCTATGATGGTAGGATGCTCCTACGGATAGAACACCACGTAAAACTTTTGCTACAGAAACTTTTCTCTCTAAACTCTCGTTGTTAGTTCTTTCCATGTCTTATCACTGTTGGGGGTTTGTTAACGTTATCAGAGGTTAACCTACCCATACCCTTGTACTATATAAAGGTTTTCAGTTAACCTTACTGAGTGGTAGTTAATGTATTTTTGAACCGTTTTATTAACGGTAATTTATGAAAATTTATCAACGAAAAGTTTATAAATGCAAAAAATTTGATGAAACAGTAAAATGCCATTAATGAGTGCCTTAACTTTCGCTAGGGTGTGATGTTGAAGTAGTACACATTAGTGTGAAACCTAAAAAATTCTTTTAGTTTAGAGGTTTAAAAGCCAATATATAATACAAATATGCAATTCTAGTTTATTCTGCTAGAGGTTGCGGTTATTTGGATTCCAATTAGCCATGCAAGTTACCTGGATTTATGTCCGGGAGCGTACTGCTCAGTAACATGTAGTTAATCTACCCTAAGATTGATGATAACCTCGGGAAACTGAGGCTAATAATCAATAGGTGTGAGAGGTTGGAATACACTTTCACTGAAACGTAAGGTCTTAGGATGAGACTGCACCCGATTAGGCTTGTTGTTGAGGTAAATACTCAACAAACCAACGATCGGTAAGGGCTCTTAACGGAGAGGCCCTGAGAAGGAATCTGAGACACTATTCCTAGCTCTATGGAGTGCAGCAGGCGGGAGAATTTTCCAATGTCCGAAAGGATGAGAAAGGAATCCAAAGTGTTCCTCTTAGAGGAACTTTTGTCCACTATAAAAAGGTGGAAGAATAAGGACTGGGCAAGACTGGTGCCAGCCGCCGCGGTAATCCCAGCAGTCCAAATCGCAACCGCATTTATTAGGTCTAAAACATTCGTAGCTCGCGAAGTAAGTTTTCTGTGAAATCGTTGCGCTCAACGTAACGGCGTGCAGGAGATACTGCTTTGCTGGAGATCGGGAGACGTAACGAGTACGTTTGAGGTAGTGGTAAAATACTTTAATCTCAACTGGACTAACAATGGCGAAGGCACGTTACGAGAACGATTCTGACGGTGAGGAATGAAGGCCAGGGGCGCAAAATGGATTAGATACCCATGTAGTCCTGGCAGTAAACCCTGCTTACTAAACATTGTGTTCCCTTAGGGGGAATGCAGTGCTGAAGCGAAGGCGTAGAGTAAGCTACCTGGGGAGTATAGCCGCAAGGCCGAAACTTAAAGAAATTGGCGGGGGGACACACAAGGAGTGACGCGTGCGGTTCAATTAGATTCTACACCGTGAACCTCACCAGGAGCGACAGCAGGATGAAGGTCAGTCTGAAGGGCTTACCCGACACGCTGAGAGGAGATGCATGGCCAACGTAAGCTTGTGCCGTGAGGTGCCCTGTTAAATCAGGTAACAAGCGAGACCTGCATGTATAATTGCTACTTGGAAAAAGAGCACATTATACAGACTGCCTCAGTAATGAGGAGGAAGGCGCAGTCGACGTTAGGTGGTACGTCCCGAATCCCCTGGGCTACACGCGCGCGGCAATGCTACATGCAATGAGACGCAACTCCGAAAGGAGGAGCAAATCCCTTAAAATGTAGCTTAGTTCAGATTGAAGTCTGCAACTCGATTTCATGACGATGGAATTCCTAGTAATCGGATATCATCAGTGTCCGGTGAATAAGTCCCTGTTCCTTGCACACACTGCCCATCAAGCCAACCGAATTATGTCTGGATGAAATCCGAAAGGAGTGAATTCAAATATGATAAGGTAGGTTAAGTTGTCACAAGGTATCCGTAGGGGAACCTGCGGATGGATCACCTCCTAAAAATTAATAAAAGAACATGGTCAAACACTAATAGTACTATTTCAACAACTCTACGAAACTAAGGGCCTGTAGTCCAATGGTAGAATTCGTCCTTTGCAAGGATGGGATCTGGGTTCGATTCCCAGCAGGTCCATTTCAAACTTTTAAAGTTTGATTAAGAAGATGGATTTAAAATCCATCAAGACGAAACTTTATGTTTCATGATCAAGTTTTCTTGATCAGGTTAAAAAAAAGTAGTTCCCAATGTGAGTTGGGGATGAAAGCTGAATAGTCAGTTATTCCGTAATTGTCTATGATGAGGCGGCATAGTAAGGAAGACCACTCTAGTTAGAACTTTTAGTTCTAACTATAGGAGTAATATATTATTGACCTTCTCATGCTATTAAACGGATAGCTTGGTTTAGACTGCGAAGAAGGGCGCGGCAAGCTGCGATAAGCTTTGGGGAGTTGCACGCAAACTTTGATCCAAAGATGCCCGAATCTGAAACAGATCCTACAACATAGGAAATTCTTCGAGAATGCAAACGCGGTGAATTGAAACATCTTAGTAACCGCAGGAAAAGAAAACAATTGTGATGCTGTTAGTAATAGCGAATGAAAACAGCACAGGGCAAACCGAATTCTTTATTGAAAGATAAAGAAGATGTGGTGGTTGGTATTCCTGGGACACTGAATAGAACTCTTCTGGAAAGAAGGACCATAGAGAGTGATAGTCTCGTAAATGTAAGTGTTATGGAAAGTCCAACTAATAGAGTAGCATTTCCCGGTTAGGAAGTGTGAATATAGCTCAACTAAGAGCTAACCCTAAACATAGGTCTAAGTCCGATAGTGTACTAGTACCGCGAGGGAAAGCTGAAAAGTATCTCTAACGAGAGGTTAAAAGACTTGAAATTTAATAGCTATAGTTAGCTACTGCTCTTAGGAGTTGTAGCGTACGTTTTGAAAAATGGGCCAGGGAGTGAATTTTTGTGGCAAGGTTAAGTGTTAAACGGAGCCTAAGCGAAAGCGAGTATGAAAATGCGTTTAGTCACTGGAGTTCGACCCGAAGCCGAGTGATCTATCCCTGGACAAGGCGAAGCCTCCCCAACGGGGGGTGGAGGCCTGAACAAGTGTTATGTACATGTACTTTGATGATCCGGGGTTAGGAGCGAAAAGCCAATCTAACTCGGCGATGGCTGGTTCCTGTCGAAACATACCAAAGTATGTCCTCGTTCGTTCTGCTTGTGAGGTAAAGCGACGGATTTAAAATGCAGATCCTAATGGATACGGTTTTTTGTCCAACTCAGAATTTGCAAGCACTAAGAACGGGAAGCGGTGGTGGTGGGTAAGCTACTTCCACGAGACCCCAACAAGGGAGATTTAAGTTAAGGTCCTTAAGTATCTACTAATTGTTTCAAAGAGTGTCATAAACCTGAGACAGCAAGGAGGTAGGCTCAGAAGCAGCCATCCTTTAAAGAAAGCGTAACAGCTCACTTGTCAAGGTTTGAGGCCTCAAAAATAGGCGGGACTAAGTAGATCACCGATACTTAAACTGATATCGAAAGATATTCAGGGTAGACAGGCGTTCATTATGCACAGAAGTGTTTCCGTAAGGAGATGTGGAGCGTAATGAATTGAGGATCCTGGTAAAAGTAAGATCTGAGTACTGTGAGAACCAGTACTGTCGAAAGAGCAAGGGTTCCTCGGCACTAACGTTTAGCCGAGGGTTAGGCGGACCTAAGTGTATCCTTAACTGAGATACACGAAAGGGCAGTTTGTTAATATTCAAACCCTACTAACAATAATTGATGGTTTAATTCGCTTAGGGATATGCAGATGTTTTCGGACATTGGGCAAAGAAATTTGGTTAGCGTAATGCTAAGATCCAAGTGAACTTGCTTGACGTAAGTCTGTAGAGTCCTAGAGTCAATGAAAAATTAAATTCTGATATTGTTAGTAACCGTACCAAGAACCGGAACAGGTGCTCTGGCTGAGAAGGCTAAGACATGAAAGGTTAAATCAGTTAAGGGAATTCGGCAATTTAGTCCCGTACCTTCGGAATAAGGGATGCCTAACTTTGTGGATACAAAAGCAATTTTGTTAAAGCATTGATAGGTTGCAATTACATGGACGGCCCAACTGTTTACCAAAAACGTAGCTTATTGCTAATCCGAAAGGATGCGTACAATAGGTGAGTTCTGCCCAGCGATGGGGTTTCAAACTTCGTTTCAACGGAGCTAAGATCCATCTAGCGGCGGGGGTAACTATGACCCTCTTAAGGTAGCGTAATACCTTGTCAGTTGAATACTGACTTGCATGAATGAATTAATGAGGTTGTCGCTGTCCCTAACTGGAACCTTCTGAAAATATTATTCAGGTGAAAAGACCTGAGACTCCTAGTGGGAAGCGGAGACCTTGTAGACCTTTACTGCAACTTGTTATTGTATTTTAATGATCGTTACTTAGCGTAGGTAGGAGAGATGATTCGATTCTTTGGATAAGATGATCGCCAATGTAACACTACCTAATGGTTATTGAAGTGCTAACCCGTAAGGGAACAGTGACAGGCGGGCAGTTTAGCTGGGGCGGCATCCAACCGAAAAGATATCGGTTGGGCCCAACGGTAAACTCAGACAAGTCAGAAATTTGTCGAAGAGTGTAAGGATAAATGTTTGCCTGACTGTATTTCAAACTATACGAAATGCAGATACGAAAGTAGGGCCTAGCGAACCTTCGATGCGTTTTAGTGGCGCACGAAAGTGACAGAAAAGGTACCTCAAGGATAATAGGGTTGTCGCGCACGATAGTTCACATTGACTGCGCGGTTTGCTACTCCGCTGTCGGCTCTCCCTATCCTGGTTGTGCATTAGCAGCCAAGGGTGTCGGGGTTCACGCATTAAAAGGGATCGTTAGCTGGGTTAAGAACGTCGCGAGACAGTTTGTATGATATCTACTAGGAGTGTGGTTGTCTAAGTGAAACAAATCTTTAGTACGAGAGGAACGGGATCTGGAGGCCTCTGATCTAGCAGTTATCTTCGGGTAGGCTGCGCAGTTACGCCTTGACGGATAAGAGCTGAATGCATCTAAGCTCGAAGCCGTTCGCAAAAAGAGACAACAAAGGCCGTCGTAGAAGACGACGTTGATAGAGTTGGAGTGTAAGTCTCGTAAGAGATTCAGCTCGCAACTACTAATAGCCACATTTGGTTAATAATATACTTCCTTACTATGTCGCAATCACTTTTTTTAAAAAAATTCTAAAATGAATAAAAGAATAAGAACTCAATTGCTGACTGATAAAAAATTCAATTTATCTAAGCTAGAGCTCTCATTATTGGAAAAAGCTTCTAAAACTTTTGAATTAATTTCTACTGGAAAATTAGATACTGATGAATCAGGAATGGCTTATGATGCCTTTGGAGTATACCAACCAACTCTTGAAAAAGTTAAGAGTATCGAATATTTTGGAAATATTTTAGATAACTATGAAAAAGAATTGAAAAAAAGATATGATATAATCACACTTTAACAATTAACTTTATAATCCTCGATAATTCTTCATAATCATGAAAGTTGCTGTATTATTTTCAGGCGGAAAAGATTCTAGCTATGCTTTGTTTAAAGCAAAAGATGTTCATGAACCTGTTGTTTTGATCAGTATGCTTTCTGAAAATAAAGAGAGTTATATGTTTCAGACTGCAAATGTTAGCATAACTAAGTTTCAAGCAGAAGCGATTGGCTTGCCGATAATTCAGAAATCAACTAAAGGTGAAAAAGAAGATGAATTAGAGGATTTGAAAATTGCTTTAGAAGAAGCTAAAGAGAAATATAAGATTGAAGGTGTTGTTACGGGGGCTTTAGGGAGTGTGTATCAAGCTTCACGTGTTCAAAGGATATGTAATGATCTGAAGTTATGGTGTTTTAATCCCATTTGGTTGAAAAATCAAATAAATTTATTGAATGAACTTATTGAAAATAATTTTAAAGTTGTAATTTCAGGAGTTTTTGCTTTTCCTCTGGAAGCAAATCATCTTGGAAGGATAATAGACAAAGAATTCGTTGAAGAAATGAAGATGCTTCATGAAAAACATCAAATAAACCCTGCAGGAGAGGGTGGAGAGATTGAATCTACTGTTTTAGATGCTCCTTTCTTTAAGAAAAAGATAGAGATAGTTGAATCTGAAGTGAAGTTTGATAATCATGCTGGAACTTTTAACATAAAGGAGGCAGTTTTGGCCGCAAAATGATTTTAGTGATTAATATTTGTAAAGATAAATTAAGTGAAATAGAATTTGTGAGACCTGTGCAGATGATTGTTAAAAGAGCAGGCTTTAGTTGTTTTATTAAACATTATACAGAATTATATGAAGAAGATATCGAAGAGGCTGATAAGATAATCATTTGTGGAACTGCTTTGCAAGATTTCGATTATCTTGAAAATATCACAAAATTTGAGTGGATAAAAAACTGTAAGAAACCTATTCTTGGAATTTGTGCAGGGATGCAGATTATCGGGAAGACTTTTGGTTGTGAGATTTATGATAATGAAAATATTGGGCAGGCAGATGTTAAAACTTCCTCACAGAATGACCTTACAGATGAAGACGAGTTTTATGCTTATTTCTTAAACAATAAAACAATCAAAGTAAGTAAGGACTTTGAAGTTCTTGTTCGTGGAAAAGAAGTTGAAGGGATGATTAAACATAAAAGTAAGAGGATATGGGGAACATTATTCCATCCAGAAGTTATGAACTCTGATATTCTTGTTAGGTTCTGCGAGCTTTAATAGTCAACATTATCAGCTTCATCTCTTGCCCATTCACGTATGTTTTTATATGATTCATCGGATTTCATTTTTTTCTTTAAAGATCTGATGAAGGACAATACTTTTTTCTTATCTTTAGTCCCACGAGCAATTCTTCCAATAGCTATTGCAATGTTTCTCGGAACAAACTTATCCTTTTCTTCTGCTAGACGTACTCCTCCAAAAATAGAAGCTCTAGCTTGCATATAGCTATAAAAAGTACCAAATACTTTTTTGGAAGTAAATAATTTAGCAGCAACTCCTACTGACCTCTTGCTATGAGTATATCGAGCAATTTTTTCAAGACTGCCCTTAATTGCACCTATTACTCTCTCGCCCACATCATACTTTTCCATAAGAAAATCATAGAAATACTTGCCATTGGGAGATATAGGTTCTCCATTAAGAGTTCTTCCAGGACCTAATCTATAAAGTACAGCCTTTTCATATCTTGCAATACATTTTTCTAATTTTGATTGTTTTTTCATTTTTGCTTTTTATTTACGACCTATTTTAGTAGGTTTGAGATTATTTTGCTGATTATATTTTTCAATTAATTGAAAATATTTTTCAGAAAGTCGTGCATTCTTATATAATATATCCACAGTTGGAGAACTAAGTTCTAAAGCATTTGTAACAAGTTCAGCTATGATGGGCCGTAGTCTTTTGGGTGCTTCCTTTATAACTTTATGATAAATCTCTAATTGAATTATTAACCCTTCTCTTGCATCACTTCCCTCACTTCCCTCCTCATAAAGTCCAAAGTCTGGACGTATAGGCTCCTTAAATGTTTCTTTAACAATTTTTTCGATATTTATTCCTTTATTTTTACTCATTTTTCCTAATTCTGATTGTTTTTTCATTTTGATTTCCCCCTTTTCTTTTTTAGAGACTTAAACAAAGGGCTTTTAGTTCTCTTTAGTGCTCTCTTGGTTTTCTTTACCTTATCCATTCCGATTGAATCTAGTGTTTTCTTGTCTAATTTTTCATCTTTTGGATATCCTCTTTGTTTCCATCCAAAAAATCCCCCTTCAAGAATATACATGGACATAACTGCAAAGTCTGAAGCAGGTATGTTGTAATCCCCTATCTTTACACCCTCATATTTATTTTCTACTTCAACATCCAAGAAACCAACATGTTCCATAGGATTTAATCTAGAGACTAAATCAGAATCTTCAGCAGTTTTTCCTTCTCTCACTGCATCTCCTAAATGTGTAAATAATTGTTTCTCAAAGTAGTCTTCAGAATAACAAGCAACCCTTCCTGATTTATCTGAAGGATCTCTAGCAAAGTCTTCGATAATCTTACACATCTCTGATGTAGGAACATAATATCTTCCTAGTTTAAAGTAACTAAGAGTATGAATATAACCTGTATCTATGTCTCCATGTTTTCTTGTTTTTACTGCTAATGTCATTTTATTTTCTCCTTATTTGTAATATCTTTCTTTTGCATTTAATCGAACTAAGTTTTTATCCAAAACATAACCCTCTCTCGTTTTCTTGAAAAAGTCATTAGTCTGTTTTTGACGGTAGATCTCTCTACCATAGATGTTTCCCCAATATTCCATTCCTGATTCCTTATCAAGGGGGAATTCTTCAACTTTGTTTTCAATTGTTTCGTTTTCCATTTTGTTTTGCTCCTTACCATTGTGTTAGTATTATAGGGTAGTACTCCTATATATAACTAGGCCTCCCCCTTGGGGGTTGCAAATAAGAAGGTTTAAATAAGTCAGCGTCGATAAGTTAATATGAAACTCAAACAATTAGGATTATCAGATTCTGAGGAAAAGGCCTACAAAGCCTTAGTTCATCTTGGAAAGTCTTCTGCTAGTGATGTCAGTAGAGAGGGTGGAGTATCTTATGGGAAGATATATGAGGTTCTTGCTTCCCTTGAAAGAAAAGGATTAGTTAGAGTTGTTCCCGAGAAAACAAAGAAGTTCACTGCAACAGACCCTACAAATTTGATGAAAATTGTTGATGATAAAGAAGAACAATTGGGTGTATTGAGAACAGAAGTTAAAAATCTAAAGCAGATGTATGAATCTCGTGAAGAAGAAGTTGTGCAGCTTGTTAAAGGAGTCAATAATTTTCCAAAAGTAATGCGTAATTTTGCTAAACCCCACAAATATAGCTACAGCATCAAGTATAATTCCCTCTATAAACCAGAAGTGGTAATGCGAGCAGAAACTGAGGTCTTGAAAGGAATAGATGTTAAATCTTTAGCAAGATATGAAGAAGATACAAAGAGAGATATTAAGAAATGGTTGAAGGTTGTTCCCAATATCAGAGAAATGAAGAATAAAGGGACTTCTATTTTTATGAATGAATCCGAGGTTGTGTTTACATTAATAAAAAGTAATATTATCGTGTCTATTAAGGATAAAACCCTTTGTGATTTGATGAAAAATCTCTTTGATAATACTTATAAGATTTCTGAAAAGATCAAAAAGTAAAGCTTATAAACAACAAATAGATCGATAAATTAAGTAACGGAGCTGACTTTCGGAACTTTACTGTAAAAGGTAATTCCTCGATATGTATGAGGAAATAGTTCTGAGGAAGGTCCGCCCACCCTTTACGCGACGGTGTAAAGAAGTAACCAGTTTCATAAGAAATGGTGCTGTGAAGTATCGGCTCTGCAACAGAAACGATCCTATTAAGTTAGGCTGAAACGGGCAACCTGGTTGGTGCAACTCATTTGATGAGGCTTAGTAGAATGTCAGTACATTCTGCCCTCGCTTGCGAGGAGAATGACAGAAGGCGGCCTATCCGTTACTTATTATCTCTTTCTAAAAACGTTTAAAAACATGTTTTTACTGTCAAAACTACGGGTCGGTAGCTCAGGGGGAGAGCACAACGCTGAAGACGTTGGAGTCGAGGGTTCGAATCCCTCCCGACCCATTCAAGAAACTTTTATAAACGAGAATAGCTAGTTTATATTAATAAAAAGAGGGTGAAAATGAGAGCTTTATTAGATAAGAGGGGAGCATTTGAAATGAGTATGACAACTGTGGTTGTTATCGTTCTAGCAATGTTAATGTTGATAATGGGATTAACTTTAGTAAGAACTATTTTTACTGGAGCTAAGTATAATGTTGAAAATTTAAATGAGGAAGTTAAAGGGGAGATTAACAAACTGTTTATTGAAGAAGATCAAAG
Source organism: Nanobdellota archaeon (assembly GCA_042572295.1). Classification (GTDB taxonomy): domain Archaea; phylum Nanobdellota; class Nanobdellia; order Pacearchaeales; family JAHJTO01; genus JBHPFA01. The sequence continues at coordinate 10,969 of JBHPFA010000004.1, forward strand.
ATCTGCTATTTACTTACCAGGAGATACTTTAGAATTGCAACAAGGAAAGGGATCAAATATTGCTTTCGCAATAAGAAATGTTGGTGCTGGCGCAAAATTCAGTTATAGTGTTAAGTCAATATCAAATGATTGTATAACTAGTGATCCTATGGATTGGTTTAGATTACCCCCTACAGTAAATGAACTTCCAATTCCAAGTGGAAGCACTTTCCATGGAAAATTGGTTTTACAAACAGGAACAGATGCTGAAATATGTATTTCCCAATTCGTAATAGAGATTCAAAAAGAAGGCCAACTTTATGATAGTCCTTCCTTTATTGTAGAATCAAAAGCTAGAGGACTGCTTTAATTTTACAGTAAGATTATTAAACAATTCTAGCATGAGGAAACTATGTTAAAAGTATATAACACTTTGACAAGAAAGAAAGAGGTATTCAAGCCCTTGAAGAAGGGCCAAGTAGGAGTTTATACTTGTGGGCCTACAGTTTATTGGTATCAACATATTGGAAATCTAAGAACTTTTGTTAATGAGGACTTTATGAAAAGAGTTCTTTTGTATAATAAATTTAAGGTCAAGCATGTAATCAATATAACAGATGTAGGCCATTTAACTTCTGATGCCGATGTTGGTGAAGATAAAATGATGAAAGGGTTAAAACGAGAGGGTTTGCCTCCAACAGAAAAATCTCTCCTTTTATTGGCAGAGAGATATTCCAAGACCTTCAAAGAAGATCTTAAAAAATTGAATGTAATTGAACCAAGTGTTTGGAGTGTTGCTACAAAACATATCAAAGAAATGATCAATCTAATTAAGAAAATAGAAAAAAGAGGTTATAGCTATGAAACTGATTCTGCAGTCTACTTTGATATAACTAAATTCAAAGATTATGGTAAACTGGCAAAACTCAAGCTTGATGAATCTAAAACAAAATCCAGAACAGAATTAGATCCTGATAAAAAACATGCTGCAGATTTTGTGTTGTGGTTCAAAGCTACTGGAAAAAGAGAGAAACATATAATGAAATGGGATTCTCCATGGGGGAAAGGATTCCCTGGATGGCATATAGAATGTTCTGCAATGTCTGCAAAGTATCTCGGAGAAACTTTGGATATCCACTCGGGTGGAGAAGAACACATTTCGGTACACCACACTAATGAAATTGCACAAAGTGAAGCAGCTACTGGAAAGAAATTTGTAAACTACTGGAGACATAATAGGTGGCTTCTTCTAAAGGGTGGAAAGATGGCAAAAAGTGCTGATGGAGGGTATCTTCTTTCAAAATTAGAATCTCAAGGATTTAGTCCATTAGCTTATAGATATTTTTGTTTAAGCTCACATTATAGAACTCTGCTAGACTTTACAAAAGAAGGAATGAAAAATGCAAAGAATTCTTATGACCGACTTAAAAATATTTGTGCAGAATTAAAAGACGACAAGAAAAAGAATGAAAAATATTTGAAAGAATTTGAAAAAGAAATAAATGATGATTTTGAATCTCCAAAAGCACTATCAGTTTTATGGAAACTTTTACGTGACTCACAAGCTGTTGGAAAGTTAAACACTATTAAAGAGATGGATAAAGTTTTTGGTTTGGATTTATTAAAGAAAGAAAAAATAAATATCTCTTCTAATATTCAAAAGCTAGTCGAAGACAGAGATGCTGCAAGAAAAGCAAAAGATTGGGGTAAATCAGACAAAATAAGAGATGAGCTAGAGAAAAAAGGCTGGCAAGTCAATGATACTCCTGAAGGGACTAAAGTAAATAAAGTATAGATTATTCTGCTACAGCAATGTGGCAACACAAGACTTATAAACTGATTTATCTGAGATGTTTTGAAATGGGATTCATAAAAACAATAAAAATGAAAAAAGAAATATTGAATGTTGTAGACTTAGAGAAAAGACTTCAAGGATCAGATGTCAGTATAAGAAGATTCCTTCCAAAAGAGGCTTTTACTTACAGTAGTACTGATCCTAAAAATGGTTGGATAGAGGATTTTAAGATAGAATTCTATTCAATTAGAAACAAGAAAAATAAGATACGTGCAAGAATAACAGGAACTTATCATGAATTCTATTTCAATGGAGCTAAAGTTGGGAAACATTCACAAACTGTCTCTCAAGACTTCAAAAAATGGGTTGCTATTCCTTCAAAATATTTTAGCAAGAACTATACTGAAAGGTTAGGTTTTAATAGTAAGGTGGCGTTTTTCATATATGGCAAAAGAAATTGATTATAAAAAATTTAGGTGGTTTTTCACATCTTCTGGATTATTAGTTGTTGGAGGTAAGTCTGCTGAGCAGAATGAACAATTGATTAAACTAACTAAGCCTAATGATGTTGTCTTACATACAAAAGATCCTGGCTCACCTTTCTGTGTTATCATAGATGAAATAGAAGAGACTCCTGCAGATGTTCAAGAAGCTGCTATTTTTTGTGCTTCTTTAAGCCAAGCATGGAAAAAGAAAAAGAATCTGATTGAAGTCAATATTTTTCGTAGAGAGCAAATGAATAAAACAAAGAGTATGAAGAAAGGTACTTTTGGAGTTAAAGGTGGAGAACAAAAAATTAAAGTTGTTCCAAAACTGTACTTGACTTTTCAAGAGAATAAATTAAGATGTGTGCCTTTTGAGTGTGATATTGCTGAAATAACTCCTGGAGATTTATCCAAGGTAAAAGCAGCTGAAGCGATTGCTAAAAGAATGAGAATTCCTTTAGATGAAGTTTTATCTACATTGCCTCCAGACAAAATAGGATTAAAATGGTTGTAACAAACGTTCAATTAGGGAAGGGGGGAATAACTGATAATTTTATTGAGACTATTAAGAATGGTTTCAAGAAACATGATCAAGTAAAAGTTCAAGTCCTACAATCCTTTTCAAGAGATAAAGCAGATATTAAGAAGTCTGCTCAAGAAATATGTGATAAAATTGAAAATAAAAGATTTAAGTTCAAACCAAAATTAATAGGGTTTACCATTACTCTTCTGAGATTTAAGAATAAAAAGTGATATGTGCCGTCCGACACATTTATAAATCCTCATTTTTAGGATTAATTAGGCTTAAGGCTTATTCATAAGCGATTTAATGTCGTAAGACATGGCCTACTAAAACAAAATGACAGAACAAGCAACATCACTATATGACCTAGAAGGTGGAAAATATACTACTAAACTTGCTTCCAAATTAAAAGAAATGGGTGAGTTTGAGATGCCTGAATGGGCTAATTATGTTAAGACAAGTTCTACTAAAGAAAGACCTCCTATAGATCTTAATTGGTGGTATGCAAGAGCTGCAAGTATTCTTAGGCAAATTTATCTAAAAGGAACATTAGGTGTTGGAAGATTATCAACAAAGTATGGAAGTAAACAAAACAGAGGAGGAAAACCTTCAAGATTCTATAGTGGAGGGAAAAAAATAATCAGAACAATTCTACAACAGTCTGAAAAAGCAGGATTCCTTGAAAAAGTAACAGAAGGAAGACATGGTAGAAAATTAACTAAAAAAGGAAAACAGTTCCTTGATGAAGCTGCAGGGGAAAAGTAAATGGCAAGATTAAAACCACTTTCAAAGAAATTGAAGCTTGGAAAAGCTGGAAGGAGAACTAAATGGGCTCCTTTTTGGACTGTTTTGAAAGCTATGGGAAAAGGAAAGAAAGTTCATCCTTCAAGATTAACAAGACAAAAGAGACACTGGAAAAGAACTAAGTTAAAGATCGGACCAAGGAAAATAAAGAAATGGTATTAGGATTAGGAAAAATTATAGAATCTGTAAAACCGAAAAGAAGAGTCGGAAAAATTACTAATGATAGTAGAGGATCTCCTCAAAGTTATATTTTTGAAGAAAATAATGGAACAAATTACCTCGTAGTTTATAGGGGTAAAAGTGGAGAGTGTTCAATGAAGAAAGGGGATGAAGTATGGATGAACCTACCAAGTTATTCTGAAAGATCAATTGAATTTAATAAAGAAGATTATGGAGTAATAAAAAAAATAGAAGATACAGATCTATGGAGCAAAGAATAAAATGGCAAACTTAGAAAGACAATACACAATACCTTTGAGAAGAGAAACTTTGAAAGTTCCTAAATATAGAAGAGCTAAAAAAGCTGTTAAAGCAATTAGAGAATTCTTAGCAAGACACATGAAGACTGATTTTGAAAAAGTTAAATTAGGTAGATGGTTAAATGAATTAGTATGGGAAAGAGGAATAAAGAACCCTCCAAATAAAGTAAGAGTTAATGTTTCTAAAGATGATAAGGGAATTGCAACAGCTGAATTAATCGAGCTTTCTGAAAGATCTAAAAAAATTGACGCTAAAGATCAAGCAAGAATGAAAGTAATTGATGAGAAGAAAAAGAAAGAAGATGATGAGAAGAAAGCACAAGAAGAAGCTCAAAAGAAAGCTGCTGAAGAAGAGAAGAAAAAGCAAGAAGCTGCTAAAACTGAAGCAGAAAAGGAAGTTGATAAGGAAAAGAAAGATATCGAAAAAGTAGAGAAACAAGTTGTAGATACCCCTAAGACTCCAAAAACAGCTGCTCCTAAAGCAAAATCTGCCCCTAAGCACCCAGTAAGAAAGGCTATGCAGAAGTAAAGCTTATTAATTCTTAATCTAACTTATTCTTATGAAAACAGTTCAAGATTTATCAAAAGGTTGTTTTATCAATATAGATAAACCTGTAGGAAAGACTTCTCATGATATTGATTTAATTCTTAGAAAAGTGTTCAAAGTTAAGAAAACATCTCATTTTGGGACTTTAGATCCAATGGTTACTGGAATTTTGCCCATTGCTTTAGGAAAAGGTGTTAAATTATTCCAATACATGAGGTCTGGAAAAGAATATGTGGGAGTTATGAGACTTCATGAAGATATTGATAAGAAGAAAGTTGAAGAAGTTATTAAAAGGCATTTTACTGGAAAGATTAAACAAACTCCTCCTGTAAAATCTCGTGTTAAAAGAGTTGAGAGAGAAAGAGAGATATATTCATTTAAAATCCTTGAACAAGAAGGCAAGAATTTCTTGTTCCATGTAGATTGTGAAGCTGGAACTTACATAAGAAAGCTCTTACATGACTTAGGAGAGAAGTTAGGTATTGGAGCACACATGGCGGAACTAAGAAGAGTGAGGGCAGGAATGTTTAATGAAAGCAATATTGTTAGGATAGATGAAATTGTAAGGGCTGTTGAAGCTAATGATGAAAAAACTTTATTGAAACACCTTATCCCTAAGGAGATTCTTCTTAAAGAGATGAAATCAATAGATGTAAATGAAGAGGGGATGAAGAGAGTAGGTCAAGGAGGGCCTTTATTCCAATCTAATTTAGTCAAAAAGGCTAAAGTCGAAAAAGGAGATAAAGTAGGAGTTCTGTTTAACAATGAGTTAATAGCAATTCACACAATTGTTGATGTAGAGAGATTTATGGCAAAGCCAGATAGTGTGCTTATTTGAAGAAATCATAATGTTTAAAACCTTCAAAAATTTAAGGAACTAAGAGGTAACATGGGAAGAGAAGAGGAAATTGTCAAAGAGAGGCTCAAGAAGATTGAGGCTTTGAAAAAGCTTGGGCTAGAGCCTTATGCTTATAGATATGATCAAAAAGACTTTGCAGCAGCGCTTAAAGAAAAATTTGATAGTAAGTTAAAAGATAATCAAATAAGTAAAGACAAAGTAAAGGTTGCTGGAAGATTGATGGGTGTAAGGTCTTTTGGAAAGATTGCTTTTGCTAAGTTAGTTGATAAGACTGGACAAATACAGGTTGTGTTAGAAGAAAAGGCTTCTGGAAAGAAAACTATTGATTTCTTATCAAAATACTTAGATGCTGGAGATATTGTTGGTGTTGAAGGAGTTATGCATAAAACAAAGAGGGGCGAAACTTCAATCTTAGTAAAAAAGATGGAGTTATTGACAAAATCAATCGGAACGCTTCCAGACAAATGGCATGGCTTACAAGATAAAGAAGAAAGATATAGAAAAAGATATCTTGATTTGATTGTTGATCCTGAAGTAAAGAAAGTTTTTATTATAAGGGCCAAGATTCTTGAAGCAATGAGAGAATACATGACAAAAAATGACTTCATTGAAGTCGAAACTCCTTTATTGCAAAGTATTTATGGGGGAGCACATGCAAAACCATTCAAAACACACTGTGATGCTTATGATTCTGATGTTTTTTTGAGTATTGCTCCAGAGTTATATTTGAAGAAGGCTTTAGTTGGAGGATTTGGAAGAGTTTATGAGATAACAAAGAAATTCAGAAATGAAGGTGTTGATAGACAGCATAATCCAGAGCATATGACAATTGAATGGTATCAAGCTTATGCAGACTATAATGATGGGATGGCAATGTTTGAAGGTTTAATCAAAGAGGTTGCTATGAAACTATTTGGAAAGTTGACTTTTGAATTCCAAGGACATAAGATTGATCTGAGAAAGTGGAAAAGATTGAGTATAAATGATGCTATTAAGCAATATTTGAATGAAGATGTGAGCAAGGTTAAAACAACTGCTGAGGCAAAGAAGATTGCTAAAAAACATGGAGTTGATCCTACAGGTGTTACAAAAGGAAATCTTCCTGATGAATTAATGAAATTATTTAGAGAGAAATTGATTCAGCCAACATTCTTAACTGATTATCCAATGGAGTTATCTCCCTTAGCAAAGCCAAAAAGAGGAGATCCAACAAAAGCTGAAGTATTCCAGCCATTTATTGGTGGAATGGAATTAGCAAGAGCTTATTCAGAGTTAAGTGATCCTAGATTACAAGCAAAGCATTTTGGAGAACAGGAACAAGAAAGAGACGAAGGGAATGTTGAGGCAATGCAGACCGATACAGACTTTGTAGATGCCTTAGAATATGGAATGCCTCCTGCATGTGGTGTTGGGATTGGTATTGAAAGGTTAGTTATGCTATTTGCTGATCAAACTTCTATAAGAGATGTTATTTTGTTTCCTTTCATGAAGCCAGAAGTTGAAGAAAGTAAAAAGCCTGAGAAAAAAGATGAGAAAAAAGGAAAAAAACCAAAGAAAAAGTAAGAAGGAGAAAAAAGAGAAGACTCCACGACTTGTTATTCGTTTTAATATTAAGAAAGTTCTTTCAAAAGATATTCGTCTAGGTAGTAAGGTTGCTGAAGCTTTAGACAAAAAGATTTCTGATGTTTTGAAGAATGCTGCTGAAAGGGCAAAACAAAATCATAGAACAACAATTCTTCCTCAGGACTTATAATTAAGCTATAGTCATGAGTCCATCTATTGAAGGAGATACAAAGTTGAAGACACCTTCTTTGTTATTTTTTATGTCTCCTAATGTGATATCAATACCTTCTTTACTTGCAAGTAGCTCGAAATCATCTAGATTTATTTTAAGTTCTCCAGCTTTTTTAGTTTTGACAGCAGTTCTTGCATTATAAGAATGTAGAACTGTAGGTAAAATATCTTCTCTCTTAGGTATGACTGCAAGAAGATCTCCTCCTCCCACAGAAAAGTAAAATGAAGATTCTGATTCAATATCAAATAGAGGATTTCCTTTAGTGAGTCTAAAATTGACTTCTCCCCCTTCTTTAAGCTCCTTAGTAGGGGCTTTAGATGAGATTCCTAGTGTCTTTGCATCCTTACAGTATTTTACCATATTTCCCCTATAATTCTTAAGATAAGCATCACATTTTGCTAATAACACTCTATCCCCATAAGGAAGTTTTGTTCCAAAAACACTTTTCTCTGATTTTTCTGCACTAGGCCTTACAAACATATGCATACCTTCCACTACCTTTACATCTCCTGCAAACCAAACCAAACCATCTTTTAGTGTAACTACATTACATAAATCTTGTTTAGGTTTTTCAGCCAAGATATCTTCCCTAAGACATTCATAACCATTAAGAATGAATCCTTCTCCAATAAATCTTTCTTTTCCCAAGCTCTCACTCACTTTAGGAGTTAATGGAGTATTGAAAGATATAACAATAGGAGATCCTGCAAACAAGCCCAATTCATTATCTCCAAATTTCATCTTGGAAGCTGTTTCAGGATTTAATATAATTAATCTATCCTCACACACTTCACCATACTTCTTAAGATCATTACAGCCTTTTCTGACATATATCACTCTTGTGCCTTTATCTAGTTCGACTTTTCTGTCCCTAAATTGGCAAGCCACTTGTCCAGTGACCCAAAAACTTGCACCAGTGATTTCTCCGGCAGAATTTTTAATTAGCCCTTTATTTTCATCGTTAGTTCCTGCAGGAGGATTTTCTGGACCAAGAGCTTTATCATTAAAATGTATAGGGGCACCTTTTTCAAGACAATTTTTAATCCCTACAGGGGCTTCATCCACTGTTCGTGAAGGAGCAGGAGTAGAATCAGTTGTTGCTGCTCTAGAAGCGTTTCCTGTTATGATAGCTTGACCTAAAGACAATACCAACACTGTGGCGACTAATAACACTAAGTATCTCCTGAACCAAATGTCCTTCATTTCTCCAGTCTTTTTGTTTTTTCTTACCATCTTATGTTACAATTAAGCTTTCTTTCAATAAAGGGGTGTCTAATTCAAATATAATCCCTCCATCAAAACTCTTTTCACCAGTTTGAATATCTACTTTTCCATGTTTAGCTATTATTTTTGCATCTTCAATAATGATTTCTAATTCTCCTTCCATCTTTCCAGGCTTTTTACTTGCAAACCTCCTCATTTTATGTTCAACGAAAACATCATCTTGTCCTCTTTTAGTAATTCCTACAATATTTCCATTAGTTACCTTGAAAACAACCCTTAAACTACTCCCTGCTAATTTTTTATTGTTAAAGAAAATATCTGGATTGGCAAACGCAATGTTTACTTCTCCACCTTCTTTAAGATTTTCTGAAGATTTTTTTGCAATTGCTGCAATCACTGCTTCGCCTTTTGATTCACAGATTTGAATTGCGTTTCCCTTGTAGAATTTGTTGATTCCTTGATTACATCCAGCTATTAGTACTCTGTTAGTGTCAGGGTCTTCTCCTTCCATTTTCTTAACTATTGCGTGTGCATTTCGTTCTTTATCTAAGCTAAGAAGCCCAGTGAATAATACTAATCCATTCTTGACAGTTGCAATTTCGCAAGGTTCTGTCCTCGATACTGGAGTAGGTTTAGATTCTGTTTCAAAATTTGAAATACAGTGATATCCATCTAAAGTTGTGTCCCCTCCAACTAAAAGCTCGTCAGCTTCTTTTACAGAAAGATAAAGGAAAGTGATTCTTTTTCCGTGTGTTGAAGAAGGAATAGTTAAGAGGTGTTCTCCATATTCAATTGTTCTACGTTCTGGGAATCCCATAATCTCATTGCTTGAAAAAGCAAGCCTTTGTATATCTTCAGAGTATTTCACTTCCATTAAAGGAGGCAGTTCAAACTCTTTTCCTCCAAATTTACAAGTTGTAATTTGTTTAGTTTTAAAATCTGCTTTAGTGATGACTTTCTTGCCATTAGTATTTATTGTCCCATCAACAGCATTTGCATCAAGACAATTTACATTTCCTTTAGGTATAGGGGGCCTTTTAGCCACTACTACTGGATCTTTTGGCTTTGCCGCTACTGCTTCTCTAAGTGGTTCTTTTTCAGGTTCAGGTAAAAGTTCACCTTTAGATATGGAGGTAATATAAACTTCACTTGCAGGATAAGGCAAATAAGGCTTTGATTCTTTTTGAAAAGCGACAAAAGGATTAAAGGCTGATCCAAAAGCTTTTACTCCCCTAAATAATTTGGAATATAAGGGTGTAGCCTCTCTTCTTGCTTTTAATAATTCTACTATTTTTAACGCCTCCTCTTTTTGGAAGTCATCTTCTCCAAAGACCCTAAGTTTTAGAGAGTACATTTCTGAGACACCAACATAAGGTCCTGCCCTTTGGAAAGGATCAAGTAATTCTTGCGAGATCCTAATTGCTGCAATTTTTTCTAAACCTTCTTCAAATAATTCTAATTGTTCTTCAGTTATTGCTAGATTTTCAGTTATAGGTATAGCTTCATTTACTACTGATCCAGTCATTCCAAAACCAAACTGTTGATTTAATGAAAGAATTACTGCAGCAACCACTAATATAATTAGAAAGTTATAAAAAAGCTTATTAGCCCCCTCTTGAAATATACGTTTCTTCACCACTTTTCCTTCATTAGAAATGTTTAAAAGTCTTAATAAATGTTTTCTTATATGACAGAAGAAAATGTATTTGTGTTTGTTAAACCTGATGCAATGATTAAAGGAATATATGGAATCATATTAGATGATATTGCATCCTCTGGATTAAAACTTGTTGGAGCAAAGTTAGTTAGAGTAACTAAAGAGCTTGCTGAAAAACATTATGAAGTTCATAAAGGAAAACCTTTCTATGAAGGATTAATTAAACATATTACTGGAGAATTTCATGTTGACAAAGTCATGGCTTTAGTTTACAAAGGAGATAATGCAATAAAAAGAATGAGAGAACTTGCTGGAGCAACACATCCTGAAAAAGCAGGGCCAACAACATTAAGAGGAAAGTTTGGAAGAGTAACTGCTCAAGATGTAATGGAAAATGTAGTTCATGTTTCAGATGCTCCAGAAACTGCTGAAACAGAGATTAAACTTTGGTTTTCTCCTAGTGAATTAACAGAAGAAGTTTATCCAACAAAGAAAGAGACTGGTGAAAAAATTATCTGGGCCTAAATTTAATAACTAATTTATCAATTTTCTTGACCATATAGGGATCTTCTAATCTATAACCTAATTTTCTGTAATATTCTCTTACACCAACTCCAGAGATTACTTTTACTCTTTTACATTTTAATTGTTTTGCAATTTTCTCTGCTTTTTTCATTAATCTTATTCCAAAGCCTTTATGTTGTATTTCTCCAGTTCTTTTCTCTCCAATTACAACTTGAGGACCATAAACATGCAATTCTCTTACATAAAGACTGTCTCCAACAACCCTCAATCTACATATTCCAAATAAAACTCCTTCAGAGTTTGAAAATTCTAAGAATATTTCTTCCTCACCAGAAGCAGTGTATTCAAAAACCTTTAATTCAACTGTTCTAGTGTCAATAGGCATTTTATTGTTCCTTTGAACAAATCCAAACTCTCTGCAACGTATACAATTACACTTCAAGCCTTTAGAGTCCATTATTTCTTTTACTTCTTTTCTTAAATCTAATCTTGCAGGCTCTCCTATTACAAACTCTTTGTGGAATTCTCTCATTACACGCATTATTCTAACATAACTTGGAGTGATTTGTTTTATTTTCATTACAAGATTAATTAATTGCTCATTTGTATAGGGCTTATAATTCATTTTCTTGTAAGTTTTTGCTAAAGCCGAGCCTTCCATAATTTGTGTTGGGTAGATTTTTATTTGATCTGGTCTAAAATCAGGATTCTTGAATATTTCTTTGAACATCTCAAAGTCTTTTTTAGGATTACTTCCTGGTAAGCCCGGCATCATATGATATCCAACTTTGAATCCTGCATCTTTTAGTCTTTTAGTTGCATCTATAACATCTTGTACAGTATGGCCCCTATTAACTTTCTTATAGATCTCATCATCTAAAGCTTGAACACCTAACTCACACCTTGTTGCACCATAATCTAACATCTGGTTTATGTGATGTCTTTCACAAGTGTCTGGGCGAGTTTCAACACATAAGGCAATACAACGATATTCTGCATTCTGATTAACCTTTTTTGCCTGTTTCAAGTCTTTGCTTTTCTTCCCATTTAATGCATCAAAACACTTTTTGACGAATTCTTGTTGAAAGTCTTTAGTACATTGTAAGAATGTGCCTCCAAGAATAATTAACTCTATTTTATTTACTGGTTGACCCATAAGATGGAATGCCCTAAGTCTTGCCCTTATCTGTTCTCCTGGATCATAATTTACAGGTTCAGCCCTAGTGATTGTTGAGCTTTTTGGAGTGTAGCTTTGAGAGACCCCTAAAGAAGGGCAATAAGTACATGTTCCATGATCACAAAGTCTTGGTGGGACGGCAACTGCTATAGGAGTCACTCCTGATAGAGTCTTTGTCCTTTTCCTTACAACTTGTCTTTTAGAACTCATATAAAATGGAGATAAGCCCCATTTAAAAAGCTAAGGATTATCGTAAGATTTTTATACCATTATCACTTGGAAAGAGTAACGAAAATGAGTAAGAAACATAAGAAAAAATATAAGAAAAGCCATACTCCAAAAGATGTAGAGAAGGCTGTAGGTAATTTAAGAAAAAAGCTTAAAAGAATGCCTTATTTTACTGAACTTTCTGGATATGCACCTTGGGCAGCTAAGGCGATAAGTAATGGAGATTATTCTCCTACAATTAGATCATGGAGAGATTTTTTGACAGGTGTGTATTCTAAAGAATGGCCTCTCGTCAAGATTAACGATACATTTGATAAAGCAATGGGATCTTCTGAAAAAGTTCTGACAAGTCAAGAATTCAGAAAATATTGTAAACCTGCTTGGATGGTGTTGGAATATGGAAAATCTGACCTATTCCAGAAATATGGGGGATATGTGGGTTTTAGAGGCCTAAAATTCCCTGAGAAAAAAGAGAAAAGTATTGGTCTTCTTGGAAAATTATATATGGAATCTGACTAAAGTTCGTTTAAACAAAACCTTTATAAATAAGTTGTTCTTCTATAATAGTAACAGGATTTTCTGTAAAATGGAAGAAAACCCTCAAAATGATTTAATAAGTAAATTTGAAGAAGCCGCAGCTGATGGTGATGAAAATGCTAAAAAATTGCTTGAAAGAGCAAAAAAAAGAGGCCTCTCTACTGAGGCTTTGTTAGCTATAGCGATGCATGAAGAATTTGATAAGATCCGTGCAGGCTCCCAACAAAGAAGGAATTTGGGTGAAAGATTAAAGAAGCTTAGAAAAGGAGCTGCATCACAAGTTCTAGAATTTAAGAGAAAATTGAATAGAGAGATTGCTGATTTACACTATAACACAAAAACAGATTGGAAAAAATTAACAGACTGGGCAAAGAAAAAAGAAGAAGATTTGAAGAAAAGAAAAATAAAAAGAGAAGTCAAAAGTGCGATGGATTCTTGCCTTGAACAAGTTTATCTTAAGAAAGCTAAGCAATTAATAAATGAAAAGGGGATGAAAAAAGGTGACCTAAAAATCCCTATTGAATTGAAGAGAGTTGGAAAAAATAACGGAAGATATGCTGGAGTCAATGGCTTGAAGAAATTTATTGATGAACACAAAAATGATAAAGGTAGGGGTGGAGGAGCAATCCGTGCATTGCTTTTCCTTGGAAATTCTGGAGGAGAAGTTAAAGGAGAGCTTATTGATGAGATAGTCAAAGAATATCGCCTTCCAGAATTAGAAAACAATCCTAATTGGAAAAAGGTAAACCGACTTAGTGATTGTTTTGGAAAATTCTCAGTAAAAACAAATGATGATGTTGTTATAGATGCGGAACTACTTGTTGATTATTTGAAAGTTGATGAAAAAGACTTGCCGAATTCAATGAAGAGAATTCTGGACAGAATGGCAATCAACCACTATATGCCAATCCATGATAGTAATCCTGGAAAGACTATCAATGATTTAGAAAGAATAGTCAATGGAGATACTGTAAAACTTTCTAAGAGACTTGCATCTAGAACTCTTAGGTACTTAAAACAGCTAGAAAAAGTAGATATTCCAGGATTTGGAACGTTGACTAATCAAAAAGATACTCATGGGTATAGATTAAGAAACTTCCAATTTGATGGAGCAAAGTTTATTTCTGGAAAGAAAAGAGTTCTTGTTGCCGACGATATGGGTATGTTCAAAACTGCACAAACAATATTCGGAAAAGCATTAATAGAAAAGAAAATTGGAAAGATACCTTCACTTGTTGTTTGTCCTAACATGACAAAAGATCACTGGGTGAAGGAAATTTACAGATGGTATAGAAACGGAAGAGTACCGAGGGTTGCAGTTATCAAGGGAGATACTGTAGAGATAAAGTCCTCCCCAGATAGTTCTTGTATAGAAAAAAGAAAACTTGATGATATACTGAATGAAAAGGATGCTGAGAGAATAAAGAATGATTATGATGTTGATTTTGTTATTGCAAATTATGAATCTTTTTCAAGAGAAAAAGAAGATGGTTCGCTAGCGCATAAAAGAGATCTTTATCTTAGCAGATTTAATCTAAAACATATAGTCGCTGATGAGGTCCATAATGCTAATCACCCCCATGCATTAAGAACAAAAGCTCTAAGGGATATAATTAATTCTTCAGAATACGTTACTATGTTATCTGGAACTCCTGTCCCCAATAGCATTTTAGACTTATATATGATCCTTCATTATTTAGATCCAAAGAATTTCAATATTGATTTAGACAGTGATGAAAATATTGGTGAAACTATGAAAAATTTCGCTTTTAATTATGTAAGGGATGAAAAATACAGAAATGATGTTAAGAAAATCTTGCACTCCAAGATGATTAGAAGAAAGACTGATAGATTCCTTAAGAGAGACGTTCCAAGGCTTGAAAATGAAGGCAATGAGATTGTTGAAGTACCCTTGTATGGAGATCATCTAAAAGTTTATGAGGAAATATTCAATAATGAGAAGGTAGATGCTTTGGGGGCATTAAACCAACTTAGAAAAGCTTCATTAGATCCTTTACTTGTAGATCCAAAATATATACAAGATAGAGAACTTAGAAAGAAAGTCAAAAAGGGACTTATTAAATCATGCAAGTACGAGGAACTCCAGAAAAGAGTCAAAGAAGCTGTAGATGCTGGAAAGAAGGTTTTGATTTTCAAGAGTTCAGTATTTACAAAGGGAGTAACTAGTAAATACCCTCAAAGAGGAATCAAAGACCCTTTAGAAAGAGTTTTAGGGGAAGATTATAGAGAATATAATCCAGTAGTTATTGATAAGGACGTAGATACTGATAGCACTGGTAAGAAGATTAGTAAGAGAAACTTATTGAGACTTAAATTCCAATTTGGAACTGCTGATAAGATAGTTAAACATTTGGCAGATCAAGGAGATTATTATACTGTTCCTGCAATTGAAGAGAAGTTAAAGGATTTGAATGTTGATCCAAATGTTGATACTAAAGTAATGCTTGCTACTTTGGGAACTATGAATGAAGGAGTTGATGTAACTGGTGCGGATGTTATGATTAACTTAGATCTTCCGGATAGACCTTCTGATGTAGACCAAGGAGATAGAAGATCTAGAAGAGTTGGGGAAATTAAGAAGAAAAGTGTAAGAATTGATAGATTGATTGCAAAAGTTCCTGATTTAAGATCTATGGATGAAGGAATCTATCAAAGAATTATGCAGAAAAAGGAAAATATAGCTGCTATCTTTGACCATGTTCCTGTAACAATTGAAGATTTAGTAAATTCTCAAGAAGATAAAATAAAGACTACTTCCCCTGGAATTGATGAAGCAATGCCTATTAGATGGAAAACAGCAACTGGATTCTTTAATAAGCACACTGGAAAGGGGCAAGAAAAGTTCCAAGAAGATATAGAACTTAAAGAGATAGGAAAGAGAATTGCAAGAGCACAAGCTTCTAACTTAGAAACTGGTTATGGTGGAAATACTGCAAGAGTTTATACTAAAGTTATTGAAGGACTTGAAAGTGTTTTAGGAAAGAAAGATTGTAAATATGCTGATTTAGCCTCTGGACCGGCTACACTTTCTTATTTCTTAAGAAAACCTGTTGATTGTGTAGACATAAATCCATTCACACTTAAGCAAGGTCAGAAATTAGCTGCTCCTGGAAGCAAATTCTATCCAGGATTTTTAATAGACTTGCCTAAAGAAATGGGGAGTAAAAAATATGATTTCGCAGTTTATTCTTTAGCATTGCACTTGCTTGGAGAAAGAAAACAAACGGATCAAGGGATGGTTAGAGAAAGAGAAAAATCCTTAAGAGAAGTTAATAAAATCTTGAAGAAAGATGGTTATTTGATTCTTACTGCGCCAGAAGCAAAAATGAATGCTAAAAATGTACCTGAATTTTATGAAGGTTTGGAAAAATTAGGATTCAAAGTCATTCCTCAATTAAGTGGATTTGTAAAGGCCAAAGAAAAAGGTAAAAAATTCAAAGTGTACATGATTGTTGCACAAAAATATTCAGAACCTAAAAAGATTGCCCCTGGTAAACATTATTTTAGAATGTCTGAAAGACCCACAATTAGTGGAAATAATGGGACTAAAATAATTTCTAAAAACCAGCCTAGAAAGAAAGCTACAGATTCTAAAGGAGGCATAAGAGATAAAGGGAGTGAAGAAATGATGAAAGAAAGAAAGATCTGTCGTGAATTCGAGATCTTAAAAGGAAACAATTATGGTAGCCTAGTAGATGCTATCAAAAGTTATGTTCAAGGAGGATACAAATGAAATACACAGAATTCTTTGCTAGAGATTCAAAAGTTGTCTCAAAACAACTTTTAGGAATGGATCTAGTAAGGACTTTTGGAGGAAGCGAAGATAAGAGAGCGACTATTGCAATGGCTAGTGCTTATAATGGCGAAGCTGGAAGACCTCAAAAAGGTCTTTTATACGCGCCTGGAGAGCTTTACTTGCCATGGTTTAGTGGATTTAGGAAACTTGCAATTGGATCAGACAAAGAGAATAAACCCTCTGTCATAACAATTGATGCAATAGTAACTCCTAGCGGAAATGTTCTAACTTCTTCAAAGATCTGTGATTACTTTAGGCTAGGTAAGAATAGCGACAAAGAATTAGTCGTTAATTACAAGAAAAGTGCACCTAGTATCTATGTAATCGGAGAAAGCGGCAACAGTATTAAGGAAGTTGATGAAAAGAGAGCTTCTAACTGTGTCGGACAATGGTCTTTGAAAGTGTTAGACGCTCTTAGAGGTATTTCCCCTAAAGGGAAAACCAAAAAGAAAGAGAAATTGAAGCTTCTTCAAAAGTACATGGAAGCATAAAACATTTCTCCAGTAGTTTTTAAGCTAAAATGATAAATTTGGAGAAAAAGATAGTTGGAAATACAAAAAATGTAGGTGTGGCTCTGGGAGAGGTTCAAGGAGAAGAGATTTTGTGTTATACGAAACCTTCTGATGAGCAATTGAAAAAAGATTATGCTGAGTTTAAGTCTTGTAAAAAAATTGGGGAAAAATATGACTTGAATCCTTCAACTATTGCTAGATGGCTGAAAAAAATTGGAGTTGAAAGAAATCGTGGAATAAATAGGCCTTCTGAGGAACAGTTAAGAAAAGATTATACTGAATTAAAGTCTACATATAAGGTTGGAGCAAAATATGGCTTATGCCAAAAGACTATTAGTAAATGGTTAAAAGAGGCAGGAATTGATGTTAAAAACCATAACATAAGAGAAAGTCCCACCAAGAAACAATTAAAGAAAGATTATAAAAGATTAAAGTCAACTCACAAACTTGGAAAAGAATATGATGTAAGCCAAAGACTTGCCCTTACTTGGTTAAATGATGCAGGGATTGGGGTTAAGAACTGTAGATATTATGAAAGACCTTCTGGGGAACGGTTAAAGAAAGATTATGTTAAATTAAAAACTTGTGAGAAGGTGGGGGAGAAATATGGGAGACGTCCTAGTACTGTTAATAGGTGGTTAAAGGATATTGGTGTTGAAGTTAAAGATAATAGACAAGGGAAAAGACCTTCTGATGAAAAATTAAAGAAAGATTATGTTAAATTAAAAACCTGTGAAAAAGTGGGGAAGAAATATGACGTTTCTAGTGCTGCTGTTAATAAATGGTTGAAAGCGGCAGGTGTTGAAGTTAAAAGTCATCGTTATTATGACAGACCTTCTGAAGAACAGTTAAAGAAAGATTATGCTGAATTGAAGTCTATCATTAAGATGGGGGAGAAATATGGTGTAAGAGAAGGTACTGCAAGTAGGTGGTTGAAAGATGTAGGGGTTGAGGTTAAAAGTCACTTATATATTCGTAAGGCTTCTAATGATGAATTAAAAAAATCTTATGAAGAATTAAAATCTACTCGTAAAGTTGGAGAAAAATATGAAATAAGTCCTTCTGCCGTTCGTATTCGGTTAAATGAAATGGGTGTAGAAACCAAAAACCACAATCATAGGGAAAGGCCTTCTCCAGAACAATTGAAAAAAGACTATAGAGAATTAAAATCAATTGTCAAGATGGGGGAGAAATATGGTACTAACCCTACTACTGCTGGGGAATGGTTGAATGATATTGGAGTTAAATTGAACAGAGGAATAGATAAGCCATCTGATGAACAATTAATAAGAGATTATGCTGAATTGAAATCTGTTGCAAAAATCAGCAAGAAATACGATGTAAGCACCCATACTGCTTATAGGTGGCTGAAGAAAGGAGGAGGGGTTGAGATTAAAACTCGCGCTAGAGGAAAAAAACCTTCTTATGAGCAATTAAAGAAAGATTATGAAAGATTAAAAGATACTCACAAGATTGGAGAAAAATATGATGTTAGTACTTCTACTGCTTATAATTGGTTAAAAGGTATAAAAACTGATGGACTAAGGACTGGGAGAAAAAAAGGACTTCTTGGAAAATTATACATGGAGGGAGATTGAAATGCCATATAGAAAAGTTGATAGACCTTCTAAGAAACAATTAAGGCAAGATTACAAGGAATTGAAGTCTTGTGGAAAGATTGGAAAAAAATATGGAGTGAGTAGAATGGGTGCTCTTAATTGGTTGAGATATGCAGGAGTTGAAGTTAGACAATATAATCAAATAGAAGAAATTTCTGGAAGACAATTAAGGAAAGATTATAGGGAATTGAATTCTTGTAAAAAAATTGGGGAGAAATATGGAATTAATGGAGGCACTATATCTAAACGATTAAAGGAATTAGGAGTTAAGATTAAGGAAAATAGAGTTATAGAAAGGCCTCCTAAAAGACAGCTAAAAAAGGACTATAGAGAATTGGGTTCTTGTGGAAAAATGGGGGAAAAATATAAAGTGTCTCTCCACACTGTTAGCAAATGGCTAAATGATATTGGAATCGTTGTAAGAAATGGTTATGAAAGACCTTCTAAGGAACAATTAAGAAAAGATTATGCTGAATTGAAATCTACAATAAAACTAGGGGAAAGATATAATGTATGTCAAGCGACTGCCCGTAATTGGTTGGTAGAAGAGGGTATTAAAATGAGAAAAAGATCTCCACCAAGACAAGGTCTTCTTAAAAGAATATACCTGGGGGAAGATTGAGATGACAACACCTTATGAAAGACCTCCGAGAGAACAATTAAAGAAAGATTATACTGAATTGAAATCTTGCACTAAAATAGCTAAGAAATATGGTATAAGTAAAAGCGCAATAGGAAATTGGATGGCTGATGCAAAAATTAAACTAAAGGAAGCTCCAAGATATAATAGGCCTTCTGATGAAAAATTAAAAAGTCTTTATGAAGAACATGGCTCAAGTAAGAAAGTCGGAGAAGTATTGGGAGTTCCTCAAGTAAGAGCCTGGAAATGGTTGAAGAAAGCAAAGATATACATGCCAACAAGTCTTGAAAGGCCTTCTGATGAAAAGTTAAGGGAACTTTATGAAGAACATAAATCTGCAACAAAGATCGCAGGAGTTTTAGATGTGAGCCCAAAGACAGCATGCAACTGGCTAGAAGATATAGGAGTTAATCTAAAATTTATACGTTATAAAAACAAACCATCAGTTGAAGAATTAAAGAGACTCTATAAAAAACATAATTCAGGTAATAAAATAGCTGCAGAATTAGGAGTAGGATCCCAAGCAGTAAGAAAATGGCTAGAGAAACACAAAATCCAAAAAACAAGGGTCAAAAGGCCCCCTTACAAACAGTTAAAGAGAGATTATATTAAATTGAAGACTCCTAAGAAAATTGGAGAAAAATATAGTGTTAGGCCTTCTACTATTTATGCTTGGTTTAGAGAGTTAGATATTGGAACAAAAAGAAAATCTCCTACAAAATCTGGCCTTCTTGGAAAATTATACATGGAGGGAGATTGAGATGGGAGTACCTTGGAATAAAAAAGATAGACCTTCTGATGAACAGTTAAGGAAGGATTATACTAAATTTAGATCTATTACAAAGATGGGTAAGAAATATGAAGTAGCTCAATGTACTGTTTATAAATGGTTGAAAGAAGCAAAAATTGAAACTCCTATGAGTTACAAAAGACCTTCTGATGAACAATTAAAAGAAGATTATAGGAAATTGAAATCTAGTACCAGAATCGGGAGGAAATATGGTGTTAGTGGAGGTGCTGTTCTAAAATGGTTGAAAAAATCTAAGATTGAAGCTAAAAGCCGTCTTTACAAAGAAAGACCTTCTGATGAACAATTGAGGAAAGATTATACTAAGTTGAAGACTACTAAAAAAGTTGGAAATAAATATGAGATTCACCAAGGAACTGCCCATAGGTGGTTGAAAAAAGCAGGAATCGAAACTAAAAACCAGAATTATAAAGACAGACCTTCTGATGAGCAGCTGAAGAAAGACTATGCTGAGTTGAAATCCACTCGTAAAATCGGAAGAAAGTATAGAATTAGTCAAAGAGCTGCACTTGATTGGTTATTGGCTGGGGGAATTGATATTAAAGACTCTAACAATAAATTAAAACTTCAAGGCCTCCTTGGAAAATTATACATGGAGGGAGACTGAAATATGGAAAAAATAACTTTGAAATATATACATGAAACTTTCAATGAAGGAAAGGATAGAAGGGGCTATGCTCTTTCTCCGCTTAAATTCATTGAAAGACATCCAGAGATAGCTACAGCAATATATAATGGAAAGGTTCCTGAACTTAGAAATGTAGCTCATCTTTACAGAATAAGAGGTCTAGACCCAACTAAAGGAGACGTTTTATCTAAAGAAGAGATTAGAAGAAGAGTATATCCTCATGTTAAAAAGATAATTGCGCCAACTAGAGAAAAAATGGTAGAGATAGATCCTGCTGTGATTTTTTCAATCATACATGGAGGTTATGATCCAAAAAAGAGGACTTGGATAGGATTTTTGAAAGCAGAAGGATTTATACAAAATAATAAAAATGTTGGAAGGAAAATACAAATAACTGAAGAAATGATAGATAATGCCTATGATGGTTGTATGGATAAAAATGGGGAGAGTTATATGCCAAGCATATTAGAGATGAAAAAAGAATTAAAGAAAGACTATTCTGGCGCATTAGAAAGAATGGGAATGACACATACTGGATTTATAGCTTTAAGGAGAATGGGTGGAAGATTAGGCAAGGCGCCTAGTGGATTAGAGAAGAAACTATAAAAAATTGAAAAGAAATATAGTGTTGATTCTATACAGTTTCTAGGTCGTTAGAACTATAGGAAAGTTTATAAGTGATTACCACTACAAAATAGTATCAAAATGGAAAAGATACTTGAGCTTGTTGAAAGAAAAAAACCCTTTGAATATGGTGGAATTTTAGAACAGAATTTTTTTAAAAGAGATTGTAAAACTATAGCAAGGGATTTGTTAGGTAAAGAAATATCAAGGGGATATTCAGGAGGGGGTGCAGGAATGGTTGTTTTCATTAATTATGGGATTATAATTAAAGCTAGCGCTTATGAGGGAAATGGCCCTCAAGAAGGATTATCTTTTGCTCCAGGAAGAATTTGTATTAATGATTCAGAGTTGAGTATGGGCACTGAAAGGAAAAGAAAATCTTCTATAGTTACTATTGATGCACTAGCTATTCCTTCTTTTGCTATAGTTGGTAGCAGAAAAATAGAAGTCCGAGAAAAACCTAAGATAATCTTTTCTGAAAATATGCAAGATTTTCATGAACAATTTGATACTTATAAGGGGATTGAGAATAATGAACCAGTCTATGACACTACAGCACATGAAAGACACAGTGAGCTTGGAGAATATTGTTATGATGCACTAAGGGAAGGGTTTCGTATTACTAGCTATAAAGAAGATATTACTAATTTATTTGGTGGGATAAAGGAAATAGGAAAAAATAAAGCCCCTAATTGTATTGGAACTTATACTCTTGACTCTTTAGTCTCTTCTTAAGACCATCAAAATTTAAATAATGCTGTTTTCTAGTTAATTGATGTCAAAGAAAAGAGGAAGTGCTGCTGAAAGGGAATTATTGCATATGTTCTGTGATCATGGGTTCTCAGCGATAAGAGTTGCTGGAAGTGGAAGCATGGCAGAACCAAGCTGTGATCTGCTTGTGGGGAATGGATCCTTGATGGCTGCTATAGAATGTAAATTGACTAGGCAAAAAAAGAAATATATCACTAAAGAACAAATGAATGAATTTGTTGATTTTAGTAAGAATTTTGGATTAACTGGACTGATTGCGGTTAAGTTTGTAAGAAAAGGTTGGTGGTTTATTTCTCCAGAGAGGATGGATGATACTGGAAAGAATTTCGCTATTTCTTTAGAAGATATAAAAGAAAGAGGAATGCACTTTAATGATTTAATGATTAAACATAAAAAATGAAAACTAAACTTGTCTTTTTGGCCATGGCCATTTTATTTTTGAGTTCTGCTGCTTCTGCCATTATAATAAATGAGATTAAAGCAAATGATGTTGAATGGATTGAGGTTTATAATGAAGGTAGTGTTTTATTGAATCTAGAATCATGGACAATTGAAGATTCTGGAGGAGATAATCCTGACACTTTGAGCTGTGAGGGGATTTCTGAGTGTAATTTAACCACAAGTTCTGAATATTTTTTGATTTTAGGTAAGGCCAACACTATTTCTGAGATTACTTCCAATAATGTGACTTATTTTTATACAGACGATCAAAAAATTGGTAATGGATTAAATGATGATGGAGATAATCTTACAATAAAAGATAATGGAACAATAATTTATTCTAAAACTTACAGTACTTTAAGCAATTCTTCATTAAGTTTTCAATATAATGGAACGGGTTGGTGTGAAGGGGATTTAACACCTGGACAAGCAAGCTCTTGTATTGTTGTACAAGAAGAAAATCAGACTCAAGAGAACCAAACTCAAGATAATCAGACAGATCCTGTGGTTTGTGATGATAATGTATGGGATATTTTAGATTATCCCGATTTGATTGAATTCGGAGATACAGATAGAATTAAAGTAAGTTTTAATCCAACTTGTTATGATTGGGATGCTGTAAAGTTTTTGGTTTATGGAAGTTCCCAAAGAATCATTTCTTATGAAAATGGCACAAAAATAGAGAAATATTTTGAATGTCAAGAAGGAATCGAATTTGATGATTTAGGTAATGAGACTCAGACATTTGATATCCCTTTTTATGCTTATCCTAATTGTGATGATAAATATAGTAGTGATAAGTTTGGTGTTTCTTTGAGGGTTTGTAGACCTTCCTGGACTAAATATGATGAAAGAAAATTGAATATCTCCTTTGCATTAAGAGAAGAAGAATGTAATGGGAAAGACGTTAATGTTACTGCAGATGTTACTGCAGATGTTACTGCTGATGTTAATGTGACTCAAGATTCCGATACTGAATCCGATCAGACTATAGGAGATAATGACTCTTCTGAGAAGAAAGAAGTAGTCTATCAATCAAATAAAGGGCCCAGTTTGAGATTTGCGATCTATTTACTGGCAATTTTGATGATTTTATTGGTTATTTATATGGTTATAAATAACAATAACCTTTAAAATAGGTGATTTGTCCTTTTCTATATAAAATGAATATAAGAGATAAATTAGCAGATGGATGGATACATAGTAATATCATAATAGAAATACTTGGAAAGCCCCCTGCATATGTAGATAAAATAATCAAAGAAGTTGTAGAATCTATAAAGAAGATTGAGGGTATAGAAGTCATAAATGCTAATTTTCATGAGCCTAGAGAAGCTAAAACCCTTTTCTCTACATTTGCAGAAATAGAATTGATTGCTCAAGATATTATGAAGCTTACAGAATTAGTGTTTAATTATATGCCAAGCAACATTGAGATTATTGAGCCTGAAAACATGAAGATTGATTTAGTTAAAGCAAATGATTTCTTTAATATGCTGGCCTCTAAACTGCACGCATATGATTCTTCTATTAAAGGACTTAAGTTTGAAACTTTATACTTGAAAAAAACTCTTGAAAAGGCAGGACTTACTCCAAAACAACCTGCTCAAGAAATTAAACCTGCAATTCTTGAAGAAACTAAAGAGAAAAAAGAATAATTATTGAATTTTCTGTCTTCCAACTTTATCTAAAGCAATTTTAAGTGGTTGTTGAGGTTTCTTTGAAAATAATTTAAGATATATCAATACTCCAACAGATATTGCTGCTAAAGCAAGCATTGTCCAACCAATAGCTTTCTTGTTTAAAGGTTTCTTTTCTTTTTCTACTTCTTCATCAACATCAACTTCCTCTTCAGTTATTAACAATTCAATAGGGAGTGAAACAGAAGTGCCAGAAGTTTCTGCATTAATACTTCCAGAATATTCTCCAAAAGCATTTTCTGTATTGAAAATAATTTCTATTTCTTGAGACTTGCCTGGAGAAATTTCAAAATCTGCAGGTTCTATGCTCTCTAATATATTTGAAAGGCCAAATGTGGCTATGCTAACTTGTTGAGATTCTTTTGCCAGACTTGTTAATTTTACAATAATCGAATTACTTTCCTTTTTAGTTAAAGAGGAATTTATTTTGTCAGGAGTAAATTGTAATTCTGCTGGGAAGAGTGAAACCCCTCCTGAAGAAGTTTCATTAAGAATAGTTTCTGTTTCTTCTTCTGTGATTCCTGAAGGAAAGATAATTATTGGAATCCTATAACTTCTCTCATTTGTAGAAAATAAAGTATTGTAGCTTATTTCTGCTTCTGTAAATGTTAAAGAAGAATATTTTTGAGAGGAAAATATTAAGGAAGCTTCAGATGATGGAAAAATTGTTACTTCTTCGGTAGATCCAAAAAGAGAAGCGCTTAAATTAACACTGAAAATTCCATTATTAGTAAAAGAAATGGTCAAGTTTTCTCCACTGTTTACTTTTACTAATCCTGTTGAAGAAATTAAAGGTTCTATTTTGTCTGAAGAAAATAATCTAAGGGCATAAGAAGTTTCTTTTTGATTTCCAAATATCCCTTGGCTTTCAAATAGATTCTTTAACCAAGTTTCTCCTTTTAATTTTGCATTTCCACTAATTACTTCAGTTACTAAGACTGTTGAAAGGACATCAGGGGTGTTTGATAAAGCTAATGCGACTTTTGCCCAGAATCCTTCTTGTGCTTGATTGTTGATTAACCAAGTTTCAATATCATTATCATTTGTTAATGAATAGTAGATTGCTCGTTGTTCAGTAGATTCTATATTTTCCCCTAGCCAAGCTGTTTCTTCTTGTAAGCTTGTTTCTCCGAGTTCTTCCAAAGCTAAGATTGCATATGCTGTTGAATCAACATCACATTCACTTCTGTATTCTTCTCCCCAACATTTTTTGTTATTAATAACAAGAGAATATGAAAGGCCCTCAGTTTGCATAGGGAAATTATGTACCTTCCCTAAATAAGTATTTGAAACTTTTGCTGAAGAAAGTGAACAAGCAGTTGTAAGAGTAATTTCAGAATCATCCGGAAGTGTTAAGGAGATTGGAGAATTTGCTCCAGAGGTTAATGTAAGTGATTGATTCACTCCATTAATTGTTAAATCACATGTTTGTGCAGAATTTGATGTAACTATCAAATCCCAAAGTCCTAATTCAATATTATTCTCTGCATCAAGCAACCAAGCTTTTATTTTTTCTTTTTGTTCTGAATCCTTAAGAGGAATTGCTGCGAGTGAAGTTGGTTTAACTTCACAAGTAGAAGAAGGCCAACATTCTTGAGAAGAACTTTTAGAAAGTAATGTTGATTTCCCTTCTTCAAACAAATCTGAATCATAATTTAAAACATTTAATGCCAAAGCAATATCTTCTACAGAAAGAGAAGACCACTTATTATCCACCTTACTTATTAACCAAGAATAAGCTTCTTGTAAGGGCCTTTGAATTATGAAATTTGTTTCCTTTACTTCTTCAATTAGAGTTTCTTCTTGACATAAAGAAACAACTCTAAACTTATTTTCTCCATATTTTGTCGGAACTTTTGCCCAAACAAGCCATTTATCATTTGCAATTTGTTCTAAATTAAAATCAATAGAATATTTTATGTTATCCCTATAAAAACCTAAATCTTCCTCTGCTAAAGGTTTCTTGAATTCTCCTGTAATCTCTGCTTGAAAATTCTCTCCAGAATAATATGCTTGTTTAGAGAGCTGAACAAAAGCACATTCAGCAGAAGAGAAAGGCATTAAAGTCAAGATAAAGGCCAATATTGCTAAAAATAAAAGTTTATTCATTTTTTCTATTTGCTTGCATACTTTCTTAGTTTATCTATAGTTTTTTGCAAGTCTGTGTCTGTTTTAGTTGAGGATTTTCTTTGAGGGGTAGGTCTTGGATGATGTCTTTGATAGGAAAATGGCCTAACAGGAGTTGGAGGCCCTGCTTGAGTATAAGGCTTCACTGGCGGCCTATAACTTACTTTTCCACCGCTTTTTGGAGGCTCTTTCTTAAATGTTTTTGATAATTTATCCATATACTTGTCCAATAAACCTTTTTTGTACAAAAATATCAAAGCTCCAGCCACTACAATTAAGATTATGAATAACCAAATCCAGAAGCTTGCCTTTCCTTTACAATCTCCTTGACAACAGAAACTTGAAGCAGAAGCATCACTTGCGGAAACAATGTTCCCATCACATTTTTGATTATTGCTACAAAAAATTCCACTTTGTTCAGAACAAATTACTTGAGAAGGAATACAGCTACCTACACAACACCTATCTGATTCAAGTGTTTTTCTTGTATTAACATCACATTCTTCATCATAATCACATTCCTCTCCACCAAGTTCGAAACAAGTTAATGTACAGTCATTATCATCCATGTCTATTAGATCATCACCATCATTGTCAAACTCATCATCACAAGTATTTTCTGCTACTTCACACTGTCCACGTCTTCCGAAGATATCAGTTACAAATTCTCCTTTACATTCAGATTTACTACAGTCTTCTGTATCACTACAATCTGCTAAACCTGAAGATTTACAACAGACTCCGACTGCACAAGATATGGAGGCTTTTTCTTCTTCTTCAGATAAACAATCTGTTCTACAGAAATAATTGTAGACGTCTTCACAATCATTTATTCCTCCAGAAACGATTTTTGGCCATGATGAATAAAGGGCCATTGCAGTATCTCTAATCTTTTTTGTAGTTCCAAAACTTCCATCATTATTTTGATTTTTCAAAAGCCAATCTTGCGCTTTAGTTACATTATCTGTAGCGTAATCAAAAAGACCTAAAATTCCAAGAGAAGTATCCCAATATTTGCCTTTACCTCTAACTTGTGACCAATATCCTATCCTATTTTGTTTTGATAATAAACTGTTTGCATGATCTTCTTTTCCAGTCAATAGCCAAAGTATTGAATCTGGAAGTAAATGTTGGTTATTTCCTGATTCTCCAATCAAATAAGGGAGGAAATGAGTATATTCCCTATCTGCTTGATATAAAGCATAAGTTCCCCACATTGTAGATTCATAATTACAGCTTGCCCCTTCCTTTATACAGACTGCTTCTATTGCTACATCTGTTGGAGTTTCAAAGGTTTCTGGGGAAATGTAAAGTGAGCTTGACATATAAGGGATTGATACTGAAGCAGGAACATCGCAAGAGATTGTGTAAATGTTATCTAAGCATCCTTTAGAAATTTTAATCCAGTATTTTCCTTGGATGATTTGAGATCCAACAATATCTACTAAACTTAAACAAGATGGAGAAGAACCTCCCCATGAATAAGTTTTGTCTTCATTTATTTCTAAGTTGTATTCTTTTGAATCATAAACAATAGAACAGTTTGCAGGTTCACTTGAATCCACTTGAAGCAGCCAATTTAAATTTGAACCAGTAAATGTTGTTTCTCTTTCTAAAAGCCAATCTGTTTCTTCTTCAACAGATTCACCTAAAGCATTTAATGCAAGAATTGAAAAAGCAGTTTCTTTAGACCTACATCTTCTTGCCGGCCAACATGCCTCTTCTTCATCCTGTTTATCTAATAAAGCATTCCTTCCATCAACTGCAAGTCTATCATCATAACCTAAAGCCATTAAAGCCAAGGCATTTGTTTCAGAGTCCAAATTTTGCCATTTCGCGTCGGATTGATCTATTAACCAAAGATAAGCATTCTCTATTTTTAAGTCATCATCTACTTCTGCTATTACTAGGGGACAAAGTGATAAAGCTAAGATAGATACTAATAATACAATTACTCCCCTCTTTTTCATTGGTATGTTACGCCCATATTATTTAAAACCCTTTCTGTTTCAAGATTAGAACTAAAAAGCGCCCCTGTAGACTCTTGTTTCCCCTTCTTCCTTTTTTCTTGAGGATTTTTTTCTATTTTTTTGTTTACTGCCCCCAGTTTTAATTAGATATTTCACAGTTGTATAATTAACTGGATTCTTTACTTTACGACAAAGACCATCAGGAGTACAAATTAAAAGATCTTTATACATTGTTTGAATCTTCTCACAATTTGGTGGAAGGACAACTTTACTACGAAGATGCCAATTTAATTGTGAAACCACATATCCTTCTTTTAATGGTTGGGCATTTTTCTTATTCCATTCATTAATTTTTTCTTTTATTTCCTCAGAACGAAGATTTATGCTCTTAAAAAAATTTAATAAAACAAATAAACACCTTTTTCTCCCATCATCTTTTATTCCCTTTAAGGCATTATTTACACAAGGTGGCCACATATCAGTAGTTGTGTCTTTTATTGTTATTGGATTATATTTCCTCTTGGGATTTCCAATATTTAATTGGCCAACTTTCTTTTTTGAATCTTGAATCTTATTCCAATCAAATGCTTCAAGCATTAATTCTTTTGCTTCATTCTTCTCTGGTGTTGGAAAAAAAGGTTTTGGGGAAACTCTTGAAGGTTGTGCCCATCCCAAATGGAAGTTTTTTAATTGGTTATGCCTGATGACTATGCTAGAAAAACCACTTTTTTCATTTAGAGAATAAGGCATTCTAATCAAATGTCTTGGAGAAATCGCAATTGTATCAATATCAACTACTGAGAATGGATTAAACTTGTCTTTAAAATAAAAATCTTCTACAGGTTTTTTTGTTCTTTCACTAAGTTCTTGAGGGGTTGTTGTTTCTAGAATCCTATCTCTTAAAGATTTTTCAATTAATTCTCCCAAATAACCTGCAATCATCCTTGGGCCTTGAGGAAACATATTCTTAACTGGAATGCCTTGAATTTCTGAAGGAAATGCTCCGAATGGTACGAAGATATGCCAGCCTGCACGTCCTGAAAATTTCAGACCAACATTTTGAACATTGTGAAATTTTAATGCTCCTAAAATCAGTTCAGCTGAGATTTTGCTGAATCCTAAAAACTTTGAATCAACATCAAGAATTAAATCCCAGCCTTTCCTTAATTCATTAAGCTTTTCTGGAGTTAGGGCAGTCGTTAGATCTAAAGGATTATGCCATAATTCCTCTGAAAAATGGAAGGAAGTTACTCCTTTTTCTGCTAAAGCAGCTACATCTCCAGGATATTCAATGATATCTGGACGTTTTCCAAAACCTTCCCCATATCTAGGAACGACCTCTCTATTTTGAGCATGGTCTGCGATAGCTTTTTGGATGTCTTTCCGTTGGTAAAATAGCCTAGCACTCCTTTTTAGGTCCATATTTGGAAGAACTGAAAGCTGTTTAAATAGTCTTTGTGGGGGAAATGCTTATTTCAAGAAAAGCTACATTATACAATAACAAAGCTTAAAAGTCCAATATAGATTATATTGGCATGTTGCTTAAGCTTAATGACCCTAAAGCTTTCTCTGACGCGATATCCATCATGTCAGAATTAGTAAATGAGGTAAGAATAAAAGTGAATAAAGGAGGAATGAGTGCTGTAGCAGTAGATCCTGCTAATGTTGCACTAGTTTCCTTAAAATTGCCCCATTCTGCATTTTCTCAATTTGAATCAGAGGAAGAAGAGCTTTGTGTCAATCTTGATGACTTAAAACAAGTCTTGAAAAGAGCCCAAGCTGGGGGATCTTTGACTCTTGAGAAAAATGAAAATAAATTAGTTGTTACAATGCAAGACACTGTAAAAAGAAAATTCACACTTTCACTTATAAACTTAGAAGCTGAAGAGAAACAAATTCCAGAATTAGATTTTCAAAACAAAGTCTTGATGCCTTCTAATCTATTTCAACATGCTATAGAAGATGCTGCAATAGTTTCTGATGCTTGTACTTTGGAGACAAAAGAGAATGCTTTTGCAATTGAAGCAAAAGGAAATTTGAACAGCAGTTGTACAACTTTTAATTCTGATGAAGCAAAGTTCAGTGGAGAAGGAAAATCTCGTTACAGCCTCGAATATTTACAAAAATTCGTCAAAGGTGGAAAGCTTGCAGATAATGTTTACCTGCAATACCATCACGCACAACATAAATCCGAATATCCATTAAGAGTAGATTTCTTAGGAAATGTTGAATTGACTTTTATTCTAGCACCTAGGGTTGAAGAAGATTAAAATTAATTTTTCATATTGTTAACAATTTCTTGTGCAAATTCTGAACACTTTATTTCTTTTGGACCTTCCATTAATCTTGCTAAGTCATAAGTTACTGTTTTATTTTGGATTGTTTTTTCCAAACCAGCGATGATAAGATCTGCTGCTTCATTCCATCCTAAATATCTTAAAAGCATTTCTCCAGAAAGAATAACTGAACTCGGATTTACCTTATCTAGTCCAGCATATTTGGGGGCAGTACCGTGTGTTGCTTCAAACACTGCACATCCAGTATCATAATTTATATTCGCTCCAGGAGCCATTCCTATTCCTCCAACTTGTGCAGCTAGAGCATCCGAAATGTAATCGCCGTTGAGGTTTGTTGTTGCGATAACATCAAACTCTGTCGGTCTTAATAATATTTTTTGTAAAAATGCGTCGGCAATAACATCTTTTACTTCAACATTTGGAAAATCTTTTGCAAGGCCATATCCCCAATTCATAAAACTTCCTTCTGTATATTTCATAATGTTTCCTTTATGGACGAGAGTTACTGATTTTTTATTATTTTTTTGTGCATAATTTAATGCAGCAATGATTAATCTTTCGCTTCCCTCTTTTGAAATAGGTTTTATTCCGATATTAGAATTAACAAATCTTGGTTGTTTTCCGAGGGTGTTTAAGAATTCAACAACTTTTCTTGCATCTTCCCCATAAAATTCAATTCCAGAATAAACATCTTCTGTATTTTCTCTAAAAATAATCATATCTACCCTTTCTGGATGTTTTACTGGAGCGGGAGTTCCTTTAAAATATCTCACAGGACGAACACAGGCATAAAGATCTAGCAATTGTCTTAATGCAACATTGATACTTCTAACACCTTTCCCAATGGGAGTTGTTAAAGGCCCTTTTATTGCAATCAAATGATTTTTTATTGTGTTTAAAGTTTCTTGAGGCAATAAACTTTCAGGACATTTTTCACCATAAACCTTTTTTGCCTTATCCCCTGCATAAACTTCTAACCATTCAATCTTTTTTTGTCCATTATAGGCTCTTTCAACTGCTGCATTAAATACTTTTGATGCCGCAGCCCAAATATCTGGACCAATCCCATCCCCTTCGATAAAAGGAATAATCGGATTGTTCGGAACAATTAAATTTCCCTTTTCTAGCCTAATTTTCTCTGCCATAAATTAATTTCTGTTTAGAAGTTATTTAAAGATTTGTTTGATTGAAACAATAATGACTCTTAAGACAAGTACTCCTATTAAAGAGATATATAATTACTTTGAAGTAAGCTTTATAAACATGTTTTCGTTTAAAAATAACATGAATAAAAGAGGACAGGTAGCCCTATTTGTGATTATAGGAATATTGCTTGTAAGTGCAGTTATTTTTGTGTATCTCTTCAAACCACAATTGCTTGGAATATCTCTTGGTCCTGAAGAAGCTCAAAAATTAGTAACTTCACAAGTCCAACCAGTAAGAGATTTTACACAAGATTGTATGTATGATTCTGCAAGAAAAACTCTTAACACTATGGGGAGACAAGGAGGATTTGTGCTTCCAAAATTAGATAGAGTCATGATACCTTCTGCAGTTATGTCTGATGCTCCATTAATATCTTATGCACTCTTTTATGACAGAGATTTAGGATATATCAATAATCTTCCTTCTATAAATGAATTAAAAGATGAGTTGATCCCTTTCTTAGAGGGAAGCCTAGATTTTGCTATTTGTATTGAAGAATATGAGAATTTTGAAAAGATATTGGATGTTAAGGTTGTTGGAGAATTAGATGTTGATGAGAGCAAGGTAGATATTGGAGAAAGTAGTGGACAGATAGTTATTCCTTACAAATATCCTGTTGAGATTTCAAAAGGAGAAGCTTCTGCATTAATAGAAGATTATGAATTAGTTATCCCTATCAATTTAGCGAGAATAAGAGGGGTTGGAGCAAGAATTATCAATGACTTATCTACTGGAAAGAATTACATGGAAGTAATTGGAGAAGAAGCAGATTTAGAATGGGATGAAGTCAGAGCAAATCCAAACTCTGAAAAGATATTTACTTCAGCAGAAGCTTTTAGTGAAGTTTCTTCAGAAGGATCAAATAAGGCCTATAGCGAAGATAATTTACTTTTTAACCTAGAATATAGAAATCCTGGTTTAGTCACACCTTATAATTTTTATTTCCTTGTAGGAAGACCTTAAAATGAGAAAAATAGATTACAGAATTGAAAGAATATTCGCAGTATTTACAATATACTTAATGTTTTCTTTAACTATTGCTTCTGCATATGCAATTGCAATTCCTGAAGAAGAAATAATGAGTAAACAAAGTCCTTTAGCTTCATTATCACTATTCTTTATCGAAGTACTAGATTCAATGCTTCCGGGAGTTGCTGCTGATGATGATTTCTGTTGTGAAAGAACAACAACTGGAAGTTATTGTATTGAGATGGACCGTGATGCTTCAGAGGATTGTGATGTTCCACTAACACCTGGAAGATGTTCTGCAGATATAGATGGTTGTTTTATTGGAACTTGTATACAACAGAACGGAGATTGTGACGCTTATATGCCTCAACAAAAATGTGAAGACAGCTTCGGAGTTTGGGATTCTAGACCTTTATTAGAAATTGATGCTTGTACGCCTACTTGTTGTATATATACTGATGATGAAAAAATTGTAGATACAGAACATGTAGCTTTTAGAAATAAATGTGAAAGATTACCTCAATTCGAAGAAGAGGAATTAAACTTAGAAGAAAGAAATGTTAATCCTGTAACTTGTAGAAGTTTAGTTGATGTTGAAACAAATGGTTATTGTACTTTCATAGATAAAGCAGTTTGTGAATTTACAACTTTTGGTGAATGTAATGAAGATGGAGGAAACTGGGAAGGAAATAAAAGATGTGCTTCTTGTGTTCCAAACTTTGAAATAAGATGTCCTTCTGAAAAAGATCCTATTGAACAAGGATTTGGTGCTTATTATTTTGATTCTTGTGGTGGTCCTGGAGATATTTATGATGCTTGTGACATCGAGGAAGTTTGTGAAGCTGACGAAGGAGAAATAGCCCATTGTGAAGATAAAACTTGTCCGCTAGATATTAGATTTACAAACTTAGGTTATGATACAGAATATTTCAAGGCAAATGAAGTTGAAATTGAGGGGATGTTTGAAGGCAATTATATTAATACAAAAGTCCTAGCAGGTACTGAAGAAGCAATTAATGGTTATAACTTACAACATGGAGAACAAGCTTGTGTAAGATTCCAAGGTCCAGGAGAGCAACATTATATGATTTCTTGTATCTTTGGAGAGATGCAAGTTTTTGGTGTACATGATTCAAGAGAAAATATTTGTACATTTAATGGAGAAAACGCTAATGGTGCAGATAATAGATATGAGACTTGTCAATTAAGTGGACAAAATAAGGGAGTTCATGAATATGGGGCAGGTTCTTTCGGAAAATTACTTTCCAAAACTTTTAGTTTTTTGGGAGGAGATTTACTTACACCAAAATTCTGGGATAAATGGGCTTTTTTTGCTGGTCCTCTAGGTCTTTCTACTGAACAAAGATGTAAAGCTGAAGGTGTTCCTCAAGAAAATAGAAATGCTGTAATTGGTGGAGATGAACCTGAACAATATGGTGGGACTCATTGTATTGCGACAAAAGAGAATAATGACTGTGTTCCAAAATATGCCCCTGCAACAAATGATTATTGTAACACTTGTTCAACTAATGAAGCAAGTAATCCTTGGAATAAATGTGGAGAAGAAACTCAATGTACTTCTTTAGGATATTGTACCCAGCAAGAGAATAGGGCAAATGTTCTTGCAAGTGCAACAATTTGTTTAGCTGAGACGACTGCACAAACTGCAATACTTACTGGAATCAGAGCAATAGCCGATAATGATAAAACAAGAAAGTATTTCGAAGATGCAAGAACAAAACTTCGTGGTGATGAAGAAAGTGCCGAGGCAGCTAAAAAAGAATTGTCAGATACTTGGGCAGATAAAGCCTATAGGGCCATTGCTGGAGATACAAATAAAGATGATGGTAAAATTGCAAAAAGCATCCCTGATTTCTTCAGAAAACTCGTTACTGCTCCTGGAACTCTTGTTGGAGGAGAAATTGATAATGGCAAGGCCACAACTGCTGCAAATGAGCTCGGATTGTTTGGAACATTAGTTGATAGAGCAATTACATTTACTGAAATATTTTTCTTAGGTCCTCCTAGTATAAAGGCAAGCCAGAAAGCTGCTGAGAAAAAGCTTGAAGAAGGAAAAAAGACTCTAGATCAACTTTTGAAAGATGCTGATGCAAAAATGAAAAAGCTTGGTGCGGATGCGAAAGTAGTGCACAGTGGAGAAGGAGCTGTAGAGATTAGCGCTGGGGAAAGAGGATATACTGTAACTACAAATGGAATTTTTGTTGGAGGAGCAGGTCATTTTGAAGATGGAGCGATTCCCCCACAATATAAAGGAGCTTTTGAAGCAGGTCAAGCTTATTTAGCTGCTCAAAGAATTTTAACAACAGAAGCACAAAGAAAAGCATTGTTTGGTTACTTCGCAAGACAAAGTGCTCAAACTGCAGCAGATGGAGAACAGCAAAAACTTCAGAATAGAGCGACAGAAATGAATAAGGCCGGACAAGGATTTGAAGCACCTCCTACTACACAAAGACCACAACAACCTGCAGAACAAATAGATATAGATAAAATAGGAAGTGCAGAAGCTGCTATAAAAGGGTTTGAGGGAAAAATAGGAGAACTAAGGACGCAAATTCAACAGCAAGAAGCAGCACAACAAAGTCTTCCTGCAAATCAAAGAATTGATTTAAGTCTTACTACTGAACAAATTAATGATATAGATAATGGTGTACAAGACTTGATTGAAAATATTGAAAAGCTTAAACAAGATGTTGCACCAAGTACTGTTCAACAACCTCCTCAAAACATAGACCAATACTTAACACAAACTAATGAAATAGATGAGGGATTGAAACACTTGATTGAAAATACCGAAGAGCTAACACAAAATTTGGAGGATGCAGCAAGTGCGGCGGAAAGTCCACCTGAAGCAAAAGTTAAATTAGAGCCAGTAACACAAACTGCAGCAAATCTTGAAGAAAGTCTTAAAGCTTTACAAGGTGCTGGAGGGGTTTTAGGAGAAGCTGGAGCAAGTTTAGGTGGAACAGGTAGACAACCACCACAAGAAGGAGGACAAATTAGTTTAGAACCAGAAGAAAGTAGTGGAGACGAGGGAGGACTTAAAGGATTACTTAGATTATTAACTGGAGCTGGAAAAGATGGCGGGGGAGAGGTTACACCTCCTGCTGGAGATAATCCTCCTGGAGAGGTAAAAATAGATAAACCTCAAGCTCAAACAGAACCTAGTTTGAAAAAAATAGGGGGGAGAAAATTAATTTCCAACTTTTTCAAAATAGGAAATAACAAAGATGTCGCTGCAGAATTTGAATTCAATACTTTTAATATACTAGCTGAAGAACCTGAAACATATACTCTTACATTGAGTGAATCTGGAAATCTTCGATATGAAAACACTTTAACAGGAGCAAGTCAAGAATTAGTGGCAGTAGATAGCTTCAATGATAAATTAGATAATCTTCTCGATAAATACAATTTCTTAGGTGATATTAAAAGTGCTGAAAACTTTGATACTTTCTACGTTAGAAATGCTGATGCTATAAGAGAAAATAATGCAGCATTAGAATTACAACTTAGATCTTTGGCTAAAGATGCAGACAAAATAGCAAACTTTGGTGTTGGAGGTTACAATTACTTAAGTCCTAGTGAAATAGAAACTTATGACACTACAACATCTCAAATCATTGGAAAAGCCAATAATGGAATGCGTGTAGACTTACAAAGTCAAGGACTTAATCAAAAATATTTAGATAACCTTCCTACAGTTAAAGTTTTAAGGAATGTAAATAAATTAAACAGAAAATTAAGTACAGGATCCCCAACTGCTTTCTCAGGTCAAGGAGCAATTCCTTTAACAGGTTCGGCAACAGCAGCAAACACACCAGCACCTGGAAGAGTTCCTACATCCCTAGAATTAGGAGCAGATCAACTTGCTGTTCAGTCTTCAGAATATCATGGAGGATTATACCACTTCCCTATTCGTGCACAATATGAACAAAAGAAATCAGGATATGCTGAGACATTAAAAAATTATGTTAAATCTCAAGGAAGTCTTGGTGGATTCCTTGCAAGACAATTTGTTTCTCTTGGAAAAAGTTATCTTGTTGGATTGATATTATTCGTAATGTTAGAAGAAGATGCAGGACTTGCATCATTTGCAAACCCTCAATATTATATAAAAGCAGGAGTATGTTTCTATCTTGCACCTTTTGTAGGAAGTCATAAGGCTTGTATGAAGGCAAAATGGATAGTTCCTGGAGTTGTTTGTACATTCCAATCAGCTGTAAACTCAGAAGCGCTTTCAAGAAACGTTTGTATACCTACTCCTGGTGAACAAATGCCTGGAGTAGTTGCTGGACATCAAAACTGTGAGAAATGTCATGAAGATTCTTATCCTTGTACTGCAGAAAGATGTCAAACATTAAGTTCAGATGGAAGTTGTGTTTATGATGCATATGAAAGGCAATGTTTCCCTGATCCTGAAAAAGTTAAAGAGTGTGGCTCTGCATCCAAAGTCGAGATGTTAGAGATAAATGATGAGAAGATTCCTTCGAATAATAGATTTACTGTGGTAAACATCCCTTATGAAGATGCTTCTTATGAAATTGAAGTAAAGACTGATCTTGCAGCCGAATGTAAATACACAATAAATAAAACAGAGGGCTGGGAAAACATGAAGCAATTAATAACTGACAGGTCTTTTGTTAAACATAATGTTACATTAAGTGTATTTGACCCTGAAAGAGCTAACTTCACATACTTTGTATTATGTAAAAGAGCTTGTAAACTTCCTAGTTGGTCTGAAACAATTGAATTGAATTTAGTAAAAGAAGAAAAGCCAGATTTAATCGGGCCAATAATCATTAGTAAAAATCCTGAACCCGATACTCCAATTGAAGGGGGAAGTCATGATGAAAGAGAATTATTGATGTGGGTTGAGACTGATGAGAATGCTGTATGTAGATGGAAAGAATGGCCACTTGCAGCAGGAATTGATTCTTTTATTGGAGAAATGGAAAGAATAGAAGAGATTGCAAGTAACTTACTTGATACAGAAGCATCACAACAAACATTAGAATCAGAATTATCCTTGACTGGATTGTCTTGGGATGATCCAAATTTAACAGATATTGAATATGAAGCTGGAGTAAGTTTTGCAGAAAGACATGAAGTTAGATTTGAAGGAGATAATGCATTAAACAACAGTGAGATTTATGCTTATGTATTCTTATGTCAAGATGAAAAAGGAAATCTTGGAGAAGTTCCAGGAATTGTAAGATTCAAGGTTAGTGAAGAGTTTGAAGTTGAAATAAAAGAGCCCATAAATAAAACAGTTGAAGGCCGCCCAGAGATTAGAGTAACTACTGAAAGATCTTCTTCATGTAGATATAGTATTGAAAATCAAGCTCCCTTCAAAGAGATGAGCAGCTTTGATCAAACTGGAGGCACAAGCCACAAAACTACAACAACTAAGTTATTATCATTCGGAGATCATAGATTAATTGTAAGTTGTTTAGATGAAGATGGATTCAATATTGCATCAGATGAAAGTAGATTCAGTGTTGTAAAAGATTCAACTTCACCGAAGATTGTAAGAGCATATAAAGATGCAGAAACATTATTAGTTTCTACAGATGAATTAACAAGCTGTCAATATGATTTCAAAAGCTTTACTTATGGCGGAGGAAAAGATATGACTGGAAATAATCCAGTTGCTATAACTCACAGAGTAGAATGGAGACCTAAGACAACTTATTTCATTGTGTGTAGAGATAGATTCGGAAATTTACGTAGCACTTCATTAAAAACTACTAAAAGTACTTCAGGGGCATTTTCAATATAATTCTTCTAGAAAATGGTAAGGAAATTTAACAAAAAAGGTCAAAGCACTATTGAATTTCCCTTTCAAATGCTCTTTTCATTAATTCTTATTGCAGTTTTCTTATATGCTGCATTCACAGGAATAAATTATTTTTTAGAAAGAGCAGACCAAATAAAAATAGGTCAATTTGTCTTAGAAATAAAGGCTGAAGTGAATGAAGTTTGGCAAACTGCTGAATCTGAACAAGACTATACTGCTCAACTTCCAAGTAAAATTGAAGTAGTTTGTTTCGGGGACCTTTCTAGTACATTAGTCAATTTATTCTGTCCTGATTTTGAACTTTATAGACGACAAGCATTGATTCGTGAAGCGAATATGCTTCTTTGTCCACCTGTAGAATCTACTAAAGTGGGAACAGATGCTTATTATAAAATTGATTGTGAGGGCAAGGAATGTTTAAAGATTGAACAAGATCTGGGTGTGAGCTGTATTCCTGTTGAAAATGGAAAACTTTCTCTTACTTTGAGTAAAGATTTAGAAAGCCCTACAGTCTCAATTAATTAAAATGATGAAAAAAAGAGGTGCAGTTTCGTATGTATGGATATTCTCCTTAATTATCGGAGCATTGATTCTGTTCCTTGCAATATTTTCTGCTCAAAAATTTACAGAAACTTCTAGTCTGCAAGAACAAAGAACTTTAGTGAGGCAATTTGATATTTTGCTTGATCCTTTTGCAAGTGTTGGAAGTATTGCAACAATGACTTTGAGTAAAAGTGTTTCAATGGCTACTGATGTTCAAATAAATTTTAGATGTAGTAAAGAAGAAAATTATAATGAAGTGAATTTAAGAACAAAAACAAGGGGAGAATGGAATAAATGGCCAATTCCTGGATTCAAGATTAGAGATAAGTATGTTTTCTCTGAAAGTTTAGAAGGAAAAGATTTTTGGGTGTTTGCTAAACAGTTTGAAATGCCTTGGCGTGTTGATGATTTAATTTATATTGCAGATCAAAGCTATTGTTTTAATTTTGATATTGAAAATGCTCCCCAAAACATGAAACCTGAATTGGAAGCAATAAAAAGAGAAGTCGAAGCATTACAATCTGATGTAATTGCCGTCGAGGGAAGTTGTATTCCTGGAAGTAAAGATGTTTGCATCAAAACAAGTCATGGAAGAAGAGATTGCAGCATAAATGTGTTTTACGACTTGGGTCTTGTTAAGAAAGATGGAGAATCAATCCCTTTCATTGATAATTCATTGATGTATGGAATAATTCTTTCTGATCCAGAGTTTTATGATTGTAATTTAAACAGATTACTTAGAAGAGCAAGAACTCAGACCGAGATAAACTTAGACAAAGCAAAAGTGATGGAACAAAAAGGATGTAACACTAGGGGATTGCAAAGTAGTCTAGAAAAGATGAAGACTGAATTAAATCGTGAAAGAATAATTATAGGAGAATTAAAAAGAATTTCTGAAGAAGTTGAAAAAAATAATCCTAAGGAGTGTGCTGTGTTTTAAATGGATAAAGGACAATTAAAAATTCAAGAGATGGCATTTGTTTTGTTAGCATTAGCATTTCTTGGAAGTTTAGTCTTTATTTTTGTTATTAATTTTCAATCAGACAACATAACTTCGGAAGCAGAATCATTGAATCAGGAAAGAGCTTTAGTGTTAAGAGACAAGATTGCCAGTTTGCCTGAATTAAAATGTGCTAGAATAAACTGTATTGATAAAGATAAAGCAGAGATTTTAGGAGATTATGACTTAGATGATGTGTTTCAAGGTTTAGTGGGGGCAAGAATAGTTCAATTATATCCTAAAGGAAATGAAATAGTGCTTTATGAAACAAATAAACCAAAAACAAGAGATTATCCTACATTCATCAATCTATGCGAACAGCAAAAGATAGGTTCCGTGTTTGATTATAACTGTGGATTGGCCTTACTTTTAGTGAGCATATAATAAAATGAAGATAAACAACAAAAAAGGACAAGAAGAGATTATGGGTTTCATGCTAATAGTATTGCTTATAGTCATAATCGGATTCATTTTTGTATTCTTCTTAAGGCCTCAAGAAGTTGATGCTGGAGACTCTCAAGTAGAGAACTTGCTTTATGCTATTACTGCAACCACTTATGATGGCCAGACGATTAGCTCTAGAATAGGGAATTGTGAGAAAGGAATTGGATGTATAGAGTTAGGAGAAGGTCTTTCAGATATAATGGATGCTGCTTTTGCTGGATCTGGAACTGTGATAGGCCAGAATTTGCGAGGATATAGCCTTAATATGAGTGGAGGAGTGATTTATTTCGTTTCTGAGGGCAATATAACAGGCCAGAGAAGAGGTTCTGGAACTGTTGTGAGTGATACTCTAATAAGGCTTAGATTCTATTACTAAAGGGCTTAGAATTAGAGCTTTATGTTGATTTGGAGTGTATCTAAGTTAATTACAGGCTTTAGACTAACTCTAGACTTGCCTTGTTTTTGCAGTCTAACTATGCCAAAATGGTTCAATAATGCTATGTCTTTTCTTACAGATTGGAAGTCTCTATCCAACATTTTAGCTAAAACATAAATTGAGGAAGGATCATTTTGCTTTATTGTATGGATTAATTTGGCCCTTTCATTGCTCAACAAAGCACGCACTTGAGCCACTTCTCCAAAAAGAGATTCTCTAGAAAATAAATGAAATAAAGTACCAAAAGTACCTCGTTTATGTTGCAAAGAAATGTATTTTATCCCCGCTCTTTTCTTTTTTTTCTGTTTTTGTGCCATTTGTTAAAATAGTTTGGATTCATAAATATATAAATCTTATGGTTTATGGATAGTGGTTTAAAATTCCACTATATCTAGAAAGCATACTTTGAATATACTGGTTATTTTATACTATATATCTTGAAAATATGCTTTAAATCTCATACTTTTTTCATTATATCGACGGAAAAAAGAACTTTAAAATTTAATATGCAAATAGCCATTTAACAAGTAATAATACCGTAATATTTAAAAAGAAAAATTCGTTTTTTACACAAAAAGTTCGCTTTTTTTCGAAGAAACAGAAACGTTTATAAACGATATTTTTGTATATAACTTGTACTCGTAGCACAATTCAAAGAGATTTGAATTAACTATGAAGGACGGAAAAAATTATGTTTTATAAAATGAAAGGAGGTTTAAAGAAATGAAGTTAAACTTCAGAAAAGTCGTACCAGTGATCGCAGGCGCTCTACTTTTAGGATCCACTTTAGGATTCGCTACAGGAGTTACAGGTGCTAGCTTATCTTATCCGGATGATTTTAACGATGCAGTAATTGTTTATGGTGCTCAAGCAGCAACATCAGACTTTAACGCAGCTATGTTATTATCAGAGGGATTAAGTTCAGTTATCGCAGACTCATCAGTTAGTGGAGAAAGTCACAAGATTGAATCAAACGCACAGAATCTAAATGTAAATGAAAGCCTTACAACTGTACAAACTACTGCAATAGATGCGAATGACTTACCAGAATTGCTTAAAACGGTAGAATACCAAAGCAGAGATGGAGTTATTTACAAATATGAGCAAGAGTTACAAGTACAACCAGGAATTCAATTTACACATTTTAGAGATGACGACCTGAAGGATGAACCGGTTATAGGTATAAAAATGGCAAAGAGTACGCCAGTTTTCAATTATACACTAAGGTTCCTTAAAAACGCTCAAAGTGACGTTACAACTGCAGGAAGACTTGAAGATCTTGAAGATACCGAAATGGAAATCTTGGGTAAGAACTACAAGCTACTTAATGCATACAACGCTACAAACTTGAAATTAGAGTTTATGGGTGGTTCTGATGGTGATACATTAGAAGAAGGAGGAACTGGAAGTTATTCAATTGGAGGAGTTGCCTATGACGTGGAAGTTACACATATCGGATCAACAGAAGCTAAGTTCATTATTAATGGACAAACAACAACTTCTATGGTTGAAGGTGGAACTTTCAAATTGAATGATGGAACACAAGTCGGGGTTAGAGACATTTTGTATACTGCAAAGACAGGCCAAGCAAGCAAGGTAGAAATTACTTTGGGAGCTGAAAAGCTTACTTTGGAGAATTCGCAAACTGTTGAAATCAACGATGTTGATGTTGAAGGCTTAACAGCTACTATCACTCAAGGGAATTCCGGAAGCAAAGTTACAGTTTCTGATATAAGAATTGATTGGGTAACACAGGACGAAGCTTTCGTTGCTGCAGGTGACTCTCTTTTATTCCCTAAGTTGGAATCATTCAAACTACAAATGACTGATTTAACAACTCCGGAGAGTGAAGAAGTTATCTTAAAGAACGATGGTAGTGCTAGAATGGGTATTTCATGGCCTTTCAAGACTGGAAGTAAGACTATTGACGTATTATACGGTAATGGTTCTGAATTCCAAGGAGTTGGAAAGGATGCAACACACAAACTAGTTACTAAAGAAGGTTCTGGAAGCGCAATTACTTTTGATGAGGACACAGACGAATATTTCGTCGCAACTTATCAATCAGAAACAGCGGTTGAATCATATCTACTGGAAGCAAAAATTAGACAATCTGCAAGTGTCAACTATACAGACATCAAAGATGCTGTAACAGGGGAATATGTTTGTCAAGAGAGACAAATATTAGGAACTTGTACTATCGGATCCGTTACTCTTACAGTAGGGGCATCAAATTATGCAGATAATTGGGTAGTTTTGACAGGTGCAACAGATGTTTACTTTGACAGAATGTACACTGAGGAAGGCATGGCTATGTTCTTACCAATGGAGAATGTAACAGGTATACATACAAGATACCTGAACACATCTAATTTACCTACTTCAAGAATTTTAGAATTCTTCGAAGAAAGTAAAGACAGTGCAGTTTTGAGTGTAGGATTCAATGCAACTGTTGGTAGTTGGACAAGTGATGGAAAAGTTCAAGTTTCAAGCTTGGCTGGACCATTCGCAAACTACGGAACAGATAGTCAATGGCCTGAAATGGGTGATACAGACGACCTTGTTGCTTATGTAGCTTCGGACTTAGGTACTAAATTAGTACACAATACTGGGGGAACTCAGGATTGGGTATCAATTGAATACCATGGCGAAGAAACTATAGGTAACTTATGGGTTACTGCTCCAGAAGTTGTGGCAGGTGGCGCTCAAATGGTAAAGGATGTCGGTTATACAGATTTCGGAACTGAAGACGTAATAGTCGTCGGAGGTCCTGCTGTAAATACAATCGCATCAAAACTTCTCGGATTTGACGGTGAACTAACAACTGGCCCTGAGGCTG
The DNA here is from genome assembly GCA_042572295.1 of Nanobdellota archaeon. Taxonomy (GTDB): domain Archaea; phylum Nanobdellota; class Nanobdellia; order Pacearchaeales; family JAHJTO01; genus JBHPFA01. The sequence goes on from JBHPFA010000004.1 coordinate 54,792, forward strand.
GTTGGAGTGTAGACACTTTCATGGCAAAATTATTCACAGGTAGTGAAATGATGGACCCTGGAACTGTAGCACTATTGGTTGCTGGATATGAGGCAGAAGACACTACTGCAGCTGCAAAATATGTTGTTGCTGGAGAAGCGTTGGATGTAGAGAAGACAAAGACGGCGGCTACTGCTTACTACTAGAGATACCTAGATAGCTTATTTATTTTTTTATTCTTTTTCTTTATTTTTTTAAGTTTGAGCGTGAGCTCTATTTTTCTTAAAGAAAGATTTTTAAATGAATTTTTGTTCAAATAGACAGGATGGACAAGTCAAAAAAGGGGACTCAGAAAACTGTAAAGGATCCCAAGAAACAAGCAATATTGGTTGTTTTAGTTTTATTATTATTGGTTGGAAGTTTCTTCATAAGTGTAAAGATAAGTGAAAAATGGATTAATGATTCTAAATCATTTGAATATGGGAGATATGTTGTATTCAAAACTAAGATTGGAGGTGTTGACTTTTATGCGTTGCCCATAAAACTTGTAGATCATGAGCTGTTTTGGCTAAAATTGCGTGGAGATCCAAGAGAGATTGAAAGTGTAGAATCAAATATTGAGGAAGGAATATTTGGAGGAACAAACAAAGTATGGTTGACTACAAATCCTTCTTATGATGCTAATGCAGTTATTGCTGGTGCAGAAATAGCAAAATTTACTCAAGGGATAGGTATTTCGACTAGTGCGGCATTTGTTGTAAGTGGATATAACGAAACTCTTCAAAAGAATTGTGAAGATTCTAATATTGGAGAAAAAGTGGTTGATTTAAGATTAGGAAATCAAACAAGAGTTTATTCCGAGGGTTATTGTATTATTGTTGAAGGAAAAGATGATGAAGAGATAATAGATGCTGCAGATAAGTTTGTTTATGAATGGCTTGATAGATTCACTCTTGAAGAGGTTGAATTAGAATAAAATGATATCTAAGATTGTTACACAAGAAGAAAAGGATAAGAAAGAAAAAAGAATGAAAGTATTTTTTGCAGTTTTCATGGTTTCAGTTTTCGTGATGAGTACGTTTGGAATTGCTTTGTCTTCGTCAGATTCAAAAAATAAAAAATATGAGGGAATAACCTTTTACCTTACTGAAAATGGTTGGCAGGGTAAGAATTTGGAATTTTATACAAATTTTCTTCCCCAGGATGTTGAAGATATTCCTTTAACAGGAATGCTTTCTACAGAATCTTTATTGAATAAGTTATATGTAGTTTCAGACCCTTCAAAATCAATTTCTTCTTCTTGGTATGAATTGACTAGGGTAATTCCAGTAGGAAATCCCAATCCTTCTTGCCTTCCTGAAGATGCTGATGAAGAAGGGTGTTTAGAACTGCCTTTAAAGAACTGTAGTGATGCTGATTATCAAAATGCTGTGCTTATCTTCAGATATGGCAATGAGACCTCTATAGGGGCTTATGGAAGCTGTTTAGAGATAGTTGGAGAGGATGAGGTAAGTATGGTTAAAGCAATAGATAAAGTGATATTTGTTACATATGGGATAATAAAGCCTTAAAATGGTATTAGAATTGTTTCCAAATGAGATTTTAGAGGTGATTTCTCCAATTGTTCTTAGTATGTTGCCAATAGCAGAATTAAGGGGCGGCATTCCGCTTGCAATGGCTTTAGGATGGCATCCTGCAGCTGCAATAATAGTTAATTTTCTTGCTAATATATTGATTATCTTCCCTGTGTGGTTTTTCCTTGATTATATTCATGTACATCTTCTTAAAGTTAAGATCTATAAAAAATTCTCAAATAAAATATTGGGAAGAATGAGGCATAAAGCAGCTCATCTAAAGAAAAGGATGGAAGTTTATGAATGGATTGCACTTACTTTGTTTGTGGCAGTACCTCTGCCAGTTACTGGAGCTTATACTGGAAGTATAGTTGCTTGGATTTTAGGATTAGATAGAAAGAAGAGCTTTATTTTCATAACATTAGGAGTGTTTATTGCCGCTGTAATAATCACTTTAGCAACATTAGGTGTTATAAACTTCTTTAATATCTGATAAGAAAGGTGCTTTCTTTATCTTGAAGGTTTTGATTGATATAAACCATATTGCAATGACTGCAATTGTGCTTACAAAATACCAAGTAAATAAATGAATCTGATCAAATAAGACAAATCCAGAAATGAATAACACTGAAAGTAAAAATATCCTTAACCAATTGAATAATAAGAATAATCCTGCAGAAAATAAGAATAGTTTGATTCTTTTCTTCCATTTTATCGAAGGTGTTGCAAAGTTTAGGATAAATAAAAGAAAGAATGCTGAAACACCCACACATGCTGGAATAATTTCTATTTTAAATTGTTCTATAATGAAAGAATTTGAAATCAAAGTAACTTCATAAAATAAATCTAATAAGAAATAAGTAGGATAGAGTGTTAAAGGGAGTAAAACAAGCTGATAAAAAGGAATTAAGAGTGCAAGAACAATCATAACACCATATCTAACAACAATATCTTTGATTTGGCTTTTCATTACTCCCTAAAAGAGAACGTTGTTTAAATAATTAACATTTAATTAAAAAGAAAATTACTTTTGATCTTGTTTTAAGCTTCCAAGAAGTTGTGAGAAATTAGGTTTATTTCTTCCTGTAAAGATTAAAAGAATAACTGCTACGATTGCTAAGACTAATACTGTGTTTATGATTGCCCAAGTTGTATTGTTCTTATATTGGTCTCCAATCTTTGAAAAGATATTTGATTTTGAAGGCTCTTGAACAGTTACTGGTACATTAAGAACTTCAGTCTTTCCATCGTATGTCGCTTTGAATGAAAGATCATGTGAACCTGATACGTCTTCATTAGGTTGAAGCTTAACAGTTACATACTTTTCTTCTCCAGCTGTTAAAGTCAAGCTTGAAGGTTGTACTGATTTAACTTCAGCCCAAGATGCTGTTGCAGCAAAAGTATAGGTCTTTGATGTTTTACTAGGGTTCTTAACAAGAACTCTTACATCTGATTCTTTATCGACAGTCGCTACAGAAGTTTCTGTTGTGAAAGATACATCCTCTAACTTACAGCTTACTACTGGAGAATATGAAAAGAATTCTTTTTCATCATACTTTTCATCATCTTCATCATAATCATAACTAAGTGTTAATTTAATCTTGTTTGTTCCTTCAACATCTTCAGGAACGTTAATGTTAAAAGTAAAAATGCCTGAATCATCTCCTTCATCTAAATCTTTGTATATTTCATCAAATGTTTGGTCAAAAGCTTCTAGAACAACTTTAACTTGCTCTTCATCATTACTTCCGATATTGATTATTTCTCCGCTGAAAGACATTGTACCACCACAAATTGGTGCTGCATCATATTCAACATCTTTGGGAACAACTTCCCTAGTTGATTTTTCAATATCTAATTTGAAGTATCTTTGCTGACAATTTCCACTTGTTTCATCGTTGTCAACTCTTAAGTATAAGTAATGTGTTCCTTCTTCGATATCTGCAGGAACTTCAATTTCTAGAGTAATAGTCTCTTTGCTGTCATCATTGATCTTAATCTTAACTTTATCATCTGCATCGTCTACTTCTCCATCTTCATAAACTAATACTGCTTCGGCAATTACTTTGATGTTATCATCATCGTCAGTATTTGAAATCTTTACATCAAGTTCAATAATTTCTAATGGAGCAAAGTCTTCATTCTCTACATCATTTTGGTTCTTGATTTGATAGATGCTTATTGGAGTGGAAGTTAAGTTTCCTAGTTCAATATCTTCACAATAAGGATAAATCACCTCAAAAAATTGTGAGGAAGGTGAAGTTATATTTAATGTGTTATTATAAACTCCTAAAACTGAAAGTGTTATTGTCTTTTCTCCAACATCTGTATTGTCAGTTGTTACAAGCTTTGCAGTTCCAGTTCTGGATACTCCTGGATTTAATGTGAAGTTTTGATTATAAGAGGTTGATTCGTTAAAAGCACTTAGATCTAAAACAGCATTTGAGCTTAAAAGAACATTACCAGTATTTGTTATATTGAACTCTAAACTTCTGTTTTGAGTTTGATAAAGGTTTGCAGCTCCTGTAATCCAATCAATAGAATAGGAAGGTGAAGCTGCTAAAGTAACTGAAAAAACTTGAGTATCGCTAACAGTTGCTCCTGTGCTTAATAATTTTCCTGTAAGGCTTAATGTTAAAGAATGTAAACCTTGGTCTTCAAATTGAGGAACATGAACATTAAGGTTAACTGATTGAGTTGCATTAGCCACAAGAGTAGAAGGTGAACATGTAATGTTCCAGTTTTCACCAGTCATTGTACAGCTAAGGTTTGTTATAGAATCACTTGGGTTTAAGTTAGCTAAACTGAAACTGCCTGTAACATCTGCGTTATGTAATCCAGTTAAAGCAGTTGTAGCCATAGTGATGTTTAAATTACTATCAGCAAGAGCTAAACCTGCGAATGCAATCAAAAACACTCCGATGAAAATTGATAAATATCTCATTTTTTGTTGTAATTGAGTAGTTACAACGCATATTTAAATGTTTCGTTTCGGAGGTAGCAATCCTAAGCCGTAATTATATATAGAGAATATATGAGGGCCATAAAACGAGAGAATACTCTTAACTTTATGAGTTTCTAGAAAAAATCAATTTACTTAAGCCTTTCAATTCTAGGCGCTTCTGCCTTGTAGATTGTAGCAAAAGCAGGTGTTGCAATAAGAACATTTTCACCAAAGCCTGCTAAGTGGCCTTGTAATGCATCAACAGTCTTCTTCAATTTTGCAACAGATCTCTTAAGTTCAATTATATCTTTTGATCTAAGGTGTTTTATGTCAATAACTGCAATTGTGTAACCTTCACGAAGAACTTCAAGAATTGTGTTTGTATCTTCGAATGTTTTAAGAATGAAGGGTCTTACAACGATTTTTGCCTTCTTGCCAACATCTCTGCTGATATCTACTTCGATATATTCCTCTTCTGGCATTTCCTCTTTCCCGAAGGCATCTTTAATCTTTGACATAAATCCCATTTTTTTCTTTTATGTTAATTTTTGTGTTTGCAAGTTTATAAACATTTCTATTCTTTTTTGATTTTTCGAGGATTATTTCAATTCCCCCATTACTTCATCTCTTAATTTAGTTAATCTCTCTTTTATTGAGTTTTCTTGCTTTTCTAAATTCTTAACCCTTAAATCAGAAACCTCTTTTTTACTTTCTAAGTCTTTTTTTAGATCATCTTTTTCTGACTTAATCATTATTTGTCCAACAACCTTATAGACTTCCCCTTTTGCATTGTTTAATTCCTCTAATGCCTCGGAAGTCTCACTTAACTCAAATTGTAAGGTCTGTTTTTGCATAATCATATTTTGAAGATTCTGCTCTATAAGTTGCAATTCTTGAATTTTAGCTGCAAGTTCTTTGCCTATCTGTTTCTCCATTAGTTTATACCGCCTTTATCTTAACTTGCTTTTTTCTTGGTTTAAAGAAAACTTTAGAACCACAAGCAGGACAAGTAAATCTTTTTTCTAAACTTTTGTGAGAAGTTTGTTTCCCACAATAAAAACATTTGTAAGTTGTCATTTTAAGCTTCTAAGTAGAATGCACCTCCTGTAAATTTCTTTTTGCAAAATTTGCAATTCCAAATACCTTTAGCAAGTCTTTTTGCAGTAGGTTTTTGACAGTATGGGCAAACCTGTTTTGTTCTTTGTTTTTTCTCTACTGCAATAAAAGATTCTCTAACTTTTTTTCCATAACCGGATCCAAATTTTCCTGCTGTAAAGACTTTTTTTGTTTTCATTTTTTTTATATAAGTGGGGCTACCCGGATTTGAACCGGGATCGCAAGCTCCCAAAGCTCGAAGGCTAACCAGGTTACCCCATAGCCCCATTCTTAAAGATTAGAGCATTAAGGTGTTTTTAAGGCTTATGATTATTTTTTCTTTTCTTCAGCAGGCTTAGCTTCCTTTGCTGGAGCTCCTGTTGCTCCTGCTGCTGGTGTTGCTGCAGCTGCTGCAGCTGCTGCTGTCTTTTCTTCTTCAGCTTTAGCTTTCTCTTCTTCTTCCTTCTTCTTTTGCTCTTCTTGTGAAAGCTTGATTTTCTCGAAGAAAGCATTTAATTCATCTAATTTTTCTTTTGAAGGTTCTGTAAGTCCTTCATTTATTTGTTTATCATAAACTCCCTCATCTATCTCTGGAGTAATTATTTTGGGCTCCTTACTTTCGATTAAAATTCCTAAACTTCTGCAACATCCAACCATTGTTTTTACTGTTGATTTCAAATCTTTCTCAAGACTTTGTTTAGATTTCGCAACTTTGATTAATTGCTCGATTGATGCATTTGCAACTTTGATTTTTTGAGGTTGGCTAGATCCTTTCTCTATTCCAAACTCTTTTTTAATCATTTCCGACGTTGGTGGTGAAAGAACTTCAACTTTAACTTCTTTAGTTTTTGAATCAATATTTAAAGTTACTGGAACTTTCATTCCCTTAAATTCAGTTGTTGAAGAATTAACATCTTTCATTAATTTTCCCATGTTCAATCCTAAAGGACCTATCTTCTGAGAAATTGCTGGACTAGGTTTCATATTCCCTCCTTCAACCATTAATTTAACTTTCATTTTATTCGTCTTTTTCTCTCCTTATTACTCTTACATTATCTATTTTTACTGTGATAGGAATTGGTACAGCAGCTTCGAGAAGTTCTACAACTACTTCTCCCTTATTCTTATCCACTCTTACAACTTTTGCTTTTTCCTTTTTGAAAGCTTCTCCTATGATTTCAATTATATCTCCCTTCTCTATATTGACTTCTGCAATCTCTGGTTCAATCATATTCTTGATTTCTTCGAATTCTACTGTTTTTGGAAGTAAGCCTTTAACATTCATCAAATCAAATGAAGCAAGTTCTGCAGTCTCACGAGAATCTGTTTCCATTAAGAGATATCCTCTTAAACCATGTGGTCTTGCTATAGCAAATAAATTAAGATTTCTTTTTTTAGCCCTATCAGTAATAAAGTCAACTACTTGATCTTCTTTGTTTGCTGATACTTTAACAATAAATATCATTTTATAATTAGATTACAAAAATATGGGAAAAAGAGCATTTATTAATCTTTCTAAAACAGGGTGTGTAGTGGTGTAAGCCTAAAAATAAGAGAAATCAAGAATCCCATCAATCCTATGACCAATAAGCCCAATCCAGAGGCTTGAGCAATCACTTTGAACTCTTCTTTTGTCGGTTTCTTCATAATTGTCCAGACTCTGTTACATTTCATAAAAAATTCCCTACTCTTAAGAATCCACTCTGCCATTTTATTTATTCAACAAATTCTATTCCTAATTCTTCAGATATTTCATCAGTTTTCTTGCTTGAAGTGGTTTCTCCAGGACCAAGAATCTGTGAGGACTTTACTCCAGTTACAATAAGCATGACTTTTATAGTTTTCTCCATGTCTTCACTTATTTGGGCTCCCCAAATCAGCTTTGCATCAGGGCTTAATTTCTTGCTTACAGTCTCTATAACTTCTCTTGCTTCATGAAGACTTAAATCTGTTCCCCCAATAATATTTACTAATGCTCCTGTTGCACCTTCAACTTTAACATCAAGAAGAGGGTTTTCGATTGCTTTCTCAACAGCTTCTGCAGCTCTTGTCTGAGAATCTGCTTCTCCAACACCTATCAAAGCGACCCCTCCGCCAGACATTACTGTTTTTATGTCTGCAAAATCAAGGTTTACTAATCCAGGTTTTGTTACTAATTCTGTTGTTCCCTTTACTGCATTTGTTAATATTTCATCTGCAACCTTGAATGCTGTATGTAATGGCAATTCAGGTGCTAATTCTAATAATTTGTCATTAGGAATTACAATTAAAGTATCAACTAAATCTTCCATTCTTTCAAGACCATAGATTGCATTTTCGCATCTTTTGTTCCCCTCTATTGTGAAAGGTAGAGTTACTACACCTATAGTTAACATCCCCATCTTATTTGCTATCTCTGCAACAACTGGAGCTGCTCCTGTACCTGTTCCTCCACCAAGACCACAAGTTATGAAAACTAGGTCTGCCCCTTGGAGTTTTTGTTTTATCTCATGTTCGGACTCTCTAGCAGATTCTTCTCCTATTTTAGGATCACTTCCTGCGCCAAGTCCTTGAGCTAGCTCTTTTCCGATAAGAATTTTTGCATCAGCATTAGTATAAAGTAAATCTTGAGCATCAGTATTTATGGATATCATCTCAGCACCCTTTATGCCGATTTCTCTCATACGGGAAAGTGTGTTTCCACCGCCTCCACCAATACCAAATACTTTGATTTTAGCTTTTTGTTTACTTAGAATTTCTTCGAGTTCTCTGTCTACAGCCTGAACATCATTGCCAATCTCTTTTATTTCAAGATCACCCATAATTTAGAAAGAGATATGGCGTCTTTATAAATTTTAGTATCTTGTCAGCATATACTTATTTTATACGCTTTTTACATCTATTTTAAGAGTAGTTAGTTTTTCTATCCTTTCTGTGATTTCCTTTAAGAACTTGTCTGGCCATTTAATTCTTGTCTCTATAAGTGCTTTATTACCTTCAACAGACTTGATGGCCTTTTTAGGATCTTCTTTTAAGAAATAAGAAACCAAACATTCTAATTTTTCTTTATTATCATTGAGTATCCTCTTTACTTTAAAATTGTACAAGATGTCTTTTCCGGCTAAAGGGTTGTTGAAGTCTGTGATTACTCTTCCCCCAGAGACTGCAGAAATTCTTGCAAGCATATCATCCATGTTAAGAATAAGTCCTGGATAAGGATTGATTCCCTTTGAGGTGAATACTTGGATTGGAAGTATCTTGATCAATTTAGCATCTCTATTTCCAAAGGCTTCTTTTGGCCCCAATTCTATAGAATAATCTTTCCCTAGCTCTTTTTCCTCTAAAGCTTTGTCTAAACCCTTTAGAACCATTCCTTCCCCAATACAAAAGATAAGGGGTTTTACCTTGTCCAAAGGCATATTTGCTTTTTTGGCTTCTTCTTTAATTGAAGTATCAAATAGGGCATTGGTTTGTTTTATTCTTGCAGTAAAATCTAACTCTACAAATTGTCCTTTTTTTGTTGATTCATTTACCATATTGCTTGTTACAATGGGGGGTTTTTAAATTTTTTCAGTAATTTTTCCAAAACAAAAATTTATAAACGAAGGTTATTTCGGACATTTATGCCTTTAAAAATAATTAGTGCTAGTGAAATAAGAGCTGGGACAAATGTCCTTATCGATAATAATGCTTGTAGTGTAAAAAGTGTTGATATTAGTAAGACTGGAAAACATGGCCATGCTAAAGTTAGAATGGAATGTATAGGGCTTATCGATGGTAAAAAGAGAATAGTGCTAAAACCTGGACATGATAAGTTTGATGTGCCTCTTGTTGAAAAGAAAAGGGGACAAGTGTTATCAACAACTGAAAGCAATGCTAGTATTATGGATGTTGAAAGCTTCGAAACATTAAATGTGGATGTAATCTCAGAATTGAAAGGAACTATCAGTGAAGGGGACCAAGTAGAATACTGGGATATTGAAGGAACAAAAATCATAAAGAGGAAAATATAAGATGGCAAAAATACCTGCTGCTCAAGCAAGACTTTTCAAGAATGTTTTCATTTGTAAAAGATGTAGTGCTAAAGTGAAAGCTGATGCAAGAAAAATTATAGAAGGAAAGGTTAAGTGTAGGGCTTGTAACGGCAAAGCATTTAGACCAAAAAGGAAGAAGTAAGCTTAACTTCTTATAAAAATTAAACATGGTAAGTTTTTTATATTATGACATAGGATTTCTTGTTCTATTTAGTACATTGGTTGCTCTTTTTCTTTATAAAAATAGAAAAAAGTTGCAAATAGAATCTAAGATTATTCTTCTTTACAGAACTAAGATGGGGTTAGATACTATAGACTACATAGGTAAGAAACATCCAAAGCTTCTTAAGTTCTTGAGTAACTTTGTTATTGCTGCAGGATATTTGATGATGGCAGCTTCTCTTTTGCTTTTAATCCAAGTTTTAATTATAATGTTTAAAGCACCAGTACTTCCTAAAGTCCCCCCTTTAATTCCACTTGTCCCCTATATTGATATATTGATAAACAAAGCATTACCTACAGTCAACATACCTCCGTTTTATTTTACTTATTGGATAATTGTTATTGGAATTGTTGCAGTCTTTCATGAATTTGCCCATGGAGTTTTTGCTAAACTAAAAAATGTAAGGATAATATCTACTGGTTTTGGATTTATTGGTCCTCTTCTTGCAGCTTTTGTAGAGATCGATGAGAAACAAATGGAGAAAAAACCTGTTAAGGCGCAACTTGCAGTTCTTGCAGCAGGTTCAACGGCCAATTTAGTTTTGTGGATTATGTTTTTGGCAATAACTGGAGTATTCTTTACAGCAGCTTTTGTTCCAAGTGGAGTAGTATTCAATAATTATATGTCTGAAGAATTAAGTTTTTCGGATATTGCTTTGATAGATAATCATTCTTTAAGTAGAGAGATACAGAATATAGATGAATTAATCGCAGTTGTAGAAAATGTAAATAAAAGCATAGTTGAAATAAAGTCAAAAGAGAAATCTTTCTTTGCAGATCTATATAATTTACATAAACAAAAAGGAGTCATAGATAGGTTAGATAATGACATAGACTCTGTTTACTTGATTGCAGATAGTCCTGCGTTTAATGCAAATCTGAGTGGAGCAATACAAGAAATTTCTACAGAGAGTGAAACATATAAGATTGGAGATTTAGATTCTCTTCGAGAGGCTTTAATTAACCTCAATGCAGGTCAAGAAGTTGATATAAAGACCACTAAAGGAAATTATTCTTTGAGGTTAACTGATCATCCTTCTGAGGAAGATAGAAGTGCTCTGGGAATAAGTTTCCTCCGCCCAGATCAAATTTTGGAGTTAGAAAAATCCAATAAAGAGCTAGGAACTGTTGGAGAAAATTTTGGAAAAACAATTTCATTCTTTGTTTACAAGAAACCTTATACATATTATGAACCAAAAGGTAATTCGACTAATGGAAGTATCATTGTGTTCATTTACAACTTATTATATTGGATTATGATAGTTAATTTCTTTGTAATGTTGTTCAACATGCTTCCAGTAGGAATTGTCGACGGAGGAAGGTTCTTTTATCTAACTGCTTTAGGGATAACTAAATCTAAAAAGAAAGCTTTTGCGTTGTTTAAGCTGATGACTTGGTTCATTATCTTGATATTTGTAGGATTAATGTCGATTTGGTTTGTTAAAGCATTCTAGTAAAAGCTTAATTCTTCAGACATATAATTATTGAATACTACTCCAC
>JBHPFA010000005.1:0-63933 GCA_042572295.1 Nanobdellota archaeon
AAAGGAATTCTTCTTTACGGCCCACCAGGTTGTGGTAAGACAATGATTGCAAAATTGAAACAGTTGAAAGGGAAGATTTGGACTTCCATAGCTACTTTAGGAGAATCTTCTTGAAGACAAAAGAGCTGCCAGTTTTACTTGGAAATTATCTAAAGGGGGACAGGGGAGCTATAGAAGAAATGAGGATTGAGTTACATTTAATATGGAAGGGAACGATGGATTTGAAAAGAAAAATAAACACTAGTTCCTTGCCTCTAGAGTATAAGTACTATTATTTTATCATCATCCAAATAGAAGAAATCGCAGACCATTATGAATACCTTTTAAGAGATCTAGAAAAACTAAAAAAACTCCCAAAAAAATTAATCCCTTATAATAATAAAATTGATAAATTATTTAATGATGTTTACAATAATTTCTATAAATTTAGTGTAAATGGTTTTCTTGACTTAAGCAAAGACATCATCTGGAAAAAATTTGAAACAGAAGATCACCCATTATTAATGTTTCACTTAAGAACTGTTTCTGCTAAGCTGACAAATATTGCAAAATACACAATTGGAATCAAATTAAAATAAATTTAATTCTGTGGATCCTCTAATTTATCTTCTGCAAGAGCATTCCACCTCTTGATAGTTTCCCTTTCTGGAAGATTAAACATATCAACCACAACATTTTCTTTCTCTTTCTTTTCCCTAACCTTTTCTAGAATTCCATACATATCTTTCTCTATAGGATCCCCTTCATAAAAAGAAGCTTCCCTATTCCTAGAATCAAGCAGTCTATTTGTTAAAGCCGCATTCATATACATAGGTCTAAAAATAATTTCTTTAGCAACTCCAGGCCCATAAGTATCTTTGATTATAGCTCTCACTTCTTTATTCCTATATAATTCATTTCTATACTGATTTCTTGCCCAATCACTAAACCCCCTATAAAAATCTCTAGAATCTTCATTAACCATCATTTCCCGAACATATCTTCCCTTCCATTCTGGGTGTTGATTATATTCTCTTTCCCAATCTTCAAATTTCTTTTCTCTTGCCATTTATCATACTCAGAATCAGTCTGAGGTGCTGACACCTCTTAAATATCTAGAAGTTAATACTATAAAAATTTATGCAACAGGCTCTAAAGCATCATCTTCTCTCTGGACTTTCTCCAAAGATGTGGCTTTGTCATTTGAACCAATCTTAAGGATCTTAACTCCTTGTGTGCTTCTTCCCATTTCTCTAATGTCTTTCATTCCTGTTCTAATAACAATACCTTTAGCAGTTGTTACAATGATTGAATCTCTCTTATTAACCATCTCAATTCCAACAACATTTCCATTTCTCTCACTACAACCAATATTGATAATTCCTTTTCCAGCTCTTCCAGTCAATCTATAATCTTCAATTGGAGTTCTCTTACCATATCCTTTCTTAGTCACAGTAAGTATTGTCAAAGCTTTTCTTTGTCTTTCATCTTTAGGGATTAATGCAGTACCTACAACGTCATCATCTTTAGCTAATTTAATTCCAGTAACACCATAAGCAGCCTTACCCATCTCTCTTACTTCTGCAGACTTAAATCTAATAGCAATTCCTTTCTTAGTTGCAAGCACAACTTCATCTTCTGGATTGATTAATTCTACTCCAATAAGTGTATCTCCACCTAATTTGATAGCATTCAATCCACCTTTTCTAGGATTTGCAAACTGAGTCATATTAACTCTCTTAACAACTCCTTGTTGAGTTGCCATGAACAATGAACCTTCAAACTTCTTTACTGGAAGTACTGCAGTAATATCATCTTTGATATTTAAGATATTGATTATTGCTTTTCCACGCCCATGTCTTGACACTTCAGGTATTTCATAAGCTTTCAAAGCGAATACTTTTCCTTTTGAACTAAAGAATAATAAATAATCATGAGTATTACAAGTAATAAGCCTCTTAACAAAGTCATCAGTTGATAGGTCAGCTCCTTGAACTCCTCTTCCGCCTCTTCTCTGCTCATTATAAGTCTTAACATCAAGTCTCTTTACATAACCTTTAGCAGTTAAAGTGACAATTACATCCTTCTTAGCAACCAAATCTTTCTCAGTTAACTCTTTAACCCTTTCAAAGATGTTTGTTCTTCTATTATCCCCATAAACTCTTCTTAACTCCAACAACTCTTTTCTGATAATTCTTAAAATTTCCTCAGGAGAATCAATAATTGCTTGTAATTCTTTCATTAACTTCAATAGAGAATCATTTTCTTCCTTCAGCTTGCTTGTTTCAAGCTTTGTCAACTTGGACAATTTCATATCTAAAATAGCTTCAGCTTGTCTCTTTGATAACTTCAACTTATTAATCAAAGTATTCAAAGCTTCAGTTGCATTAGGAGATTTTCTAATCATATCTACTAAAGCATCTACATCTTTCAAAGCAATCAATAATCCTTCTGTAATATGTTGTCTATCTGTAGCAACTTTTAATTCAAATTTAGTTCTCTTAAGAACAACATCCTTCCTATGTTCAACATAATGATGGACTATTTCTTTAAGGTTCAATAATTTAGGCTGTCCTCCAACCAAAGCTAATAAGATTCCATCAAACTTTGTTTGTAGTTTAGTGAATTTATACAATCTATTTAAAGTAAAGTCTGGTTTGCTTCCTTTTCTTAATTCTAAAACAATTCTAATTTTTCCTTTTGCACTCTCATCCCTTATATCCCAAATATCTGGAAGTTTCTTATCTTTCATTAAAGAAGCGATATGTGTAATCAAATCTGCTTTATTCACTTGATATGGTAGTTCTGTAACAATTATAGCATCTTTATTCCTAACAACCTCGGAGGTAGTCCTTCCTTTCAAAATCATACTACCTTTTCCAGTTGTATAAAGGTCACTTATCCCACTTCTGCTTACACTTCCACCTGTAGGAAAGTCTGGTCCTTCAACAATATCAATCAACTTCAAGATATCTACACCAGGATTCTCAATGTACTTGATGATAGCATCAACTACATTTGTTAAGTTATGTGGAGGAATGTTAGTAGTCATACCTACTGCAATTCCTTGTGATCCGTTTAATAATAAATTAGGCAACTTACCAGGCATAATTTCTGGTTCTTGTAAAGAATTATCAAAATTATATCTATATTTAACAGTACCTTTATCTAAATCTTCAATCAAAGGAGTTGAAATCTTAGATAACTTTGCTTCAGTATACCTCATAGCTGCTGCAGGGTCATTATCAATACTTCCAAAGTTTCCTTGCCCTACAACTAAAGGATATCTTAAAGAGAAATCTTGAGCCATTCTTACTAAAGCATCATATACAGAGATATCACCATGAGGGTGATACTTACCAATAACATCTCCTACGATTCTCGCACTCTTTTTAGTAGGTTTATTTGGATACAAAGCCATCTGTTGCATTGCGAAAAGAATTCTTCTATGAACTGGCTTCAAACCATCTTCAGCAGAAGGAATTGCTCTTGAAACTATGACTGACATCGCATAATCAATATAAGCAGACTTCATCTCATTAGAGATATCTGCTTCTATGATTCCTTTTTCTTCAACATGTAATTTTTTCTGTTTATCGTCTCCCATTTTAGATATCCAATTGTGCTTGTTTAGCATTATTTTCAATAAACTCTCTTCTAGGAGCTACCTGATCTCCCATCAATGTACTGAAAACTTGATCTGCTTCAACAGCATCTTCGATTGTAATTCTTCTTAATGTTCTTTTCTTAGGATCCATAGTAGTCTCCCACAATTGAGAAGGATTCATCTCTCCCAAACCTTTGAATCTTTGAACATCTGGCTTTCCACCAATCTTTGCAACCATTTTCTTTAATTCATCATCTGAATAAACATAATAGCTTTGTTGACCTTTTCTTACCCTATACAATGGAGAAACAGCAACATACACTCTTCCTTCTTCAATCAATTTTGGAAAGTATCTAAACAATAAAGTCAATAATAAAGTCTTGATGTGTTGTCCATCTACATCTGCATCCGCCATAAGAATAATCTTACCATATCTTAATTTTTCTAAATTGAAACCCTCTCCAGTTCCAGTTCCGATAGCAGTAATCATAGCTACAATCTCTTCAGAAGAAAATACTCTTGCAGGAGAAGCTTTCTCAACATTCAAAGGCTTACCCTTCAAAGGAAGAATAGCTTGGAATTCTTTATTTCTTGCTTGCTTTGCTGAACCACCAGCACTTTCTCCTTCTACAATATATAATTCAGTCATATCAAATTTTTTAGATGAACAGTCTGCTAACTTTCCAGGCAATCCTGAAACAGACAATGCAGTCTTTCTTCTGACTAACTCTCTAGCTTTCTTAGCAGCATTCCTTGCTTGTGCTGCACTCAAAGCTTTTTGAATAACTCTCTTAGCAATAGTTGGATTCTCTTCAAAGAACTCTCCTAACCTTGTTGCAACAATACTCTCAACAAATCCTTTAATCTCAGAGTTCCCTAATTTAGTTTTTGTCTGACCTTCAAATTGAGGATCTTGTATTCTCATATTGATAATTGCAGCTAAACCTTCACGAACATCATCTCCAGCAATCTTCAAGTTCTTCAACATTCCTTTCTTAGCAGCATATTCATTTATTGCCCTTGTTAAAGCAGACTTAAATCCTGAAACATGAGTTCCACCTTCAACAGTATTAATAGTATTTACAAAACCAAATATATTCTCATTATAACCATCATTATATTGTATAGCAACTTCAATTCTAGAATGATCAAATTCTTTCATAAAGTAAATAGGCTTGTGTAAAACAGTTTTCTTTGAATTGACCCATTTAATGAAATCATTCAAACCTTCATTAAACTTGAAAGTTTCTACCTTGTCCCTAATATCATCCCTTAAAGTAATAACTAATCCTGGATTTAGATAAGCTAATTCTCTTAATCTATTTTGTAAAACTGAAAAATCAAAACTCAATGTAGAGAAAATAGTATCATCTGGAAAGAACTGAACAGTTGTTCCAGTATCTTTTGATACTCCAACAACCTTCATAGCACCAGTAGGATTTCCTTTTTTGTATGTTTGTTGATACAGCTTTCCGTTTCTTCTTACGGAAGCGATTAATTTATTTGATAATGCATTAACTACACTTGCTCCAACTCCATGTAATCCTCCAGAAACAGCATAAGCTTTATGTTCAAACTTTCCACCAGCATGAAGAGTTGTCATGATAATCTCCATTCCTGGTTTCTTTAATTGTGGATGTGGATCTACGGGAATACCTCTTCCATTATCATCAACAGTAACAGAACCATCTTTGTTAATTACCACACTTATCTTATTACAGAAACCAGCTAAAACCTCATCAGTTGCATTATCAACAATCTCATAAACTAAATGATGTAATCCTTCTTTTCCAGTACCTCCAATATACATGGCAGGTCTGTGTCTTACACCTTCTAATCCCTTTAAGACTTTGATTTGTTTTGATCCGTATTCTGATTGAGCATTCATTTTTTTTGGTATTACAGCATTAGTACTAATGCTTGACAATGATAAAAGACTGAAGATTTGCTTTTACTCTTCCTCACCTTTTCTATTCATATAAATAAAAAGACATTTATAAACCTTGCTGCCAAATTTTTGAAGAATTAGACCTTAAATCGTTAAAAATTGATTTTAGTCCATTTATTTATGAGTAAACCAGAACTCATTCTTACCTGTTTTGACACAGAAACCAAACCTCTCAAACTGAATTGCAGTGCCTATTTTCAGTTTAGACACTCCCTTTTCAGCTAAACCGCTCATCCACTTGCCATTATCCATCAAAACCTTCACACTTACTAATTGTTTCGCATCCATTGGCAACCAATGCATTATACTTTCACCTTTTTCCTTGAATTGTGTATATTCTTTTGAATGGAAAACTAGTTTCTTGCCTTTCTTTACAAAATTCAAACAATCCATCAAACGATACATTTTATTCTCTTTGAAATTAACATCACTTTTTGATAAATAAAACACTTTAGAAGTTTTGAAATTTCTTTTTCCTCTTTTTGGAAAAGAAGGATGCAACTTCAAACCAACATTTAATTCAGGAGCCTCTTCAACCCTAACCATAACTGGATCTCCAATAAAGAAATATCTATTTGCTTCTTCATTTATTATCTCTTTATTATAAGAATTAATCAATTGGAAATAATCTTCTCTCTTAACACTCTTATCATTCAAACCGACACCCATCGAAACATAAAACTTTCTCAAAGCTTCTGCACGATAACCTTTTTTCTTCATTGCTTGCAAGAAAGGAAGTCTTATATCACTCCAACCAGAATAATTCCCTGCCTTGATCTTCTTAGCAGTCTCTGAAGTGCTTAAAGGCATTCCCTCAAAATTAACTCTTCCTACAAATAGATGTTCAGGAGATTTATGTTCAAAGTATTTGAAGATATACCCTTGTCTTGTTGCATTATCAAAATGATCCTTCCCTCTCAAAGTATGAGTAACACCCATAACCAAATCATCGATAGCAACTGCAAAGTTCATCAACGGCCAAACAGTATACTTTTTCTTTGTTCTTGGATGTGGGGTGTGATTGATTCTAAAAGCAGGAAAATCTCTCATTGCAGGATTCTTATGTTGCATATCAGTTTTAATTCTCATAACGCCCCATCCATCTTTTTCCTTAAACATTCTCTTCCATCTATCAATATTCTCTTTAGCACTAAGACTTCTACACATACATTCTTTCTTTCCATCACTAAATTTCTTGAAGTCTACTTGAGAGCAAGTACAAACATAAGCATCTCCTTCTTTCAACAACCTTTCAGCATATTTGTAATACTTCTCCATCCTATCAGATTGAATCACAAAACTAGAAACATTCCCTCCAGTCAACCAATCCATATCTTCTTTAATTAAATCATAAGCTTTAACATCAATATTTTCAGGATTTGTATCTTCAACTCTAACAATTAACTTTCCTTTATACATCTTACAAAACTCAGAATTCAATGAAAAAGGATAAGCATGTCCAATATGCAAGGGTCCAGATGCAGAAGGAGCCACTCTCATGACAACCTTTCCAACTTTTCCATTCTTCAATTCAGGTAAACCATCTCTTTGCTCATGTTTCCTTTCTTTTACCTCTCCTTTAAGATTATCAAATTCTTTCTGTCTCTTATCCTTACTCATCCCATTCACTTTCTTAACAACTTTCTGCAAGGTAGGCATAACATCTCTTATCTGACTTTTCTCTAAGCCTTCTAAGAATAACTTTCCAAGCACTGCTTGCACCTTAGCTTCATCATGTTTCAGACCATCTTCTAAAGCATATGCAAGAATCTTTTTCTCCCCTATTTTCATATTTATTCTAATCTATACCTCTTTAAAAATCATTTCTTAATCAAAGACTTAATCAATATAATAGCTCCAGAAACATTGCTTAAATCAGCAACATTAAATGAAGAGCTCCCAAAAACAGACAATACATCTGTAACAGCACTATAAATCACTCTATCATACATATTAGACAAAGTTCCAGCAGCGATAAGCAACAAAGCAATCTTAACTTCTAAACTAGATTTCTTATATATTGATAATATCAATAATAAGACAAACACACCCACTACAATCAACAATAAAGTCTTCCCAGGCAATAGCCCAAAAGCAGCCCCTTCATTCAAAGCCCTCTGAAAACAGAACACTCCAAAGCATGAATCCTTAGCATAAATCTTAACCACTCTATCCAATATAAACACTAAAGGGATAATCAAGAACAACAGATTCTCATATTTAGGACTTTTTCTCACTCTCTTTTTGGACATCTAACAAAAAAGCCCATTCACTATAAATACTTACCTAAGCAAACTTTTTATACACTAAATTGCTCTAATTATAATATAAAAGAGGATATTATGGGAGAAATAGACAAACTTATTGGAGAAGTGAATCCAAAATATAGCAAGCCTATTTGGGAAAACAAGATTTCTTATGACACTACAACGGGAATGCTTGAACCAATTTATTTCTGGATTATTGATTTCCTAGGCGGTTATGAACAAGAAAAACTTATAGACAACTTTACTGCAACTCCTGGAAGCTCTTATTTTGCAGACCTTGGTCAAAGGGCAACTAGAATGCAAGAGGAAGGTATGAAGATTCTAGGTTTAGTAAATGGAGTAATCAAATCAGTAATAAACATACTTTATGATTTAAGAGACTTCGACTTAAGACTTGAAAAATATGATGAAACAAACAGTGAAGACCCCCAAATAAGAGAACAAGGAATCTTAGGACTAAAAGAAGTCTGGATGAATAAGGTAGATGCACAAAGAGGAATGGGGAGTGTAAACAACATGGCCCACCAATATGGATTCACATTACTAAGACCTGCATTTATGGCAGCAAAAAGCGCAAAAGCAGTTGGAGACATGGACTTAAACAAAATGGTAAAAAGTGTATTAACACCAAGAGTTGCCGAATTCTACACTTGGGCAAAATTCAGTGAGACAGAACTAAGAAAAAGGTATAAAGTACAAAGGACTTACTTAAAAAATCAAGTAGATACATTAAAACTTTATTCAAGATGGGTTACTCCTTATCTAAAAGCTGCAGAACAACTAAGAATGAAAGACAATAAAGAACCTTCTTTAGTTTCAGTATTCACTTCAATGATCTTAGAATTGACAATAATGGCTAAAAATAAAGTTGATGTAGTAGGATCAGCAAAATCAAAAAGCTTGCCACCATATTTTGCTAAAATAGCTAAAAATCTAAGAGGTTTTTATGAAATAATATTAGTAGACTTCAAATTCAGAACATATCCAACACAACAAGCACCCCATGCAGGAAAAGTAGAAGTTACATTTAGAGCATATGCACTAAATGAAGACGAGTTAATTCTATTAAAGAGACTAAGAGAAGATGAAGAATTAAGTGGATTATTATCAATGTCAGAAACAGCAGTAACTGCAAGCTTAGGTGAGCTTATGGAAGACATAGAAAAATACACAAAAGAAGACCAAGAAAAAAAGAAAGAAGAAAAAGGATTGTTTGAAGAAGTATTTGAAGACTTGACTAAACCTTTCAAAAAGAAAACAAGAGAAAATATCTTAAAGGAGAGAAAAACTAAAGAAAAAGAAGAAAAAGTAAATGCTAAAGCAAGAGAAGAAACTATTATAAAAGAGGGTGTTAAAGAAGATAATTATGAAGAAGGTGTAGTGAGAGAATTTGGAGAAATAAACGCTGCAGAATTTACATTCAAAACATATGACATATTTAAGAAAAGCCAAGGAATGGCAAGTTTTGTAAGCCCTTTTGATGATCCTGACTTATATAAGAGATTCCGTGCAAAACGTGCTGAAATTGCTGCTATGTCAAAAGGATAAGGCATCACAATAAGCCTTAAATATTAGTTCTACCCTAAAAATACATGGCTAAAGAAGAAATTACGAATGCTGAAAAGGCCCTTAAAGGAATATCTAAAGAACATGAAAAATTGCATGAATTAGCCCTGCAACCTTCAAAAACTGAAGAAAAAGAGGAAGAAGAGTCCTTAGAAGAGGAAATCTCAAGACCCTTACCTCAATCAGAGTTCAGAGAAGTAAGAAAAGATTTCAATTCTCATGAAGGGATGACAATAAAGGCTTCTCAAGTAGGCTTAGAAGAAAGTGTCGCTCCCGCACAGCCCATTGTACAAAAAGAAGAGGAAGAAGATAAATCAAAGGGTTATACTCCAAAAAGAAGCTATGAAACTACTGGGAATTTTGAACAAACACAAAGAAAAAGAGACTATGATCCAGTAAACGCAGCACAACCAGATTTCCAGATTCGTGCTGCAAGACTTCAATCAGAACAAATAAAAGATGTTGCAACACAGGGGAGACAAGTACAAAATTTCATACAACAAGAAGGCCTTGCCCCTTTAGAAAAAGATGTATCAACTTATGTAGAATCTAAAAGAATGGAGCATGAGAAATTTGACAAAGAAAAAATGTCCAAAAGAAAAGACTATCTCACTGACCATTAGGAAGTTTTTTAAGTCAGAAAAACATCATATTCAAAAGAGGTAATTATGGAATATAATCAATCTAGGAGCTATTCTTCATTAGAGCCAGGTTTTGGCGCACAATATACTGAATTATTTACAGGATATGGTGGAATGACTGCAGGAAAAGTAGGAGCATCCACCTCTCCACAGACTTCTAATCAACTTGCAGAAGTAGAAGCAAGACTAAAAGAAGGGATGAGTGTAATTGAATATGGATCAACACAAGAAGAAATTTTTGAAGGAATGCCTACTGAACAATTTAGAGACATAAACAGACTTGCAAAACTTTCTGGTGCAAAAATGTCCATGCATGCTCCAATAATTGATCCTTCAGGTTTCGGCCAACAAGGTTGGAGTGAACAAGCAAGATCAGAAGCAGAAAGAAAACTATTAAGTGTAGTCCAAAGAAGCCATCTAGCTAATCCTGAAGGAAACATGCCAATCACAATCCATGCCTCTTCAATTCTAGGGACAGAATGGAACAAAGAATTAAGCAAACAGATGCCAAAAAAAATGACAAAGTTTGAAGAAGATGAAATGAAAAGAATGACTTCTGCCCAAAGAATAAGATATAAGAAAAATAGAGAACAAGAATGGGAAAAGCAGATGATGGTTGTTGTAAACCAAGAATCTGGAGAAATAACTGGTGCTCCAAGAGACATACACTATGATCCTGAAACTGGGAAAAAAGAAGTCATCCTACCAAGAGAAAGAATGGAGATGTTAAATCTTGGAGAATGGCGTTCAAGATTAATGAAAATATCTGATTTACAAAAAGAGATGGACGATGTCGGAGAAAAATATGCTGTTGTTATGGCGGAAGTAAGGAAAAAAGAGCTTGCAGGACAAGAACTCACTGCTGCAGAAAGAGATATGGTAATGCCAGTTAGATATAGGCTAATAACATACCAAAATGAATTAAACACAAGAATAAGAGATGCATTTTCAAAAGCAATGCAGTATAGCGGCCCAGAAGGTAAAAAAGAAATACAAAAATTTAACAAAGCCTGGAATAAAAAATTTAAAGAAGAAGAAGCAAAAATACAAAAGAGAATTGATAATAAAGAAGTCATAGAAGAACAAGAAGTATATAAATTTCAGAAAAGAATGTATGGTGACTTATTCTACCAATTAGCATCTAAGAAAACTCCCACACCTCAAATGTTTGTTCCTATAGAAGACTTTGCAGTAAAAAAAGCTTCACAGACTTTCGGAGAAGTTGCATATAAAGCATACAAGGATTTCAAAGAACATACTCCAGTAATCTCTGTAGAAAACTGGAATCCAAACATGGCTTTTGGAAGAGCAGATCAATTAAAGAGATTAATAAAAGAAAGCAGAAAGAAATTTGTCAAATCTGCAATGAAAGACGGAGTTGGTGAATCTAAAGCTGAGGAAATGGCTGAAAAGATTATTGGTTCTACATGGGATGTAGGACACATCTATCAATTAAGAAAAGCAGGCTATAAAGAAAGTGAAGCAATAAAAGAAACTGAAAAAATCGCACCTTTTGTTAAACATGTTCACTTAACAGATAACTTTGGATTTACAGATGCACACCTTGCACCAGGAATGGGAAGCATCCCTATCAAAAAGATGATGGACAAGCTTAAAGATTCAGGTTATAACAAAGAAGCTATTGTAGAAGCTGGGAATTTTGTGGCTAATTTTAAGACTTCAGCACATCCTTATGCACTAGAAGCATTAAATTCTCCAGTATATTATCCTGGAACAGAAGGTCCATCCTGGGGAGCAGCAAGAAGCATGGGTGGAGGATACTCTTCATATGGAATGTTCCTTCCTGAACAGCACTTTTCAATGTATGGAGGAGGATTTTCAGGATTGCCTCCAGAATTAGGAGGAGGTGCTCCTGGGAAAGGTCAAAGGTTTTCAGGCGCTCCAATGGAGTAAGTAAGGTTTAAAAATAACTTTCACTTAAATAAAATAGTAAAAAGAGGGTAAATGGTAAAAAAGAAGAAAGCTAAGAAGTTAGCTATGAAACCAATAAAAATTTCTCAAGATCCTAAAAAGATTGCTCGTAGTTTGAAATTAACAAGCGAAAGAGAGATGGCACAAGACTTTGCTCAAAAAGTATATCAAAAGATGGGCAAGGTCATAAAAAGTGTTATATTATTTGGATCTGCTGCAAAAGGAACTTCGAAAGCAAAATCAGATATTGATGTAGTAATTCTTGTAGATGATGCAACAGTTCAATGGGACCAAGAATTGATTGCTTGGTACAGAGAAGAATTAGGAAAAATACTCGTTAAAAACCCTTATGCAAAACCTATTCATGTAAGCACTGTAAGAATAACAACTTGGTGGAGTGAAATGATGCGTGGAGAACCAGTTGTTGTAAACATAATAAGATGGGGCCTTCCATTGATTGACTTCGGAGGATTTTTCGCACCATTAAAATCATTACTTGCTCAAGGAAAGATAAAATCAACTCCTGAAATGATATACATCACTTTAGGAAGAAGTCCAATACATATGGTTAGATGTAAGACAAATTTAATTTCAGCTTTAGAATCATTATATTGGGCATTTATAGATTCAAGTCATGCAGCATTGATAGCTGCAAAAGTTTCTCCCCCTTCACCAGAACATATTCCAGCAATGTTAAAAGAGCATTTAGTTGAACCTGGTTTCTTAAAGAAAAGATATATAGAATGGTATCGTGATATCTATACAGAAATGCATAAAGTTTTACATGGAGAAGTAACAGACGTTGATGGAGAACAAATACAAGAATGGCGTGAAAGAGCTGATGAGTATATAAGAGAAATGGCTCTCGCTATTAAACAAATAACTGGTAGAATTTAATTATAAGAATTCTTAATCCTTACAAGGCAATCTGTCTATCTTCCTCTTCTTCAGCTTTCTTGACCTTTTCAACCTCTTCCTTATAATTATCCAAATAACTTCTCTGCATCTTTACACGAAGCTCTTCAAACTTATGATCTTCTAATTTCATCAAATATCCTGCAAGAGCTTTCACACTTGGTGAAGCATCTTCTGATTGAGCTTCCTTGATAAAACTTTCAATAGATTTATTTGCATATTCTCCAAAGTCTGCAATATTAGTATATCCAGCTTTTCTTACACTTTCAAGAACATTTTCAACATTTGATTTAACAAAAGCTTCTTGATATTTTTGATGATTTCTTTGAATAGATTTTACAATAAGATCTTCTCCAATACCCATTCCTGCTTGTGCAGAATATTCTGCTCTCTCAAGAAGGCCCTCAATTGCAACATCCTCTTCTCCACCAAGTAATTCTTTATAGTGTTCTCTAACAGCTTGAATTGCAAGAACTGGCTCTTTCTGAGCAGTTCTATTAGCAAACTCCATATTCTGATATTTAACTAAATCTTCTAAAGGCATTTTATCACAATACTCATAGAACTCTTTGCTTTATAAACTTTACTATTTGTTACTACCTTTAAGTTACATTAGAATTAAGCTTTTGGTTCTTCAGGTTTCTCTGCAGGCTTTTCTTCAGCTGGTTTCTCTGCTGGTTTTTCTTCAGGCTTAGACTCTGCTTTAGCCATATTAGCCTTCATTTCTTCCATCTCTTTTTGTATTTCCTCAGCAGATTTCTCTTTTACTTCTTCTTTCTTCTTCTCTTCTATGCCTAACATTGCCGGAAGTGGTTTATCTCCCTCTTTAGTAAGTTTAAGATTAATCTGAACTATATCAGCACTTATTGTACTTCCTCTTAATGTTCTCCTCAAACGTAAACCTTTCTTTGGTTTAGGGTTAGAAGTCTTTTTTTGTTTATGAACATGTTTCATTGCAAATCCTTCTGTAAGCAACTCTTTATTCAAGCCAGTCCCTTCAAGATCATCAGATGCTGGAAATCCAGAACCATCAGAAGCTCCAGTGATCTCAAACTCAGTGCCTGCTAATTCAGGTTTTAAGTCTTCTCCTTTAACAGTCTCTCCAAGCTTCTTTCCAATCAAAGCTTCTGCTTCTGCTTCTACATGGAATGTCTTTCCTTTATATCCTATATCTAATTTGAATACCATTTTCCTATTTTTGTTAAATTTTGACTATTTTTAAAGGTTTGGCTTTAAACTCCCCAAGTGGAATTCTCCCTTCTTTTGATATCTGCAATCTCTTGAAGAACTTTAATCTCTTCTTGAGTCAATAACTTCTTATTTGCCTTTAACTTCCTAAATCCACTTTCATGAAGATCACTATACAACAACTCTCCCTCAAATAATTGTCTAGCATAATTAACACTTGGAAGAGAGATAGCGACATCTTTTCCAGACTTAACCTCCTTCAAAGATTCTTTTTTATCCTGTATTGCCTTTACTCTATCTAAATTCTTACCTTTTTCATTCATCAGATTCATTCCTGTCTTTAACTTCCCGCCTAAAACACTAACTCCAAATATGGCAGGCCTTGTCTGTCTAAAGACATATCTTAAAACTTTAAGTTTACAAGGAAACATCATACTTTCCATCTTTTGTCTTGTTAGTTCATTTCCTCTTTCTTCCCTCCATTCTTCAAGATCTTCAATTAATTTGTAAACAACATCATTTGCAATAATCTTAACAGTCTCATCTCCCATCAAATCTCCAGAAATCCTTACATTAAATCCAACAACAACTGCATCTAATGGCTTTTCTCTAAGATTAACACTTCCACTAATGACATCTGTCTTATTCACTTCCCCTATTCCAACTTTACTAACAGCAATTCCACTTTTATGCAATAACTGCATTAAAGCTTCTAAACTTCCTAAAGAGTCTGCTTTAGCAATAATTCCTTCTCCATCAGTTTGTATACTATCACTTATCTCTTTCTGTAATTCACCAGCAACTTCTTCTGCTTTTTCAGGAGGAGCAACAACAAAAGGCATACCAGAAAGAACATCTCCACATCCTGGAAATTGCATTCTAATAGCAGTAGCAGCTGTTACTTTATCAGTTGTTTTATATCCTTTCAAAGGCATTGCTTCATATAAAACTCTTAATTTAGCAATAATAGGTTTATCCAAACCTGCAATAACAAGATTATCACCTTGTTTCAAAGAACCATCATAAATAATCGCTTCAACAAAACTCATTGTCTTCTCTTTCTTAACTTCTAAAACAGTTCCTTTTGTCTCTTCTCCAATCTGAAGTTTTCCTTTCAAGAACTTTTGTGCTAAACCTGCCAACATGACTAATAATTCAGACATTCCCTCTTCTTTCTTTCCAGAACAAGGGACTAATGCTATTTGTTTTGTGAAGTCCTCAACTCTATGAAAAATATCAGAATCAAATCCAAAAGTGCTCAAACTTCCAGCAATCTTATACATCTTACTCTCAAAATCCTGTCTTGCATATTCTGATTGCTTTTCAATATCCCCCTCAACATCATCAGATACTTTCTTCCAACCAGAGATTGAATCAATTTTATTTAACGCAACAATAAAAGGAATCTTATTCTCTTTCAATATTTCAATACTTTCTTCAGTTTGAGGCTTAAATCCATCATTTATATCTACAACTAAAATAGCTAAATCAGCCAATGCCCCTCCTCTTTTACGTAAGTTAGTAAAAGCAGCATGTCCAGGAGTATCAATAAACAAAAATCCAGGAATCTCCAATTCAATCCCTAATTTCTTCAATAAATCTCCTGCTCTCCCCATAACAATCGCAGCAGGACAGGATGTAGATGAAATAGCCTGAGTTATTCCTCCTGCTTCCTTAGCAGCTACACAAGTAGACCTAATGCTATCTAAGATAGTTGTCTTTCCATGATCTACATGACCTACTACTGTAACAATTGGTTGTCTGATTGTCATAATAAATCGAAGAAAGGGCAGCTTAAAAAGCTTATGAAAAAGGTTATAAATTGTAACTCCCTTCGATAAATAATCAAAAATGGGGCGAAAAAAGAAGCTAAAGATTCCTAAATCTTGTATGATTAAGTGCTCAGACTGTGGAAAACGTTCTAGGGTAAAAGTTCCAGAGAATGAAGGCCTATACCACTATGAATGTAAGAAATGCAAAAAGAAACTAGAAATACCTGCATCTCAATGCTGCCTCATATGTGCATATTCAAACAAAAGATGTGTTCCTTCATTAAAAAGGCAATCTGAAAGAAGATAACTTAATTCTTAGGAATTCTTAATACTAAAAGTCCTTTATAGAAATCTGTTTTAGCTTTATTATGATTAACATAAGGCAAGCCCACCTTTCGATGATATCTTAAATCTCCACTAGCAGCATTTACTTCCAAAACCTCTGAAGTAAGCTTGATACTAATATCTCTCCTAGAAACTCCAAGAAGTTTCATCTTGACAACAACATCCTTACCAACTTCTTTAACATTAATAAGAGGTTTCAAGACCTTTCCAGTCTCTTCAGGATATTCAAGATCTCTAAAACTAAACTTCATTCTTTTCTTCAGACCATTAAGTTCTTCATCAAACCAATTCATTTTCTAATCTAAAAAGAATCACACTCTTACTTTTTCTTAGTGACCCACTTGACTTTCTTAGGGTCTCTCTTTAATTTAAGCATATTTCTCTTACATTTAGAACCACAAAAAGGATTTATTTTTCCAGAAAGCTCAACAAAAGTGACTCCTCTTCCTGGTTTTATCTCGTCTTTACAAAAAATGCACCTTGCCATTTACGTAAATGCTCCTTTCCTGACCCCAGTTCTTATTCTTCTTGCTTCAATTTGAGTTTCACGAAGCATTAAGACATCTTTTAACTTAATAGGTCCTTTTACATTTCTTCTCATAGATCTTCCTTTTTCTGAACCTTGTAGAATATGTGCTTTTACTTGAGTAACCTCTCCCCTAGTTCCTGTTCTTCCAACAATCTCTTCAACTACTGCTGGTACGACTAGGTTTACTTTACTAAGTTGTTTTCCTTTCTCTGTTAATTTTTTACCTTCTTTGGCCATTTTATGAAAAATACAGCAAAGACCCTCAATTAGACCTTAGCCTAACCTACTTTTTACTGGGTTTAGTGGACTTGAAACCTGAAAGCGCACCTTCAGCATCTCCAGCTTCAACTATAGCGACAGTCGCTGTTCCAACATTAATACCAGCTGCAACTCCTAGCTTCTTTCTGCTATCAACAGTTGTATATGGTACTCCCTTCTCTTTACAGAGAAGCTCTAAATGTTGAGTAATCTCTTTTGGATTAACATCTT
Source organism: Nanobdellota archaeon (assembly GCA_042572295.1). Classification (GTDB taxonomy): domain Archaea; phylum Nanobdellota; class Nanobdellia; order Pacearchaeales; family JAHJTO01; genus JBHPFA01. The sequence goes on from JBHPFA010000005.1 coordinate 17,179, forward strand.
CAGCAACAAGAACTAACTTAGCGTGACCTCTTTCGACAGTCTTAGTAACTTCATTAGCTCCCTTGTCTATTTTTCCAGTTTTTCTCGCTGTTTCAATCAATTGGTATGAATCCATCTTGCAAAAACCTCCTACGCAATCATTTGGTTTTATTATCTATAAATAAAGAAGAAAGTTCATTTAAAAATGTTTCTAAGACAACCTATCTCCATGTAATCTCTACATCATCGGTCCTTTCATAAGGATCGATGTCTATTTTGTCTAAATGCTTCCAACTCACTGCATGTTTCTCCATAAGTATTCCAAGCCAAGCAATCATTGCAGCATTGTCGACTAAGAATTGATTTTCAGGACAATAAAACTTAGCATCCCTTTCTTTACACATTATCTCTCCCATCTCTTGATATCTTTTATTACAGGCAACTCCTCCACCAAAAAGCAATTCCTTCTTATGTAAATGGGCCATAGCCCTCTCTGCAGCCTCTATAAGCATAGGAAAAGCAGTTTCTTGCATCGAGTATGCTAAATCCTCTAATTTCTCTTTATTGAGCTTCTGTTGAAGATTAGTTAACAATCCTGAAAAACTTACATCCATTCCCTTGATGCTATACGGTAATTCAATTAATTTCTTACTCTTCAAAGCTAATTTCTCCATTTTAGGTCCTCCAGGAAAACCTAAACCAGCACATCTTGCAAAAGAATCAATAAAATTCCCTAGACCTATATCAACAGTTTCTCCAAAAATCCGATATCTACCCTCGGCAAAACCGATTATTTGAGTATTTGCTCCAGAACTATATAATAAGACAGGATCTTTTGCTTTTGTTAACAGTCTTCCAATCTCTAAATGAGCGATACAATGATTTACTCCAACTAAAGGAACTTTTAACTTCTTTGAAAGCTCTTTCGCAGTCCTCATCCCTTCCAATAAACAAGGAGACAGTCCAGGAGATTGAGAAAAAGCTATCAAATCAACATCTTCTAGCTTTATTTTTGCTTCATCTAAAGCCTTTTCCAACAATTCATCTTTAATTTCATGATGATGTTTTGCAGCATCTATAGGGATAATCCCTCCTTTTTCCGTCGTGTAAGTCTTCTTAATATTAGCAAGAACTTTTTTATCTTTGATTATTCCGACCCCAAAAGTATGTGCTGTTGATTCAATACCCAAACATATCATATATTTTAAACAAAAATTATGTTTATAAATAATACTGCTTCCCTGATATCATGACAGAATCTTCAACAATCCAATATCAACCACTCCATGAAAGAATAAATGACGAAGAGGAATTGCTCTCTGTTCTCACTTGTTTGAAGCAAGATTATGAAAAAATGGCTGAAGAATATGATATCAAAGACCAATCAGGAGAAAAGATAAAAGATTTCAGAGAATTCACTAAATTAGCGACAGTATGGGGAGGAACATTTGATAAGTATAAGAAAGAACCAATAGCATTATTGAAAAAGAAAAATACCCGTTCAATATTTAGCTTTTTCAACAGACCAATAACCTACGATCTTTCAAAATTCTCAGAGATGATATATTACAGCCCTTTCAGAGTCAGCTGCCATGGATGTGTAAATAGAGCATTGACTTGGGCAGATGAAGACTCAGCTGATTATGGATGTACACGAAAAACAGAAAGCGAAAAAAGGATGGATAAATGGGTAGGATATACTTGTTTAGAGTATGGGCCTGACAGCAAGATAGGAAAATCTTGCCTTCCACAATTTCTAGAGAAAATAATCGACGAGACTTCCGTCACAAACTTAAAAAAATAAAGAAATAGATATAATAAAAATAAAAGATTGAAGTCAGCTAGAAGATTTATCTCTTCTTCTTTTTAGCTTTTTTCTTCTTAGCTACTTTCTTCTTCTTTTTTCCGCCTCTAGCCATCTTAGCTTCGCAAACATTTCCTTGTCCGTCTACGTAATATAAGAAACCAGATTTTCTTTGAATAGCTTTCTTTACAAGAATTTTTCCCATTTAATCAATACCTCCTTTTAAAGTAATTACTTGATTTCCCGACGGAAATGTAGTATATAAACCTTTTCCCCGTCGAGGACATCATTAAAAAGTAACAACCCTAAAGGAAAAAATAAATTAACTTACCGACGACAAATTTAAAGAATTACTTATTAGGATGTTTCTTTTCCCACCAGTCTGGCTTACCATGTCCAGGTGCATCCTTAGAATCAGCGTCATCAACTAAGGAATCAACATTATCTGCAAGTTCATCATTATCATTATTTGGATCAAATCCATCTATCCATCCAGATCCATCTGTATTCTCAAACAAAGGCTTACCTTCTCCTGCAAGAGATACAACTCCTTCTACTTGACAATCAGGAGCCCATCCATTTTGATTATTCCAAATCTTCGCAGTTCCAGCAGCACATCCATATTTGAATTCTCCAAGATTACTTCCTGGTTTACAATATAATACTTCTTCACAAGTACATCCGAAGCCCATTTGATCACTAACTGCATAATGGTTTGGATTTGCGCCTAAGAAGCCCGCAAGGGTAGGTGCATTAACATCTACACATCTATCATCACCATTACAATCATTAAATCCGTCAGCATCATAATCAGTCTCATCAGTCAAGGTGTTACAATTATTATCTAATCCATCACAAACTTCAGCACTTGGACCGATAGATTCTTGTATTTCTTGGAATTCTCCATCAATACAACTCTGTACTTGCACTTGACAAGTTCCAGTATCTCCAAATCCAGAAAGATCAGTAACTATATCTTCAATATCTTCATCAATTAATTCATCACAATCATTATTTATTCCATCACAAATATCTTCAGATTCATAAACAGCACCTACACAAACAACATCCCAAGTTCCTGCTAATCCACAAGTCTGTACACCAAACTCACAAGCTCCAGCATCTGTAGTTGGACCACATTGTTGTGTTTGTCCTTCATTACAGACACATCCTTCATTTGAAACACCATTACAGTTTTCATCAACTAAATCAGCATCACAAACTTCAGTTCCAGAAGGTAAAGGACTTACTGAACAAGAAGTTCCACTTGTATCATCTGAACAAATATTCACTCCAGTATTCTCACAAGCACCAACACCAACAGTACAAGTTAATTCTAAATCATCAAAGTCTTCATCTGCAACATTATCACAATCATTATCTTCACCATCACAAATTTCTAAAGGTGCATCTTGAACTGTACATCCAACTGCAGGATCACATATTCCAGTCCATACTTCATTAGTTCCTGCACAAACGCCTGAAGCAGTACAAGTTACTGGACTGCTTACACAACTTCCTGAAGAACAAACATCTCCGGAAGTACAAGCATTATTATCTGAACATAATTGGTTCTCGCTTACTGAATAATCACAAGTTCCCCAAACACTCATTATTCCATCTGCTTGGCAAGTTCTTGATTTATTTCCTAAACATTGTGCTTCTTCACCACAAGCTTGACTTTCTAAAACACCAAGATACATTCCAGCATCACTATCATCACAATCAACAGAGCCACATAATCCACCTTCTATCTCAAAACCATCTCCATCAACATCTGTTCCTTGGAAAGCATCTCCAGAACAATCTTGATTTATTGAATCACAAGGTACATCAAAAGCATCAGGATTTATTTCAGCATTAGTATCATCACAATCTCCTAAGGAATAACCTGCGAATACACAGAGAGCATTAGTAGTAAAGCCATCTCCATCTTGGTCACAATAGCTTGAACAATCTAAGTCAACTTCTCCATCACAATTATTATCCACTCCATCAAATCCATTTTCAAGATCACAGCTTTCAACAACTCCAGGATTTATTAAAGGATTATTATCATTACAGTCTGCAACTCCACAAGTTCCACCTTGAACTGCAAATCCATCACCATCATCATCTAAACAACAATCAACATCAGAATTTCCTGAAGTAGAACAATAAATTGCAGCAGTACATATTTCATCTGCCTCACAGTCACAAGCATCTCCTAAGACTTCAGCAACTGGCACACCAGCATAAAACTCATTACTAAAGTCATAAACATCATCTACAGGATGTGCACTCATCATACTCTGATCAAGACAATCAGCAGCAGTTACTTCTTCTCCCAATCTTTCATAACTTGGACATAACCAAGTATCCATAGTCATACTCTCATATGTAGCACCACTATTATTATAATAATTGTATATAGTACATGAACCATCATTAGGATGGGAAACTGGATTTACATCATATTCGAACATATTATCGCAATCCATATCTGTAAAAGCCATAACATTGGTTGAAACAGTCCCAACTTCATTAGATACATAACACATACACATTCCAGATTCTGGCATTGCCATCCAACCATCATCAGCAGTACATGTAAAGTCTACAAAATTATCATCACAAGCATTACAAGCACCTACAGCAGGATCACATATTACTTCTCCACTTGATGAATCAACTGGCGCACCAGCATAAAATTCATCAGTAAAGTCAAAGAGATCATCTACAAATTTTACACCCATTCCACCACTTTGATCAATACAATCAGCAGCAGTTACTTCTTCTCCTAATCTTTCATAACTTGGACAAGTCCACACATCCATAATCATGTTCATTGGGTCAGTCATATTCATAGACATGTACTCAGCACAAGAACCTTCATAAGGGTGAGTAATAGGATTATCAGAATACTCAAAATTATTATCACAGAATTCATCAGACTTAATCATTGTATTTTCCATAATAGTCCAATCATCATTATTGTACCCACAACCACATGAACCAGATTCAGCAGACCATCCATCAGCTGAAGGACAAGTATAATCTAAAAATGAATTTCCACAAGAAGCATCACAAACACCCTCAACAGGATCACATGTTACTACCACTTCTTCAGTTTCATCTGATGGAACATAATCACTATCTAATTGATTTGGATTTGGAACATATAGACAATTATCTACTAAATCACTAACACCATCACCATCTGTATCTACACAATCAACATCTTCATTTCCAGGAGTAGAACAATAATTTAGAGCAGTACATATTCCATCATCTTCACAATCACAAGCATCTCCTACACCAACAGTCTCTTGCACACCAGCATAAAACTCATTATTAAGGTCATGATAATCATCTGCAGTATTTTGACTCATCATACTCTGATCAATACAATCAGCAGCAGTTACTTCTGCCCCTAATCTCTCATAACTTGGACAAATCCACATCTCCATAACACTATTTTCTGGGTCACTACCATCATTATAATTATACATAGTACAAGAACCATCATTAGGATGATTAGTCATACCCATAAACATATTATCACAGTGCATGTCTGTAAAGACCATAACACTAGTCATAACAGACCAATCTTCATTAGCTACATCACATATACACATTCCAGATTCTGGCATTGCCATCCAACCATCCTCAGCAGTACAAGTAAAGTCTACAAAATTATCATCACAAGTATTACATGCACCCACAACAGGATTACATGCTACTTCTCCACTTGATGGAGCATAATCACTATCTAATTGATCAGTATTTGGAACCAAAGGACAATTATCTACATCATCATCAATACCATCATTATCTGTATCCTCAAAAGCAATTACAGTACTATAAACCAGACCACTAACAGTCATAAATCCATTTCCATTATTAGTACAAGTAAATGTTCTTGGTACTCCATCAGGAAGATCATTATAACTTACTGAATCTCCATCACAAGTTATCTTTCTTCTATAACCTTCATTTGTACATTTTGTAGCTTGAACAATTGTAGGATTTGGTTGATCATAAATACAAACCTTAGATTTTGCTCCAAGAGTTATAGATTTTGTCTCACCAGCAGGAAGAGTTACTCCTTCTACAGTTACTGTTTGTTTATTTGCAATAATTTGAGAAGTAACAATTACTTCTCCAGTTGGAACTGTTGTTCCAGCAGGAATTGTAACTAATGTTTGCGGTCCTAAATCAGTTACTGCAGTAAATACAATATCTCCAGTTACTTCATCTTGATCAACATTCATATTTGTTGTTCCTACTTCTGTAATAGTTAAACCATCATCACTTCCAGTTAAAGCCTCTTCAACATCATTTGTTGCTCCATCACCATCATTATCATTAACATTACCACAAATATCTCCAACTCCATCACCATTACTATCTAATTGATCTTGATTTCCAACAAAAGGACAATTATCACAAACATCTCCAATAGTATCAGAAGGTACTTCCCCTCCAACAGATCCTGCATAGAAAGAAGCTGTAAGATCATGAGTAAGTTCTAACGGGCCACCCATCCCAGTATTATCAATACAATCATCAACAGTTACTTGTGTTCCTAATCTTTCATAACTTGGACACATCCAATCATCCATTGTCATATTCATTGGGTCAACCATATCATAATGCATGTAATGAGTACAAGGACCTTCATAAGGATGGATAACCTCTCCAATTGGACTATATAAGTACGTCTCATCACACATCATACTTGAAAAAACCGTAATATAAGTCATATCAGTACCAGTACCATCATCAATCATACACATACACATTCCACTTCCAGTATCTGCCATCCATCCACCAGATTCAGCCGGACAAGTAAAGTCTACAAAATTATCATCACAACCTCCACAAGCACCTACAGCAGGATCACATGCATTAGAACCATCACTATTTAATTGATCAGGATTATAATCACTTGGACAATTATCAGTACAAACAGCTCCATCATTATCATCATCAAATCCTTCATCCTCTTGACCATCACAATTATTATCATAATAATCACCACAAACTTCAGTAGCTCCAGGATTTACATCAGGATTCCAATCAGCACAATCAGAATTATCTCCTTCAACATAAGCAGGATAGTCATCACCAGAACAACCAGTAATCATATAATCATTGGTACCATATCCATCACCATCACCATCTGAATAAAAAGTAACAGTTACTCCTTCATCAACTTGACCATTACAATTATTATCTAAACCATCACAAACTTCAACTATGTTAGGATTGGATACTCCTTCATCAACTTGACCATTACAATTATTATCTAAACCATCACAAACTTCTACAGCCATAGGATTTGCCTCAGCACTATAATCATTACAATCACCCCCAACAGCAGCATAATTAGATGGAAGTACATAATTAGAATTACAAGCTAAAGAAGCACCTGAAGAACTACCATAACCATCTCCATCTCCGTCATAATAAAATAAAGTATCACAATCAGTAGTACAATATTGCTGATTATCATTACAATCATAAACTCCAGGATAATCACAGAATTGATTACTTCCTAGATATACAGAATCAAATCCATAACCATCTCCATCTTCATCATAACAACAATCATAATCATCATTAAGTCTACTCCCGCCATAAACACCTTGAGCACAATGTCTATTTCCCTGGTAATCTAAAAGGTCATTACATATTCCATCAGTTTGACAATCACAAGCATCTCCATAATTATCTCCATCCATATTTGATTGAGTAGGATTGTAATCTTCATAACAATTATCACAATTAGTCCCCACACCATCTCCATCCATATCAGATTGAGTAGGATTAGTATCATGAGGGCAATTATCAAATTCATCAAGAACACCATCTCCATCCATATCACCATTACAATTAGGATCAGGGGTTCCTTGAGTTATACAATAATCTTCCGCAGTACAATAATAATCATTCGGACCACAATCACAAGCATCTCCATCTCCCCAGCCTGCACTATTTTTTTGATCAGGATTATAGACAAACATACAATTATCTACATCATTAAGAACTCCATCATTATCATAATCCTCACTTATACAATCTTCTGCACAATTCTCCATATCTTCATCAGCATCACAAATTCCATCTCCACAAATAGGGCCAGTAGGTTCACAATCATCAGGACAAGTGAAAAAATCTTCACCATCATCACAGAATGTATCACCACAAATAGTAGGAGGATTACAATCTTCAGGACAAACAAAAAAATCTTCCCCAGGCTCACAAACAGCATCTCCACAAACAGGATCTCCAGGACCAGTAGTGCCACCGCCATCATCACAAATACTTGTAGGTGTACACTCCCCAATATCCATCTCAAATTCACATCTCTGAGCTACACCATTTTGATTAGTATAATAATCTCCATCATTACAATCTGCTTCATCATAAATAGATTCACAATTACTTACAAGATTAGCAGGACAACTTGAAGGAGTAGGTTCACTACATTGAGAAGAAGCCTCACTATTACTGTAACAATTCTCCATATCCCAATCAAAAGAACATCTTCTAGCTACTCCGGATTCAGTTGAATAATAAATACCATAATCACACAACATCATATCAAGACCATCACAATTTGTTGTATATCTTGGAGGACAACTTGCAAGTTGTGATTCACAAGTATTGCTACAAGTATCTCCATTGTTAGTATTTCCATCATCGCATTGTTCTAAATATTCTGCTTGAATAATTCCATCACCACATCTTGCAGCAGTAACAGTTTCTGTTTTACATAGACTATTACAATATTGACAAGAACTTCCATAAGTTGCAGTACAAGCAGCTTCAGGAGGATCACATTGTTCTGTTCCTTCTACAAAACCATCACCACAATCACTTTCAACACCAGTACAAATAGCTGAAGGAAAACATGACATTGTAAAGTCCGAATCAAAAGAACATGATTGAAGTACACCATTTTGATCAGTATAAAAACCATCTTCACAAGTTCCTTCATCAAGAAGTCCACAATTACTTATATAATTGTCAGAACAACTTGAAGGTGTAGGTTCATTACATTCATGAGAAGGAACACAAGTAGTCATATCATTTAATACACATTTTCTTGCTTCTCCAGTTTCATCTGAATAAAAACCTACATCACATAACATCATATCTAAGTTGCCACAATTACTTACATAATTAACTGGACAGCTTGTAGGTGTCTCATTACATTCTGATGAAGAAGAAGTACATTCCATATCATCCCAATTGAAAACACAAGTTGCAGCAACCCCATCTTCGTTTGAATAACCTTGCTCACAAGTCATATCATCTAAATAATTACAATAAGAAGAATATTGTATTGGACAGTTAGATACAACATTTCCAGTTACTTTTGGTTCAAATAAAAAGTTTTTGAAAAATTCAATAATCTTACATCCAAGATCACAAGAATTATCTTGTTGTGCCACAACGCCAACAGAAAACATAGAGATCCCAAGTAAAATAAAAACACTTAATAGCAATAATTTCCTCATATTCACTCTCTTTTGATTACTTATATAAAAAAAACTACTATTTAAATGTTTTCCAAAAAATATTTTTATAAAAAAGCAGTTCTCGACGGGAAAAAACAAAAATAAAAAAGAATTATAAAAAAAATTATAAAAAAACGAAACTAGTTAACAACTAATTTCAACAAAAAAATAATTAAAAAAATCTTTATCTAAACAAAAACCAATTCATCGACTGGGATTTTGAATTTAATTTATTTAAAATTACAGAATTATCTCTCCCCATATATTTTCTATAAAGCTTATCCACATTTCTCTTCGTGACATAATCATGATGCCTGAATCCTCCACCAAAATTTTTAGGAATATGCATCAATTCATGTATCACTACTTTAGTTTGTTCTTCTTGACTTAACTTATCAAACTCTTCACTGATAACTTCTATCACATAATGAGCACCTCTCCGCATCCCTATCTGCAAAACTTTAGCCATCCCATGACATCTGGCAATAGTTCTTCTTGAAGTACTTCCCCTACTACGGATACAAGAGACTTGAGCAGGATCTATATAGCTCATTCCTATCTTAGGGACAATATCCTTCATCTTTCTTTCAACATCAGGAGCAGGAAAATACTTTATCATAATACTCAACAGAATAGGGATTATTTAAACTTTAACTAGATACAGTCTCTAATTCTACTTTGATCGATATATCGTCCGCTTCCTCAAAATTCTCAGGTTCAGCGACGGCCTTTCCAGTTATAGTGGGACTGACAAAGAACTCTTTTATCTTACAGAAAAAACCGCATTCTTCAACAGTTTCAATTGAAGAAGATTCGGCAGCAATAGTGCCTCCAGTAATTGTGAACTTCTCTTTTATAAAATTAAAACTCTTGCATAAAAAAGAGCAATCTTCATCTGCTAACACTCCAACTGAGAAAAATAGAACAAAAACTAAACAGACTGTAATTAAAACAGCAACTCTTTTCATGTAATATAATTAGAGAGGGGAGGTACTTAAACATTACCAAGAAAAAGATTTTAAACCCCTCTTCCCAATTATATATAGGATGATGACAGAAAAAATCAAAGAACCTACACCTCAGCAGAAGAAGAATAAAGTCAGTAAATTGAAGAAAGATTTCAACAAGAGGTATGGAAAAAAAGAGGAAGCAAGGTATGCTTTAAGCTGTGGTGCAATCATTTTCCGCTTTGACAAGGGTGTTCCTTATTATCTGCTCCTAAAATACCCTACAAAATCCAAATATTGGGGCTTTGTAAAGGGTAACGTCGAACCAGGAGAAACAGAAGAAGAGACTCTAAACAGAGAGGCTGCAGAAGAAGCAGGCCTATATGACATAAAGATGATCCCAAGATTCAGAGAAACACAGCACTATTTCTATAGATATGAAGGAAAGCTCATCAGAAAAGATGCTGTTTACTTCTTAGCAAAGACTTATGACTGGAAAGTAAAGATCTCTCATGAGCACCTTGATTACAAATGGGCCACTTATGATGAAGCACTAGAAATAATGAAAATACCTTCTAGCAGAAATCTGATAACAAAGGCACATCTTTTCATCCAAAGAAATCTTCCACAACTCCAATTATTCTAGATTTAAATTAAAAAAAGAATCAAAGAAAAAAAGAATAGATGCGCCTGACGTCTTGCGCATCCGAACATAGTTCTCACTTAACTCTCTCCTATAAGATTAAATCTAAAAAAAGTTTACTTGCCTGGATGTTTCTTTTCCCACCAGTCTGGCTTTCCTCTTCCAACACTTCCAACAGGGTCTGCATCATCCATCAAAGCATCACTTCCATCAGATACACCGTCATTGTCATTGTCAGTATCGAATAGGTCTATAACTCCAGCTCCATCTGAATCTTCAAACAAAGACTTAGCTTCTCCAGCTTGTGTTACAACTCCATTAGTTTGACAATCAGGAGTCCATCCATTCTGTATTTCCCAAATATTTACTGTTCCAGGCGCACATCCGAATTTGAACTCACCATTATTTGCTCCAGGTTTACAGTATAATACTTCTTCACAAGTACATCCGAAAGCGACTTGAGCATCTAAAGCAACATGATTTGGTTTAGCTCCAAGGAATGTTGCAGGTACTCCTGGTAAATCCAGATTAGTACATTTATCTACACCATCACAGACATTATCTTCATCTTGATCTTTAATTATTAATTCACCAACATCTACCCATCTAAGTGCTCCAGTTTCTATAGTACAACCAGCAGCAGCATTACAGATATAATCTTTGTACACTTGTTGTTTCTGTTCTTGCTCATTACATGGTCCTACAAGCACTGTTTGAGTCACTTCAGTATCTTCCCAGCCATCTGTTCCACAAGAAATGAAATCTTCATCATCTGCATCTACAATATCATCACAATCATCATCAACACCATTACATACTTCTCCTCCAGGTGAAGGTGTACAACAAGCAGGATCAGCAGTACATATAGGTTCTTCAGTACATATTTCATCATCACAGTCACAGACATCTCCTGCTCCGTCTCCAAGTGTACAATGTGCAAAAGAGCCACAACCATATCCACCGTAAGAACCACATACATAAAGGGTACCAAAATTATCATCAAAATAATAATCTTTAGAATTACATTGCTCTTCAGTTAATGAATTACAATTCTCTACCTCATTAGCAGGGCATGTCCTATCAACATCAGCCTGATTAGTATTTGCTACATCTACACAATTATCACAAGCATCTCCTACGCCGTCTGGAATTCTAGGAGCATAAATATCAAAAGTGAAACCTGTAGAATCAACGTTAGGACCTTCAACAAGTGCCACTATTCCAGTATCACCAGTCTTATGACAGCCACCCTCATGACTAGCTGCAAATGGCTCAACTTCAAATGTTTGACCATACAATGATCCTGAGGTAAAAGTTATAAGATGACTCCTTAAATCAGTCTCACCACAGAACTCAAAAGAATACAAATTATTCGAATAACTATCACTAATTACTCCACTTCTTAAAAACTGACCACTACCCTCATCACTATCAGCTTGATTAAGATTTGCTACATTTGGACAATTATCACAAATATTTCCTACAGTATCAAAATCAGTATCAGCTTGATTAAGATTTGCTACATTTGGACAATTATCACAAACATTTCCAACTAAATCGCCATCTGCATCAGCTTGATCAGGATTATAATCCTCTACACAATTATCACAAGCATTTCCAAAGGAATCTCCATCAACATTAGCTTGATCAGCATTTGCAACATAATCACAATTATCACAAGCATTTCCTAAAGCGTCTGTATCACTATCAGCTTGATCAGCATTTGAAACAGTTGGGCAATTATCAGGGCCTAAACAACCAGGGCCTTCTCCATAACCATCATTATCTGGGTCTATACATGTAACACATTCAAGTAATTCACATCCTGCTTCCCACAGTAAACATGAATAAGGTGAAGAATCTTTCTCCCCCCAGATAGTTGTATAATCCCATGAAGTCATTGGTCCATTATCACATTTATTATAAAAATAATCCTCACTTGTAGCCAGAGTACACTCTCCAGGTGTTCCAGAACTTCCAATACATTGAGCTTGATTATTATACCAATAAGAATTCGTTATTAAAAAGTTAGAAGGAACCTTTCCAATTAATCCTCCAACATAATTCCCACTTCCAGTAACACTTCCAGTTGCATAAGAGTCTTCTACTAAATAATTATAAATTCCGAAATTTGAAATATAAGCAACTAATCCTCCAACACCATCTGCATCCCCAGTCACAGTTCCAGTTGCATAGGAATTTATTATTGAGGTAACCGATGAGGCTAATCCTCCAACAGCACTAATTCCAGTAACACTTCCAGTTGCATAAGAATCAGATATCAAAGTCTCTCTACCATCACTTAATAATCCTCCAACATGGTCTAGTTCAGCTGTAACATCTGCTGCAGAAAAACTTTCAAAAATTCTAGATTTATAACTTCCACCAATTAATCCTCCTACAATCCTAAATCCATCTACTGTTCCAGCAGTAGAAGAAGAACTAACAGAAGAATCAGGACTTTGGGCTAAATATAATGAACCTATTAATCCTCCAACAGATACTAATCCAGTAACACTTCCAGTAGAGTGAACATTAGATACACTTGCTTCATCTACCTGACCAGCTAGAGCTCCAACCACATTTCCACCAACTACATTAACATCCAAGAAGGATACATCTTTAATCCAAGCGGATTCATAAACTCCTCCAAAAAGGCCAACATAAGATTCTGTAGGCCTATTTATATGTAATCCGATTATGTTGAAATTATTTCCATCAAAAGATCCTTTAAATGCTCCAACTCTATCCGGTGAACTCGCTACACGAATTCCGATAGGTTCAAATCCTGCTCCATTATTCCAATCAGCAGTCTCTGAACACATGATATCATTTACTAAAACATAATCTCCAAAAAGATTCTCCTTCATCAATTGCAATTCACAACAGTTTGAAATATAAAGAGTATTACTATAATCATCACAAGGTCCTCCACCATAACCATAACCATAACCATAGGAATCATCTCCTTCAATAAAACTACCAGTTACATTTAAACTAGCTCCACCAAAAAGACTTTTGAAAAAATCAACAATCATACAACCAAGTCCACAAGAATTATCTTGTTGTTGTGCAACAACTCCAACAGAAAACATAGAAATACCTAGTAAAACAAAAACACTAAATGCAATTAATCTTTTCACCATCTTTTTACTGCTCCTAGTAATTAAAAAGCCTATATAAAGGTTTTCTTTTTTGAGAATTTTCTTAACTTTTCATCTTTTTAAAAAATTAAGAAAAAAACTGTTTTTACAGACGGTAAATTTTCTTAAAAGAAAAATTTAATCAAAAAAAAAACATTTTTGATTAAATTCATAATAACACAAATCAAACAACAATCCTTAAATATATCATTAAAAAAAATATTATATGAAGAAAGGCTACAGAGCAATTGCTTTAATTATAATCTTAGCATATATTATCAGAATACTTCCTTACTTACTAGGCTATCCAGTACCAATAACTGATGATTCTTTAAGAGATTTCAGTCAAGTAAATTATATTATAGAAAACGGCCAGATAAACTTCTCAAACCCTTACGGTTCCTTCCCATTACTTCATTTAATTGTTTTTGGAGTATCTTCCATTGGATTTAACCCTCTCCAAGTTTTCTTATTCCTGCCCCAATTGCTTCCAGCAATCGGATTATTGTTCTTCTTTTTATTCCTAAGAAGATACTTCCCAGTAAAAGAGAGCATAATTGCCTGTTTCTTAATTGCAGTCTTCCCCCCACATATACACTGGAGTTCTCAACCAGTCAGAGAAACCATTGGATTATTTTTCTTCCCACTAATAATATATCTATTTGATAGAACAATCACCTCAAAAATAAATAAAGCTAACATCTGGAAAATGATATTACTCTTCCTTTCTTTTGTACTCCTAATCATCTCACACCATTGGTCTACAGTTATGTGTTTAATCTTCCTATTCTCACTGACAATCTTCGTTCATAGAGATAAAACAAAGAAGGCCCTTACACTCATAGCAGCACTCTCCCTATTAACAATTACTTATTGGAGTTTTGCCTTTAGGGCTTTCCTCATCAGATTATTCGAAACACACCTTCTTTTTATCTTATTAGCAACTATCCCATTCATAGCTATGATAATTATAATAAGAAATATTGACATTTCAAAATTAAAGAACTCTTATTTCAAAGCCTTATCTTTGATTGCTTTAATTATAACACCTTTTATTGCATACAAATTTTCCTCTTTTTCTTATCCTCTTCAGATTTGGATAGGTCTGTTAGTCTTTCTAGCACTATTCTTAATAGGCTTCTTTCTTAACAAATCTAAAAATACAAACAACTTCTTCAAAATAACTTTAATCTATGCTTTGATCTTCTTAGCACCAATATTCTTACTACTAAAAGGAACCTCTTTAGTGGATTTCCCTTTTGACTCATTAAGGGTAGTAGAGTTTGCAATATTCTCTGCATCAATAATTGCTTCTTATGGATTCCTAAAAATAAAAGAAAAAGTAAAAATCAAATACCTTGGCTTAGTTTTCGCAGCAATATTGATCATTCTATCCACTTTCATCTACCCATCAATCTTCATATATGGAAATAATTTTGAAAACACACCATTTTATGACATTAGAAGCGATATAAGATACATCCCTCCGGAAGGATTTGAATTAATAGAATACGCAAATAACAACAATTACACAGTTAAATCAAACTATAATGTTATCAAAGAATATCAATCGATATTCTTTAAAGAAAGTCAAAAGCAAGCATTGCTGATTACTAAATCTGATCTTAAGATTTCAGAAAAGTACCCAGACTACATAAAAAATGACCAGTTAGGCTTAAACAATCCTGAAAAGCTAATCAATAAAACTAAAGGGCTAAAGCCCATATACACAAATGATTTTGGAAAATTATATGACCTCTGACTGCAAAGAACTGCCACTTTCTAAGGTATAGACATAATTATTCTTCCTATATATCTCTTCAAAACCCTCACACTCTATCTTTTCTTTTGACAGAACAAAATCTGCCTTATAATCCTCCAAAAACTCTGCCTTAAACTCACAATCTTTTTCAAAGAACCTATAAGTTTCCTTAAGAGGGCCCCCACCCAACTGTGTGGGAGTTATACTAACAACATAATTCCTAGAAACTGGATAAATTGCTGAAGAAATATGGGGGAATGCAAGTATTATATTATAATTACCATAGTTCTCCTCAATCCATTTTATTGCATCATAATCTGCATCATCAATATTATGATATAATCCCAAACCCTTGTCTGTATCATAATAATTAGCAAAAACAGAATAAAAAACAAACAGCACAATTAAACCATATAACAAGAAAAAAACAGTTTTGGAACCAAAAACTTTCTTAAAACATCCTAAACAATAACTCAACCCAAAAGCAGACAAGGGGGCAAACACTATGAAAGTATAATATATTGCCCTTTGATAGGGAACTAAAAAAGAAACATTATAAGTGTAAAAGAAAGAAAAGAAAATTAAAACTATACTAAATCCTGCCCACAATGCAAAAAGCCTTTTTCTTGCATCCATAATAGCTGGAAGAATACCCACCATGGCCAAAACTAAAGGAATTGTTCCATAAAATCTAAAAGTATAAAGCTTAGCATAATTAGTCCATTCTGATCCGAACATCAATGAAGATTTAATAAAACCCAAAGTATGTGAAATAGATCCTTTCCAAACAAATGCAAAAGCCAATAAGCCAAGAATAATAAGAAAGCCAAAAATAAAGATGTGCTTTTTAGATCTTCCAAAGAACATTTTATTAAACTCTTTCCTTTCAGGAAAATAAGAAGCTAAAAAATACAAAAGAAGAATTGGGGCTGCAAAAACTGCAGAAATGCCATGCACCAGAAAAAGTGTAAACAAAATAATCACTGAAACAAATAAAAGCCTCAAATCTTTTTTCTCCAAACCCTCAGAAAACAAAAAGAACAGCAGATAAAGCAAAAGAACAGCTAAAGTCAATGGAACAAAGAACCATAATCCCAATATATTGACATTAGACTTGATGCTTGCAAAAAACAGCATTGAAAAGATTGCAGTTGGAAAATTAGACACTTTATTCACAAACACAAAAAGAATAAATGCGGCAATAGTGGCAAACAAAGCAGGAAGCCACTGATAGTCTTGAACAGGATCCATTCCAGTAATTAAAAACATCTCAGCCAAGAACACATGAAAACCTATCTCAAGATCTTTTCTTTCCCCTTCCCCTTCAAAATAAGGATTAAAACCCCCATAACCCCTATCAACCACACCTACAGACTGTGCAGCATGCTGCCATTCATCTGAATGAAATGGATAATTATAATCAAAATGCACAGAATATACTAAACAAAACACAAAGATAAGTGATAAAATAAGAATTGCTGGCTTGTAATATTTTTTAACCAACTCTTTCATAAAACTCATTAATAGCTGAGATTTAAATAATCTTTGTGTAAGAATATGAAAAAGATTAAATACTCTTCCAGTCTCAGGGGAAAATGATAAAAGAGGGAGTGGCAGAAATTACTGACAAGAATAGTGAGCTTTACAAATTTGTCCAAGATATAACTGATAACTATCCTTCCTACAACAAAAAAGGATCAACGATTTTTTTTACAGGATTATCTGGAGCTGGAAAGTCTACATTATGTGAGAGATTACAAGAAGAATTAGAGAAAACTGAAAAAAGAAAAATTATATCGCTAGATGGAGATGTCGTACGTCAAAAAATATCGAAGGATTTGAATTTTTCAAAAGAACACAGGGATATAAATATTAAAAGGATAGGGTATATTGCTAAAAAAATTACAAAAAAGGGAGGAATAGTAATTTGTGCACAAATTGCCCCTTATGATCTTGCTAGAAATTATGTAAGAGAAGATATAACAAAACAGGGAAATTTTGCCTTAGTCCATGTTTCAACACCCTTGGAAGAATGTGAACGCAGAGATGCAAAAGGGTTATACAAAAAGGCACGTGCAGGAATAATCAAAGATTTTACTGGAATTGGTGCCCCTTATGAAACTCCCAGAAACGCCGAAATATCCATAGACACAACAAATAAACCTCCAAAAGAATGCATAAATAAAATTTTATATTATTTAAAGAAAGAAAAACATCTTTAGTTTCTTAACAATATTTAAATATCCCATAAAATCCAATTAATTAATGGAAGATCATAAAGAGGTGTCTGTTATTCTACCTTGTTTAAATGAAGAACAAACAATTGGAGTTTGTATCAAAAAGGCTAAGCAAGTTTTCCAAGAAAAAAACATTGATGGAGAAATAATTGTTGTTGATAATGGATGTACAGATAATTCAGCTAAAATTGCAAAAGAGCTTGGAGCAGAAGTTTTCCATGAACCTATCAAAGGATACGGTGCAGCATATCTTAAAGGAATTTCTGTAGCAAAAGGACAAAACCTGGTTATGGCAGATGCTGATAATACTTATGACTTATTAGAAATGCCAAAACTTCTTGCAGAGTTAAAAGATAACGATTTTGTAATAGGCTCTAGATTAAATGGACAAATAAAAGAAGGAGCAATGCCTTTATTACATAGATATATTGGAAATCCTACATTAACTTTTATTCTTAACAGACTCTTTAAATTGAAAGTCTCAGATGCCCATTCAGGTTTTAGAGCCTTCACGAAAAAAGCAATAAGCAAAATGGATCTTAATTCAACTGGAATGGAATTTGCCTCTGAGATGATAATGAAGGCAAAAAAAAACAGTCTAAGAATAAAAGAAGTACCAATAACCTATCATCCAAGAAAAGGAGAATCTAAACTTCATTCATTCAGAGATGGCTGGAGACACTTAAGATTCATGTTTCTTTACTCTCCCAATTATCTTTTCATAGCCCCTGGAATGATTTTATTCTTATTAGGAATAATTTTAATGGGGTTATTACTAAAAGGCCCAATCACAATAGGAAGCACCAGTTTAGACATTCATCCAATGATTTTAGGTTCATTACTAACAATTGTTGGCTTCCAAATAATCAATTTGGGAATCCATGCAAAGAGCTATGCAATAAAGATGAATCTAGAAAAGCCAAAAGGCTTCATGAAGCTAATAGAAAAATATGCAAACTTTGAGCGCGGAGCAATAACTGGTTTAGGAATATTATTAATCGGAGCTATAGCCTTTTTAGGGATATTAATCAAATGGATTAACTCCGGCTTTGGAGAGTTAACTGAGGTAAGAACAGCTATTTTCTCCATGACTTTAATTATAATGGGATTGCAGGTGATGTTTTCAGCATTCTTCTTGAGCGTATTGGGAATAAAAAAGAAATAAGATGGGGATCAAAAAATTACTGAACTTAAGCATCTCTTTAGCAAAAGCTGACTTCAAAACAAGAAATGAAGGTAGCTACCTAGGAATTTTATGGTATCTGCTAAATCCTATTTTGATTTTTACACTACTTTTGTTTCTATTCTCAAAAAGACTTGGTCAAGATATCCCTTTTTACCCCTTATACTTACTTCTTGGAGTCATAATGTTCAGCCTCTTCCAACAAATTACCTCTTCCTCTATAACTACAATGAGGGCAAACAGATTAATCATAAAATCATTAAAATTCCCACTAGAATCATTAATCGCTTCAAATGTACTTAGATACCTCTTTGTACATATTTTTGAAGTAATAATCTTCATAGCAGTAATGTTGATTCTAAAGGTTCCAATTAATCCCCTAGTCTTTTATATTCCCTTATTAATCTTCTTCTGTTTTTTCTTATATGGTTTCTCCTTGATACTGTCAACCTTATATATTTATTTTAGAGATTTAGAAAATATTTGGGTATTTGTAACAAAATTAATGTTCTTTGCAACCCCTATTTTTTACTCAATAGACTCTGGAAGCAAGATATTCATTGTAAACCTATTGAACCCAATGTTTTATTTCATAACTATAGCAAGAGATATAATTATTTACAACAAAATGCCCGAATTCTGGATGATTTCAATTACAATAATATTCTCTTTATTATTCCTAATAATCGGTTCAATAATTTTCAAAAAAACTAAATCAAAATTCGCGGAGCTAATGTAAAAATGGAAAGAATAATAGTAAATAAAATTTCAAAGCAGTTCAAGATAGGAACAAGGAAAAAAATGAGTACTCTCTCTAGAATTCTATCATTCTTTTCTGGAAAAGAACAGACAAGGATTTTACAAGCATTAGATAAAGTTTCATTTAAGGCATATGGCAAAGAAACTTTGGGGATTATAGGAGATAACGGTTCAGGAAAGTCTACCCTGCTAAGAATCATCGCAAAGATATATAACAAAGATAATGGGGAAATAAAAACAAATGGCAAAATTATTCCATTGATAAATCTCAAACTTGGATTAAACCCAAGACTAACAATGGAAGACAACATTTACTTAATCTGCTCAATCTTGGGATTATCAAAAAAACAAATAAAAGAAAAATTCGAATCAATCGCAAAATTCTCAGATCTAAAAGAATTCATTAACACAAAAATTTATCAATTTTCAGAAGGTATGAAACAAAAACTTGTTTTCTCCATAGCAATTCATTGTAATCCAGAGATATTATTATTAGATGAGATTTTTGAAGTTGGAGATGAAAACTTCAAAATCAAAAGTGCTGCTAAGATAAAAGAATTGGTCAAACAAGGGGCAACCACCATATTAGTAAGCCATGATATTAGTCTAATCAAAAAACATTGCCATAGAGTACTATGGATGAAAAACGGAAAACTAAAAAAACAAGGTAAAACAAGTGAGATAATCAGGGAGTATTTAAAATATGAAAAAAGAAGATAATCTCTACATTTTTTTACATACTCCAAAAGCAGCAGGCTCTACCTTCAGGACACATATTGAAAACAATTTTAGAAAAAAAGAGATTCTCCCATTATACAAAGGAAAAGACTCAAATTTAGCTTCAGAAAAAGGTGTTCATAAATATATTAAATCACTTACAAAAGATCAAAAAAACAAGATAAAGATAATTTATGGACATTGTGTTTTTTATGGAATCCATAAATTCTTTGACAAAAATCCGATTTATTTTACATTTTTTAGAGAACCTATCGCAAAGACTGTTTCATCTTATAATTTCGGAGTTACAGATTTGAAAAAGTTAAATAATCGAAAAATAAAGGAAAAAAATAAAGGAGAAATTGAGAGAATTAAAGAGCTAAAAAGAATTTTAACAAAAAGAGGTGGAATAACTCCATTTAAAGAATGGCTCATTAAAAGTTATGATATCTCTAAATTGCCAACAATGAAAACTCAAACAAGATTCCTGTTTGAAAGGAAATTTCTTGATTCTCCCAAACCAAATAAAGAATCAATTAAAAAATGCCTAAATAAATTTTATTTAGTGGGTACTGTAAAGAGTTTTAAAGAGGACACCTTATTTTTATACAATCTTTTAGGAATAAAAAGATTTTACAATAACCAGAATATTTCTGAAAAGCATTTTGTTTTAAATGAGAAAGACAATGCTCTAAAGAATAAAATTTTGAGTAAAAACAAATTCGATAGTTTACTCTATAGCCAAGCAATATTAGCAAACAATAGTTTTAAGAAAAAAATAAAAGGTGATTTAGAAAAGCTTAAATCTACTAAGAAAAGAACAATGAAAAAAGCTATTAGTAACACATTAGTCACAATAGACTGCCTACCAAAATTAGTTTATGGAATATCTTGCAAATTAAAAAGACATTCAAGAACATACAAAAAATTAGTTGATTGGGTAAAGCCCACTCCTAGAATTGATTTTTAAATAAGTCTAAAGCTTTGGAATAGCTCTTTGAGGATTTTCTCAATTTTGCAGAAATCTGATAAAATTTTTCTAGGATAAAAATAAATGACAAGAATAAATTTCTTCTAAAACTTACATTATTAACAACCTTGTAAAAGTTTTTATTCTCTTTCTTAAACCTCTTATTCATTTCAGAAGCACACTTGTAAAGTTTAACATCAGGCATGTTTTTATCAATAATTTTTCTTTTTAATTTTTTAATTTCTTCAGGAAGTACACGTTTTTTAGAGATATTAATATTTGGAGAGAATTTCTTTATTCTCCAAATTCCATAAAGGTATAAAGCATCCACCTCAGAGGTTTCAGTCAAACCAACAAAATAGAACTTTTTCAAAGCATTTTGAATATCTTCCAAAGTATAATTAGATTTTTTTTCTAAAAATTTTCTAATTCTAAGAAATTCGATCATCTGAAGAGAAGTATCATATTTTTTATCTATCCAGCTATCAAAGTTAGGTATCTTTCCATTTATACTAAGATTCTGATTAACTAACTTACGCAAAGCTGGAAGGCCTGCAAGATTCGCATCTTTTGACAAACCCCTAAAGTAATTATACCAAGAAACTGTCCGACTCATAGGATGTCTAAAGAAAGCAATATACCTTGCTTCTTTATCAAAAAAATTGTGAATTCCATAAAAAACTCCGTGCCCATAGATCACTTTTATTTTACTCTTTCTTTCTGAAGATAAAGACTCAAAATAATCTTTTAGATACTTGTTATATCTAGCAAAACCCAACTGTTGAAAAAAGTTTTTTGCTTGATTATCTTTGTATTTACTTTTAGGATAAAGCTTAAGAATCTCTTGAGGATAAAGTCTAAGAACTTCCTCTGGTTTAAAGTTTTTCTCTATATGCTCAACCATTGTTGTACCACCAGTCTTATGCATATGTAAAAAAATGTATAATTTGTCTTTTTTCTTTTTCATTTTCTATATTTTTTATAAGATTTATCAAATAACTTAAAAAGTTCTCTATCAGATAAACTTCTTTTTGATTGAATTTTCTTTCTCAGATATAAAGTTTTCCATATATTCGCAATATTCCAAAAAGCAGCCCTTAATGGAAGAATAGAATGCTTTATTCTTTGTTCAAAACTAACTTTCTTCTCTGAAAGTTTAACTAACCTCCCATTTTGTATCTTCCTATTTAAGAAATACCCCAAAGAAGACCTAAAATAATGATTAAACAACATTGGAGATAGTTTTATTAAACTTTTTAGCTTATAATTCTTAATCATTAAACAAAAAGAGTTTCTCATACAAAGATATTTTTTCTCCATAGATCTATTTTTCCAAGAAGAGCTACCCTTATGATAGACTATAGCCTTCTCATCAAAGATTATATCATATCCTAAAAGATTTGCCCCTAGGCTCCAATCAACATCCTCATTATAAGAGAAAAATCTTTCATCTAAAAGGCCAATTCTTTTTAGATGGACAGTTCTCAAAAGAGCAGCACCAAAACAAGCCCCTAATACCTTTTTCTCAGGAGATTTAACATCTTCTCTTCTTTTGAATACATTAATGCCTTTGCCTTCTCCAACAAAATTATATGTAACTCCTTGGCCATCAATGACATTAGGATCATCATAAGACAGCATATTAGAAGTCACCGCAGCAATATTTTCATTAGAACTCATAGATCCAATTAAAGAGCCCAACCAAAATTTGTCAACAATAGTATCATTATTAAGAAGAGCAACATATTTTGGAGAATATTTATTGAAAGCGTATCTTAATCCTTTATTAACTGCTTTTGCAAAACCTTGATTTTTATCTAAAGCCAATATGTCCACGCTAGGAAATTTTTTTCTAGTAGACTCTACACTACCATCTTTCGATCCATCATCAACCAAGATAACTCCAAACTTAGAAAATTTTTGTTCAAGAACAGAAGACAAACATTCAATTAAGAGCTTTTCTCCATTGAAATTGGGTATTAGAACAATTGCTTCATTAGTTACTTTTTTCAAAGTCCAATCACTCCCTTAATTTTTTTAATAAAAACCTTTGTATCAAACTTTTTTGCTTGTTTCAAACAGGCAAGCTTATATTTTTTAGGATTTTTCCCAATTTCTTTAACCGCTACAACCAATTTATCAGCACTTATCTCATCAATCAATCTCCCAGTCTTTCCATCGAGTATCGTTTCTTTATAGCCCCCCTCATTTGGAGCAATAACTGGCTTTCCAGAAGCCATTGCTTCAACAACATTCATCCCAAAATCTTCATTTTTACTTGTGGTAACAAAACCCTTACAATTTGCATAAAGATCAATTAACTTTTCTTGGTCAACCCAATTCAATATCTCAACATTTTCTGGTTTTATCTTTTTACAATATCTAGCATATGCCTTAAAATGCTTTGATTGTTCATAACACCCAACAATAATCAACTTCTCATTAGGCATCTTAGCAAAAGCCTTCATTTGTACATCTATTCTTTTATGAGTTATTAGCCTATTTACTGAAAGCCAATAATTTCCATTATTTTTATAGTGGAATTTTGAAGTCTCTATTGGGGGATTGATTACAATAGCTTCTCTTCCAAGATACTTTTTGACCCTCTTTTGAGTATTCACCGAATTACAAGCAATATGTTTCACATGCTTAATGTATTTCCTATTCAAATAACGATTATATCTTACCCATAAATCAAAAAAGGGCCTCTTCCACTTTGCAACATTGTGCTTTCTTGTATACTCATATAAGTCCCAAATCTCCCTAATTGGAGAATGAACATACCATAAGTTGGGCTTATTCAAAACAGCTCCAGACATTGCCCAATCCCCATCAATAATATAATAGTCATACTTATTTTTAAGATTTAATCTTCTAAAATGAAATAAAGCTGCTTGTTGCCTAAAAGGTGCATTTATAGGGATTTTCCCAATAGACTTGAACCTCAAACCAAAAAAACCCATCTTTTCAATTTTTTCTTTATCTATATTGGTTGAATAAAAATCGGCATTCAAATCTCTAGCAAGGGTCAAACCCACCCTTTCAGCCCCACCAATATTATCCATATAATTATGGAAAACTGCTCCAGTATTATACTTAGATTTATTATTGATTACCATAATAAACTCCTCAATCTTATAAGTCTCCCCTTAATATGCCCCAAACGATTTGTAAAAGGTAAGAAAAAAGCTCTTCTTCTTTTAAGATGTTTAATCTTTTCTGGAAAATTCTTTATTCTATTTTTAAACTTATCATTAATTTCTTTTGCATAGTTATACATTTTTTTATCAAAAACATTATTTGACAAAAACCATTCTTTCAACTCAGGAGTTTTTCTAACACCAAAATTTTCCCTTGATACATTTTGATTTTCAAAAAATAGATTTATTCCCAATTTATGATATATGAATAGAGAATCTTCTTCAAAACTTTCATTAAGACCTATAAAATAAAACTTGTCCAGTGCCTCCTTAATCCTTTTTTCATTAGGATTAGCCTTCAAGAAATTATTTTCAATCAAAAATTCAATCATCTTATTGGAATTTTTACATTTTTTCTTCACCCATGATTCAAAGGGCAATATCTTTCCAGATTCAGAGATCTCTGCTTCAGCACGACTGGAATCAATTCTTACTGGAAGTTTACAACCCTCATCCCTAACTATCCTCTTTCCAATTTCCACAGCCCTTTTCCTCTGTTTATATAAGGACGCAATCTGATCAAAAGGATCTCTCAAAAAAGTGAAATATCTTGCTTCTTTATCAAAAAATTCATGAACTCCATAAAAAGCAGCATGTCCAAAGATCACTTTTATCTTACCTTTTTGGCTAGAAGTTAAAGAAGCCAAATAGTCATTAATCTGCCTTGTAAAATCCTCCTTATTAATCTTCAAATATTCCCACTTCTTTTTAGCAATATTATAAAATCCATGGCGGGGATAAAGAGAGATTACCTCCTCTTTCTTAAAATTGTTATTAATATGATAAGCAATAGTTGTTCCAGCACACTTTGGAGCATGTAAAAATACATACAAGATATTCTTTTTCCCCATTTTCCTAATTAAACAATCAAATTTTCAATTATAAACTTTAACCCTCATAAAACAGTAATAATTAAATAGCATATAATGCAGAATATAGTATGATCATTGAATTATTACACTTTCTAATTGGAGCTGCATTTCTTCTATTTATCCCAGGATTCTTACTCAGTTTGGTCTTATTCAAAGAGCTTGATATTCTTGAAAGGATTGCCTTAGCAATGGGCTTGAGCATAAGTATAGATGTTCTTCTAGGCCTTATTCTAGGTTTTAACAAGACTATGGCCCAGTTTACGGGAGGAATAACAGAACTGACAGTATGGATAATCCTCATACTTCTTTCTGCAATCTTTGGATTTATCTATTATAAGAAAAAAAGTTAATGAAAAACTTAAGTTATAATCTCTATCCCATCTCTATTTTTTAATTCATGCTCTTTTCCAACAACCCTCTTTGTCCTTGCATCAATTGCTCTAATAAACTGTTTTCCCAAATCAGTATGTAGATGATAAGCGAAATCTAAAGCAGTTGATCCAGGAGGAAGTAAGAAACAGTCTGGAAGAATATTTCCTTTACTGTCTGCTAGTTTTGAACCTGCAGGGAAAATAGCAATCATCTTCATCAGATCAAACACAATATCATTCAAAGCCTGTTGCACACCAGTATTTCCATAAATCTTAAACACATTTTCTTCAATAAAATCTAATATTTTTTTCTGCTTTTCATCAAGTTCTTTCTTGACAGAAAACTTTCCTTCTCCAGAAACATAATCAATTACCCCATCACGGTTCATTTCCCTAAGATAAATCTCTGCCTGTGCAGAGCAAGGAACAATCATCAGATTAGGAAAAGCTTCTTTCAGTTTTTTCAAGTTCTTAGCTGCAGCAGGAGTGTCACATTTATTTGCGACTATCGCCATAGGTTTGCTTATCTTTCTCAATATCTTTGCAAAACTAAGTAAATCATCTCTTGACCAATCAGCAGCCTTTTCTGGATCCAAACCAGATTTTAATATTGCTTCTTTTGCTCTTCCTTGATCAATCTTTAATCCTGAAAATTGTTTTACAACAGCTTCATGCAATGGAGTTTTCTCAGCACTGGCTTTTCTTGAAAAGCTTCTCCAGACCTTCTCCATCAATCCCAAATACCACATGTCTAATTCATTCTCTAAAAAATCAATATCTTTAGTAACATCATAATCATCAGCAGCCTCTCCTTTCTCATTTGTCTTTCCAGACAAATCAACTATCTGTAAAAAAGCATCTGCATGACTTAAATCATCTAAAAATTGATTTCCCAAACCTTTCCCCTCATGCGCTCCAGGAACTAAACCTGCAACATCCATCAACTCAACAGGAACAAATCTCCATCCATGTAAACAAAAACCAGTCCTAGGATTACATTGTACCTTAAACTCCTTATCAATACACTCAATCTTGACATACCCCATTCCATGATTTGGTTTGATTGTTGCGAAAGGATAAGATGCAATCAGAACCTCAGCTAGAGTCGCTGCTTTGAAAAATGTCGATTTTCCACTACTAGGCTTTCCAACCAGTCCGATTAACATAAGATTACTCCAATGACAATCTTTAAATAACTTCTCCTGTTCAAAAAGCTATGAGCCTGTAGCTCAGCCTGGTCAGAGCACTGGTCTTATAAGACCGTACTTCACAAGAAGTATCTTCCTTTTGGAAGGTGAGAGAACATTTGTTCTCTGCTCTAAGAGAGCCAGTGGTCCCCGGTTCAAATCCGGGCAGGCTCACTCATACTTCATAAAAGAGAAATGAAAACTCAACCTAAACTTAAAACTTATCAAAAAAAGGTTTCTTCTTTTATTAACAGCATAACTCCTAAAGACAAGATTGCTCTTTTCCATGACATTGATGGTGATGGACTTTTTGCAACAGGATTGCTAATCAAAGCATTACAAAGACTTAATCTAAAACCAATACTCCTAATAGGAATAGGAAGAGAAGAAATCTCTCCATCTAAGAATACAATTAAAAGATTAAAGAATGCAGGAATAACTAAACTGTTCATATTAGACAAACCTTCAGACATAGACTTAGAAGCAATAAAACAGATTGAAAAATTTTCAGATATCTTAATCATAGACCATCATAAAATATTTGGAAAAGCCCCTTCAAAAAGAACAACAATCATTAAACCGCAATTTTTCACCAAGATTCCTCCAAGTGGTTATCCTACAGCAAAAATGATTTACACTTTATTCTCAAAATTAGTGGACTTAACAGATTTAGATTGGATGGCAGCTGCAGGAACTATGTCAGACACTGCATCTGGAGACTGGATAGTGAGAGATGTAGTAAAAAAATATGGATTTAAAGATAAAGACCCTTGGGACACTCCCTTAGGAAAATTAGAAAATTATATTTCATTATCTGCACTTCACAAATCAGGAGATCATAACACTTCCCTAAAAATATTAATCGAATCAAACACTTATGAAGATGTATTAAATTCTAAATTAAAGAAACCCTACATAGCAGTATATGGTGAAATACAAAAACACATTAAAAAATTCAAGAGAATTTCAGAATTTAAAGATGATCTTGTATTCTGTAGCATCAAACCTAAATATAAAATCAACACACCTTTCCTTACAATAATGAGTGTAAAATATTATCCAAACCATACTCTTGTTTTAATTACAGACTTCCCTCCAAACAAATCAAGAATAAGCTTTAGAAGAAATGACTTTAAGAAAGATACTTCGAATATTGCAAGAGAAGCTATAAAAGGTTTCAAACAAGCTCAAGGAGGAGGACATGCTCCAGCATCAGGAGCAATCATCCTGAAAAAAGACCTAGAAGAGTTCAAAAGGCGAGTAGAAAAACTAAACAAAGAAGCTTAGAGAAAGCTTTATAATCCCGATTTTCTCACATCTCTTGAAGCACAAGTGATTTATTAGCAGTAATTTCGTGTTTCACCTAATGCCCTTGTCATCCAGCGGTCCAGGATGCCAGCCTTTCAAGCTGGTCACCCGAGTTCGAATCTCGGCGAGGGCGTTTAATTTATAAATCCAATTCTATCCACATAAATATGATAAAAAGGATATTTGATTTCTTTTTTGGAGAAAAAGAGGATAAAAAAGAAAACATAGAAGAAGAGGTCTCTTTGGACGGCCTGAAAACATGGCTTGAGGAGAATACTAAAGAGATTCTTGAAGAGTTCTGGTCAAAAACTAATCCCAAATTAGATGAGATGGAAGAAACTATTGTAGGGATTGAAGAAAGTCTTAAGGGATTGAAAGTGGTTGATCTTTCTAATAAAAGTCTGGATCAAAGAAGCATGGAAATTATATCGAGTAATAGAGATAGCTATATAGAACAACTAAAAAGATTACTGGATATTTTAAAGAAAGAAAGAAAGATTAGGGAAAGGGGCTTTAAAGATATTGAAGACATAAAAAAATTCAGCCTATTGATCTCCTCAGAGCTAGACTCATTCTCAAAAAGAAGCTTGAAAAACTTTCATATCTCTTCCACATTTATAGGGAAGGAATTGGAAGGGGTTCTCAAAGGATTGCAAGGGTTAAGCAAGATAGGAAAAGAAATACAAAATATCGATAAAAGCAAGGTTGAGAATATTGAAGAGCTACACAGACTTTTAGAAGAGATTGAAAAAGAAAAAAATAGAGCTAATCAACTAAAAGGGGAAAAAGAAAATCTCATAAGTGATGTTGATGCTCTAGATAAGAAATTTTTAGAATTAAAAAGAAAAGAAGAGGATATCAAAAAAAGCGATAGATGGAAAGAAAAAGAACAGCTTGAGGGAGAGCTCTTTAAAGCATCAAGGGAGAAAATGACTGGAGAACAAGGTCTGGTAGATCTTTTCTTGCCTATAGAAAAGGCAATACAAAAATACTCTTGGAAAGAAAAAGAAAAAAAGACTAAAAAATTACTTTTGGATTATTTAGAAGATCCCTTCATGACATTTAAGAAAGATAAGGAATTGGAAATTTTATCCTGTATACAGAATATAAAAATAGAGATAGAAGAAGGAAGATTTGAAGATAAAAGAAAAGAAAGGCTGTTGGAAGGTATAAAAAATCTGACTAAAGAAAAAATAGATATGATGCTTAAAAAAGATTTAGAATTGGAAAAAGTGATTACAAAGATTAAAGGAGAGCTTTCAAAGATAGGAATTGAAAAGCTTGATTTTGAGAGCATAAATAATAAAAAAGAAGATATTGAAAAAGAACTTGAGAATACACAGAAAAAAAGAGAAGATATATTAAAAGATCTTGGAAATAAACAAAGAGATATTGAAAGGTTATCAGAGAAATTGGGCAAAAAGCTTAAGGTAATCTCCTAATTGATAATAAAAGTATATGACTTTACGTTTGGGCTTCAGAGAAGCGTTAATCACTCAATCCATTATAGATCTTCATTCCTTCTTTATGCAATTCTCTCAGATCTTTCTTAGGGATTTTATCAGAATGTTTTGCAAAATACTCTTTTAATATTTGATAGTCTTTCTTTGCAGTCTCTTTATCGCCCTTTTTCAAAGCCGCTTTTGCTCTGTCTATGACAGTTATAAGCTGTCCAGATAATAATGATTTTTTAGCAAGAATCACTCCAAAAGAAGAGCCTCCGATTAATGCTGCTACCGATAAGGAGATTATAGTTATCCAAAGTACTGTAAGATCTTTCTTTGGCGGTGATGTAGGAGTTGGTTTAGGCATCTCACATGATTGTTCTTCTATTGGTTCTTTATCACATTCATTCAGATCATTACATTCTCTCGTCTTAGTTCCATCAATACATTCACTCCAATCAGTACAATCCCATTCAGGAATACATTTAGGCAATGGTCCTCCGCCCACTTCAGCTCCGCCGCCGCCACCTCCGGAAGAAGTAGCTACTGGCCACGCAGGAGACGAAGTACTGAATGCAGTAAAGTGTGTTACATTAAACCTAAAATCAGTTCCATTAGTGCTTAGAGCTTTACAAACTAATGATGGACAAACAGCATATTCTCCAGTATCATTAACATCCATCCAAATTGTTTGTTCAGAATGATTAGAAGTATGAGCAAGATTTACATTATAGAACTCAATGACTGCAGACACATCCAAAAATGGAAGCTCTTCATCATTGATGAAAAACTTATCATATGAAAGTTCTAAATTAGTTGTTGTAACACTTTGATTAGCAGGAATATCTATGATGCCATAAGGCCTTGCATTCCCATATTGTGTTGCGACACTATTATTCGATAAAGTGTTATTGAGGCTTTCATTGTTTGAATAAATAAATGTACCACTTCCTCCATAAAGTCCGAGAAGGTTATTTGTAAAGAGATTGTTTGTGGCATTCCCCCCTGTAGCACTCCAATATTGGTCAAACGCTCTGACTGAAGAAAGAAGAAGTCCATAACTTCCTGTAGAATAAACCTCAACAGTATTATCTGTAAAGTTATTTCCAATTGCAGGAACATTTTCATAATATCCTCCAGTTGTTCCCCCAACATAAATTCCTTGAGCATCTGTCCCTCTTACAATAAAAGTATTATTTTCTACAAGGCTATAATTTGTAGAATACACAGCAATTGCAGCTGCCCCATTCCCAACAGTTATATTATTATTCATTACTCTTTCATTAGAAGCCAATAATAAATTGATCCCATGACTCCCTCCAATGATTGCGCCTGCACCACCGCTTGTGCTTACAGTGTTTTCTGTAAAATTATTATAGCTACTCTCAATAGCCGCTATGCCTATACCATCTACACCTGTAGTGGTAATAGTATTATTGGTTATCAGATTACCGCTCACACCAGTACCTAAATATACCCCTATAACATAGGCTCCTAGAGTATTAACCCCATTAATAGTAATAGTGTTATTTGATACTGAACTGCTACCTCCAATTATACCTACTCCGATTCCAATATTTGAATCTATTGAAATTACATTATCAAAAATTGAATGACTGCCAGCCTCTATACCCAACACACTTAAACCATTTCCCTGAGTAACAGTCAGAGTATTATCATATACTTGGACCTCTCCACCAGCTAAATAAACTGGAGTTAAATTAACATGAGTGAGAGTATTATCAGTGATACTTACATTTCCAGCACCCACTCTTATATCAACAGCGCCGCTATGTCCACTTATTGTAATATTGTTAGAAACACCATTAACATTAATACGCCCACTCAGAGTATTTGATAAAACATTTATGTTCTCTCCATGCCAAACTGAAATTGATGAGCCAGTAGCATTAACTATATTATTGTCCGAAATATTAATACCTAAACCTCTATAAGAAATTATCGAAATATAAGAAAGAAGGATTGTGTTACCCTCAACCAAAGTATTACTTGAAGGGTCCAAGTAAATACCTGCCCCCTGATCAAGAGGGTTCAAAGACAATATATTATCAGAGATTAAATTGTTTGATCCACCATTAAAATATACCCCATATCCTGCTTCCTCAATACCATAAACAGTTAGATTATTGTCACTTATTATACTACCATTAGAATTTTGTAAAATAATAGCACTTCCATTTGTATAGATTGTATTTCCAGTAATATTTACATTAATCTGATCTTCGAGCTCAATCCCTCCCCTTCCAGAATCAATTTTAGAGATATTATTATTGATTATGCTTAAATTATAAGAAGAGCTAGAAAAAGTTATTGGATTTCCAGTTTGTTCAGACCCTTGAACAATATTACAGTTCTTTATAGTAGTTCCATTATAGCCTCCAGTATTAGTTATTCCCTCTCCACTACCACTTTGAGAGAAATTGATTGTATATCCTGCACAATCAAGAGTCACATTATTTGCAGAAATTGTAAAACAAGTTCCAGGAGAATTTACATCTTGTGCCATTGTATAAACAGTATTCTCAGTAATTAAGGTCATACAATTAAGAACACTGGTTGAATCTCTAAAAACTCCCTGCCATCTTAAAACAGGATAATCAGCCCCATTATTGATCTCGCTCCAAGGAGGATAACTCCAATTAACTAAAGGAGGATTGCTTACATCATAAAAATAAGCTTCATTATTATCTATCGTAGTACAATAAGTAGTTCCAGAATCTAGACCAACACAAGTCCCTGAATTTCCCGTATGATTATTCCAATAAGAATTTGTTATATTTGCAAGATTATTTCCAACTAACCCTCCAACCCTAAGAGTTCCAGTCGCGGATCCTGTTGCATATGAATTTGTAATATTTCCATAATTCCTACCTCCTAATCCTCCAACATTATTATTGCTTCCAGTAACATTTCCAATTGAATAAGTGTTTGTTATATTCCCATAATTCTCACCGAATAACCCTCCAACTTGAGCATAACCCGATACATTCCCAATTGCATAAGAATCTTCGACAAGAGCACTACTCCCAATATAACCAACTAATCCTCCAACATGCGAAATCTCCCCACCTGTTGCAGTCACAGTTCCTGTTGCATAAGAATTTTGAATTACTTGTAAAACATGTCTGCCGACTAATCCTCCGACATAACTACATTCTCCCACACAGGTTAAATTTACATCTCCAGTTGCATAAGAATTTGTTATATTTCCACTATTATATCCGATTAATCCCCCAACATAGCCACTAGTTCCACTAACAGCTCCGGTTGCATAAGAGTTTGTAATATTTCCTTCATTATTTCTACCTACCAATCCTCCAACATAGTTGCTTCCAATTACACTTCCAGTTGTATAAGAATTAGTTATATTAGTACCAGAATCAGTATATCCTACCAATATTCCCACAGTATTATTTCCAACTACACTAGCATTCTCCAGACCAATATTTTTTATTTCAGGAGAACCTGTCGAGTTAATCATTCCAAACAAACCAACATAATCTGTTGTAGACCTATTGATATACAAATTAGATATTGTATAGCTTTGACCATCAAAAGTCCCATTGAATGAATTCGTATCATTCCCAATAGGTTCAAATCCTGCTCCAGAATTCCAATTGATAGTATCAGAACAACTTATATTTTGAGTTAATTGATAAGATAATGTAAGTCCATTCTCCATTAGTTGCAGGTCAGTACAATTTGTAAGAAGATAAGGATCTCCAGATGTTCCGCTTCCACCTAAACACTCAATTCCTGAACAAGGCTCCCTAATCTTCAATGTCCAGAAATCACTGATACCTGCCGAAAAAGTAGCAGTATATCCTGTCAAGAGTAATCTACTATTGGAATCTATTGCAATTCCCAACCCAGCCTCACCTTCTTCACCACCATATGTTTTATTCCATTGATAATCTCCTGCTGAGTTATATTTAACTGTCCAAAGACCCTCCGAACCCCCAACTCCAAAAGAATCAGTATAACCAATTAAGAAGATATTATCTGCTGAGTTTATAGCAACACCATAAGCATTCTCATCACTTCCTCCTCCGATAGTCCTATTCCATTGATAATCTCCAGTAGAATTATATTTCACTGTCCAAAAATCATTGCTTCCTGCTCCGAAAGAATCTGTATATCCTGCTACAATTACATCATCATTTGAATCTACTGCGACACCATAAGCAAAATCATCAATGCTTCCTCCGATTGTTTTGTTCCATTGATAATTCCCTGTAGAATTATATTTCACTGTCCAAAAATCATTGCCTACTGCTCCAAAAGAAAGTGTATCTCCAACCAATATTATATCATCATTTGAATCGATTGCGACACCATAAGCAATATCATCCTCGTTTCCTCCCATAGTCCCATTCCATTGATAATCTCCAGTGGAGTTGTATTTAACTGCCCAAAAATCATGAGAACCTGATGTTCCAAAAGAGATTGTTTTTCCAACCACAAAGAGATCATCATTTGAATCGATTGCGACACCATAAGCAAAATCATCATTGCTTCCTCCGATAGTCCTATTCCATTGATAATCTCCTGAAGAGTTGTATTTTACTGTCCAAAAATCATAACTTCCTGCTCCAAAAGAATCTGTATATCCTGCTATTATTACATCATCATTTGAATCTACTGCAATTCCATAAGCCTTCTCATCACCACTTCCTCCGATTGTTTTATTCCATTGATAATCTCCTGTGGAGTCGTATTTTACTATCAAGAATTGATTGCTTCCAAATTCCATATATCCTGTTACAAATATATTATCATTTGAATCGACTGCAATGCCATAGGGAACCTCAATAGTGTCTCCTCCGAAAGTTTCATTCCAGATTAGAGAAATATCTCCAGATCCTTGGATCATTACATTAGGAACATTATTCTGGACTGAAGGCATTTGTTGCACTTCATCAAGAACTTCTACTTCTTCTTCTACTTCTTCTTCCATAACAATCATTGGTTGGAAAGAGCCTTCAGCTACTGTAGCTCCAGTGATCATAGGTTTGAATTCATTCCATAAATCAACAACAAAATCAATAAGCATTGTATCACCGTCTTGAGCAGAAGCACTAACAGCAAATAAATAAACAACCAATAAGGACACCATCAAAATGACAAACTTCTTATTCATTTTGCACCCTCCTTCTTCAAGAATTCTAAAACAGCCATATGAACTAAGTGTTTATCAGAAGGATATTTGATACTTCTTTCAGTATTGCTACTACGGAACTTCTTTATCTTCTTCAATACCTCTTCGTCAATACGTATCTTTTTGTCCATTTACTTATGGGTACTTTTAGTACCTTTCTAGTACCTTATATGTATCCAATATGTACCCACACTAATATATAAAGCTATCCTAAAGAAACAAAAAACTAAAGAAGCATCCCCAAGATCTATTTAATGTATTCTTCATTAAATAATTTCCAGATAGTAAAGAAATAACTAAGCAACAAAGGTCCCACAACTACTCCTAATATTCCAAAATAAGGGATACCGATAAATATACCTATCAAAATTGTCAGGGGATGAATATGGCCTAAAGAAAACTTTTTCCCAATCCAAGGTCTTAAGAAATTATCCACTGTTGATAAGAATGCTCCCCACACTAAAATACCAATTCCTACATAATAATTTCCTTGTGATAAAAATATGATTCCTGTAGGAACCCATATCAATGAGATTCCAAATACTGGCAGTAAAGCAAATATAAATCCAACAAAACCCCACAATATCGCTCCTTTAATTCCAAAGAAAATAAATCCAGCCATCAGCAACAAAGCCTGTATTAAAGATACCAAAGCTGTACTGAACAAAGTAGCACCCGTAACACTCCTAAACTCTTCAACCAGCTTTGCAGAATTTTTCTTTCCAAAAGGAATCCATCCATGAATTTTCTTTTTCAATTCAGGGCCATTTATGAATAAGTAGAAAAGCAAAAAGAACATTATGATCAAATTAACTGCAATAGAAGTTATACTTTCAATTATTGGAAAAATAGACCTTTGGATAAGACTTCCAGTATCTGAAACTAGATCAGCAACAGAATCTTGAATACCCACCTTGACTAATAATTCATCCATCCCTTGAACAAGTGAAGTTACTTTTTCCTTATCACTCAATAAAGAATTTACCTCTCCAACCAGCAGACTTCCTGCAGTTATCAAAGGGATTACTATTATAATAAAAGAAAGCACTATAACCAATACTGAAGCAAGACTCTCATTCATATTCTTCTTTTTAAACCATTTATACAATGGATTAAACAATGTAAACAAGATTAAAGCTCCAAATATTCCTGTGAAAAAAGGGAACAAAGCCCACAATAAGAATCCTACAAGAACTACCAATACTATCGCAGCAAGCGTCTTATGAAAACGTTGTGATTCATCCCTCATTTTTTCTAAATTAGCAAAGATTAAGACATATATAAATTCTACCACTCATTAAGTTTAAATACCCTCAAAAATAAGAGATATTAGTAAATAATAGTAAATTAATATGTGTACAGGAATAGCGGCTTCGTGCCAATCTATTTCTCATTAAGATATTAAGTTACAAGAATGTAACAAAAATGGAACATTTTAAGAAACTAGGTTTAAGTAAGAACCTTCTGAAAGTAATTGAAGAACTTAGTTTTACAGTCCCTTCTGAGATTCAGGAGAAGGCCATCCCTTTAGTCCTAAAAGGAAAAGATGTGATTGGTTATGCTGCTACAGGTTCTGGAAAGACTTTAGCATTTGGTGCAGGGATAGCTGAAAGGGTAATCAAAGGAAAAGGTGTCCAAGCATTAATAATGACTCCTACAAGAGAATTGGCAGAACAAGTTGCTGATTCAGTAATCATGTTCTCAAAACACCATAAACTGACAATGCAAAAAGTATATGGAGGAGTTTCAATGGAACCTCAAATAATTGGATTAAGAAAAGCAGAGGTAGTCATTGGCACTCCTGGAAGACTTCTGGATCTTTTAAGAAGAGGGACATTAAAATTAGACAATTTACATATACTTGTTTTAGATGAAGCAGATAGATTAGTTGATATGGGATTTCTTCCAGATGTCGAAACAATCATAAAACAATGTCCTAAAAAAAGACAAACACTACTTTTCTCAGCGACAAGTTCTCCAGACATGGATTACATACAAGACGAACATATGACTAATCCAACAGTTATTGAAGTAACACAATATGTAGATCCTACAAAACTAACTCAAGTTTATTATGACGTTCCCACAAACTTAAAATTCTCATTATTAGTACACTTACTAAAAAAAGACACTTCAAAACTAATGATGGTGTTCTGTAACACAAAAAGGAATGCAGATATTATAACAAGCAACCTAAAAAAGCAAAATATCAATGCTTTAGCGATTCATGGAGGCCTAAGTCAAAACAAAAGAACTGGTGTATTGAAAAGTTTCCATGATGAAAACATACAAGTAATGGTCTGTACAGATGTTGCTGCAAGAGGATTAGACATAAAGAACGTTTCACATGTATACAATTATGATTCTCCTAAAAACAATAAAGAATACATTCACAGAATCGGAAGAACTGCAAGAGCTGGAAAAGAAGGGAAAGCAATAAGTCTTGTTGCTGAAAGAGATTATGAAAACTTTCGAAATGTTATCAATGATAGTTCATTAAAGATAGATCTTAAAGAAGTTCCAAAAATTGAAAAAGTGCCTTTCCTATTCAAAAGTTTCACTCAAGAAAACAGAGACTACAGAGGAGGAAGTGGATTTGGTAGAAGTAGCAGATTCGGTAGAGACAATAGGGAAAGAAGACCTAGAAGTTTTGGTGGAAGAGATGAAAG
This sequence comes from Nanobdellota archaeon, assembly GCA_042572295.1. Lineage (GTDB taxonomy): Archaea > Nanobdellota > Nanobdellia > Pacearchaeales > JAHJTO01 > JBHPFA01. The sequence goes on from JBHPFA010000005.1 coordinate 55,062, forward strand.
ACCAAGAAGTTTTGGTGGAAATAATAGAGGTGAAAGAGATGAAAGACCTAGAAGATTTGGAGGAAATAATAGAGGTGAAAGACCTAGAAGATTTGGAGGAAATAATAGCAGTGGAAGTAGAAACTTTGGTGGAAGACCAAGAAGTTTTGGTGGAAATAATAGATTTAGAAGAGACAGCAGAGAAGGAAATACAGAATCTGGTAAAGATGAAAGAAAAAATAGATTTAGCAAAAGACAATTTCATAATAAAAGAGATTCAAATGAAAAAAGTGAGAGAAGACCTTTTCATCACAACAAAAAAAGGTTAGTTCATTAAAAATTCTTAAAAAAAATTAATTTTTCTTTTCAAATACATTTAAATAATACTTTTGTATATATAATCGATGGCAAAAAAGAGGAAAAAAGCTAAGAAAGCTAGAAAAGTAAAAAAGAGATCAGTTGCCAAAAAGAAAGTTAGTAAGGACTCATGCGGCGGATGGATACTCGCTGGTTTGTTAGTAGGTATTGGTTGGGGTATATACGTTGACCAAGTAGCTACATACACACTTTGGGGACTTGGAGCGGGAATCGTGCTTGCACTTCTTGCAAAAGCTTTCAAAAAGAAATAAAGCAACTGATAGCAGAGAACTAAGTAATTTACTTAATTGTAATAGTTTCTCCTGGAAACGACAATTTATATAGCTGGAAGCAATTATTAAGATATATGAAAGGTAAAGTAACTATTTTTTCTATAACTGTAATATTAATTTTTATTCTATTCTTATTTCTATCATCTTACACATTTCCTGGATTGGAAGCATTTGAATCTCCAAGTTATATCAGAGAATTTATTCTAGATTTTGGAGAACTCGCAGAAGTTGCTTATATTATTTGGTTAAGTTTAGCAATTCCCTTTCCAATACCTAGCACACCATTCGTTTTAGCAGCAGGATATGTTTTTGGAGCAGGAAAAGGATTCATACTATCTATGATTGGAGAAATTATTGGAGCTACACTAGCTTTCTATATAATAAGATTTGCAGGAAGACCTCTATTGTATAAACTAGCAAAAAGAAGAAACATAAGAAAATTCAATAGGTTCTTCAAAAAAGAAGGGCTAATAGCTGCTCTTGTTTCCTATGCAATCCCATTATTCCCAAGTGATCTAGTAAGTTTATTCCTAGGACTAACAAAAATAAATTTCCCTACGTTCCTTTTCTTAGTCATTGTAGGACATATCCCTAGACTATACATAATTAATTACTTAGGATCAGATCTTTACACTGGACTAACACTCAAGACCCTTGCAGTATTCTTAGGAGGAATATTATTCGTATTAATAATCTTCTTTAGAGAAAACATAGCAAGAGCATTATCCTCAAAAGCAGAGGAATCAAAAGACCTTGTTGTTGAAAAGATAAAGAAGGCTAAAGACCTTTCAATAACACACCTTAAACAAAACTAAAAGAATTACTTCCTTCTATCTCTACGTTTACGCTTTTCCTTACGTAACTTTTTACGTTGCCATTTCCATCTCATTTGCCAACGCTTTTTCCATCTTCTTGATCCACGTTTCATAGCTTAGAAATCCAAAATAGGATATTTAAAGCTATCGGAGCCTACTAATCTCAACAAAGCTTATAAACTCGCTAAATTAATCTTAAATATTGAATAAAATGGGCGAATTATGGACAGAAAGATACAGACCAAAGGAATTCTCCGAGATATTTGGTCAAGAAGATATCGTTGATAAAGCCCAGGCTTTTGTACAACAAAAGAACATGCCTCACTTAATGTTTGCAGGCCCTGCAGGAACAGGAAAAAGCTCATTAAGCATAATCATAGTAAAGAAGCTTTATGGAAAGGAATGGAGATCCAACTATTTAGAGCTAAATGCAAGTGATGAAAGGGGAATCGATGTTGTAAGACAGAAAATCAAGGGTTTTGCAAGAACAAGGACTTTGGATGGAACATTCAAGATAATCTTTTTAGATGAAGCAGATGCCTTAACTAAAGATGCTCAACAAGCATTAAGAAGAACTATGGAAATGTTCACCCAAACATGCCGTTTCATCATGTCTTGTAATTATTCTTCAAAAATAATTGACCCAATCCAGAGTAGATGTGCTGTTTTTAGATTCAGACAACTTGACAAAGCAGCAATAATGAGCATCTTAAACCATATAATCAAAACAGAAAACTTAGAGATGAATGAAGAAGCAAAAGAATTGCTTTATGAAGTAAGTGGAGGAGATTGTAGAAGATTAATCAACATGTTACAAGCCAGTGCAATAACTGATAAGAACATAACTCCAGAGATGATAGTAAAAATCTCAAGAACATCAAGACCTCAAGACATTAAAGTTGTTATTGATGCTGCTTTGAATGGGAGTTTCTTAAAAGCTAGAGACTTACTTCTTGATTTAATGTTAGAGAAAAGCCTTCCAGGAATGGATATTATCAAAGGCATAATGCGAGAAATACCTCAACTAAATATAGATGAGAGATTAAAGGTAAAGTTAATAGAAAAATGTGGAGAAACAGAGTTCCATTTAGTTGAAGGCAGTGATGAATTCATACAATTAGAGGCCTTACTTGCAACTTTTGTGTTAGCAGGTATGAGAAAATAAAGAAATGACAATTCTAAATGAAAAGTATCGTCCTAAAAAAGTATCTGAGATAGTTGGACAACTAACAGGCCTGCAACAAATAATTTCCTTTCTAAGAGGAAAGAAAAAATCAGCAATAATCTATGGCCCTATAGGATGTGGAAAAACATCTGCAGTCCATGCGATCTCAAAACAATCAGGATATGAATTATTGGAACTAAATGCTGGAGATTTCAGAGATAAACAAAAAATTAGAGAAGTAATAGGTGGTGCAGTAGCTCAAAAAAGTCTTTTCTTTAAGAAAAAATTAATTTTCATAGATGAAATAGATAATTTAAGCAGAAAAGATTATGGGGGCTTGGCAGAAATAAACAATATTCTTAGAACAACAACTTATCCAGTGATAATGTGTGCAAATAAGCCTTTTGACAAAAAATTATTGACAATAAGGAAAAAATCAGATATGATTGAATTCAAAAAATTAGATATTAAAGATGCTGTTTCAATCTTAAGAAACATCTGCACACAAGAAAATATCTCGGCATCAGATACTGCATTAAAACAAATCGCTTTGCTTTCAGAAGGAGACATAAGGGCAGCAATAAATGACTTACAAGCATCAGGAAATGTCGTAAATAAAGTAGCAGTCAGCAAAAGAGATCAGGAAGTAAATATATTCTCAGCATTAAGGACAATCTTCAAAAGCAACAGCTTTGCAGTACTAAATGCTTTAGACAATGTAGACATGGATTTAGATGAAGCAATACTCTGGATTGATGAAAATCTTCCTCTAGAATATAATAAAAGAGAGATCTTTACAGCATATCAGGCATTAAGTAGGGCTGATATATTCAAAAGAAGAATCCATAGACACCAACATTGGCATTATTTAGTTTACATAAATGCCTTAGTTACAGCAGGAGTAACCTTTGCAAAGCAAACCTACAAACTAAATTCAGTTGCTTACAGAAGAGCAACAAGAATTTTGAAATTGTGGATGGCTCAGGGTGCTAAGAAAAAAATGATTGCAAAAAAATTCTCAGAAGAAATGCACCTTTCAACTAAAAAGTTCTTCAGAGAGATACCTTATATCAAGATTATTTGTCAAGATGAAGAAATAAAAGAGAATTTAAGGGAAAAGTTAGATTTAAATAAAGACGAAATGGACTTTATCTTAGGGCGGAACAAAGTCCGTTATATGTAATGTTAAAAATGAAAATATCAGAAATACAAGGAAATCAAGGAAAAATTGACGTCGAAGGAGATGTTGTAGAAATTAGTGAACCAAGAGAATTCGAAAAATATGGAAAAACCTTGCGTGTTGCAACTGCTATCTTAAAAGATGACAGTGGAACAGTAAAGTTAACCCTATGGAATGAAGAGATTGGAAAAATAAAGAAAGGGGACAGAGTAGCTGTAAAAAACGGTTATGCAAGAACCTTTAGAGATGAAGTTCAGCTTACAGCTGGAAAATTTGGTAAGATGGAAGTTGTTGGAGAAGCTAAAGAAGCTCCAAAAGCTGAATCAAAACCAGAAGAAGATCTTTTCAAAGAAGAAGATGAATGGTAAAATACAACAGAGCTAAAAGAGGGAAACCTAGTAAAGAGGACTCTTTCTCTAAATGGTGGTGGGCACTTCCAATAGCAATTGGAGCAGGTGTAGTAATTAAAGCAGCAGACTACTTTGGAAACAAAGCCTACGATTTCTACAAAAAAAGAAAAAATGGGAAAGAAAAAATCCCTGAAGGCGATCTAGAAAAGAAAATTTAGCCTATTTCTTATAAATCAACAACAAACCATCATCCAAATCAATAAAACTAGAACTCACTCTTTTATCTTTCTTGATCTTATCTAAGAAAGGTTTGACTTTATCTTTAAACTTCTTAACATCATCTGCAACAATCACTCCACCTTTCTTAACCAAATCAAAACACAATTCATAATACTCCAAATAATCTCTTTTTATTGCATCAATAAACAAGAAATCTACTTTCCCATACTTCCAATCTCTTAAAACATTCAAAATGTCTCCTTCAATATGTGTAATAACCTCCTCCAAGCCAGCACTTTCAAAATTCAATCTTGCCAACTCTGATCTTGGTTCAGATTTCTCAATTGTATACATCTTTCCACCCAGCTCCTTAACAGCACTTCCTAACCAAACACCAGAATAACCCACAGAAGACCCTAACTCCAACACTTTCTTAGACTTTGTAACTAATACTAAGAACCTCAATAGCTCTCCAGTAGACCTTGGAACAGCAGAAATATGCACTTTTCTCCCATGTCTTTCAATATTCTTTAACGTCTTCAAAACCTTCTTATCCATACAAAATCCACAATCCTAAGCTTTAAATACTATTATCCTGTCCAAATTTTATGGCTAAGGATTTTTATCCTAATTTCAGATCGTAAGTACATCTTCTAGTCATGGTTTTATAAAATGGATTCTAATGAGTCTATCGACTTTAACAAAGTGAAAGAGCATGCATTCAAAGAGTCTAAAGAATACTCTGATTCAATCAGAATAAAAGGTTATGACTTCTCAAAAGAATTCAATTTTGATGAATTCTTAAAAGCCTACACTTCAACAGGATTACAAGCTTCTCATTTAGGTATGGCAATTGAAATTGTAAAGAAAATGAGAAAAGATGATGCTAAAATCTTCTTAGGATACAACTCAAACTTAATAACCTCTGGATTAAGAGACGTTATTTCTTGGCTTGTAAAGAACAAGCTTGTACATGTTCTCGTAACAACTGCGGGTGGAATAGAAGAAGACCTAATCAAATGCATGGGAGACTTTTACTTAGGAAGTTTCAAAACAAATGACCTTAAATTAAGAGATGATAATGTTAACAGAATTGGAAACATGCTTATTCCAGACAATAGATATATTTCTTTTGAGAAGTTCATTCAACCTCTCTTAAAAAAGCTCTTAGAAAGACAAAAAGAAACAGGAGAAATAATCTCTACAAGTGATTTCATAAAAGAACTAGGAAAAGAAATCAATCATGAAGATTCAATCCTCTATCAAGCATACAAAAACAACATCCCAATCTTCTGCCCAGCAATAACAGATGGAACAATAGGAGACCAAATCTCTTTTTTCAAATATGAAAACCCTGAATTCAAATTAGACATTTCTGATGATATTCATAAGATAAATGAACTTGGTGTAAAGTCAAAACCTAAAGGAATCATAATCCTTGGTGGAGGATTTGCAAAACACCATATCTGCAATGCTGTCGCTTTCGGAGGCGGAGCAGATTATGCAGTCTACATCTCAACAGAATTAGAAGAGGGTGGTAGCGACTCAGGAGCACCACCAGAAGAGGCTATTTCTTGGTACAAAATAAAAGCAGAAGCAGACAAAGTGAAAGTATTCGGAGATGCCACTATCATATTCCCTTTAGTTGTTGCTGGCGCCTTCAAATAAGCCCAAATGTTATCATTATTGAAAGGTAACAAGGGAAAGATTTATATATGAAAGAAGCCTTTTTATCGAATATAAAATGGCATATTCTAAGTTAAAAAAATTAGCCTTAACAGGACTTTTAGCACTACTCCCAAACACTATTTCTGCTGAGGAATCTAAAGAAATAATGGGAATTCCAACAGATCATGGAATCTATCAAGTCGAACTTAAGAGATCCCTAACACCTTTAGAAAGTGAAATATGTATCGAAAATGTTAAGGCTGGTAGGGGATGTTTCGATAACAAAGTTTACAAACAAGAAAGAAGAATCACTCCAAAGGCCCCTAAACCAAAACCTGCTCCTATTAAAAACAAAACAAAACCTAAACAAAAAAAATCCCAAAAAGAAGGATTTCTAAAAAGATTGGGAGTCAGCATTTCAGGAGGTTATGAAATATCAACCCGTAATCCCCTTAAAGCACATTACAGCGGCTTAAATGATAAATTAAAAAATGGAGAATACACTTCTAACACAGCCCTCAGTCCTTGGCAATCACTAAGTATTAAAAGCCCTAATCTAAAAATGCCCAAAATTGAATTATCAAAAAATTTCAATCTTTTTAACTTAACAGAAACAAAACCTTTTGATCTGATACTTGGTTACAAACAAACAGAACAATCAGTAAGTTATAGTGAAGACTATTATCCTGGATCAATAAGACTTCCAATAACTAGAACTGAAGACTTTAAAATCCATATTCCTTATGTAGGTATAAAATGGACATCTAAACCGAAGATAAATGAAAAATTTCGTTTCCATATAAAAGCGTTTCTAGAAAAATGGTTTGTAAAAGGAAATGCACACACTTTTTGGAAAAATACAGTAGTCCCTAAAGAACCGATAACCCATTATAATGTAAGTTATAATTTTGATAACTTCCATGTACCTACAGTTTCTGGAGGTATCGATTACAACGTTTGGGGACCATTCCATCTAAGTGGATCAATGGGGGGAAGCTGGGGTAAGAAACAAACAAAATTTGGTGAAATAAAAACAATATCCAATGACGATACTTTTTCTGAGACAAATCCCCTAGAATACACTTTCAATGCTGATGCAGTTAGAGGAGATATTTCTTTATCTGCAAGATTCTAACAATCACTATCTCTTAGATCTATTTGACCATCACAATCATTGTCAATTCCATCTGAACAAAAGAAAAATCCAGTCTCAGGGAAACATTTGTCTCCTTCTCCAGTATCTAAACAATCATCATCTAACATGTCTACTTTTCCGTCACAATCATTGTCTACCCCATCATTACACAAATAAATTCCTCCTTCAAAAATTGGTTGACAAACTGGAGTATCACTTCCAGGATTACAATCCTTATCTGCAATATCTATCCTACCATCACAATCATTATCTATTCCATCTGAACAATAGTATATTCCTTTTTCAGGAACAGGATTTTCACATTGAGAAATAATTTTACATTCTACAGAGTTTTCTTTCATTATATAATCACATGATCCTTCTGAACAAGTTCCCTTATAATAATAAATATCTTCATCACAATAAGACTCACATACTACTCCTTCACACGAGTCGTATCCACAATAAGGAGACTCTTCTTCCTCGTCATAACTACATTTTCCATTTGAACATTCTCCGTCATAATATTCAGTATATCCATCACAATAATCATTACAACTCATATAGTCACAGGCATCATAACCACAAGATTCTGATTCTTCAGTTTTAACATCATAAACACATTCTCCTTCATTACAAGCTCCGGAAGAATATCTAGTATATCCATCACAATAACCATTACAAACAACTCCTGCACATGGATCATATCCACAGGATCTTGAATTCGTTTCTTCAGTAAATCTACACAATCCATTTGAACATCTTCCATTCACATATCCAGTAGTCTCTTCACAATAATTATCACACACCACTCCTGTACATGGATCATATCCACAAGTCAAAGACTTTTCTTCAGAAGTGTAAGAACATTCTCCTCCACTACAAACCCCATTAACATTATTTGTGGTTCCTTCACAGAAACTATCACAACTTACACCTTCACATGGATCATATCCACATTCTAATGAATTAAGTTCTGCCCCATAAGCACATTCCCCCATAGTACAAACTCCATTAACATTATTTGTGGTTCCTTCACAGAAACTATCACAACTTACACCTTCACATGGATTATATCCACAAGTTAAAGAATTCTCTTGAGTTTCAAAACCACAAACTCCTTCTGAACAAACACCGCTATGGCTTAAAGTCGTTCCATCACAAGAGTCTTCACATACAACCCCTGTACAAGGATCATAACCACAACTTATTGCATTCTCTTCTGCTTCATAACCACAAACTCCTTCTGAACAGACTCCAGAAGAATAATTAGTATAACCATCACAATAACTATCACAAACTATCTCTTCACAAAGATCATATCCACAAGTCAAAGACTTTTCTTCAGTTTCATATGTACAGATTCCTTCTGAACAAGCTCCATCATAAAGCCTATTTGTCTCATTACAGGAATCTTCACACACAACACCTTCACAAACATCTTTCACACTCACTTCATAGTCTCTTTCAACAACATCATACCCATAATCTGCAATAACTCTTAAGGTATAATCTCCTGAAGCAATATCTGCAGGCATTAAAACATTCAATCCAGAACTTCCTTCTAACATGTTAGCTTGTTGAGTCTGACTTACAATCAAATTCTCTCCTTGTAACAACTGAGTTTCAAAAGCAACATCTAAAGATTCAACATCTTTAACTCCAAATCGAACTCTCAAATCCAAATTCTCTCCTTGCGCAACATCACAGC
>JBHPFA010000006.1:0-58275 GCA_042572295.1 Nanobdellota archaeon
ATATTAGAGAAAAATGTCAAAAGAAGGTGGTAATAAAGTAGGTTTGTACTTTACAATAGTTCTTATAGCAGCAACATTATTGATTGTTTCTGACAATTCTCTCACTGGAAATGCAGTCATAGGAGAAGATTATATTGGAGATATTGAAGGAACTTGGGACTTCGAGGAAAGAACTGATGAATCTGATTGTAGAGACGGGAAGAAAGAGAGGACCTATGAAGCAGCCTTATTACAAATTGACGATAAAATAACTCTTAGCACTAAAGATTACACCTTAAAAGGTATGTTAATAGGAAATAATCTTGATTTAAATGGAATTTTTAAGCGTGATGGAGGAGAAGTTGATATGACTTATACAAATATTAAAGTTAGTGAAGATTGCATGACTTTCCAAGGAAAAGGTAATTGGACTTGGGAAGGAAGAGGTGAAAGCTGTGAGGGCCCTGTAGAGATTGTTGGTGTAAGAAAGACTGGAGATGGATGCGGAATTGCTCCTTGTGAAGAATCTTGGGAATGTTCAGATTGGAGTGAATGTGTTGATGGGCAAGAGACAAGACTTTGTAGAGATAATAATAAATGTGAAACTAAAGAAGACATAGAAGGTTCTAAAGAAGAACAATCATGTGAGATGCCAATACCTGCCCCTCCAGAAAAAGATTATGGATTAACTATTGCTTTAATTGTTCTGATATTATTAATAATCACTGTGGCTTATTTAATCGTATCAAATTCTGGAAAGAAGAAACAGCTTGCGAAACAGCTTGATTCAACTCTAGAGGAGATTTATAATTCATTAAATGCTGGAGATAGAGTTAGAGCATTGGATTACTACAAATCCTTAACAAGGCAATTCGAAAGAATCAAGGATGATTTACGTAAGAAAGACTTGAATAGAATTTATGCTGCTAGTATTGAAGCGTTTAAAGAAATAAACAAATATTAAACTTTTAGACTTAATATCTTACTTTTTCCTTCTTGCATACTGACTCCAAAAAGGATTGGAGACTCACTTATTAGAGAGTCGTTGTGTGTGATCATGATGTATTGAGCATTCTTTATGTATGACTTTAACAAACCTGAAAGTCTCTCACTGTTTCTCTTATCTAAAGCAGCATCGATTTCGTCGAATATATAGAAGTAATAAGGTCTCATTTCCTGGATTGCGAAGATTAAACTTAAAGCTGCAAGGGTTCTTTCTCCTCCAGAAAGAGAACTGACATCAAGATATTTTCCACGGCCAAGCTTTACTGCAATATCTACTCCTCCTTCAAAAGGACTTGATTTGTTTTCAAGATCTAATGAAGCATCTTTTCCTGCAAGTTTTAACATATTTGAAGAAAATCCCTTATTGATCTCATCAAAGACTTTTAAGAAAGAAATCTTCTTCTTTCTATCAATGGATGCAATAACATTCATGATTTGATTCTTTTCAGTCTCTAATTGCTCTACTTTTTCATTAATCTTATCATATTCACCCTTAACTTTTTCATAAACCTCTAAAGCTTTCATGTTTACAGAACCTATTTTCATCAAAGATTCTTCATGCCTTTTGATTCTTGATTCTATTTCATTCTTTGATTGCTTCAATTTTAGAGATTCGATATCAAAATGTTTGTATTGTTCTAGTTCTTTCTCAAGAGTTTCCAGTTCAGCATCCATTTTTGCCTTCATAACTCTTAAAACATTGTTTTCACTTTCAATCCCATTAAGCTTAAACTTTTGATCCATGAATCTTCTTTCGATTTCACTTAGTCTTTCTTGCAGTTCATTTCTTTTCTTGAATAGTTTCTGATATTTCTCATGAACTTGCTTTTGTCTTTCCTCATTTTCTTCTAAAGATTTTTTCTTTATTTCAACCTGACTTTCTAAATCATCTATGCTGCCAAGAAGATCTTTCCTCTCTGTAATGCTTTTCTTGATAATATGCTTCATTCTTTCAATATCTTTCCCTTTCATACTTACTTCAAGAAGCAGCTTTTCCCTTTCATCCTTTTTCTTAGTCATTTCTCTTAGTTCATCTTTGATTCCAGAATAAAGTTTTTCAATATCTCCTTGTTTATTTATCTCAAGCTCTAGATTTGAAGCTCTTTTTTCATAAGCAGTTATTTCCTCTAAAAGAAGTTCTCTGTCCTTGTTTATTTTCTTCCTTTCAGCAACTTTTTCAGATAAGTTAATCTCATTAACAAGTTCTACTCTTAATCTGCTCTCTTCTTTTCTTAATGCCTCTAAAGATTCCTTCAATTCCCCTACTCTTTTTTCTGCACTTGAATGGGCCTTGATAAATTCATCTAATTTATTGTTTAATTTCTTAATATCAGAATCTGCATTTGAATGAACTTTCTTAACATGGTCTTTGGTAACTTTTCTCATACATATAGGACAACTATCTAATTCGTGCATATCTTTTTTCATCTTCTCTAAAAGAAAAATCTCTCTTTTATGTCCAGAAGTGGAATCTACTAAAGAATGTCTTTTAGATTCTAACTCCCCTAATTCCTTAGCATATTGCTTTATTTTCTTTGAAATGTCGTCGACATTCACTTTCTTTTCTGGAACATTCTTAGAAAGCTCATTTATCTTTGCATGCAGTTCATTTATTGATTTTACGAGATACGAATAGTGATATTTTTTGTTTTGGATATTGTTCTTGATCTTAACTAACTCTGTCTTTAGATTATCTAATTTAGTCTTCTTTTCTTCAATAGATGAGAAAGACTCAGTTCGGGAACTAAGCATCTTTTTAACATCTTTTGGAAGAGAGTTTGTCATAGACTCAATCTCTTGGCCGTAATTTTTTATGTCTTTTTCTAATTGTTCTTTTCTTCGATCCATTTCTTCAAGCTGTTGGTTGTAGTTTTCTAGCTTAACAGAAAGAGTTGCAACTTCTACTTTCTCTTGAGCAATCTCTTTATGCATTTTTCCTTGCTCAACACCTGAAGATTCTTCAATATGTTTGTTGATACCTTTAATCTCTTCACTTAAAGCTTCTTTTTTAGTTTCAGTGTCCGATATGTTTCCTTTAGTCTTTCCAATTGAAGTTTCTTTTTGTTCTATATTCTTTTGAGCATTATCAGACTCTTTTCTTTTATCTTCAGTTTTTCTGAATACTAAAGCTGCTTTGTCTTTTTCTATAGATTTCTTTAGATTATCAAAATTAACTGCTTCTTTTCTTTCTTTTTCAAGATTCTTTAAATAAGAAGCACGTTCATTAAGTATTGTTTTAATCTCTTTTATTTTTTCATCTGTTCTATTCAATTCAAGAAGGCTTTTGTGTTTCTTTTCTTCATATACTGAGATACCTGCGACTTGTTCAATAATCTGACGCCTTTCTTCAGAGTGCATTTCTACAAAATTTGTAATCTCCTGCTGCATGATTATATTGAATCCATTTGGATCAATTCCTGCTTGCCCCATTAATTCAAGCACTTCTTGTCTTGTTTTTACAGCACCATTGATCCTATAGGTACTAGTTCCATTTTTCTTAACTGTTCTAGAAATATTTACTTCAGGATCTTTTACAGGAAATGTGCCATTAGCATTATCCATGATAAGCTCCACTGTAGCTTGGTCTGAAGGACTGCCTGTTTTTCCCCCATTATGGATTAGATTAGATGCTTTAGAAGCCCTCATACTTTTGATGCTTAATCTTCCAAGAACAAAACACAATGCATCTGAGACATTAGACTTCCCAGAACCATTAGGTCCAATTATTGCATTTAGAGTGTCTTCAAAGGGGATTTCTGTCCTTTTTGCAAATGACTTAAATCCCTGCATAACCAACTTTTTAACATATGTCATATTGATAAAAAACTACTCCTTCTTTTAAACCTTTTTATGCCCTTTATCGTCGATAAAAGGAACTTAAAAAAGCTTTTTTTGATTTTTCTTGACCATTATATTTTTCCAGGTTTGCCAAGATTCTCTAATTATATGGTATTTCAAGTATTTATGACCTCTCTCGTTTATGAATTTGACTGTTTGAGGGTCTGCAGGATAGCCACTTCCAAAATCTACATTTATCTCCTCTTTGATTTTCTCTATTTCCCAGTCTCTTACTACTTTTGCGATGATACTTGCTGCTGAACAAGCTACATATTTATCATCTGCCTTATGCTCAACTATGAATTTCTTTCCTGCGGGTTCTTTTATGTATCTTAATAGTGTTAATTTCCAAGCTTCAATATTTGTAGACGGACAATCAATAATAACGTCTATGTCTTTAAGACCTTTAGACAATTCATTAATTGCTTCAGCCATTTTAAGTGCCTCAAGATCATTCAAATTCAAACCATTTTCTTCACGATTATCTATTTCTAAAGGGGTTATTTTAACGGCCTTATACCCAAGGGCGATTTTCTTTATTTCATTAGATAAAAACTCTCTCTTTTTGGGAACAATCATCTTAGAATCTTTGACACCTAATTTTTTTAGCTTATCAATATCCTCCTTCTTGAATATTGTCCCTCCAATTACCATTGGACCGATTATTGGACCTCTTCCTGCATCATCTATTCCCAGAATATACTTCATGATTATGAATAGCGGGAAAAGGATTTGAACCTTTGACCTCGAGGTTATGGGCCTCGCGAGCACTCCAGACTGCTCCATCCCGCTATATAAAGGTGAAAGTAAAGTATCTTTTAAATGTTTCCACTATGTTTTCGACGATAAGAGGTATATACTTGAAAGATATCCAATAAATATTTAAATGGATATTTTTTAAAAAGGTAAGGAAAAAATGGTGAAAACTAAGACAAAAAAGAAAGGTGCTGGTGGATTAGAAAGCAAGTTAGAGAGTTTTATCTCTAAGACTATTTTAGATAGTAAAGATGCTTTTTTCAAGTTTGAGAATAGGAAAGGCACCACATATATCTTAAAGGGTAATGGCTTTGAAGAGTTCAGTGTGAGATTAGAGGGAGATACAAAATTCACTACTATGGGTGTATACTATGAAGGGATGCCTATAACAAGAATCACGAGAAATAAGGTAACTGCAAAATATAACCCTGATGCTGATGATAATGAAGGAAGAATAAATCTATATTTATTAGATGGGGAAATAATTGACTATGATCCTGCAAAGTTCCAAAAAGCTGTTAAAGAATTCACAGATATAAGTTCAAAGTATGTTGCAAAGAAGATAAAATCAAGATCTTACTAGATTTCCGTTTTCATCAATACTAACTGTTCCGTCTTCTGAGTATTGAGGTTTATGAGTTCTAGGCTTTACAGTTAATAATTTTTTAATTTTGTGAAAGAATCCAGGACTTTTGGACTTCTCCTCTTCTTTTTCGCTTTCAACTACAACCACTTTAGGGGTAATTCTAAGTTTTGCTTCATTTGTCCTTGTTTTCTTCTGCTCAGATACCTTAAATCCTCTTTCTATGGCTGATTTTGAGTAACCTCTTCTAATAAGCATAAAACGTAATTGATCTGCAGTATATCCATTGCCTAAAAGAGAGTCTATGAAATCCACTATTTCAGTCATATAATCGCCATCTCTCAATACCATAGAAAATCTTAGAAGAAAGGCCTTAAAAATATTTGTATAGTCTTGGGATAAAAAGCTTTAAAAGTTACTGACATTTCCTCTAATTAAGCCCAGATCGCATAATGGAATTGCGGTGGATTGCTAATCCACTTTCCTTCGGGATACCCAGGTTCGATTCCTGGTCTGGGCGTAAGACCCTTCTATAAAGATTTAAAACTATCAATTGCATAGCTTATATATGAAAAATAGGCCTAAGAAAAAGCATAAAAGTAGTAAGAAAAAAGGCAAAAAGAAAGCATTTCCTGTGGACAATAAAGTGTTAATGGTCGTGGGGATTGCAGTCTTGGCTTTGTTGTTGGTTTTCTTCGTTATGAAAGGTACTGATAAAGGGACTGAAACTACTGAAGAAAAAGTAGAGGAAGTTGCTGAAAAGTTAGGGATATTCGAAGTCTATACTGAAAAAGATGGAAAACATCTTGTAGACATTTCCCTTAGTGAGATAAACAACTTAGAAATAACTTCTAAAGCTGAACAAGATGAAGATACCAGAGCATTTGGTGTTGCTATGGAATTCATAAGAGCAGAGAAAACATTGCCCTATAAAGGATTGCAGTATGCACATGGTGAAGAGGAATATCTTAACGCTGTGGCAGATGCCTTAGAAGATGAAGGTTATTACTTGATTGCTAAATAAGAAAGATTTAAAACATTAAATCTTTTATAAGGAACATGAAAAGAGGTTTAATAATCGGAGTACTAATCGTCTTATCATTTTTAATGATAGGGGGATGTGGGAAAGAAACCAAACAACCAGTAAGAATAACTATTGAAGGACCAGTAGTTGATGATTTTGAGAGTTGTGCTATAGTTGGAGAGATAATGGAAAGTTATCCAAGGCAGTGTAGTTATGAGGAAGCTGTTTATGTAGAAGAACTTTCTGAAGAAGTAACGGAATAAAACTCTGATTTATCTTTAAGATGTACACTCTAAACTTAGACCCTGTAATTTTTAGTATTGGTTCTCTAGACATTAAATGGTATTCTTTATTCTATTTGTTGGGGTTTGTCTTTCTTTATGCTGCTTTAAAATATGTTTCAATAAAGAAAGGTATTGAGGGCTTGAATGAGGAAAAGATAGAGAATTTTTTGATATATGCAGTCTTAGGGATTGTTATAGGTTCAAGATTAGGGTATTTTCTTTTTTATAACATATCTGAGTTGTTTACACTAGAATTATTCAAATTTTGGAATGGTGGGTTAAGCTTTCATGGAGGTTTGATTGGTGGATTAATAGCTACTGCCTTATTCTCTAAGAAAAACAAGATTAGTTTCTTACCTTTATTCAATATCTCCATCTTAGCAGGAATATTTGCCTTAGCTTTAGGGAGAATTGCAAATTTCATTAATGGAAGGCTGGTTGGAACTGAATTTGATGGTTTAGGGTGTGTTGTTTTCCCTGCTTTTGATAATGTTTGTAGACATCCTTATCCTATTTATGCCTCAATTTCGCATTTCTTGCTTTTTGGATATTTGATGTTGATTATTTACTTCCACAGACATTGGATAAAAAATTTCTTAGGTAGATTAACAATTACTATAAATTTCCTTATTGGGTATGGAATTTTAAGGATAATAACAGATATATGGAAAGTTGATAATGTTATATTAGGAATTAAGACTGGACAATGGTTGA
Organism: Nanobdellota archaeon; assembly: GCA_042572295.1. GTDB lineage: Archaea > Nanobdellota > Nanobdellia > Pacearchaeales > JAHJTO01 > JBHPFA01. Next base: position 7,184 of record JBHPFA010000006.1, read on the forward strand.
GTGTATTTATGATTATTGCAGGAATTATCTTATTATTTTACGAAAAGGCACCGCGCATAGGGAAGAAAAAGTAAAGTCTGCTCCTAATTTCTTTAATAGTTTCCTATAATTGAAGTCCTTTTGTATCCCTATTGATTTAATCCCTAATCTTTTTGAGACGATTATATCGTTTTTCCTATCTCCCACATATATTGCTTCTTTAGGTTTGATTTTGTGCTTCTTTAGAACATGTTTGAAGTTTTGCATTTTTGATTTTGGTCCTCCCAAGACTTCATCAAAATACTTCTTAACACCGCAATGCTTTGCCATTGCTAAGACATCTGTTCTTTTTTCTAAAGATAAAAGGAATGTAAAGTCTACTTGATTCTTTAATTCACGAAGAATATTTGTACACTTGAAAAGAGGGCAAGTTTTGAATAATTCCCTATATCTTTTGCTGAAAGCTCTGTCTGCTTTGTCAATCTCTTTTTTAGTTGGCTTTCTTTTGAGTACTTTTGTAAGAATCTTCTTTAGTTTATCTCTTCTGTTAAGTCTTCCTTTAAGGGTTTTGTAAAGAGGTTTTATGCCTTTCTTGATCCCATATAGATTACATATTACTTTTACAATTATCTCATCTTTTCCACCTTCAGTGCTTACTAAAGTATCATCGAAATCAAAACCAACTGCTTTAATTGTCATTTTTTTCTTAGAACTTCCTTAACTGCTTTGATGATTGATTTAGAATCACACTCATATTTTCTCATCAATTCTTCAGGATTTCCAGATTCTCCAAAAGTATCTTTTACTCCTACAAATTTCATTGGTGTTGGCTGACTTTTTGAAAGAACTTCTGCAACTGCGCTCCCTAAGCCTCCAGTTATTTGATGTTCTTCTGCTGTTACTATAGCCTTACATTTTTTTGCTGCAGAGATTATTGTTTTCTCATCAAATGGCTTAATTGTGTGATTATTAATGACCATTACAGAAATTCCTTGTTTCTCTAATTCCTTTGCAGCAATTAATGCCTCATAAACCATAACTCCACAAGCAATTACACAAACATCTTTTCCTTCTTTAAGGACTTCTGCTTTTCCAACCTTGAAAAGACTTCTTTTTGTGGTTATTACTGGAACTTTCTCTCTTCCAAACCTTAAGTATACTGGACCTTTTATTGAAGCTGCAGCAATAGTTGCTTTTTCAGCTTCAATAGAATCTGCTGGAACTATCACTGTCATGTTTGGTAAGCAACGTGTTATTGCAATATCTTCTAATGCTTGATGTGTTGCTCCATCAGGGCCTGTTAAAAGTCCTGCATGACATCCAGCAATCTTAACATTTGCTTTTGAATAACAAACACTTACACGTATTTGCTCCCAATTTCTTCCTGGTGAGAATACCGCATATGAAGATATAAAAGGGATCTTTCCGCATAAAGCAAGACCTGCTGAAACTCCAGCCATGTTTTGTTCAGCTACACCCATTTCTATATATTGTTTGGGGAATTTTTTAATAAAGTTAGAGAGTTTAGTAGATTCTGATAAGTCTGCAGATAATGCTAATACTTCTTTGTTTTTCCCAAGCTTCACTAATGCTCTTCCAAAACCTTCTCTTGTTGATTCATTCATTTTAATTCCTTTAATGCTTTTTTAGCTTCCTTAGGAGATGGAGGTTTTCCATGCCATTCAGGCTTTCCCTCCATAAACGAAACACCTGCTCCAGGAATTGTGTTGCAAATAATCATTGTAGGCTTTCTAATCAAATGATCTTCTGCACATGTTTTACATGTTTTACATTCTTCACAGGAACATTTCTCAGGGCGTGTGGATTTATCTAATATAGAGACAACTTGATGCATGTTATGACCATTTATCTCTAAAACTCTCCATTTGAATGCTTCTAATTTCTTTTTTAATGGTTCCAAAGGCATCACTATTTCTGTGCTTCCTGAAATTTGGATGAAATTTCTGTCTAAAACAACAATTAAGTTATCCAAAGTGTGTTCTTCTTTAAATGAAGGATTTCCTGCAAACATCAAAGCTTCCCATGTTTGGCCTTCTTGTAGTTCCGCATCACTTATTCCACAGAATACATTATATTTTTTATTATCTAATCTTGCTGCTAAAGCCATTCCTACTGCAACTGAAATTCCTTGACCTAAAGGTCCTGATGTGTTTTCTATTCCAGGTGCAGAATGAATATGTGGATGCCCCTGCAATCTAGAATTTATTTTTCTCAAAGTCATTAATTCTTTTTTAGGAAAATATCCTGCGTTCGCCAAAGTAGCATACCACACTGGACAAATGTGTCCATTTGAAAGAATAAATCTATCCCTCTCCGGCCACCAAGGTTTTTTGGGGTTGTGATTCATTACATTGAAATATAATGCTGTAAAGACGTCTGCCATTCCTAAAGCTCCTGCGGGATGGCCAGATTTGGCTTCAGTAAGCATCTTTATAATATCTCGTCTTATTTCTTTTGAAATAAGTTTGAGTTTCTTAATATCAGTAACTTTCTTCACAGTAAACCTCTCTTTATTATGGTTGATAATAGAATCAAAGATATTTAAGGGTTTGGTTTAAATTTATAAAGAAGATTGTTTTTAAGTAAGTATGAGAAAATCATTAAAAAAGGGGTTTGGTTTTGGATTAACTTCTGGAATAATCACAACTCTAGGTTTGCTTATTGGATTATATGCAAGCACTGAATCAAAGATGGTCATTATAGGTGGAGTGATTATTATAGCTATAGCAGATGCATTCTCAGATGCTTTTGGAATACATATATCTGAAGAAGCCTGTAAAGTAGGAAACAGACACGATGGAGTTTGGGAAGCTACTTTTGCTACCTTTTCCTCAAAGTTCTTCTTTGCATTGACTTTTATAATTCCTTTAATTTTATTTGAATTATTTACAGCAGTCATAGTAAGCATAGTATGGGGGATGTTCTTGCTTGGATTAATGAGTTTTGTTATAGCTAAAGAACACAAAGTAAAACCTTGGAAAGTTATAGGAGAACATTTATTGATTGCATCAACAGTTATAGCTTTGACTTATTATGTAGGAAAAAGTATTAATTTAATATTTTAAAATGTGCTTTACACCAGAAATATCATTTACAACATTTGCGGTAGAGATGGTTTTGGCTTTCTGGGTTTTCCATAGGAATCCTAAGAAAACTCTCAATCTTATTGGAGCAGCAATATTATTCTTATTAGGGGCTTACCAGTTTACAGAACTTATGATATGTACCTCTGGAAATCCTTTATTTTGGGGTATGATGGCCCATTTAACATATACTTTCCTTCCAGCCTTAGCGATCCATTGGTCTTATGCCCTAAAAGGAGCCAAGAAGAGCAATCTCCATGTGATTTATCTATTACCTACAATTTTTGTGTTAGTTAGTCTTTTCTCAACAAATTTTGTTAAAAGTGCAGAATGTACTAAATATTTCGTAACTATTATGTATGAGTGGCTTCCAATTTGGTTTTATGGATATGGACTTTATTATGGTATTTTCATAATAATCTCAATGGTAATATTGTTGGAGGCTTTAGTTAAAGAGAAAAATGAGTATAAGAGGAAAATTTATGTTTGGGGAATTGGGGGAATGTTGTCTTTCACCATGCCAGTATATGGTTTAGTCTTATTCTTCCCAGCATTGAGCATTTCTTTCCCATCAGTATTGTGTGAGTTCGCATTATTGTCAGGAATATTTATTCTGTATATTTTGCATTTAAATGAGAAAAAGCATTAAAACCCCTCTTGAAAGGTTTAAATATATCACTTTTCTCGTTAATTCTATGATAAATGAAAGGGGGAATATATGAAAAAGTTAATATTTTTAGTATTAATGTTGTTTCTCGCTAGCACTTTCGTATTCGCTCAGGGAGAGGGTACACAAACTCAAACAGGTGTAGACTCTAATGAGACAGATGACTCAGAAGATACTGATGAAGAAGAGACAGAAGACGAAAATGAAGAAGAAATAGAGATTGAAGTTGAAGAAGAGACTAATGGTAAGGAAAGAGTCAGAAAGAAAGTTAGAGTTAAGCTAAGAGCAGAAAATGTTGAAGAACTTAAAGAGATTGTAAGATTAAGAGCTGAAGAATTGAACTTGTCTATTGGACAAGTAAAGAAACAATTCTCCGAACTTCACAGAAATCAAAACAGAGTAAGACTTGCAGTACATGCATTGCTTGCTATGGAAAATTTGACTGGTGGAATTGGGAAAGAGATTTCTGCAATCGCAAGAGACTTTGATAACTCTGTTGACAAAACAACTGATGCAGAAGAAAAGATCGCAAAAAGAGGCCGTCTGAGAAGATTATTCGCAGGTGGAGATCATGAAGCTGCTGAAGAAATTAGAGCTGAGCTTGAAGCAACTGAGGAAAAAGTCGAAAAACTTAAACAACTAAGAGAAAGCTGTGAAGAAGAATGTAGTGAAGAAGTTCATGCATTGATGAAAGAACAAGCAGATGCACTTAGAGAAGAGAGAGCTAGATTGAAAGATTTAGCAAAAGAAGAACTCGGAAGTAAAGGAATCTTTGGCTGGATCTGGAAGTAATTTTTTATTTTTTTCTTTTTATTTTTTTTCTTTAAGCGAACCAGCTCGCTATAATTAATGCAGAATAGATTATCGCACCTAACAAGAAGTATAATGGCTTGCCTTCCCCTTTTGCAGGTATTGAATGACGCATTATTATGTAAAATAAAGCACCTATGACAAATCCTAAAAATGCTAATTCGATCATTGGATTTATGCTGTTTGGATAGAGAAATCCTGCAAATAAGACTCCTAACAATGCTCCTGATGCAAAAATAACCTTTAGAACACGATTTCTTATAGGTCTTGCTACAAATGCGCTGATAGAAGTATAAAGTAGTATTGGGACAAAGAACAATAAACCTTCAAATAATCCTTCTGTGGCAAAGCTTACAAAAGCTATTCCGATAAGGAAGTGGTAGACAAATAATGCTAATGACTCCTCCAGCGCAATCTCTTTTCTTAATCTGCCTTTAGGAGCTTTTTGATAAGTAATCTTTTCTATTAAATGGAAAATGACAAATCCAAAAAGAAGTGATAAGAATAACAACTTGTTTGTTGCTAATACTTTTTCACTGAAAAGAGGAAATAAGTCAAGTAGTATGTATGTGACTGCGATTCCTGCGAATAAAGACACAACCTTATGGACTCCTCCGAAAGCTTTGCATTTCAAACAGAACTTCTCGCTATAATAATGGGTTATTCCAATCATTACTGCAAATATAATTGCTATTTCTAACATCTTTTACCTCTTTTATATTGCGATCTTACAAGTGGGCCTTCTCATGCCCTTGCCACTTAATAAAACTGCACTGTTTATTAGTGCTATATGAGTGTAAGCTTGTGGGAAGTTTCCTAAAAGCTCTCCTGTTCTTGGATTTATGTCTTCTGAAAACAAACCTAAGTGATTTCCATAATTTAGAACTCTTCTGAAAAGAGCTTTTGCTTTTTTCTTATTGCCACTTAAGTATAATGCGTCTATAAGCCAGAAAGAACATATCAAGAATGCGTTTTTTGATTCTCCTGATTCATCTTTTTTGTATCTTTTCATCAAACAACCAGTAGCAAGCTCTTTTTCTATAGCTGCTATTGTGGTTTTCATCTTTCCGAATTTAGGATTAATGAAATCATAATATGGCATTAGTAAGATGCTTGCATCTAATTCATCGCTTTTATAACTCATTGTGAAGGCCTGCTTTTTCTTATTGAAAGCTTTCTCAAGAATGTCTTGTTTTATCAACTCCCTAGTCTCTTCCCATTTTGAAATGTCTAATTTCTTTTTGAAGAACTTAGCAATCTCTATTGCTTTGTCTAATGCGACCCAGGCCATCATCTTAGAGAAAGTAAAATGTTTTTGTGTCTTCCTGAATTCCCAAATTCCATGATCTTTCTGTCTCCAGACATGAAGGATGTAATCTGCTAAGTCTTGGACAAGCTTCCAAAGCTCTTCATCCAATTCTTTCTTGTAACGATAATGAACATAAAACTCATGGATTGTATAGATTGCTTCTCCTGCAGAATCTAATTGTTTTTGTTTATATGCTACGTTTCCAATCCTTACTGGTTTGGAATTTTTATAGCCACTTAAGTGTTTTAGAACTTTTTCATTAAGATTTTTACTACCATCTATTCCATAAACTGCTTGTAAGTTTGGTTTTTCTCCTTTTTTGTTTAATAATGCTCTTTTTAAGAATCCTAAATATCTTAATGCTGCATCAAAATGGCAAACTCTTGTTAGAGCGTTGATAGTAAAAGAACTGTCTCTAAGCCAACAGAATCTATAATCCCAATTTCTTCCTTTTCCTAATTCTTCAGGTATAGAAGTTGTAGGAGCTGCAACTACTGCCCCGGTTTCGTCATATGTCAATAATTTTAATGCTAATGTCGCCCTTACCACTTTTTCCCTATAGAACTTTGGCCAAGTGCTTCTATTCACCCAAGTTTTCCAATAATCTATAGTCTTATCTAAAAGGCCTGTGACTAACTCAGAATTATGCACCTTACATTCTTCTCCAAAGCTTAAGATAAGATAATCATTATTTTTCAAAGTGATTGGTTTCTTCTTTAATATGTTGGAGACATCTAAACTGGAGTGGAGAAATAGTGTTTGTTTTTTGTTTTTGGACATTAATGCATTGTGAGCGAGTTTCAAGGTAGTTTTGCCCCTTGCATAATCCAATTTTGGATTGAAAATGATCTTGACTTCAGGATTTCCTTTCAAGACTTTGATTAATCTATATAATCTATTGTCTTTTCTTGCTTTTTCTTCAGAAGGTTCTTTATATCGGATAAAGAAGTCTATTATCTTGAATTTTGATTTTTTGTTAGAGAAAGTAGTCTCAAGAATATTTGTATTTTTTTGATATTCTTGTTTTATAGTGTATTTCTCTATGGGCAATATCTCAAAACTTCCACCTTTTTTATTGTCAAGCAGTTTTGCAAATACACTTGGATCATCAAATTTTGGAAAACAGCACCAATCAAGGCTAGCAGTCTTGCTTATCAAAGCCGCAGTCCTGCAATTTCCTATTATTCCATAGTCAAGAGTCATTTTATTTAGAAAGAATCCTTTTTGTTTCTTTTTTGTATGCTTCAACATCTGGTTGGTTGAAAGGATTCACTTTAAGCAGTCTTGAAAGATAGACTGTCTCCACCATCTTCAATTGGAGAAATTGACCTAAAGCATATTCTGTCTTATCTGGAAGAGTTAACTCTGAAAAAGGAAGGTCTCTTTTTTTGAAGGCTATCTTTGTCCCCTTAAGTATTGCTTTCATTATTTTATCGAGTTTGTTCATAGGATGATTTGTCTTTTCAAGAGAAACGAAAGTTGTGAACTTGTCTTTTGGTCCTGCTAAATAAAGTTGTGCTATTGAATGTAAGTCTGTTGAACCTATAGAAACTGTTGGTGTTATTCCTGTATCTTTTTTCTTCCCTATGCTCTCAGCAAGTAATTGCCTATACCATTTTCCTGCTGACTCCAAGTCATTGCTGAATAAGAAAGTATCATGTATGTTCTTTCCTTTTTTATGGTTTAGATAAAGGATAGATGCTCCCAGTGCTGCAGGATTTGCTGTAAGATTTTCGCTAAAGCATTTTTTGTTCATGTCTTCTGCCCCTTTTAGAAGCTTGTCAAGATTTATCCCCAACATCCCTAATGGAAATAGTCCTACAAGAGAGAATACAGAATATCTTCCTCCGACATATTTTGGAATTTCTAAAGGAGTATAGCCCTTTTGTTTTGCCAATTTCCAAAGTTCTGAACCCCTATCAGTTGTTGCTATTACTTGTTTAGGATTTTTTACAAGAGAAAGTAATGCTTTGAAGTTTTCTGATGTTTCTGTTGTTGTTCCAGACTTGCTTACTATGTTTAGTAAGACTTTTTTCCCTTTTACTATCTTTTTTATGCTATCTACAGTGTCGGAGTCAACTGTATCTGCATATAAGACTTTTATTTTTGGATTTAATTGATTGTAAAGCTTTCCCAACACTGCTTCCTGAACAGCAATTGTTCCTAAATTGCTTCCACCTATTCCTATTACAATAAGATAAGAAGGATTTAACTTAGATTTTGCTTTTATGACTGCCTTGACTTCTTTTAATGTGACTTTATCTGAAGGAAGCCTTAGAAAATCATAATATGCTGTTTTTATCTCAGGTATTAATCTTTTTGAGGTATTTTTCAGCTCCCTGTCTGATAGTAATGCTGTTGCCTTATATGAGAAATTGATTGGTTTCATTTCACACCCTTTTTATTATTTCATAGAAGAATTCAAAGTTTTTAATGCTTTAGGTACGCTTTCTGCATTTACAATATATGAGCCTGAAATAAATAAATTAGTTCCTGCCTTAGAGACTTGTTTGATTGTTTTTGGAGAGATTCCTCCATCAACTTCAATATTTAGTTTGGGCTTTAGCTTCCTTAATCTTTTTACTTTTTCCAAGTTCTTTGGTAAGAACTTTGCCCCATAAGCTCCTGGGTGGACTGTAAGAATTAAGACTTGATCAATATAATCTAAATAAGGCTCGATTTTAGATACTTTTACTTCTGGATTTAATGCTATGCCCACCTTCAATTTCTTATCTTTGGCTAGATTCAAAGCGTTTGGAAGGTTTTTTGTTGATTGGTAATGGATTAAGACAGTGTCTACTTTTTTATGATGTTTTTTTATCCAAGCTTCTGGATTTTTGATCATTAAATGCGCTTCATACTTGCATTTTGTTTTTGGAAGCTTAAAATTGAAGTCAATAGATTTGTTTTCTACAAATTTTCCATCCATAACATCTAATTGGATTAAAGAAACGTGGTTTTTTACATTGTTAATCTTTTCATTAAACTCTTTCTGAGTCTTTGCTATAATTGCAGGGATTATTACTTTTTTCATCTTTCAAATCTTGCAATTTTTGCGATTCTTCTTTTATGGCGAGGGTCTTTACTGAAAGGTGTTTCAAGCCAAAGCTTTACTACTTTCAAAGCTTCTTTTTCTTTTAGAAATCTTGCACCTAATGAAAGAATGTTTGAAGCATTATGCTCTCTGGAGAGTTTAATTAGTTTTGTTGGGCCCCCATAATAAACAACTGAACGAATTCCCTTTACTTTATTTGCTGCAATAGCCTCTCCTTGACCTGAGCCTCCAAGTATTATCCCCTTACTTTTTGTTTTTGCTACAGCTTTTGCTGCTGGAATAACAAAATCAGGATAGTCGTCTAAAGGATTAAACTTATGAGGACCTTTATCTTCATATTCAATACCTTGTTTATCTAAGAATTTCTTTATTTTCTCTTTTAGATGAAAGCCTGCATGATCTGCTCCTAAATAAATTTTCATATTAACCTCTTTTACTAAAGAATGTAAGAATATCAGATATTTAAATTATTACTTCTTGATTAGCTCTTTAAATTTTTTCTTAACTTCTTTTGCAGGAGCAGATTTTTTATTCAAGAAATAAGCAAGTGATCCGCCTATGATTAAAGTCGCTACAAGTATTGCAGTGATATAAGCCCAAGTTGGGATTTTAGGGAAGGTGAACTTTTTCTTTTCTTCTTCTGTATCTGTTCCTTCCTCTGAACTTCCTGCAGGGATTTTCTTAGCAGTTATTGCAAATAAGCTGAATCCAGGAGTTGTAGCTTCTAGTTTGATAATTGTTGAACCATCTGAAGTCACCCTTGTTTCTAGATCTTCCCAAGCCCCATCTGAATATCTTTTCATCAAAATAGAATCTTTTTCAAGGTTATTTGATGTAAGCCATTTCTGCTCTAACTCAAAAGAAATTATAGCTTTAGAGATGTCTCCATTTGTTATGCTTGTTTTATCTACTTCGATATAACTGAAGACTTTTTCATCGCCTTCTTCTATTGGATCTGATACGCTATCTGCTTTTCCTAAAGTAATCTTGAAGTCATTTACTGTTTTTTCTGCAAATACATAAATCTGAACCACTCCTGTAGCTTCTCTTGTTCCAGAATTAGCATTCATAGATACAAACTCCCCAGCACTGACTTTGTCAAAAGTCTTGGATGTTTTTTCGCTTTTTGTAGTTGTTGAATCAGGAGATGAGGGGGAAGTTGTAGTACTTCCAGTGTCTGAAGGGGTTGACACTGCTGTTACAGTTATTGTTGTATTACCTTCATTAGAGTTTCCTGCTAAGTCAAAAGTTCTACAACTTGCTATTACTTGAGTGGCAGAGGGTGAAGAATAGACATAGGAGATAGTTGTGCTTGAAGTGCTTGAAGCAACAGTTCCGCTAGTGTTTATGTAAATTCCTACAAGACTTATAGGTGAAAGAGAATCTGAACCAGTACAAGTGATGTTTGCCGTTTCAGCAGTAGTTATTTCATTATCAGTTGTTGAGATTGATGCAGAAGGATTTGTCAAGTCCATAACAAATGAGAAATTTCCATTTGTCATGTTTGAATTTCCGTTTGTATCTGTGACTAAAGCATTCCAAGTGTAATTTCCTTGAGAGAAATTAGAAGTCCAGCTTGTTTCATTGAAATTTCCAGTTATTGTGTTTGTGTTTGAATAAACCACTGCTGATGAAAGATTGTAAACATAAATTGTAGCGTTTGCCAAGCTTGCATCAGTTGCATTTATTGTGAATGTGACGTTTTGGTTTGTATAATTGTTATTTGTTGGAGAGACTTTAGAAGATCTTGGAGGAGTTGTTACAGTCTCTACTGTCATGAAAAGAGAGAGTGAATATGCAGAGTAGTTTTGAGTCGCATTGAATATTGCTGTTATGTTATTTAATCCTGCTGTTAAGTTTGTTAAGTTAGAGACTGAAGGGGTTGCTTCATTAAGTAAAGTATCGTTCCAGTAAAGTTTTAGTGAACCTTCTGCAGGACCTGTTACTGAAAGGTTTGCATTTGTTCCATCTTCTACTGAAGAACTTGAATTGAACCAAGTATTATTTGTAAATACTGATAGATTTAAGGTAGGTGTTACTTGAGAGATTGTTAATACTGTTAATCCGGTTGTGTTAAGGTTTCCGGAAGTGTCATTTGCATACCAAGTTGTGTTATGGGCCCCTACACCTCCAGTAAAGTTGAAGAAATAAACATCGCTTGTGTTTGTTATGTTTCCTCCAGTATAATTTACTCCATTAAGGTCTATCCAGACTGTTGAAAGAGCGATATCATCACCCCAAGTTATGTTGATTATATTTGTTAAGGCATAAGGCTTGCTTGTTGTAGGGCCAGAATAAGTTGGAGAAGAATCATCTCCTATGGTTAAACTATAATTTGCTGAAGCAAAAGCAGAATTGTTATTTCTATCAGTGTATAAACAATTCCAAGAGTAATCCATTGATTCTAAATTAGTTATGTTCACTTGGAAAGTGTGTTCAGAAGGGTCACTAGCTATTGTCTGATTTGTTATGTTAACAACTCCAGTTGAATTCCATAAATAAAAAGAAGCTATTTGTAATGCTAAGTCTGTAGCGTTACAAGTAAATGTTTGATTAATGCTTAAAGATGCTGAAGAATTTGTTGGGCTTATTAGGTTTACTTCTGGATTAGTATTATCAAAAGACAAGACTGCTCCAAATACATCTATTCTTGAATAATTAAGACCACTTCCACCTGAATCATCTATTGTAACACCTGTAGAGTTTAGTGCAGATTCAATTTGTGAAGGTGTTCTTTGTTGACTTGTAAGATCTAAAAATTGATTTATTATTGCTATTGCTCCTGCAACCATTGGTGCTGCCATGCTTGTTCCAGAACAGACCATATAATCTCCTGCACAGCTACATAATGGATCACAAGCTCCCAAGTTCCATCTTGTAGAATTAATAAGAGATCCTGGAGCAAAAAGAGTAGTCATGTTATTCCTATTTGAAAAAGAAGAAACTGCATCTGCTTTTGTTGATGAAGCTACGGGAATTGCACTCTGTATACAAGATGGAGAACCAATATGAGTTTTATTTCCTGCATTTCCAGTAGAGATTGTTACTGAGATGTTCTTTGCAACAGCAGCATCTATTGCGTCTCTAAAATCAGTATAGGCTGAATCACAATAATCATCAACAAGTATCCATTCTGAACAATCAGGTACTGCACATAATCCCATACTTATCGAGATTACTGAAATATTGTAATTTGTAGCATTTGCAACACACCAATCAATTCCTGCCACCATGTTTGATCTTGAAGCAGATCCTGCATCATCGAATACTTTTGCCATAGCAATCTTTGCATTATTTGCGATACCCAAGTGAGTTCCTGAAGCAGCTACAATTCCTGCGACATGGCTTCCATGTCCCTCTAAGTCCATAGGGTCGTTGTCATTTTCTCCAAAATCATATCCTGCAACAACTTTCTCACAAGAACCATTAAGGAAGGTATTATTATCACAACTTCCAAAATTTAATTGAGTATAGTTTATCCCTGTGTCTACAATACAAACTGTTTGTGAAGTACCTGTTAGGTTTGTTGTGTCTACTTGCTTTTGCCAAGTATTTGTAGCATTTATCAATGTAGGAGAATCATGTAAATAGGGTGCTGCAGGGTAATCATAATAAATATTTTCTACATTTGGATTTTGAGAAAGACTGTTTATTTCATCTCCTGTTAATTCAGCAGCAAAAGAGTTTGATGATTGAAATCTATGAGAGATTTTTTCAGATTCAATTGATTCATAAACACTTGATGTTCCTGCAAAAGATTGGGTTCCAAGTCCTTCTGAGTCTTTCATTCTAACAATTACCTTAAGAGAATCTTGATTGTTTAGTTCTTCTGCAACTTTGTCATCAATCTTTTCATAAGAATCTGCAGAAGATGTGATAGACATTGCTAATAAGAAAAACACTGTAGTAATTGTTATTAGTATACTTAATTTCCTCATTATTGACAGGCTCCTTTTACACAACTACAAGATTCAATTTTGCACCCATAAAGATTCTTACAAGCTCTTTGCTCTTCTGTATTACATTCTTCTGATAATTCTTTTTCAAAAGCTTCTTTATCTATTGCTGGAATGCATGCTTCTTGTCCCCCTGCTTCACAAGGACAACAAGTTGTCTTAACTTTTATACAGTCAGCATTAACCTCACATTGCTTTTCAGTGTTGTATTCTTTAATTATGCCTACAACGCTTATAATGGTTATTATTGCAAAGATAATCAAAATTAACCCTTTAATCCTCATTTTATAGTATTAACTCTGGGAATATCATATAAAAAGATTATCATAGTCAAAAAAAGGCTGTTTTGAAGGCTTTCCCCCTGTTCTTTTGCCATTCTAGAGTAGTGGCATATAGTAAGGTTTTTAAGGGTTAAAACCCTCTAAAAAAGGTATATTTAAGCCTAAAATGGGAAAACTAGACGAAACAATACAAGAATCTCTATTTGACAATATTGAGCATGATACTGAAATGAATGCGAAACTTCTTGCGCTTAAAGCTAAAGAAGAAGAAATAGAGAATCTTAAAAGAACAATTGCCGAAAAAGAATCACTGCATGATCTTGAATCAGTCTCGACTCTAAAAAGAATTTCTGACACTCTTTTAGAAGTTCGTGAGGACTTATATAAAAGAGATGAGCAGTATAATAAAATTTATTTTGATAAAGATAATAAAAATTTGTTCAAAAGGGCTGCTCTTGACAATATCATAATTAAAACATATAATGAAGATAAAACACCAGAATCAGAAAAAGAAGACCTTGAAGAACATTATGCAGAAGCTAGATCTAATGATATTGCGAGAGAGAAAGTAATCAAAGAAGGAGGATTAGAAGAGAAGTTAGAAGTTGAAGTTGCTGTTGATTATATTAAATCTGGAAATGAAGAATTGTTAAATATTTATTTCCCTTGTAAAGGAAAAGACACAGGAAAAGTTCTATTCCACAATCTTAAAAAATATCTTAGTGGAAAAGTAATGGATTGTTTTGAAGAAGAAGAAGGGGAAGAAGGCTTAGTTCATTTTGAGGAAGATAATGTTTATTCTAAATCAGAAAGTAATGGAAAAAAATATAGAGATGGACTTAAAAAAATCAGTGTTAGTGCCTTTAAGGGAAAATCCTTAAACGGGAAAGTAGATAAATTAATTAAAGATCTAAATTCTTCTCAACCTGACAATTTTGATAAAGCAAATGTTGAGCTAATTGTTAATACAAGATTGTATGATCAAACAAAATCTGAGTACATGGAATTTATGGACAGTAAATCAAGAAAAGCAGGAATGTTGCTTATACCTCTAGAAAAATATGAAAAAAAGTTTAAGGCTCTTAAAATTAAAGGTAAGGAAAAAAGACCTACAAAGATTTTCATTAATGGTAAGCCAGTAAATGCTACATTGCAAAGAAAAGGAATAGTTATCGAAAAAGCAAATGCTGAATTAGAAAACCATACAGGGAATTTTAAAATAAACTTCACTGGAAACCACAACTCTGGTATCGTTTTAACAGGAAAAGGAAAAATTGAAAGACCTTTGACGCCCACATATGAAAATAAGAATCTTTCTTTTGAATTGCCTATTAAATCAAGTGAAGAACACAAAGGATATGTTATCTTTGGAATTACAGAATCTGGAAGAAAAAGCAGCTATATCAACCACAGTAAAAGCTCTAATGAATTGCTTCCCAAAGACAATGAGACATTTAAAATCGAAGATCTTAAAGGAAAAATTTACTCCGCGAACACTAATGGAAGTAGAAAAGATATACCTAGAGAATTAATGGCAAGTTTAGTTGGTCAAAAGCTAGAAGAAAAAGAACAAGTTTATTTTGTTGCTGAAGTAAGTGAAAATAAATCTGGAAAATCCTACAAGGTTGTTAATTCACTTCCGATGTTGGGACATGAAACCTATGAAAATGGAAATAAAGAGATAAGCTTAGAAAATCTTGAACATAATATCAATATCTTGAATTATTTAAACAAAGAAGGAAAGGATCTTACCTTTGTAGTGGGCAAGGCTTTTGAAAAAAGTAACAGACTTCCATTTGGAGTCAAAGATTATTGGTATACTGTTGTTGGGAAAGGTAATGAGGCTGTATTCAAATGCGAAGATTTAGTTTATGAACATACTTTTAATGAGGACCCTGACAAATTCCTTTCATTTAATGGATCAGGAATCAAAGGGTTAGTGGATAGGCTTAAAGAAAGAGGTTTAAAAAATAATTCAAGAGTAAGATATAAATTGCTTAAAGAAAGAGATAACAAGAATAGACTTCAATATGAAGTTCAGATTGTTTAAGAATTAAAAAAATCTAAATATTATTACTTATAGTATTCTTAACTATTCCTTCTAATCCCATAGATTTGATTAAAGCTTTAGAAGCAACACTGTATAAGTCTTCTTGAATTTCTCCGACATGATGGGCTAGAGAATTAGCCACGTCTTTTTCGATTGATTTGCTTTCATCTTTTTTCATTAATGGGGCAAATTCATTCCATGCTAATTCTTTACAGACTAATCTCAAGATATAATCTTTAGCTTGATAAGATTGATAATTTCCATCAACTACTCTTTCAAAATCAGGATGTTTCTTATTTATCAAAACGTTTCTAGCACTTTTGTCATATAAACTTCTTTGAGGTTTAGTTGAGCTAATACCTAGTTCTATAAATTCATAGTTAGGTCTTTTCCACTCTGTTGGCCCTCTCTTTTTTTTGTCCTTTTTCCCTTCATCAGGTTTTTTATCTTCAGTAGAGGGAATATCTTTATCTTCTTCTTTTGGCTCATCATCAGATTCTTCTTCAGAAGGAGCATCTTCTGACTTTTTCTTATTAAATCTAATAACATTCTTACTTAGAATTTGATTAGCTATAGGAGTTAAGTAATTAAAAAGCTCATCCATAACGTCCCCATATTCTTCATTTCTTCTCCCTCTCAGACTCTTCAGTTTTTTCTTCAAGGTAGTCCTAGCATCTTTCATTAATGTTTGGAACTCTTTGAATCTTGGATGATCTTCATCAACAGCAACATTTTTTCTGTTACCATCTAATAGCTTCTCTAAAAGATTAGTATCAATTCTACCTACAAACTTCTTGCTTCCAAGAACCTCATCTTTCTTGTATCCTTCTACTTCTGAAAGTGATTGTACAAAAACACCTGTAGAGTATAAGTCTAAAACATTTTCAGATTCAGCTCCAGGGTTATGGTTTACTTTGAAGTTAAAATAATATTTATCATTTTTTCCAAGAGATATATTCATATCAAGGACCGTTTCACCGTCCAAATATTTAGGATAAACTTCTATTTTATCTCTTTTAGCAGTAGCTGAACCTAATGTAATCTTTGCAACTCCTTTTTCAAGTAAAGGGGCATAAGTCCTTGCAAGGAAAGAATCTAATTTAACCGGAGCAAACTTGTCTGAGATGACTCTTTTAGAAACTCCTTTGAATATAACTCTTGTACCGCTTCCTTTGATAGGCCTTCCTGCACCAAGCATTACTTCCTCTAGATTTGATACTTCTTTTTCAGTCGCTTCTTTAGTTGCTATGAATGCTTCTTCCTTATTGACTGTTCCAATAAGATATTTATCTGAGTCTTTGTGTTTAGAAACAATAATCATCTCATCTGCAAACTTTCTGAAAGCTTGCATACCTAATCCTTTGTAACCTGCAGACATTGTTTCATATTTTTTTTCAGAAGATATTCCAACTTGCATTAAATCTTTCTTTGTTATTCCCCCAGCATTATCTTCAATATATAATGCTTGAGAAGGTCTGCTTACAATTGCTGTAACCTTGAGATCTTTATTTACGTGGCCTCTTAGCTTTTCATCAATACTGTTAGTAAAATATTCTTTGAAAGCTGATTCATAAGTATAACCTTTTCCAATTTCATTAAGGATGTTTGGAAGGTCAACATTATATCCTTCACTTCCATGTCCACTACCATTAGCAACAGTAGGTGTTTCATCATTGCCACCATTGCTACCATTCCCATTAGTCTTGGTACCTTTCTTGTCCAGTTCACTAGCAAGATCTTCTAATCCAGGTCTTTTGTAAGCTTGAGGTTCATCCATATTTTCTCTCCGGTCTATATTCTGTTTTTAAGATAAATGCTTTGAATTCGCTTTTTTGCCATACTGCTGATAAGAATTCATTTAGATAACCAATATCTTTTTGAGATAATCTTTTCAGTAATTTTTCTCTATCTTTTTCTGGACAATCTTTGAAGTAGTCTAAAGCATCTACTAAATTATAGAAACTGTTGGCGACCTCTTCTACTCTTCCTTGAGGATTATTTGAAGAATGACCTTTAATTCTTTCAGTTAGAGAGTCTTTTCTTTTTGGTTGTTTTCTAGGAGGCAGTTCTCCTTTTTTTCTTAAATTAGCTATATGTTCTCCAATGTTCTGGTGTGGAAAAGGAATAACTCCAGATTCAGGATTAAAACATTCTAATTTTGTAACTTCATAAAGTACTAGTTGTTTTTCCTTAGGAATAGCTTTAGTCTTCCCACTCCTATACTTACTTACAGAACCAATTTTTACTACTCCATTAGTTAATTTTTCCATTCTGGGATTAGTAATACTATTAGTCTTCATATACTCGTCTAATTGAGCATGGTAAGGTTTAGAATCGTCATTACTCATACCCTAAAAGAGGCTTTTTTGTTTATAAATCTTTCTATTTGTTACCTCTCTAAAGTGACTAAATATGAGGGCTAATAAGGAGTTTTAAGAGTAGATTAATTATATAAACGAGTTTTCTCTAAAGAATACATGGAAAAAGGAGCGTTGGAGTTCTCTATGAGAACTTTTGTTATGATGATCTTTGCAATAGCAGTGTTTATTTCTGGATTCGCTCTTATTGAGAGTTATAAGATTGACTTACCTAGTTTTGAAAAAGGAATGCCTCAATTCTTTGATATCCAAGTCTCTCCTGGAGAAGGCCAGCAAGGAACTGTGTTCAATATTGAAGTTGATTTTGTAGATAAAGAATTAGTGTATTATGCTGAAGCAAGATTGAGTAATGGTAAAGAAGTTTTGTTATATGATGATGGTGCTCATGGAGATATGAATAAAGATGATGGGATTTATGCTGGCGTTGTTGATTCTGAAGATTTTGAAGCTGGAAAATATATAGTTGATATTGTGATTAACCCTTCTGAAAGCCAGATTACTTATCCAAATGTTTCTGAATTTGTTGTGTATAAAGACAATTGTATACCTATTGTTTATAATGGAGATCCTGATGAAAAGATAGATGTTACATTCTTGCCTTGGGGTTATGAAGACTTTGGAGAATTTAGAAAGGATGCTTTGAAGTTAGCTGGATTTCCTGAAAAAGGAAAAGGAATACTTACTTATGATCCTTTCAAGGATCATGCTAGTAAGTTTAATTTTTATATCTTGAATCAAAGTGCTGATTTAGATTGTCAGAAAGGTTGTTATGGTGTTGAAAGTTTAGTTTGTTGTAGCAACAACAAAGTTTCTGCTGCTGCATCTCAATGTCCTTCTGATCAGATAATAATATTATTAGATGAAAATGAATTTTGTGGTTCTGCTTCTTCATATGCTAAAATATGTAATGGTTGGAATTTAGGACAAGTTGGGACTCATGAATTTGGCCATATATTTGGAGGATTAGGAGATGAATATGTATATGAGGATGTTTATCCAGGTTATGAGGGAATTTTAACTGCTTATCCAAATTGTGATGTTAAAGAATGTCCAAAATGGAGTACATTCTGGCCTGGATGTATTGGTGGTTGTGGAGTTTCTGCTAGAAACAGACCAACTGATAAAGATTGTTTAATGTATACTTATACCGATCAGTTTGATTTAGTTGATCAGAAACATTTGTTAAGTATTTTATTAGATTATAGGAAAGGAGAAGTTATGGAAATCGCTGCTCCACCTTTGGAGAAGACCTATTCAGTAGGTTTGAATTATGAAGAAGGAAAGCTAACAGCCAATTCTGTTTATGCAACTCAAAGCCGTGCTCCTGACAGAAAGAATCTGAGAAAAATAGATTATTTTGCAAAAGTTCTTTCTTATGAAGGAAAGGTCTTAGATACTTTTAAGTTTGAGTTTCCAAGGATGGAATATCCTGCAATGCCCCGTGAAGAAGATAACTTCTCTAGCAGTCCTGTTGTTTTAGAAAATACAAACCTTACACTGTTTTCAAAGTATTTTGATGATGCTGAGAAAATGGAAGTTTATAATTTGAAGAATGAGAAGTTGTTGACAGTTGATTTAGGTTATTTCGCAGATACTTGTGGAGACAATCTTTGTCAGAAACATGAATCTGCTATTGAGTGTCCTGCAGATTGTTCAAATGAGGGATTGGATGATATATGTAATTATAATCAAGACAATGTTTGTGATCCTGATTGTGTAAGGCTTGATCCTGATTGTGGATTCGGTAAACAGACTTTATATTTGATATTGGGTGGAGTTGTTGCTGGATTGTTTTTAATTGTAGCATTACTTTCAAAAAAAGTTGAGTGATAAGTTAATTATATAAACTAGTTTTTTGTATAAAATATATGTTAAAAAGAGGGTTGATTGTATTTTTAGTACTAGGAATTTTATTTTCTTTTAGCTTTGTGAGTGGAGAGATTCCGCCTGTTGACGAGACTTATCAAAAGGTTATAGGTGATGGAGATGCTTCAAGCATTCCAGGATATGATTTATTGCCTGATAGCGTTAGAACACATGATCTTCCAGAAGGTCTTTCTGGAGCACAAACAGCAGCAGAAGCTGGAGAAGGTGTTACTGTAGATTGTGCAGGGATTCCATGTGAGGACTATGTTAAAAATATAATTACACAAGCTAGAGATTTAGCTATCGAAGAAGAGAAAAAATCTGCAGCTTCCGAAGAAGAGGAGAAAGAGGAAGAAACAGTAGCTGCTGAAGAAACAACTGAAGAAAAAAGTGAAGAAGAGAAAATCCAAGAAAATATTGAAAGACGTTTTAGACCTTTGTTTGGAAGAGGTGGTGGTGAAGGGATAAGTCCTAGCGGTTATCCTCAAGCAAGTTTCTTGCAAAGATATACTGAACAGACAGGAGCAAGTCTTGCTATCGGAATGGGTGATGATGGAAAAAATTATTTGATAAGTTCTGAAGGGACTCAAGCAATATTTGAAGGTATTGGTGTTCACCAAGGAGGAAAAATCGAAATACAAATAAATTCAAACAGTTTTGGAACTGAGAAAGAATTCGAGGCTGGAAAAGGGGGCAAACCAAAATATGATGCTAAAGTTGGTGATGAAGAAGGCCTCTTAAAAAATATTAATGTTAAAGAAGCTGTTGATCCTGAAACAAATGAAACAATATTAGTGCTTGAAGCTGAAGTCGATAAAGATGCTCTTGTTGGAGAGCAAGATGTTGAGATTACTCTTACAGCCGATGGTGAAGAAGTTGGAGCAATTAATTTTAAAGCAGAAGTTCAAGAAAAGAAAACTAATTGGTTGGGAGTTATTGGAACTTTAGTTGGCCTTTCACTTTTAGTTATCGGATTATTATATGGATTAAGATATTGGAAGAATAAAAAATCTTCTGAAGGACAACCTCCAGAAACTCAACCGGCACAACAACCACCAACACAACCTCCTGTAGAAGTTCAACAATCACAACCTGTTCAACAACCAATACAACAATGAAAATGAGAAAAATATTTTTTACATTTTTGATTTTGCTAATCAGCATGAGCTTCGTCGCTGCTCAAGAAGAAAATGGTGTAAAAACCTGGATAATTGAGATTTTTAATTCAGTCATCATTCCAATAATTATCTTTGGAGCTGCAGGAATGGTTATCAGTTTTATTATTAAAATGTTCAAGAAATGGTGGGCAGCAGGGAAAAATCCTAATCCTGGACAACAAATGCCTCCGGAACAACAACTTCCACCTCAACAGCAGCAAGTACAGCAAAATTATCAACCATTGGCAAATACTCAACAAAATCAACAGCAGCAATAAGCTATTTAAAGTCGTTTTCTATCTAATTATATAATATAAAAGAGGAATATGGTAGACTTAACATCTGGTGGAGAAAACTATGAAAGAGCTGAAGCAAATATAAGAAGACAAAAAAGGGCTCTTGAAAAAGCATTAAAAGGAAGTCAAGGTAAACTTCCTGGAGATAAGATTTCTGTAAATTTTCCAAAAGATTTCGGAGGGGAAACAAAAATGCTCCGTGGAGATGTTTTAAAACAAACTCGAAATCTTACAAGAGAAGGAGGAACTTTCACTGAAACGGCAGTTAGAGGTGTTAAGGGTGGTCAAAGAGGTGAAATGGAATTGGTTGATACACTTAAAGTAAAAGGTAGAACTCCAGTTCAAGATAGACCATACACTGGAACTTTGGTTGAGGGGGCTCCAAGTAGAGCACAAACAGTAAGCCCTGCACAAACACCTCCTCCAACAACTGCTCAACCTTCAGCTCCAAGAGTAGCAAAACCAGCAGGGACTGCCCCTTCAACGACACAAGCTCCTCCGCAAATGAGTCCTAGACATCAAATGTCAATGTCCCAAAGCGCATATGAACAACAATTAGAACGATCAAAACAAGCAAGAGACTGGGCAAGAACGAACAGGGCAAGAAATCCTCAACCTACAGCACAGCCTGCGCCGCCAAAGGATCCAGGATTATTAAAACGGGAAGAAGCCTATCTAGAAAAACTGAAGGCTGAAAAAAAAGCTGGTGGTAGTGTTGGAGATGCTGCAAAAAAGAAACAAACTTGGGGAGAATGGTTTGATGAAAAATTGGGCAGAAATAAAGGGGGCGCGGCAGAAGGTAAAGCAAAAATACAAAGTAATCTTCAAAAGGCAGGTATTGATGTTAAAAAACCTACGAGTAGACCTTTAGCAGAATTAGTAAAGGCAGAACAAATAGCTAATAGAAAACCATTTCTTAGCAGATTAGTTGGTGGTGCAAAAGAGGGTTTGGTTAATGGTGCTAAATGGGTCGGTAAAACAGCAAAAATAATAAGAAGGCATCCGAAAATGGCTTTAAAAATAGCTAAAGGGGCATTAAAATTGAGCACTAAAACAGTTATAAAAGGTTTACTTGTAACAGCAGTAGTAATTCCTTCAATGATGCTGTCTACACATTGCTATGGGGAATATGTATCTGGAACTAGTGGAGTTAATGAAGGAGCTTGTCATTTTTTTTATGGAGATACTAACTGGGGTAGTGATAAAGGTATGTTAGGTGTTGCTTGGGAAGGAACTCTAAACATGGTTTGGAATGGAATAGATTCAATCGGAATAAACAAAGCTTTAGACTATGTCTTTGGAGCAGATGTTCAAGATGAGGATGAAGAAGCTCTTTCTTTTGATCAAAGAACGGATGGAGGAACCCCTCCAGATGAAGGAGCTCCGGGAGTATTTGATATTCCAAAAGATGAGGTAAAACTTTCAGGTCCTGATACTGCAAAAGTCGCTCTTACTGCTGATCAAGTTTGTGGAAGTACATGTTTCATAAGTCAGACATTTGGAGGAATCAGTTCAGACTGTAGTGTAGAAACTTGTATTAAAAAACAATGTGCTTTATTAGCTGAAAAAGATCGTAAACCATGGTGTAAGGAGCTTTTAAATGAAATGTGTGGAGAAAAAGCAGCAACCAAACAAGATTATTGTCCAAAAAAAGAGGAAGAAGAAGCAGCTGATTTTAAGTATGCGAGTATTAAAGTAGGGAGTAAAGGTGTTTTAGCAACACTTGGTGAAGAAAAAGAAGTTTTTGGAAAGTATTGTGAAAAGTTTAAAGAACATAATTCACAATCAGATGTTTGGAAATTGATTGAAAAAGAGCTTGTAAGTATCTCGATGGTTATTTCTGGAGATATTCCACCACTTCGTAAAGGAGAAAATGGGAAAGACCTATCTGCCCAAACAGCATTATGTTTGAAGAGTGATGGAAGATGTCAAGCGTTAAGATGGAAATTTGATCTTAAGAATCGGGAAGGAAAGGAAGTCACTTCAGAAGGAGTTGCTATCTATCCTAAAATCGAACTCATCGGAGAAAGAAGAAAGGTAGAATATACTCTTGACAGTCTTCTTGGTACAGCTAAAAGTAGTGGTGAAGGAGAAGAAGAAGATTCTAGTGAAATAAAAGGTAGAGCAGTTAGTGGTCAAGGCTTTGATCCCACACAAGTAAGGGCTAGAGTCGTCGGATTAAGTAACGGAGCAATAATTATGATAGCGAATAATGTACAATATAATGATTTTGAAAACGGCAAGCCAGTAACAAAAACAGCAAACGTCGGATTAGTATCCACCTTACCTCAAACAGTTAATCATGAATTAAACTATGAGTATGTACAAAAAGCTGCCAAAGGAGAATGTAGTTTTTTTGGCGTTACACTCAATTTAGATGATGATTTAAAACCATTTATCTCTGGGAAGATAATAGATGAAAGGACAAGATTAGACAAAGAAAGAAAAAGATTGGAAGGAGAATTAGTTAGATTAAATAAAGCCTGTAAAAAGGGTGGAATTGCTAACTGTGATCCAGAAGTGTATAATACAATAAAGGAAGAAATTCAAAATTATAAATATGACTTTACTAAATGGGAAGGAGATAAAGGCCTTTTAGAAGAATTAGTTGAATTCTGGAAAAAGAGAAACTGGGGGCCTCTTCCTGGAGATATTCAATCATCATTAGATGCAGGAAGTAGAGCAGATAGTGGATTCCAAACAGCGGACAGTCTTGAAGGAAAAGATGGTGAAGGAGCATCTGGAGGCGGTGGAGCCGGAGGCGGCGCTGCTGGTGGAGAAGCTGAAAAGAAACCTGGAACTGAAGAGAAACCTGCTGGAACTGAAGAAGCAGGTGAAAAGGGACCTTTAACTGCTGCTGTTGAAAGAGTACTTCGTCCTGCCACAAATCTTGCAAGTAGAGCTATGGAAGGAGCTAGATCATTAGTAAATGCTTTCTTACCAAGTTCAATGGAAATTGGACCTGGATCTCAAGGACAATTAGCGATTCAACCGACAGGAATTAGTCCTGGAGGATTAGGAACTGGTGGAGCATCTGGACCTTCTCAAGGTGCTGATGATGAAACTCCTCAAGGTGGAGGTTCTGGTGGTGGAGGAAGTGGACCTGGTGGAGTTGGATTAAGAATGTGTGAAACAAGTGAAGAATCAACAGATGATCTATTACCATTAACTGGAAGTGCTACAGAGGAAATTCCTCAACAACCTGATGTAGATGGAGGGCCTGTACCTGCTCCAGAATTAGAAAATATTTTTCAACAACCTGATGAACAACCTGCTACTGGAGGAGAAATAAAGGAAAAAGTTCCAAAAACTATAGAATGTTGTGGGAATGAAATTTGTGCAGGAGCTGAAAATAATGATAACTGTCCTGGAGATTGTGGAGTTCCAAATGAAGATTGTGAAAAAGAAGGATACTTATCAACTGAAGATTTCATAGCGCAATGTATTGATCCATGTATTGAAGATGAAAAATGGATTTGTGAACCTAACGGTGGAAAACCAAAAGGATGTGGAGACGGAACATGTGTAGAAGGAGAAAACATCGCTTGTCCAGAAGACTGTGTTGTAGCTTCCTGTGGAGATAGTATATGTGCAACTGATGAAACTACTGAAGATTGTCCTAAAGACTGTCCAGCAGCAGGCGATGGTGATTATTGTGGAGATGAAATATGTTCAGCAACAGAAACTCTAACTTCTTGTTCAACAGATTGTGCAGATAAAACACCATTCGGTTCTGACGCTACAAACATTGCAAGTGCATTAGAAGGAATTGAAGATGCTATAAGTTACAAACAAGAACAAGCTGCAAGAGAACCAGTTTCTCCAGCAGTACCAGTTATTGGAGTTGGATTAGCAGGATTGGGTGGATTAGCATATGTATTGCTTAATGCATTAAGAAAAACACAGGCTGAAGAAGCTGCTGCATAAGTTATTTAAAGTTGATTTTCTATTTGATGTTATGAAGAAAGGGGTTGAAATATTACTTGTAGTTCTAATGCTTACTTTTGTTAGTATCAATGTTTTTGGGCAACTAACTGAAGAAGATTTATCTGGCCTTTTTGATACTGGTGAGGGGAAGCAAACAAGTGTTGGAGGATTATTAGAAGGATTGGAAAAAGAAGCTGATAAGGAGCCTGATATAGAAGGAAAAGCGATAAGTCTAACTGGTTATCCTCAAAATCAAATAGCTAATCAAGTTCCTGGAGATTGGGAAATTACAACTGGTTTCGATGAGCCTTTTCCTATAAAGAGTGATGGTTATTTATACTGTGATAAGGAAGATGGAAATCGTTGTAGAGCAGTCTGGATGGATTATTACAGTGCTTCGGGTTGTGAAATGAATGTCTTAACTTTGGATATAAGGTTCGAAATAGGAAAAGACACTGCTAAAGTCGTACCAGGAAGTTGTGATTTTTATAAGCCAGAAAGTAGTGAAGAACAAAATCAGTGGGAGAAATTGAAAGGCCAACAATACACTATCTCACACACATTTACTAGCAAAGAAGCTGGTAAACAGACAGTTACTGCAAAAGGAAAAAATAATTTTTGTGAAGATGATCGTTATAGGTTTAATGAAAAAAGTTGTAGTGGAGATCTTAGACTAGATAAGGCTTGGCCTTACTCGACTGAAATTAAACAAGGTCTTGTATATATTGATTATACTATCTCTTCTTATGCAGGGCCGAGTGATGAATTTTTGGGTGGGTCAAAACTAGTTGAGGGTCCAAGATCCATCCCTCCTGAAAAGATGGCTTTTGGAGGAACAAGAAAAGGAAAAGCTCCGACAAGTCCTGGGGGAATTCCAGGAGGAGCTGTAGGAGCAGGTATTGCTGCTAGTGCTGCTGCAGGAGCAGCTGGATTAGCTTGGTGGTTGACTAGGCCAAAACTAAAATTAATATGACTACAATATATTTTTAAATGGGTCAGCCCTAATTATATAATGAATAATAAGAAAGAGGTGTTGTTAATTCTTTTAGTAATCTTTACATTTCTTCTTAGTTCTACAGTGGTTTACGCTGCTTCTAGATCTGCTAATATTGATACTAGTGCAAGACAAGCTGCACCGGAAATTGAAAAAGAAGCAGAGTTTGTGAAGGATGCTGTTTTAACTGTTGGAGATGATGAAGAATATAGAAAGTTATTTGAAAAAGGAGAATGGAAAGAAAGTAGGGCGAAAATAGAATGTAAAAAAGAATTTTGTGAAGAACAGATTACTTGGAATATTGGAACAGACTCAATTGAGTATAATATAAGAGCTAAAATAAGAGTTCCTTACACTAAAGAGGCAAATTTCTTATTGGATAAAGCAATTATAGTAAAAGATTCTTGTAATATGGCAGAAAGAAAACCGGATGAAATTAAATTAGAATTTGATGATTGTTATTTAATTGGAGGAGCCTTTATTGATCCTACTAAAGTGACTGTTCCTCTTCTTGGAACGGGAGCACCAGATCCTTTTCTTGAAGGAGGAACAAAACAAACTACTGAAGCAGGAGAAGTTTCTTATGATGAAATACTTCAAAGCAGAGAAATTCTAAAAGTTGTTTTAAATCCTTCAATTAACATGGGTGATTTTGATAATTTTGTACAGCAACAAACAGAGATATTTCGGGGAAAAGATGAGGGAGAGGAGGCTGCAAAAAAGATAATTGAAGAACAAGCACCTGAAAAAACTATACTTGAAAAAATTGCAGAGGATGCCCAGAAGGCTGCAGCAACTGCTGAGGAAGAAAAGGCGGAACAAGAAAAAACAAAACAAACTCAGTCAGTAGAAATTGGTTTCAGTGAATTGGATAATAAAGTTAATGCTTTAATCAGTTTAGGTATAGAAAAAAGCCATTGTCTTGCCTTAAAGATGCTGACACCAGAAGAACAAAAAAAATCAGCAAGCATAAATGAAATATGTAAAAAAGGTGAATTTAGAATTAGTGAAGTAGATACTAAGGAATTTGAGAGAAACCTTAGAAGCTCACCAGATAGTTTAAAATTTCTTAGCAAAGTAGATCTTCCACATGTTTCTGCAGATATTCCTATCGGAAATTTTTATCTTGTATTTGGAAAAGGTGATAATGTTGAGAAAGTTGCTGCAAGTTGGAGATTAGAGAATTATGAGAAGCAAGGTCCTTTGAAAAAATTCGGTCAAAATGTTGTAAGAGTTGCTAGAGATGCTGGAGAAGATATGAGAAAAGCTATAAATAATATAAGAGAAAAACTTGGTGGAAGAGAAGCTGCTGATGGAGATAAAAAAATAGATTCTGATAATAAAGGTGCTACTCAAGGAGAATCAGGTTCTGGTGGAAGTACTGGAGGAGCAGGTGGAACAGGAACAACACCAACAACTGAACCTAAAAAGACAGAACCTGGAAAGACTGAAGGATTAACTCCTGGTGGAGAGACTGAAGCTTTCAAAAAAGATAGACCTGCATTAAAAGCTATAACTAAAGGTGCTGGTGGATCTTTATTCCAAAAACTTTTAGGAAAAACTTCTTCAACTTATGGAAGTGGTGAAGGGAGTGAGGATAGAACAGAAGGGACACCTGGAGCAATTACTGGAGAAGAAGCTACTGGAACAACAGAAGGAGATATAACAACAGAAACTGATGATACAACTGGAGAAGAAAAGAAAGATTCTGAAACAAGTGGAAGTTCAGGCCTTACAGATATCGGCGGTGGTGGAGGTTCTGGCACTGGAGAAACACCTACAGTTGAATGTGGAAATAATAAATGTGAAGAAGGGGAAACAACTGAAACATGTGAGGATGACTGTCCTTCAAAGATAGTGTGTGGAGATGGAACTTGTTCAGGAGATGAAACAACTAGTAGTTGTGCAGGAGATTGTCCATTAACAGATGCTGGAGATCCTTGTGGAGATGGAGTATGTTCATCAAATGAAAATAATGCAATATGTGCTGTAGATTGTCCAATAGAACAACCTGGACCTCAGCCTGATGAGGATTTTGATGATTTTTTTACAGATGATTTTAATTTTGATGATGAAGATTTTTTTACTTCAATGCCTGAACCAATAGATCAAGGAGTCAATCCTGGAGCAGCTGCAGGAGGAATTGGTGGAACATTAGCCTTCTTAGGAGCAGAAGAATTCTTAAGACGTACAGGAAGACTTGCTAGACTTTTCAAAAGAAAAAAGAAACTTAATCCAATACAAAAAGCAGCTGCAGCAGCGACTGCTTAATTCTAAAGTTAACTATTTAAAGCTAATTTGGCACTATAGACTATGTTAAAAGAGAGGTTTTATGCATTCTTTATAATAGGAGTCCTACTTCTAAGCTTTGTTAGTCCAGGTGTTTTTGCACAAGAAGAATTAAGTGAAGAACAATTAGTAGAGGTAGATAAATTACTTAACGCACCTATAGAAAAAGAACCTGTAGAAACTCCGCCAGAACCTCTTCTTGCAAGATTAGCTGATGATGACTTGGGTTTTGCAGAGCAATTAGAAGAAGAGGCAGAATCTCAAAGGACTGCTAGAACAGTCGAGGAAGCGGGAGAATATCCAAGAATCGAGATATGGAAAGTTACATTTAAAACAGATAAAGAATATTCTGATAAGTTTTTAGATATAGAAAGTTTAAGATTATCTTTAATGAGTGGAGAAGTTAAACTTCCTGATGAAAAGGATATTGTCACAAAGGCTGCTTGTAAATTCTATACTCCTGATGAAGGAGTTTGTATTGGTTTCCCATATGCAATATTTCCTTTTTCAGATGAATGTAATCCTCTTACCACTTATCAAATATATTATAGCAAATTCAATGAAGAGGAAGCAAATATCAAAACAAATATGTTAAGATGTGAGGCGTTAAAGAAACTTCCAGATAAATGTGCTGTTTCTTTCAAAGGCTGTGTTGGAGAAGCAAAGACCCCAAGTGAGTTAGTGACTGAAAAATTAGAAAAAGAAAAAAGAGTTTTAGCACCAACAATCTCTCGAGGTAAAAGTGTTTTCTTAATAAAAGAAAAAGAGGAGATAAGATTGGAGGTTTCATGGGTTGCTGAAAGAGAAGCAATACTTACTGGAGACGAAAGTTTTGACGCTTATACTCTATCACTTCTAAAAGCACTTGCAAAAACTTCTGCCCTTACAGATAAAGAAAGAAAAGCAATTGCAGGGGCTGGTTTGATAAGCCTTCCATTTGGAGCACTGAAATTGATTGCTAAAGGTGGAAAATTTGTCGTTTGGGAACCTCTAAAGCTTATTGGCAAGGGAGTTCTTGTACCTTTTAGGGTATTATTGGGAAAAAGGATAGTTGATGATTATATTATAGGAAGTTTCAAGAAAGCTGGAGATGCTACTGCTAAAAGAGTCCTTCCAAAAGCAGTAAGAAATTTATTTGCAGATACTTCTAAAGAAGATGTTTTGGGTAAGATTATTGAAGGAAATGAAAAACCTGAAGAAAAGAAAGAAGAGGAAAAAGAAGAAGGTAAGAAAAGAGGTTTTGCTGCTGAATTAGGAACTAATGTTATCTCTGCTCCATTTAGAGTTGCATTGTGGACTGCTGGAGCAGTGTCTGCACCATTTATATGGGGTGCAAAGAAGCTTGGTTTGATAAAAGAAAAAGAACCAACAATAAGAGCTGGAGGAGTAGGTGATGGATCAATAAGTGATTTTGGAGAAGATAGGGGATTGGCAACATCTTGTTTTGCTGGAAGATATAGTATTACAAAATTCTTAGAGTTAAACGGTACAGAACAAGGAAAAGTGATAGCCGATAAATTCCCAGAAATTGAGTTTGATAACATAAAGAAAGGCTGCAGAGAATTGTTATTTGCAAAATTGGATGAAGCAGTTGGATTCATTGAAGAGAAAAAAGAGCCCGGATACAAATCAGCTGTTGCTTCTATTAGAAAGAAATGTGAAGAAGATTCTGAATATGGGAATAAAGTCACTAAATGGGTTAACTTAACAGATTCTCAACAATCAATGTGTTATGCCAGATATAAATCTCCATTTTCGATACCTACATTGATGGCTAAGTTGGGAGATTTCATGAAAAATGAAGCAAGTTCTGGAGCAAGATGGGTTTCAAGTATTCCTGCTGCCTTTAAACCAAAACCAAAAGAAACCTCTCAAACTCCTAGTGTAGTGACTCCTCCTAAAACTACTCCAACAGATCCTAAAAAACAACCAATCCCTCCTGAATCACCTAAACCTCAATATCAACCAAAGACAATCGGACAAAAACAAATTGCTGTCGGTGCTCCTGGAGACGAGAAGACTGTTACAGCTAATGCAAACACTATTGGAGATCCAAATAAAGGAAAGGATGGTCTTGGAGGAATCGGCATCTCTTCTGGTAAGACTACAGGTGCAGGATGGAACAGTGGTTATGGTGGTGGAAGTATTCAAGGTGTAAGTGGCCCTAGTGGTGTTAATGTTGATGCTGAAATAGATGAAGATGGAAATGTGGATGTTGAAATAACTCCTGATCCTAATGGAGATTTTGATCCAGACACTCCAATTGATATTGTGACTTGTGATCCTGCTTTTGAGATCTGTGATATAAATAGCTTTTATCCTTGGCCAGATGTTGGAGCGCCTGAAGCTCCAAGAAGCCCTGGAGAAGTTGTATCAATAATTATATTATTACTTCTTTTGATTACATTAGGAGTATTGAGCTGGAAATATTACCATCCTGACAATCAATAATATTTATAAACCAAATAAGGTTAATTAAAGAATGAAAAAGAGCGTGTTTACATTATTAATTCTAGGAGTTTTATTTGTTAGTATGATTGGTGTTTTTGCTCAAAGAACTGCTGAAATAACTCCTGCACCAACATTAATAGCTGAAGAAGAACTTGAAGAGCCTGAATTATCCTGCTGGAGCTGCTTAGAAAGTTCAACATCAGCAGATGTACTTTTTTACAAACTTTCTGAGTCGTCCCAATCTTGTGGAGAAGAGTATTATACTTCTTTCAATCCAGTAGACATAGCAAATTGTGCTGGCCTATTAGAGCTAGAAGTAGAAATACTAAAACTACAAAAAAGTGCTGAAAAATGTAATAAAGAAGCAATAGAAGATAAAGGAGGATTTTTTGGATTTTTTGGAGGTTATAATGAAGTAAATGACCACGTAAATAAATATGCTTGTAAACAATATGGAAAAATAAATTTTTACAAATTAGATCCAAGTGAAAAATCAGTTGATATCCTTGCGTTCTATTCATCTGGATTATCAGATGAAACAGCCCTTCCTGGAGAAGCAATGGTCTTCTATGATCCTTTATATGCTATAAAAGAAGCAGGAGCAGAGAATCCTAAAATTGTCGCTAATGTCTATACTTACGCTTCAGATGAAAAAGATAGTATAACAAAAGAAGAATTAAGTCATGATTTCTTGAAAGAAAAGACAAATCTAGATTCTAAAATAAATCCAGTGCTTGCTAGAAAGATAAGTGCTGAAAGTGGAATAGATGTCGCAGATGTCGCTGGTGAAGAGTTAGGTGCAGTTGCTAAGAAGCCAAGTAAAGGGTTCTTTCAAAGTGTAGCAGAATGGTGGAATGTCATACAGAATCGTGGAAAACAAAGGATAAGAACATAATAATTTTATTCTTTATACCACTTATTAAATAATTCTTTAGCTCTTTTTGAGATTTCTTCTTGAGGCAATCTATAAACGTCTTCTTCAGTTTTTACATCTGAGTATTCCCTAAAACCTTTAAATATCTTTTTTGCAACTTTTTTATAGAGTTTATGGAAATCGTTCTTTGGTTTGCTTGACAAAAGGACTCCCAAATGGTATAAAGGAAGTTTAGAATATTGCAAAGCATCTAATTCTGCTCTTATCTCTTGATCTTTTCTCTTTAATTTTAACTTTTTATCTTTAAAATGTCTTAATTCATGGTACATTGTAGCATTTGCTTGTTCATCTGCAAATTTCTCAGGAAACTCTTCCTTAGGTGTGTCTTTGAGAATATCATAAAGTACATAGTCTTCTGGATGCTCCCTGAAATCTCCTTTCTCATAAAAATCCCAATCTCCCTGTAAAATCCTACCAGATTCTTCAGCAGGAGCTATATCAATACCTGCTGCAGTTTTTCCATCCTCTTTCTCAAATAGATAAGCAAATTCATTCCCTACTAAAGCATTATCGAGAGTCTTTATACCTTTGAATCCAGTCTTTTCATCTTCTGATCTTGTTATATAGAATTCCATACCCTCTATTTCTTTTATTTCATCTATCTTTCCAACATATGTTGATTTAGTTTTAGGCCATTCAACAAAAAGCATTCCATGTTCCATAAATACATTCTGAGTGTCATATGCTTGGAATTTCTTTCTTAATAGTTTATATTCTCCTAATTTTTGATCATATAATCCTGCCTTTTCAGGTGTAGGGCCTTTTTGTAAGATATATTGTGCTTCTACTTTTTCCTTTAATGCTGAGAATAATTCATTTAACTGAGTCTTGCTCAACTTCGGATTCTTTTTATAATTCTTAGTTATAGAAGTAACTTGCTTTTCAGGCTCTTTAGCTTCAGAATTAGGTGCCCCTGCTAACGCTGCTAAGCTTCCAATTAAGAGTAGTTCTAACCCTTTTCTCATGATATTTACTATGCAGAATATGTATATAAACCTTACTATATGTCACTATAATATAGTAGTGAATGGTGACAAAAGGAGATATATGGTACTTATAGAGATAAGTAAAAAAATCTAAGAATTTATACTATGATTGCACAATTGTCGCCAGGAGCCCAATCTTTTCCGTCTAATTCAGCATTCAATGCTGATTCAAAGCTGCTGTAAGGACAAGCACCAACTATCAATTGATAGCCATCTTTATCGTTTCCAATTAAGAATGAAGGTGTTCCACCTACTCCTACTTTTCCACCATCTGCAAGGTCTTTCTTCACTTCAGCTTCATGTGTTCCAGAGTCTAAACAAGTGTTAAAGTCATCTGTATCAAGACCTAAGTCTGTTGCATATTTCTTTAAGGTTGTAACATCTAAAGCTTTTTGATCTAAGAATAATAAGTCATGATATTCCCAATATTTATCTTGGTCTCCTGCACATTCAGCTGCTTCAGCTGCTTTCTGAGCATTTGCATGGAATCCTAATGGGAAGTCTCTGAATATGTATTTGACATCTCCAGTATCAACATAATTCTTAATTATTTGAGGATATGTTTGAGTTGAATATCTTCCACAGAATGGACATTCAAAATCTGAGAATTCTACTATTGTAACTTCTGCTTTATCTGAGCCTTTTACAGCATCATCATCTGCAAAGTCTCCTTTTACTTTACTTCCGGAAGGCACTTGTTGTGGTTTAGTATCTGGAACAACTACTGGTCCAGATCCTGAGTCAGATCCAGTACCGCTAAGCTTTGAAGAAATAATCATATTGCTTGCAAAGTTAAGCACGCTTAGGAATAGTAATAATCCAACTAATATTGTTAATACTTTTAAGCTCTTTTTTATTGCTTCCATCTTTTACTTTATTTTATACAAATGATGCTTTAAATATATTTCTATTATAAAATTCCTAAATACATTGCGATAAACATTCCTATACCTAATAACAATAGTATTACTCCTGCTATTAAATGTAGGACTTTAATCTTTTTCTTCCTTATTTCATTCAGTTTTTCAGGGTCGGATAATCCGAAATATACTACGAAAGTTATTATCAACATTGGAAGTATGAAGATTAAGTTATATAATAGTAGCCACAATATTGCAACATTCTTTGTTGCAGTCTTTGCTAATAGGCTTAGTATTACAATATAAGGTCCTGATGTACAAGGAAGTAAGAATAGGCTGATAACAAAACCAATTAAGAAAGCTCCTGGAATTGAAGTAACGCTCATGATTAAGGCTCTCATTCTTGGTCTCCAGCTCATTGGAACTTCCATGACGAACCATCTCCCATACCATAAATAATCTTTAAGATTGAATAATCCTAAAAGAAGTGCTAAACTTGCTGCTATTATATAGATAGCTTTTACAAAGCTAACAGCATTTATTGCTGTATATAGCCCTAATCCCATTAGGAAGTATGAAATATAGATTGAAACTATGAATGCTAATCCTGCAAATAATGCTCTTCTCCTATTTCCAGAAGCTAGAACTGTTGTTAATAGTATAATTAGGACTGCAAAAGCACAAGGGTTGATTGCATCAACTACTGCTGCAGAGATTATTGCTGTGAATGTTAACTTTCCTGTTAGATCTCCTCCTTCATATTTTTCTAACATTTCTGTAGGAGTTGTGCAGTTTTCTTCTAAACATGATTCAATTTTGTTCTGTAATCTCCCTGCAATCTCTGGAGTAAAACCAATAATTAATTCATCATCTATGAATACAGCAGGAATACCACCCATTTTCTCACCATAGGCTAAAGAGGTTATTGCATAAAGATTTCGGTTATCATCATTAGAATAAATTTCATACTTTGTTACATTTATTGAGTATTCTTCACCTAACTCTACTAGAAAAGGACTCATTTGAGCACAGAAATGACATCCTTGTCCATAGAAATAAGATATTTCTACAGTTTCATCTGCTAATGCTGTTTGTGATGCTAAAAGCATTAGAGGAATTAATAATAAAATGAACACACTCTTTTTCATGATTATTTTAAGAAAACCTTATTTAAAAGACTTTGGATGAAACTGGTTTCACCTAACTAATGAAGAATAAATAACACATTTATTTTTTCCAGTTTGCTTTGCATGTAAAAGAGCAGAATCTGCTTTTTCTATAACGCTCTTTGAGACTGCTGGATCGAATCTATAAATTGCTCCACCGTTGCCTCTTCCTTGAAAACAATGCACTCCTATACTGACTGTTACATCATAATTTCCTAGAACCTGATCACTTATCATTCTTATCCTTAATCTTTCTGCTAGCTGCCAAGCTTTTCTTTCATCTGTTTCTGGAAGTAAGACAACAAATTCTTCTCCCCCAAATCTTGCTGCAGTGTCGTTCATCCTTACATTCTTTTCTATAACTTTTGCAAGTCTTTCTAATAACATATCTCCTTTCAAATGTCCATGATCACTGTTTACTTTTTTGAAATTGTCGACGTCGATTAATAAGGTTGAAAATGATCTATTATGACGGACAGATCTTTCTATCTCTCTTTCTAAGACAAGTTTGAAGAATCTATAATTGTATAAAGAAGTTTTCTGATCAGTTGTTGCTAACTTATACAGAAGAAAAAGCTCTTCTTCGTTTTCAGATTTTGCTTTAATGTTTTCAAGTTTTTGGATAATATCTTGAAACTCGGCATCCTCTCTTTTAAACATCTTTATTTAAGGGCTTTCATACTTATATACCTTGTTATTGCCGAGGGAAAAGGATTAAAAAGTGTGTTAACAAAGAAAGAGCATGATAGACTCACATGCACACTTAGAGCAGAAAGATTATGAAAAAGATTTAGATAAATTGATTCCTGAATGGAAGAAAAAGTTGAAGAAAGTAATTACTTGTTGTGCATGTCCTTCAGATTGGGAAAGAACAAAAGAAATAGTTAAGAAAAATAAGAAATTTGTTTTTGCAATTGCTGGAGTTCATCCGATTTATGTTTCAGAAGTTAAGGTCGAGAAGTCAAAACCTCTTTCCACTAAAGATGTTGAGAAGTTTATTGAAGTTTTGAAAAAAGAAGCTAAAGATGTAAACCTCGTCGGACTAGGAGAGGTAGGTTTAGATTATCATTGGGTTAAAGATGAGAAATTGCGAGAGAGACAGAAAGAATGGTTTGTCATGTTTATTGAACTTGCAAAAGAAATGGACTTGCCGATAATAATTCATTCATGGGAAGCTTATTCTGAATGTATAGATGTCCTTGAAGAGCATGGAATGAAAGGAAAGAAAGTTTTATTGCACCAGTATGGTGAGAATAAAGAAGTTGAGAGGATAATTAAAAATAATTGGATGGTTTCTATAGGGCCCAATATATTAAGATCAAAGAAAGTCAAGAAGATTGCGAGAGACTTGCCGTTAAAACAAATCTTGTTAGAAACTGATTCTCCTTGGTTTGGAGATGGAGAAAGAGGAACTCCATTAAATGTGTATAAGGCTGCTAATAAGATTGCAGAAGTAAAAGGCATTTCAGTAAAAGAAGTTGAGGAACAAACAGATTTAAATTCTATAAGATTCTTTAGTTTAGATAAATAAAATGGTGTTAGAAACAGCTCAAATAGGTTTGTTAGTGTTTATTGCCTTATTAGGAATTCCAACAGGATTCTTCCTCGCACATTTAACAAAAGAAGAATTGAAAGACGGAAGAAAATGGTTTAAGCTGCTTTCTATAATCAGTTTTGCTGCTTTTCTTGCTAGTTTATTCTTGGTCAATGGAAATGTTCAACCATTAATGTTGACAGTATCTGCATTCATTTTTTTCATATCCACAGTCCCTTTATTTGTGCAAGGAAGATAGATTAGAAAATCTTAATAACCTCGATTTCTTCGATAATTCAAGGAAAAATGCTATATTTAATTGGATTAGGTTTAGATAAGAAAGACATCTCTTTAGGTGCTAAAGAAGTGTTGAAGAAATGTAAAAAGGTCTATTTGGAGAGTTATACTAATGTTTTTCCTTATTCTGTTAAGGAATTGGAAGATGTATTGAAGAAAAAGGTGATTAAAGCTAATAGGAACATGGTGGAAGAGAAAACACCCTTTATTGAAGAAGCTAAAAAGCAGAAAGTTGCTTTGCTTGTTTCTGGAGATCCTTTATCTGCAACTACTCATATAGACCTATTGATGAGATGTAAGAAAGAAGGGGTTGAAGTGAAGATTTTCCATGCTCCCTCTATATTAACTGCTGTTGCTGAGACTGGTTTGCAACTGTATAAGTTTGGAAAAACAGGAAGTATTGCAAGATGGCAGCCTCCAAGTTTTAAACCAACTAGTTTTTTTGATATTGTAAAGCAGAATTTAGAAAGTGGAGCACATACCCTCTTATTATTAGACATTGGATTAAGTGTTAAAGAAGCATTATCTTATTTAGACAGTATTGCAAGAACAAAAGAAGAGTGGTTATTAGATTATCAATTAATCGTATGTTCCGGAATGGGAACAGACAAGCAAAAGATTTCTGTGGGGCCAATAGATGTGCTTTCTTCTAGGAAATTTGTTCTTCCAGCATGCATAGTTGTGCCTGGACAGCTCCATTTTGTCGAGAAAGAGATGCTAGATTCCCTTAGGAAAGAGTAAGGGTTAAAAAGGTCTTATTCTCAATATAAAGCATGGAATCGGTACAAGAAAGAGAAGAGCAAGTTCTCGGATTCTGGAAAAAGAAAAAGATATATGAGAAGCTGAAAAAGAGAAATGCTAAAGGAAAGAAGTTTTATTTCTTACAAGGACCTCCATACACTTCTGGAAGATTACATATTGCTCATGCTTGGAACAACTCCATGAAAGACCTTGTTTTGAGGTATAAAAGAATGCATGGATTCAATGTGTGGGACAGAGGTGGATATGATATGCATGGACTTCCTACTGAGAATGCTG
This sequence comes from Nanobdellota archaeon, assembly GCA_042572295.1. GTDB lineage: Archaea > Nanobdellota > Nanobdellia > Pacearchaeales > JAHJTO01 > JBHPFA01. Next base: position 44,568 of record JBHPFA010000006.1, read on the forward strand.
TTCAAAAGAAATTAAAGATTAGAGATAAGTTGGAGATAGAGAAATATGGTGTTGAAAAGTTCATAAAAGAATGTATCAAGTTCTCAAGTGATAATGCAAAATTGATGGATAAAGATTTGGAGAGATTAGGGATATGGATGGACTTCAAAAATGCTTATTGGCCTATTAAAGAAGAATTTATCGAAGGTGAATGGTGGTTAATCAAGAAAGCTTGGGAACAAGACAGATTGTATAAGGGAAAGAAGGTTATGCAATGGTGTTCTTCTTGTGAAACTTCTTTAGCAAAACATGAATTAGAATATCAAACAATAAAAGAGAATTCTATTTTCCTTAAGTTTAAAGTAAAAGATACTGAAAATGAATATTTAGTAATCTGGACAACTACCCCTTGGACAATCCCATTCAACTTAGCAGTTATGGTTAATCCTGAAATTGATTATGTTAAAGCAGAAGTTGATGGAGAAAATGGAAAGGAGAAATGGATTGTAGCTAAACCTCTTGCAGGAGCCTTTATTGAAACTGTTGCTGAGAAGAAATTCAAAGTTGTTGAAGAGTTTAAAGGAAAGAAATTAGAGGGATTAGAATATGAACACCCCTTGTATCCTCAATTGCAGAAAGTCTATGATGGATTAAAGAGGAAATGGAAAAAAGTCCATACAGTTATACTTTCAGAACAATATGTTGACACTTCTGCTGGATCAGGATTAGTCCATTGTGCACCAGGCTGTGGTCCTGAAGACTATGAGGTAGGAAAAAAGTATGGGTTAGAGGCTTTTAATGAAATTGATGGAAAAGGTGTTTTCCAAAATATGGGTGCCTTCACAGGATTAGTTGCAAAGAGAGATGATAAAAAGTTTGTAAAAGCTTTGGAGGAGGCTGGAAGTCTTATTGCACAAACAAATGTTGAACATGAATATGCTCATTGTTGGAGATGTCACAAACCAGTTGTTTTCCGTGCAACAGAGCAGTGGTTTATGAAGATTGAAGATTTATTGAATAAACTTGTTGATTTTAATAAAGATGTAAAGTGGCAACCAGGATTTGCTTCTAAGAATTATGATTCCTGGACAGAGAATTTGAAAGATAATGGAATTACAAGACAAAGGTATTGGGGATGCCCAGTTCCTATTTGGACTTGTAAGTGTGGAAATATGGAAGTTATCGGAAGTAAAGATGAATTAAAGAAAAAATCAACTAATGGAAAGCTTCCTAAAGACCTGCATAAGCCTTGGATTGATAAAGTTAAGTTAAAATGTTCTAAATGTAAGGCTGAAATGACTAGAGTTCCTGATGTTATTGATGTGTGGATTGATTCCGGAACAGCTTCATGGAATTGTCTGTATTATCCTAAAACAAAGAAAAATTTCAATTTATTCCCCGCAGACTTTATTTTAGAGGCTACTGAACAGATAAGATTGTGGTTTAGTATGTTGCAAATATGTTCTGCAATTGCTTTAGGGAAGAGTTGTTATAAGAATGTCTATGCTCACGGAATGATTCTAGACTATCAAGGAATGAAGATGTCTAAATCTTTAGGAAATGTCATCTCTCCATATGAAGTTATTGACAAAAGTGGAGCAGACATCTTAAGATATTATATGTGTGAGACTCCTGCTGGACAGAATATCAACTTTAATTGGGAAGAAATTAAGATAAAACAAAGAAACCTTAATGTTTTCAGCAATATCTCCAGATTTTTGATTGATTTGAATAAACAAACAAAACCAGATAAGAAATTAGACATGGAAGAGAAGTATATTCTTTCAAGAAAGAACTCTACAATCAAAAAAGTTACAGAATTGATGGAAGAATATAGGATAGATGAAATTATTAGTGAGATTGAAGGTTTGTTTTTAGATTTATCAAGAGTTTATATCCAGTTTGTAAGAGAAAAGGTTAATTCAAAAGATATCGGAAAAGTTTTGTTTGCAATATCAGAAACTTATGTAGAGCTTGTAAAGATGTTTTCAATAGTCTCTCCTTTTGTTACAGAAAGAGTCTGGCAAAACTTGAAAGAAAACAAGATTGTAAAAGAAGAATCTGTTCATTTAGCTAAATGGCCAAAATATGATGCTAGAAAAATCAATTCAGATCTTGAAAAGGATTTTGACTTTATAAGAAAGATAATAGAGGTTGGAATGGCTAAAAGAGATGAAGTAAAGATGGGATTAAAGTGGCCACTTGCAAAAGCAACTATTTCAACAAATGAAAAAATAAGCAAAGAGCTTCAACAAATAATTGCAAGACAATTGAATGTCAAAAAAGTTGAAATAAAAAAGGCTAAAGAAACTACTGTGGAACTTGACACTAAATTAACTCCTGAATTGGAGGCCGAAGGGTATATGAGGGAGATTGCAAGAAAATTCCAAGCCTTAAGGAAGAAATCTGGACTGCAAAAAGAGAATAAAATAAAAGCATTCATACAAACAAATCCTGAAATGATTAAAATGTTGTTAAAACATGTTAAAAGCTTAAAAGAAAGAATCAATGCAACCGAATTGCAACTAGAGGACAACTATATAGCAGTGAAAGGATTTAAACATTTTACCGACGTTAAAATCAAAGATAGTGAATTAAAATTAGGATTTAACCAGGTTTAATACAATAGAAACAAAGGTTACTACTTTAAAAGAAACCTTTAAATACTACTCAGTATTGTTATTTTTAACATTCTCAAGTGGGAATAAAAAAGAGATCAAATGATAATTAAAGAAGAATTTTTAAGTAGACTAAGAAAAATCTTCGACCTTAATCTCTATGAGGTGAAAGTTTGGGTCGCTCTTTTATCCAGAGGAGTGAGCACTGCTGGGGAATTATCAAACATTGGAGACGTTCCAAGATCCAGAACATATGATATTCTTGAATCATTAGAAAAGAAAGGTTTCGCAATTATGAAGCTTGGAAAACCTATTAAGTTCATTGCATTAAAACCTGAAGAAGTTGTAGAGAGAGTAAAAAGAAATTTAATAACTCATGCTAATGAAAAAAGTAAGAGATTAGACAGACTAAAAAGTGAAGATGTTTTGAAAGAATTATCCACATTATATGCTAATGGTGTAAAGTTTATTGAGCCAAGTGAATTAAGTGGATCATTGAAAGGAAGAACTAACTTATATAATCACTTAGACATGTTAATCAGAGGTGCTAGTAAAACAGTAACTATCATGACTTCTGAAGATGGATTAGGTAGAAAAGTTGAAGCTTTGAAAGGTTCACTTGAAAGACTAAAGAAAAAGGGAGTTAGGATAAGAATCGCTGCTCCTATTACTAAAAGTAACCTAAAGATTGCAAAAGACTTATCAAAAGTTGGAGAAGTTAGATCAACAAACAAGATTAAATCAAGGTTTGCAATTGCAGATGGTAATGAGTTAATGTTTATGGTTTTAGATGATTCCGAAGTACACCCTTCATATGATGTTGGTGTATGGGTAAACACACCATTCTTCTCAAACACATTAGAACAAATGTTTGACTTGAACTGGAAAGAAATGACTCCTTTAAACAAGTGCAAATTTAAGTAAATAGTTATTAGACTTTAGTGATAGAACTGGGTCTAAGTTCATTCTCAAAATTTCTTAAGGCGATGACGAAAGTCTTTTCCAAAACTTATATAAACCAAAGGTTATTATTTAGAATATCAAAAAGAGGATAGAGTGATAAAACTAAAAGACACATTAGAGAAAGCTAAGAAGAATTGGTTTGCAATTCTTGTTGTTATAATATTATTATTCCTTGCAGTTCAGATGAATCCTCTTGATTATGCAGGAAGTTCTGATTCAAGTTACGATTACAAATCTTCTCCTTCAGGCGGAGGAGTTCCTTCATTAGAAGAAGCAAGATTTGACTCTGTAGCATCACCGGGATCTCCAGGAGTTTCAAGAGCCGAAGTGCAATCAACACCTGAACCTAGGAAAGTCACTAAGACTGCAAGAATGACTAATGAAGTTGAACATGGAGAATATGAATCTGCTTCAGAACAGGTAAAGGAGATTGTTTCTTCTTCAGGATCTATATTATTGAATGAAGACGTTGATAGGTTCGAAACAGAAAGAGAAGGCGTTTATTATCACATAGGCGATTATGAAATAAAAATTGAAGTTGATAAATATGATTCTGTACTTGAAGAATTAAAACTAGTTGGAGAAGTTGATTCCTTTAATGAAAGAACAAGAGATATTACAGAACAATATGAAGACTTAGAAGTTGAGTTAGAGAGTGAAAAAGCGAGACTTGTAAGATATAATGAGATGTATGCTAAAGCAGATGAAGTTGAATTCCAGATTGACTTAATTGATAGGATTTTCAATCAAGAGAGAATAATCAAATATCTAGAAGAGGCAATAAAGAATTTAGATAAGAAAGTAGATTATTCTACTGTTAATTTAAGGATTAATGAAGAACAACCAGACTTTGGAGAAGTCAAGTTCTTTGGAATTGTTAACTTATTTGAATCATTCTTAGCAAGTTTGCTTGCTTTGGTTGGAGTGATATTCTGGGTATTGCCTTGGGTGATTGCATTCTGGTTGATTATGAAAATCAGAAAATGGTGGCTTGGAAGAAAGAAGAGATAGTTTTTCTAAAAAAACATTTATAAAAGACAGATTCTAGTATATTATATGAATAAAAGAGGAATAATGGGACTTGGCCTTGGAGCAACATTATGGTATGGTTCAGCAATAGCTTTTGCAATAATCCTAGGAGTGGCTATGGGACAAGCTACTATAGAGGTGGAAAGATTAGATAAGGAGTTGGATAGAGCTGATTTACTTATTGATAGATATGGGGAAATATTGAAGGTTGTAACAGAAAATGAGGTCAAATTAGGATCTGTTGAAAGCTCAACAATGAAAAAAGCAACAGATATGGTTATTAATCTGAAATATATGAAAACTCAATCATCAAAAGAATTATCTAGCGAGGAAGTAAAAAGCCTTAATGATCAATTAAAAGAAATCCTTGATTCTACAACAATAAGGGAGCTCGAAGCAAGGGCTTTATTACAGAAAACACTACCTACTTTGGCTACTAGGTAATTAATTTTAAAATGGATAAAAGGGGAGTTTCATTAAGTTATATGGTTTACAGTGGGTATGCCCTCATTGCATTAAGCCTTATTGTCATAGCATTCGCTGTATATGTTTCATATTTAGACAACATAAATCATGAATCATTAGTAAATCTAGAGAGCTCTAACAGAGTTATTGACCATTTTGATAATGGTCTTTTTAACCTTACTGAAGAAAGTAAAGCAGCCCTTGCTAAAGTTAAGGATATTAATCAACAAATGAAGGAATTAAGAAACAAGTGGGATCAATATCTAGCTTCAAAAGGAAGGGAAAAGGCACTTGTGTCTGAGATGGGGAAACTTTCTGAATATTCTTTTGAACTTAGGAGACTAAATAGCCTTCTTGAAGACGAGTTAGATTCTGAAGTAATGGTTTTTCTTTTAGATGCTGCAAGAAAAAGTCAAACTGTCCCTTCTAAAACTCCTGGAATAGCTGAAAGAGGTTAATTCCTTACATTCTTTCTAAAGGAATCATTCCTAAAAGAGACATTCCTGTATGTAAAACTTGTGCTGTAGAAGCGGTCAATGCTGCTCTTGTTTCTTTTGTTTGTTTCTCTGCTTTCATAACAGGACACTTTTCATAGAAAGAATTGAAAAGATCTGCTAGATCAGCTATATAATTAGCTATTAGGTTTGGCATAAACTTCTCTGATGCTTCTTGAACTTTGCTTGGGAATTCAGACAATTGAACTATCAATGCTTCTTCTTCAGGAGTTAGTTCAGATGGATTGAATATTCCATCTTTTGCTTTTAAGTTTCTTAAAATGCTCTTAGCTCTTGCGTAAGTGTATTGAATATAAGGTCCAGAATCTCCTTCAAGTCTTAAAAGAACACTCCAATCAAATTTGATGTCCTTAACACGGTCATTAGACAAGTCTCCATAGACTAATGCTGAAATTCCTACCGCTTTTGCTATCTTTTCCTTTTCTGCTTTAGGATATTTTGCATCTTTGATGACTTCTCTTGTTAATTTAAAGGTCTTCTCTAAAACATCTTCTAAGAACACTACATTACCTTTTCTAGTGCTCATCTTCTTTCCTGGAAGGTAAATCATCCCAAAACTAACATGTTGGCAGTCTTTTGCCCATTTATATCCCATGACTTTTAGTGAACTAAATAGCTGCTTAAAGTAAAGATTTTGTTCTGAAGCAACCACATACAAGAGCTTATCAAATTTGAACTTATTATGCCAATCATTAGCTGCTGCTAAGTCTCTAGTGCTGTATAGAGTAGTTCCATCAGATTTTTCTATTATGAATGGAGAATCATACTCTTTATGAGGGATTATCCAAGCCTTCATGCTTTCTTTTGCAATCTTTCTCTTTTTTAGGTCTTCAACAACTGCTCTAGCTCTTTTTCTGTAAAAGCTTTCTCCGCCATAAACATCATAATCAACTCCTAAGATCTTGTAAAAGCTTTTGAATTCGTTTAAGCTCAATTCTCTGAATTTTTTCCATAGCTTTAATGCCCAAGGATCATTTAATTCAAGAAGTTTAAACATTTCACGAGCTTCATCTTGAAGCTTTTCATCTTTTTCAGCTTCTTCTGTAAATCGAACATAAAGTTTAAGCATGGTCTTTATAGGATCTTTTTTCATATCTTTTTCTAAAGGTTTTCCCCATTTTTTGTAGGCTACTAGAAGTTTCCCAAATTGAGTTCCATAATCTCCAAAATGATTCATCCTTACAACTTTATATCCCATAAATGAAAGGATCTTGTATAAAGAATTTCCAATTATTGTGCTTCTTAAATGCCCAATAGACATAGGTTTAGCGATATTTGGATGAGAAGAGTCCATTACTATTGTTTTTTCCTTTCCTACTGGGAATGAGCCGTATTTTTTCTTTTTCTTTTGGATGTTTTCTATGACTTCTTTACCCATTAGTTTTTTATCAATAAAGAAATTAACATATGCTCCTAAAGGTATAATCTTAATTATGCCTTCAGGCATTATTAAGAATTCTTTTGATAGGTTATTAGCTATCTCTACAGGGTTTTTCTTAAGCTTCTTTGATAGAATAAAACAAGGGAATGCAATATCTCCTAGATTTGAGTATCTAGGCTTTTCAAGAACTGCAAGAACTTCATCTTTTTTAAGCGGAACATATTTGCTGATTGCTGCCGCTACCTCTTTTCTGAACATAGTTTAAACATGCATTAGAAGATTAAAAAGGTTGTCTTTTAGGCTCCTTTAATATCTAAATGGTAATACTTAAAAGAATATCTTTGTAAATATGTTTTACATTCTGCCAAATGTTTAAGGTTGGACTTATATCTATAATTTCCTCTTCTAAGGTGATGAGATTTTCCAATTATCCCCTGTTCAACTAAATCATTGATTAACATGTTAAAATTATCCTTATCACTTGAATAGTCTTCTTTTATTGATTCATATAATGACCCATAAGAGAAAAACGAAGGTCTAGGCTTTTCTATGGTGTGTAATACTAATTCCAAGTCTTTAGTAGCATAGTCCCCTACCCTGTCTTTTCTGTATTTCCAGTCCTCAGGCATTTTGTTTTTCTTTGGTTTCTTAGTGGGCTTTTTTGCAAGTTTTGGCTTCATTTCTTCAAGCTCAACTTTCCTGCTGAAGTCTATAGAACGCTGTTTAGCTGCTTGATATAAGCCTTTCTTCTTTCTGTCTCCTAGTATTTTGTGTTCCATTTTATTTCCTAGGTGTTGTCCTATCTGATCTTTGTCCGATTATTCCTGTAAAGATTTCATCATTGCCACTCCTTTTCTTAGGCGTGTATAAACGTGCTCCTCTGACAAACTTTGGGACATCAGGGGTTGCTGAGCAGTTGTATACTGTCTTGCCACCCTCTTCTACATAGTAAACACTCATTGCATTTCCCATTTTAGGAGCATGATAATATATTGCAGGGGTTAGTTTTTTAGCTATAGGCAAGCCTTGATCACTAACAGAATCTTCCAATAGACTCACTTGAGCACCATGTGCTAATGTATTCTTATCAACCAGCTCTTTTATCTTTGCTTCAAGTTTACTGCTATCTCTTTCATTTACTCCAACACACTCCATCTCTAAAAAAATACCTTTTGCAGAGAAGTAAGCATTTATCCACTCCCCTCCTGTAAATAGTGCTAAATCATGTAATTGACTTTTAATTTCATCCTTTTGGAGAGGATTTTTATTTCCATCTAGAACCTCTTTATTCCCATTTAGACCATGCCTCAATAAATTCAAATAATCCACAAATTGTCTTGGAGTCAACATAAATTCATGGTCTTTGTGTAGTAAGTCGTGTGCATCATGCCATTTAAGCTCTTCAAGTCTTCTTTTCATAGAGACTAAAGTATCTCTATAACTAAACTTGCTTGGTACATTTGGTTCACCACTTGTATGATACTTCTTTCCTTCAAGAAAGACATATTTTGTAGGATCATAATCTGTATGTATTTCTGGAGTTTCTTCTGGAGTTTCTATTTCAGGATTTAGCCTTCTTCTTTCTTCATCTAGTTCTACTTCTTTGTTTGCTTCTGCAGAACGCTGTTTAGCTTTTTGGTAAAGTCCTTTTCTCTTTCTGTCTCCTAACATTTCGTTTTTCATTTTTATTTGTGATATTTGTCAAGAATCTTCTCTAAAAGTCCTTTATTGAATAGATCTATTTTATTCATAAATTCTGCATTGTTTTCTTCTGCTACAGATCTTTTACTATCAGAAGCACTTTGATAAATTATTGGGAGATCTTGATAAATTTCCCTTATAGATTCCAAAAATGATATTCCAGTACCTTCTGCATGATCAAGGAACAATAAAGTATAATTATTTTTTAGTCTATCAAGAACTTGGTTAAGACAGCAGGTTTCGACTAAGTATTTTTCTCCTTTTTTCTTTGATAGTTTATCTATATGGAACTTTATAGTGTTTGAGAAGTCTGGTTCTCGATATACGAGCAAGATCTTTCCCTTATATCCTTCCTCTGATTTTGATTCTACTTCTTTCTTTAATGATTCATTCTCATATTTTTTATTGGCTTCCTCAGTATTCCTTTTAGCTTTTTGGAATAATCCACGTTTCTTTCTGTCTCCTAACATTTCGTCTTTCATTTTAACAAATTTTTCCCTACTTTGAAGACCTTTGCTAGGCCACCATTTCCTGCTGTTGCAAGATATCTTCCATCTCTGCTGAATGCTATGCCATAAACATCTGAATTTTGTACAAAGGAGTTTATTTCTTTTAAATTGCCATTAGTTTTTTCTATTTTATATAATAACAAACTATAGTTATCAGTACCTGCTGCTAAATAATTACCACAAGGGCTAAATGCAACTCCCCTTATCGGATATCCTTTGTCTTTAGAACCCTTTAAGGGATTTAAGTCAGTTCTTCCAAAAGCTTTGATTATTTTCTTATCTATTCCAAATAATCTAATTCCTTCATGAGAAGTTCCAACAGCAAGATATTTGTTATCTTGACTTATTGCAATACCTTTTGCATTTTCTAGAGGCCTTTCATCAATATAATCTGTAAGATAATCTTCTAAGTTTAAAGTGCTGTGTCCAAAAGTATTTTTAAGAGAGGGATTAATTTCTGATATCTTTATTCTTCCATCTCCTGTTCCTGTTGCAAGCAAAGATCCATCATTGCTAAAAGCAACACCTTTCACAGATTCTTTAAAAGACATGGAAGGTCCTTCTGATAAACCTCCCCCATACACATGGAAAGCTATCAATTTTCCACTATCAAAACCTACTGCAAGTAAATTTCCATTTTCACTAAAAGAAACACCCTTTGCTTTATCTTTTCCTTCATCATCTAACCTTAGTTTTTGGAGTACTTCTAATTTGCCATTTTCAACATCTTTAAGATAATATAGGGTGATTTTTCCAGTTCCACAAGTTGTTGCTAAATAACTGCTGTCTGGGGAAAATGAAACTCCATAAAGATAATCTTGTTGTTTTTCAGTTTGGGCCATAAACTCTAAATAACCTTTTTGAACTTCTTCTTCCTTTTTCTGCTTATTTTCCTCTAGTTCGATTCTTCTGTTTGCTTCTTCAGCACACTGTTTAGCCTTTTGGAATAATCCACGTTTCTTTCTATCTCCTAGCATTTCGTTTTTCATTTTAATTAAATAGGAATCATGAATATCCTTCCGAGATATCTGAGTCTTTTTTCAGTTTCTTCGACTTTTTCTTCATCTCTGGAGATGTCTCTATAAACTCTTCTGAATCTGATTCTTTTGCTTGTTGTTTTTATTTTTGTCATTTTAGTTTCCTGAAGATTATATGTATTTTTCCAAAACACCCATTATATCTTTAGTATTTTGCTTCATTTTTTCTTCTAAACCATCTCTTTTCATCATGTCATTCATTTCTTTATTCCTATAACCTGCTATGATTGTTTCCTTAGTGTCCATCCAAGGAGTATTAAGGATTGCTCCTAATTGTACATGCCTTAATAAAGGAGTGTCATGATCCCTATACCTCATCGCTTGGCAATGTTCTAAATCAATCCTCATTCCCTTGTCTTCTTCGCAGTGATCTTTTAGTTTCTTGAATACAAGATCTACATAAAGATCAAGAATCTTTTGATCATTAGTTAAAGCTTTCCATACTGGATGATTTTTAGCCTCTTCTTTAGTCAAATCTCTGTTTAGTATAAGGTCTTTCATGTAAAATTCAGGTCCTGCAAATTTATTATAAAATTTAGGATCAATCGAAATAGATCTATTGACAAGACCAGTTATAGTTTGGGCTAATACTGAGTCTACAGTGTCCCCATCAAAACATCTTGGAACTATCTTTAGCATATCTTCTGTGGGAGTTTTTCCTTTTTTGAGTATAATTGCATCAGAAGTTGAGAATGTTCCTCCTGGTTTCCACAAAGCACTCCAATTACCCAGCCATTTCTCTATAATCTCTTCATCAGTGCAGGTCATTGCTTGGGTTTTTTTGTAGATTATATCCCTAGCACTATAAGGGAAGTGAAAATCTGAAAACACTTTAGAAAGAGTATTCAAATACCCTTTTCCAGAGTAAATTTTGTGTGATTCATTAGTTCCTTCTTGAGGATCTGGAAGATCTTGCACAGCAGGTGTTGCTTCTTGGTCAGGTTTTCTTAAAGAGTTTTTCTTTTCCTCGTCTTCTACTTCTTTGTTTACTTCTGCAGAACGCTGTTTAGCTTTTTTGAATAATCCACGTTTCTTTCTATCTCCTAACATTTCGTCTTTCATTTTTTCTTCCATCCTGTAATCATCAAAGTCAATTCTTTATCCTGGCCTCCGTAAGCAATATATTGTCCTCCTGGGTGGAAGGCTACCCCATACATTGGATCAGAACCTCCAAAGCCAGAACCTCCAAAGCCAGTAGTATCTACATTATTTTCTTTCAATAAATCGTCAACAGCATAGAGTCTTATTTTTCCATCAGAGGAAGCTGTAGCAACATAATTTTCATCAGGACTGAAAGCAAGGCCTTTTATATGTCCCACATGACTTTTAACTGTTCGTAAGTCGTGGCCAGGACCAGCATCATGTAGCTTTAAAGATGATCCTGCTGCAATAGCCAAAACATTATGTTTCCTGTTTAGATCAAACCCATACACATCTCCCCCTACAGGAACTCTTGTTAGTACACCAAAATTTTGAGCTCCTTCTTCAAAATCATATATCACTGCTTGGCCTTTTGGAGGAGTAATATCTGTTCCAACATGAAGAATATGTCCAAGTTCACCTTTTTTACAATGTTTGTAAAAAGATACTGCCCTTACAGATTTTCCTTCCAATTTTTTACGTTCATTTACTAATTTATCATTCTTGATATCGAAAATTCTAAAATACTTATCATCACAAGCTGTTGCAAGATGCTTTCCATCACGGCTGAATGAAACATCATTGAGTTGATGGGGGTGTTCTTTTTCAATTATTTGCTCTAAAACGCTTGTTTTGAAAATCCTGACTTTATTGTCTCCGCAACTAGTTGCGATATAATTTCCACAAGGACTGAAATCTATTCCAGAAATAAAGCTGGGGTGATCAACATGACCCACTTTAAGAACCTCATCAAGTACTCCAAGATCTTTATCTAAAATTATCGGTTTTTCAGGAATATATAATTTAGAACTGCCTTCTTCTTCAGTTTCGTCATCAATTTCATGTTCAGTTATATCTTCGCCGTTTTCCCTTCTTGCGTTGATTAGTCTTCTTCGTTTTTCCTCGTCTTCTACTTCCTTGTTTGCTTCTGCAGAACGCTGTTTAGCTTTTTGGTAAAGTCCTTTCTTCTTTCTGTCTCCTAGTATTTTGTATTCTGTCATTTTATTCCTTAACTCCTACAAAACGATACATTTTTGGTTTTGGGTTCACGAACTTACTGTAAAGATTACTTCTATCTTCTAAACTACCTAAGATAGATCCGGTTCCAAAAGCACCGCCAGTAGGGGAAGATAGATTCACTCTCATCGCCTTCTTTTCACTTATTTTTGAAAAAATCATATCAACATATTCATCAAGAAGGTGTTGGTCTCTTACCAAGGCTTTCCAAATAAGATTAGATTTTGCTTGTTTTTTTGTAAGATCTCCAAAATTATCTGAATATCGCCAACCTAACTCTTCTTTTGAGAACTCTTCACCATCTACATCAATACAATATCCTGATTTAAGCCATAACCTCCCCATATATACTTCTCCAATCCTCTTACCCCTTCCAGTAGTCTTACTTCTCCAATCCTCAAATTGTAGGACCTTATCTAATCCAAACATGTTAGGAACTATTTTTATCTTATCGGAATGATAATACATAAATCCATCAACGCTTGATAAGGGATAATTGAGCCAGTCTCTTTCTAGACGTTTATCATTACTTTTACTAGCTTCTAATCTTGCTTTCATTAATTCTGAGGTGTTTGCAAGCCTATATCCTTGGTCTGAAATTTCAATCAATCTTTTAAAATAACTAGAATCAGGGTGCCTGCCTGCATATGCTTGAGCAGAACTTCCAGAAAAGAATTTACATTCTTTGCCTAAGATGTTGCTTGTTTCCTCTGCTGAATTTGATTGAGATGCTTGTGTTGGTTTTTGTGATGTTTTTGGATGTGATCTCTTTTCTTCAAGCTCTAATTCCCTGCTTATTTCTTCAGAACGCTGTTTAGCCTTTTTGAATAATCCTCTGTTCTTTTTGTCTCCTAATTGTTCAATTTTCATCTTCTGTTTCCCCCTTTTGTGGTTCGTTTGTTCTTAGTGTAGTGATCTCTAACTGAACAAGTGAACCTGCTTGAAGCAAATGCTGAAGATGTTTAGGAATAACAATTACTGCGTTTGTTCCTTGCTTTGCAATTTTCTTAGTGATTGTGATTTTATCTGTCATTTTATTCTCCAAAAAGTCTCCTAAAAATTCCTTTGGGTGGATCTTGAAGTTGTTCTCTTTCTTTTCTTGCTTCCTTTTCTCTTCTTTCGCTTTCTAGCTTCTCTTTTTCTAAATCTCTACCATCTATAGCATATCTTGCTTTTGTTAAATAATCTTGAAGTCTTTTGTGTCCTTTAGGAATCTCATAAGCAACTCTAACACCCAAACTTTCATGAGCCATATTAGAGTCAGAATTACAATCTAAATACATCCCCTTACCAGAAGCATAACCAAACCTTGCAACCTTGGTTGGAGCAGGGTGCCAATAAAAAAGATTGCCCT
>JBHPFA010000007.1:0-49265 GCA_042572295.1 Nanobdellota archaeon
GTCTTATGTTTCCTGGGCAGGAAATACTATTAAGAATGTTGGAGAAATTACTGGGCATGTACTCAGTATTAACAGCAGGTATCTTTCTTTGGCTAATTTATGGACTTTTAACTAAAGACTTACCTTTAATTTTAGCCAATGCAGTCTCCCTTGCCTTTGCATCAAGTATCTTAATATTAAAGCTAAAGAATGGTTAATATGAAAAAAGGAGCAATCTTAATCCTAGCATTAATTCTTCTAATTAGTACTGTGCAAGCAGAGGTTTTTGGAGGAGATCTTTCGAGAAGAGTTAGTGAATCAATCGAACAAGACAAAACACCCATATTTGATACTGAATGTGCAGAATTAAAAGAGGATATGATAAATCGTTGCAAAAGTGAAACAGAAAAACAATTTCCTGGTGAACATGGGTGGGCTGTTAGGACAAATGTGATTGATACAACTTACGGAGAAAATGATTGTTTAGATTCGGACTTATTTGATGAGGAAGGAGAAAATCCCCATTTAGTTATTGGAGAATCAAGATTAAAAAATGCGGGTTTAACTTGTCACATAGTTTGCATTGGTTGGTCTTGTCCAATAGAATATGATCCTTATACTCAATGCTTGGATTATCCCATTTGGGATGATAATAAGGATGGGAGCGATGATTTTAGTGGTTTAACAGAAGCAGAGATTTCTAAGAACCTCGTAATTGGAAAAGGGGATTTTCAAAGTATCAAAACAAAAGGATGGGAATTCTGGAAACCAAAGAAAGAAAAGGTTTTTGCAAGTGGGCCCATAACAACTTCTTTGGCTGGAGAATGTGAAGACAGGACAGTGTATGAAACTCCTAAATGGAAATTCTGGAAGAAAGATGTTGAATGTAAGCTAGAAAACAGCAAAGTTCAAACAGTAACTTCAAAAGATGGTACAAAAATAGTTCGTGCATGTGGAACATGTAATTGTGCAGACTATTATCACTTTGATCAAGTAATCAATAACGAAAGGCACTTATCAAAAATAAAAGAACTTCTACCAACCTTTCCAAAAACAATTTCCTCTGGTCTAAAGAGACTTTATCCAGAGAAGTTTGCCTAATCTCAGCCAAAAAGTATATAATCTACTTTTATGTTTCATATCGTAATGGTATCAGTCTTCCAAGCAATTATATTGAGTGTGGTACAAAGCATTACAGAATGGCTCCCTGTTAGCAGCTCAGGCCATTTAGCATTGATGCAGCATTTCTTTGGCTTCCAAAATCTTACTTTTGATGTTTACTTACATTTTGCAAGCATTCTTGCAGTAATTTATGTTTTCAGGAGTGATATTATTAAACTACTAGATTTAAGGAAGTTAGAAAATCAGAGATATGCTGCTTACCTAATCATTGCAGTAATACCTATTGCAATAGTGGGCTTAACATTCAGAGATGCAATTGAGAGTGTATTTTCAAATATGGTTTCATTAGGGATATTCTTCTTAATAAGCGGAGCAATAGTCTTCTCAACAAAGTTTGTTAAAGAAAAGAAAGAAAAGAAAAGAAAGGTAGGTTTGATGGAATCTATAACAATTGGCCTTTTCCAAGCTCTAGCAATCTTACCCGGAATCTCAAGATCTGGAGCAACAATCTCTGCAGGTTTGTTTAGTGGATTAAAGAAAGAGCAAGTAATCAAATTTTCATTCTTATTAGCAATCCCAACAGTTTTAGGAGCTTCAGTACTTGAAGCAAGAAACATGGCCTTTTCAGGATTAGATTTACAGGTCTTATTGATTTCTTTCATAGTCACTTTTTTAGTAAGCATATTAGCAATCAAACTCTTACTAAAGATAATAAGAAAGCAAGGATTCCATTGGTTTGGAGTTTATAACATTCTTGTTGGACTTTTAATCTTAATCTTTCTTTAAATAGAAACCCTTATAATATCATATTTTCTCTCATAATTAAGCCCCTATCGTCCAATGGTTCAAGACACAGCCTTCTCAAGGCTGGTATCTGGGTTCGACTCCCAGTGGGGGCGTTTATACTCCCTTTCAAAAGGTTTAAATCCTTGAAATCACAACTAAAAACATGACAAAGACAAAAAAACGTAAAGGTAAGCGTAGAATTAAAGCTACGCGTAGAAAACAATTAAAAAATAAAGTTAACCCTAAAAGAGTTGCGCATATTCTTGATACCTCAAGAAAAAATCAACTAGAAAGACTTAACAAAATAAAAGCAGCTAAAAATAAGTAGTTTGTTCTTTTCTAAACCGAACACTTGTTATCTTCTCCCAGTGGGGGCGATTTTCTAATAAATTAACACTAGTTTGTTTGGTAAGGTTTAAATTTGACGGATTGCTATAATTGATATAAAAAGAGGGCGAAATGAAAAAACCAAAATTGATAATAATCAGAGGGTCTCCTGCTAATGGCAAGAGCACCTTAGCAAGAAACCTAACTAAAAAATTCAGAGGGAAAATTGCCCTTTTGATTGTTGATGAATTTCGTTGGATTATGACTGCACATGAACAAAGAGATAAAAAAGACCACCAAATCTCGTTTGATAATCTCCTTTATGCATTAAAGAACTATTTGAAAGAGGGATATATCATTATTATTGAAGATTCATGGATTAAAAGGCATAAAGATAAATCAACAGATGTCGGGAAAGTGATTAAACTAGGGGAAAAATATGGGGCAAAGATTTACAGACTATTGTTAAAAGGGAATTGGGACACAGTTAAGCACATTAATACTCTAAGACCAATGGTCGTCCCTCAAAAAAGTCTTAAAAGTTCATATGATAAAGTTTACTCTCAAAAAATAATGGGTGAAACCACAATTAATATTGATAATAAAAATCTTAATCAGGTTCTAAAAGAAGCTCTTAAGGTGTTAAAAGAGGATAAATGAAACTAAAAAAACCGATTCTAAATAAGGGAAGGCTAATATTAAGGCCCTTCAGATTAGCTGATGCAAAAGACCTTATAGCAATTAAGAGCACTACCAGAACTATGGGAAAAATCAATACTCTCCCAAAAGCAAAGCTTGGAATAAAAAATATGAACTCCAAGAAACATGGATATTATCTTTCAGTTGTATTAAAAGAAGAAAAGAAAGTTATTGGATATGTTGAACTTTGTCATTTAAATTGGTGGGAATACAAGGCTGGAGAGATTTGCTATGCTATAAACAAGAAATATACTGGAAAAGGCTATGCAACAGAGGCTTCTACAATATTAATTGACTATTGCTTTAAGAAACTAAAGTTTCATAAAATGTATGCAGATACTGATCCAAAGAATCTTGCTTCTCAAAAAGTCCTTAAGAAACTAGGATTTAAACTAGAGGGAGTAATTAGAGAAAAGCACTATTCAAACGGCAAATGGGAAGATGAACTCGATTATGGTTTATTAAAGAAAGAATGGAATAGATAAAAAACTATAATCAGTATCTTTGGAGAGCTTGCACTTTGTGATCCTTATTTCTTTGAACCTTTTTCTCAAGATCATAAGCTTCTTCACCCATTATCTCTAAGAAAGATTCATATGCTTTTACCATTGTTCTTGCATAGGCCTTAGAGCCTTCTTTTTCTTGGTTTACACCCCTCATTAAGTCCAAAAAAGTAATATAACCTCTGAAAAATTTAGGGATATCTGCCCCCTCTTTCATCTCATTCTTTAAACGTAAATTTAAGTTGTGCTTTGCAAATTCATAAGCATTCAAGAATTCACTAGCTTTGTTTATACAATCATGTGTATTTGTAACCTTGTTTTGAAGGAAGCTGATTTTATCTTTATCTGTTGCTTTTGCTGATTTTTCAAGCCTAGAAGCAAGTCCTCCTCCTAAAATATTTAGGCGGCCTTTTTGCAACTGGATTCTATTCTCTAGATAATCGAAATACTCATCGACCTTTTTCTTCACTTTTTCAGGCATATAGCCCTTAATCTTAACATCCATTTTATATGTTACTATCCTACAGTAGTTATATATAAACCTTCCTATTAGAGGACACATTTTTAAAGCAAAGAAGGATTACTCCGTTATTCTAATCAAAATGAGAAATAAACACGTAGGCTTTTTAATATCTGGAATTGCATTTGTCATAATGATAATTGTGTGGGGATTCCAATCGCTGCAGGAGTTTTGTATCCATTTACAGGATTTTTATTAAACCCTGTAATTGCGGGAATTGCAATGGCTTTCTCAAGTGTGAGTGTGATAAGCAATACTTTGCTAATGAAAGGCTATAAACCTAAATTCTAAAAGAAATTATCTATACTTATCAATGATTTTTTCCACTGCAACATGCTTAACACCAGTTATTTGACTAACACTATAACTAGCTTTTCCTAAATAAGGTTGGATGTTCATACCCTTTGGAAATTTAGGACTATGGATTGCACAGGTTTCAAGCAAGTGTTCAATATTTTTAGATAGAATAGGTTCTCCTTTCTCATCTTTTAACATTTCAATCTTTCCGTCAATGGGAACAATACAATATTCATTCATCTTTCTGTTATCTCTTTCTAAGTTTAACTAAGAATTCTTAATTTTTTCTATTTATAAATCTTTTCTTCTCTTCTATCAATCTCATTGTTAACAATTGCAACAGTTTGGGATGCAAAGTACTTTTTCTTTCCTATAGAAACAGGAATTAGTTCCTTTTTTAGGCGCTTTAGCTCTTTTGTTGGAATACCCTCATGATCTCCTAAAACAAAAACAGGATTCTCCCCTATATTAACAGTCCTTATATCTTCTCCCTTAGGATCTAACACATAAAGGTCCTTTCCTTGATCTTGAAGTTCTCGAATCACTTTCAAGAAACTATTTTTCTCAATAAAATATCCTGGAAATGCTTCAATTTTTCTTCCTTTTTTATATTTGTAAAGCATTCTCTTAATCAAACCAGAAACATCTTTCTTACTCAAATCAACTCTTCTTCCATGGTCGTAAGGTTCTATCTCTTTTCTTGGTTGAATCTCTAAATGTTTTTGAGGATCAGGCATTCCTGCAAATATTAAATGTAATTTGGTATCTTCTCTTATCTGATGGCTTAGGAAGAAAGAAGCAATAACAACATGGACAGCAATGTCCATTCTTCCAGCTTTCATTAGATTTGAATCAAAGTTTCCAGTTGTAGGTGCATGCTGTGAATAATAAACAAATTCCCTCATTTTATATCCTTCAATAAGTAACTCTCACTTTTTTCATCTTCTCTTATTCTTCTGAAATCATCTCTAACACCTTCTAAAAATTCATAAGTATCAGATTCATTTAAATCTGGAACTTGTTTAAGTAGATATCCTGTAGCTCCTTTTGGGCCGTCTCCATTTTGATTTAGAAGAACATGCAATTCCTGGTGATCAATATCTCTTATATCAGCATACATTGGTAAGAAACCATTCAATTCTCTCAATAAATAAGAATGTTCTTTATTTTCTTGTCCATAAATATGTTTTTGCAATTCTCTGTCTCCTGCAGTACCTGTAATAACCTCCAATGAAGGGAAAACCCTTTCTCTCAATTCTCTTGATTCCCTTTCCCTTAATACGGAGTGTTGTTGTTGTATCAACAGAGCTTCCTCCAAGCTTCTTTTTTCTTCCAATTTGTCTCTATGTTTGTAAATCTCTTTTAATGAAGCCAATGTATTTGATTTATATTCTGATTGCTCTCCTTCTTTGACTTTTTCTTCAAATAATCCTTTTAAGAATAAATATTTCTTTTCTAAGTCTTTACTTTCTTTCATTTTTTCTCTAAATTCAAGACCATGATTTACATATGCTGAAAAATGCTCACAAAAGTCTTCTTCAACCAAGTCTATTCTCCTATCTTGTTTTTCTTCAGGAAGGAAGTCTTTGAATTCTTTAGGAGTGTAGGCTCTAATCAAGTTATTTATATCATACACAAACGCCTTCTTTCCTTCTTCATCATATTTATCTTTATCAATCTTACTCACGTTTTTCCAACCTTCAATTTTACTTTCCTCAAATTCATGGAAGATTGCATGTCCCACTTCATGAGTAAGAGTATTAAGGAAAATCTGCTTTTCAAGAGGACTATACTGTCTGTAAGTTTTATCTTCAGGGGAAAGCAAAACAATCTCTTTTGTATCAACAACAAATTGTCCAGCTTTGAAGTATCCCCCCATAAACATAAGGTCTGATTCCATATTTCCAAATTCTCTTTTTATTGAAGTTATCTCTGGAACTAAATCTCTTGGAAGTTTGTCTAAAGTATCCAGAATTGCTTTCCCTTCTAGCAATCCAACTTTTAGTGAATAATTAAAAGATCTATTGTCTCCCTTTGTTGCTCCAAACGAATGCAGTATTGCATTATCTCCTTCTTTTATAGGATTTCCATCATCATCTTCTTTTAAAGATTTAATTGCTCTTGTTGACATTTGGATGTCATATTTATCTTTAAACTTCTTTTTTAACTCATCCAAAGGAAGGCCAATTTCTCTAGAGACTTGGGTTTCAACTTCTTGGGCATAAGTACTGAATAACATATTTGCTAAGTTATTTGAACGAGAAATGCTTGTTGATTCATAATGCAAACTTTCTTGAGCAAGGGCCTGTACATATCCATCATAAGCAACATACTCAACACTAACTCCATTTGAATCCAAAATTTTAACTCCTTTTCCAAAAGGAAGTATATAACCTTTGAATTTTCCATCTTTTGTAAAAGTTTCAGGGACTTTTTCTAATAATCCTACTATTGTGATAAGATCTTTGTTAGAACAAAATTTACTTTTCCCCAAATCAAATATATTCTTCTCAGAAAGAGCTTTGTTCACTTTCTCAACTAATTTTGAAGAATGCTTTCTAAATCCAGGAAGATCTGCAAGTCTTGAATTTTCTAGTTCTTCCTTAGAAATCTCATACTCTTTCATATCCTTTTCAACAAAAGCTCTTTTTAATTTTCCTTCTCCTTTTGTTAATCCTTTAGATCCATTTTGCTCATAAAGTCTTGAATAAATGAAAGAATCAGACAATACTAAGAATGCTAACGCTTTGAAAGCTTTTCCAAACTTTTTCTTATATCCTTTGAATTCAACTCCTTTGTTCATTCCAGTAAATCCAGCAGCCTCAAAAGGATCATAAGAATTTTCTCTTTGCAATTCGAAAGCATTTAATCCATCGAATCCGAAATCAATTCCATCAACATTAAAATCAAGTATAGTCGGTACTTTAGAATTAGAAAGGTAAGTTTTTGGGAAGCTATTTATTGTAGAAATCCAAGCAATCTCTGCAGCAGATATCTCAGGCATAACTTTAGCAACATCTGCTAACGTTTCAGCCCTTGCAATACCTAATTTAGCAAGCTTCTTCTTAGCTTCTCTATTTTTGTTTAAGAATTCTAGAGTCTTTTCTAAACCTTTTTCAAAAGAAATCTCTTCTTTTAGTATTTCAATGAGATCCTTTCTCTTCTTATCCCAACCTTGTTGTATTCTTAATTGCTCTAAAGTATCATTGGCTTTATGCATTAGCATAATATCTGTACTAGATCTTGCTAAAGCAAATTGATCTTTAGCATCTTCAATAAGCTTTTCCTCAGTTTTAGAGTCCTTGTCATATCTCCTAAAAACCTCACAAAAAGTGCTGTCATCTTCTTGGCTGTGGAATTTATGTAGAATTTTCTCCCTTTCTTCATATGGGATGAGCTTAGATGTCCAACTAACTAGGGTACTATTAAAATCCCTGATAATCAGGTCTAAAGACCTTTTCTTCCCATTAGCCATGTAAATACCGCACAGTAATCTTTTATATGCCTTTCTATTGGATATTTTACACAATATCAGAAAACCTTTAGCTTACCACTCTGCCAATCCTTAATTATTATTAAAGAAGTCTTTTTTTCCTCAATTTTTCCACCTTTCTTCAAATGGCCTCTTTTCTTCCCTATCATTGAAATAATTTCTGAAGGGTCTTTAGTGTCTATCTTGATCTTGTATATATCTTCAATACTCTTTGGATGTTTTTCAAGAAGATCTTTTATGATATTAAAAGCGACTGTTTCAGGATCTTTCAATTTTTCAGGGTTTTTAGTTCCCAGAAACCCTATTTTGAGCTGATTTGACTTTTCACTACTCTCAATATATCCAGGACCATCAACCAACTCCATTTGCCTACCTTTAATCCAATGAATCCCTTTTGTATATCCTGCTTCACTAGCAACCTTTGCAGCACCCCTTTTTACAAGTCTATTGATTATAGAAGACTTTCCAACATTTGGATATCCTAACAAACCAACTTTTCTCCTACATCTTCTTTTAGTGACTTTTATCTTATCAAATTCAGAAAAGATCCTTCTACGTAAATTATCTATATATTTCCCGGTCTTTGAAGACACACCTATTGAAGGGGCAATCTTCATTAACCTCTTTCTAGCGGCCCTAAGCTCTTTACTTGAAGCAATATCAATCTTATTCAATACAAAAGTGAATTTCCTACCCTTTTCCCTTAATATCTCTTCAATTCTCTTATTCCTGCTTATCTCTGGCATTCTTCCATCTAAAATTACAAGAATTATATCTGATTGATCGATTATTTCATTAATAAGCTCTTCAAACCTTTCTATTTTTGCTTGATCAAATCTTATTGGTGCAAATGACATTATCTTACCTCATAAAATGATTGTATTCCAAACCATTTCTTATTGATTTTGTTAACATTAACTGTTTTTAAAAGTTTTAGATTAAACTTTAACTTCCCCGGACTTATCTCAACACATTTCTTACCCGAAGGAAGGGCCCTTAGCCTTATGTTCTTAAAACCTTTAACATAATGTTTGAAAATAACTTCTCTTTTCCCCTTTTTGTCTTTAATTGTTAAAAGTTGAGAATATTTTTTAGGCAGTTCATCATTAAGAATAGGCTTAGTTATTCTTGCAATTCCCCCTCTAGCCAATACTCTTGCAACTTCTTCAAAGAAATGCATTTTGTCTTTATACAAATAAGAAGAAGTTTGGCTATACACTAAATCAATAGATCCTGTCTTAAATGGAAGCTTTACTCCAGCATCTCCATAAATTATCTTAGGAATTTTCATAGTCTTTAGATCCTTTTTTGTAATGACTTTGTCTTTTAATACAAAATCAGTCATTATTTTCTTATCTCCATGGGAGGGTTTAAGATTCATCCCTATAATCTCTATCTTATCTCCAAATTTCTTAGATAATTCAATCATAACCTTTCCATATCCACATCCAGATTCGAATATCTTCAATTTCTTCTTTTTCTTTAACATTTGAGAAACAATTCTACTCAAATCCCCCAACTTAACTTTAGCTTCTTTCAACCCTCTTGTCTTTACCATTATCTTCCAAGTCTAAAAGAGGCTATAAATCTATCGATAGGGAAAAGACTTATATAGTAAGATCGAATCCAAAAAACATGGCACAGACAAAGGTGTATATTCATTGTTGAGAACAACAATTCTAGCTGTGCATTTCTTGAAAACCAAACCGACAAGCTTTTTAATCCTTTAATTCTTAATTCAATAGATGGTGGCGGTAGTTTAATGGCAGAATGCATGGTTGTGGTCCGTGCGATCCGGGTTCGATTCCCGGTCACCACCCTTCAAATTAAAAAAGAGGTCAGGAGTAAAAAATGGATACTGTAAAAGGATTTAGAGATTTTATTGGAAAAGAAGCTCTAAAAAGAGAACAAATAAAGCAGCTTTTAGTCAAGACCTTCAAGTCCTATGGTTTCGAACCAGCAGAGACTCCTGTAATCGAACAAGAAGCTTTTGTCAGAGGAGATAATCCTCAAGATGAAGCAGTTTCAGATACTTTCAAACTCCAAGATAGGGGAAAGAGAAATCTTGCATTAAGGTATGAGTTCACTTTTCAATTAAAGAGAATATCCAAGAACAAGAAACTTCCTTACAAGAGATTCCAAATAGGCCCTGTTTTTAGGGATGAACCAGCAACTGCAAACAGATTAAGGCAGTTTATACAATGTGATGTAGACATTGTTGGTTCAACCATCAAAGAAGAAGCAGAAATCTTAGCAATTGAATATTTTATGCTTAAAAAACTTGGAATAAATGCTACAATCAATGTAAACAACAGAAAACTTCTAAATGAGATTTTAGATAAAGGAGGAATAAAACAAAAAGATAAGGAAAAAGTCATTAGAGAGATAGACAAGCTAGACAAGATAAGTGAAAAAGATGTAAAGGCTAATCTAAAGAAGTATAATGCAGAAAAAATCCTTCCAATATTCAAAAAACCAGAATCTTATTTTAAGAGATATGAAGCCTTTAAAGAAATTGAAGAACTAAAAAAATATTGTAATTGCTATGGTGTTAAGTTTACTTTCCTACCAAGCCTTGCAAGAGGTTTGTCTTATTATACTGGATCTATATTTGAAGTAAAAACAAAAGAAATGAGAGAAACAATAAGTGCAGGAGGTTCTTATTTAATAAACGGACTTCAATCAACAGGAATCGCCTTTGGATTAGACAGAATCTCTCAATTAGCAAAAATAAAACCTGAAGAAAAAAGAATCTTAATCATTTCTATCGGAGAGGATAAAGAATCAATCAAATTAGCTGAAAAATTAAGAAAAGAAGACATCCAGTGTATGATAATGTATAAAAAAATAAGTAAAGCATTGGATTATGCAAACATCAATTCCTTTCCGTATGTTATCTTCCTCGGTAAAGATGAAGTAAAAAAGAAGAAAGTCAAGTTAAGGGATATGAAAACTGGGAAAGAAAAAATGATTTCAATAAGTAATATCTCTAAAAATCTTCTTCTGTAAGTACTTTTTCTTCTGAAGGTTTACCAATCTCTTCAAACTTATTTCTCATCTCTTCTTCAATCTGTTCTTTTATCTTTTCTTCTCTGTATTTATTCTCTTTTTCCTTTAATTCTTTAATAAGAGACTCAGATGAACCAGCATTCTTCAAATAAAGATAAATCTCATCAAAATGTTGAAGCTGTTCAAGAAGAATTCTTTCTTGATTATCTAAATGTAGAACTGGAGCAAAAGACATTCTCTTTTCTTCTTTTGTTGGGGCTAATTCTGAATAGGTCATCTTTTCAGCATTAGCATTTGTTTTGAAAAAACCCTTGACCTTATCATAAACTTCTTTTATCTTAAATCTCACATCTGTACTGCTCTTTGGCAAGAAAAAGTTAAATCTATTAAGAGCATGTTTTACTGAGACTTCATTTTTAATTCTTCTATGTTCAGTAGTCATCGCCCTATTCAAAGCACCAATCAATTCATTTAGAGTAACTCTCTTAGATCTAGGTAAAGGACTTCTAGGGAACAATTCAGAAACATCATCAAGGTTAATCTCGATAGGAGGTTTTTCCTTCTTTTCAGGCTTTCCGAATAATATCTCATCAAGACTTTTTATGTATCTATTAATCAAAAGCTCACTTTTTATACGCAATAATAATGCAGCAGCATATAATATCTTTGAAGATATAATGAAATTTGCTTCTTCCATTTCATGTACTTTTTCAAGGTATCTTTGAGTTAGCTTAGAAAGGTCAATATTCCAAGGATCAAGTTGCTCACTCTTAATCAGGTCATAAATCATCTGTTGCCAACTCAGTTCTCTAGATACAAGGAGGTTATACACCTCTTCATGACCCATTTTGTTGCTTTGTGGATCTAGTCCCTCTATTTTATCCATGTTACCTAAATGATTGAAGCCCTTTTAAGGTTTTATCTCTTTCGTCGAAGTTAATAGTGCTCAGAAAAAGTGATACTACTCCATAATTACTATTTACGAAAGGTTTATATAGTAGTACTACTCTATAATAATATCACCTCTTTTTGCCCGGGAGTTGGCCGTTTTGGCATCTTCTTACGCTAAGACGGCTGCTTCAAGGGTTATGATCAAAAAAGGTTGATAAAGACTTATTTTAAAATTTGATTCTAGGTCCTATTATTAAAGGCCGGAATCAAGAAAAATTTTTACTTCTTTTCACTAAATTCTGTATAAGAACATTTTCCGCAGTATGTTCTATTCTTAGAAATTGCAAGGAATATTCCAGGTCCACATCTCGGGCAGAATCTACCTTTCACTAATTTTCCACCTTCAATTTTATACTTTTTCCACTTTTCATTAGGAGTTCTTTTTCGTGGTTTCTTCTTTCCTTGTCCTCCACCTTTTCCCATTTTATTATTTAGCAGGCTGTGTCTCTCCTGTTGACGCAGCTTTCTTTTCCTCCCTTATTCCTTCGTACTTCTTAAGTGTATCAGTAGAGCTATATACATAAGCACTTACTAACACACTAGATTTTCCAAAGTAGTGTTCGACTTTCTTTACAATGACTAACTCTGCATTGACATTTAACTTTTTAGATATCTCTGCCTTCAATTCATCATATGAAGGAGTTGTATCTGCCTTAATGTCAAAAGTATATTCTTGTCTCTGAAAAAAAGCTTTTTCTTCTTGTTTTTTTAATTCGATTTCCATTTTATCTTATTTTGATAGCATAATTTCCAGGCTTCTTAGCGTTTATCTTTTTAGCGATTTCTGATTCTTCGGGTTTGAATACTACAACCCTGCCTTTCCAAAGTTCACTAAATTGGTTTCCACCGCATTCTGGACATGTTGATTCTTTAACAAAAATTTTACATTTCTTACAGACTTTTTTCATTTTATCTTCTCTTTCCTCCTCTAGCTCCCTTAGCACCAGAAGCCTTTGCAGCCTTATTGACAGCTTTCTTAGCTCTTCTTTTATCTTCTTGTATCCATTCAATCTTTCCCAAACCTGGTTGTCTCATTGTTAAACCAATCTTTGGAGGTTCTGTTTTGTAGCTTACTGCAACAACTCTAGCAAGACATAAGTCTCCTTTCTTTAATCCTCTCTTTGAATTCTTTCCAGTTAAAGTGTTGCTTTTGCTGAAACTTACAAAGTCATCCATTGTCTGACTTACGTGGATCATTCCTTCTATGCCTCCCAAGTTCATGAAAGCTCCGAAATTAGTTATTTCGTTAATTTCTCCATAAACAAGTTCTTGCAATTCAGGCATAAAACTCAATAATTTAAAATTACATTTGTAAAAAGCAGCACCATCTCCAGGTATGATTATTCCATCTCCTACACTAATTATATCTAATACTCCCACAACTGCTCCTACTTCTTTATCAATATAATCCAAGTACTTTTTCTGCAACTGTGCCACTACAGCTTCATCTACAGGTAATCCAAATAGCTCCGGAGAAACTCTTACATGATCTTCGATTTCGACTACATAGAACATAATTTTAAGTTGCTTTTTTTCCCTTTTAAATCTTTTTGTTTATGCGAGATATACGACTTTGCCTCCTTTTAGGCAAATATTGCGTATTCCGAGGGAAGAGAGCTTATTTACTAGTTTTTTGTCAGAGGTGGCCACATAAATAGCCTTTTCACGCGTTTTTAGCCTCTCTGCAACGTCTATTATTGATTTATCGACATCTCGCACATCTGTCTGCATAACCTCAACATCCCACACCTTAAGAAGCTCTAAAGCAGCTGAAGCAAAGGCCCTTTCTTTAATTCCTAAAGAAGGTTTTTGTAATTCTTTCTTTACAGTACTAGGAACGATTATTTTTCCACCCAGATCTTTCAATTGATCAGCTACTCTCTGTTTGATCATATAAATCAAAAAATTTGTATCTAATACTATTATCATAAAAAGGCCAAGAAAAACAGTTTAATAAATCCTTCTCAATAACTTTTTAAACAACATTTAACATCTCTTATCATCGGGAGTATGGTGAAATGGTATCATAAGCGCCTCCAGAGCGTTTGTCGGGGGTTCGAATCCCTCTGCTCCCATTTTTTTCTTTTTACTTCAAACTAAAAACCTTTTTAAATCTCTAAACGCTTTATATACGATGGTAAAAAGAGGCAAAAAGTCAAAAAAATCTCCTGCAAGAGATAAGGCTCTAAATTTATTGATAGAGAACAATGTGGCTTTGCAAAAAGTTCTTGCGGATGTTTCATTAGACATTCAAGGATTGACTAAAGAGATTAGTAATTTATTGGGTACATTTAAAGAAGCAAGCAAAACTTTTGGTGAAGAGAAAGCAGAAGAAGACATAATGAAAGAAGAGAGGGAAGAATTAATACCCAAATTAGATGAATTAATCAATCAAAACAAAACAATCGCTAAAGGTTTAGTTTTACTTGAATCTGCTCTTAAAGAAAAAGAGAGATCAAGAGAGTTTGGCTTTTGAGTTTTGAAAATGAATAAGAAATTTTTGAATAAATTCACTAAGCATCTTGTTTTAGCTTCTAAAAAGACTGTTAAAGAGATACCTAAAGAAACAGCGAAAGTGATTTCTAGAGAAATTCCAAAATTGGAGTTAGAAGATTTTGCTCAAAAATTAGCTCCTCAAATTGAAGTGCCCCCAGTTTCTCCACATCCTAAAGAAAAAGAAATAGCAAAGACTTCTTTAGAAGAATTGGCTAAAGCCTTAACTGCACCAAAGAACATTACAGAAAACACCCTAGATAACAGCAAAATTTTTCAATTCATAGAAGATTCTTTGATAAGTATAATAGAATGTCCTGGTCCTGACAAAAAAATTAAAGTGAAGAAAGTAGGTGGAGTTATCCTAACTGAGGTTTCCTTAACACAACAAGAAATTTCAGAGATTTTAGAATATTTTTCAGCACAGGCAAAAACACCTTTAACACAGATATTCAAGGCAAAAGTCAGAAATCTTTCAATGACTGCATTTGTTTCTCCAATAGCTGGAACTAAATTTATGATTCTAAAGGATTAATCAAAACTTTCTAGAAATAAGAAAAGCATACATCCCAGCACCTTTACCTATCTTCAGTACAAAACTAGTGTCTATAACATTTTCTTTTTTAGTGGATTCATCTTCACTTAAGACAATCTCTTTCTTAACTATAATGGCGAATCTTTCAAGTCCCCCACCATAATTCATCCCCAAAGTAGTAGCCACAGTAACCCTATTTGGAAGCATTTGATTTACATTTAAAGTTAGACTTTTCAAACTAATATCTGCTTTAAAGTTAGACTTTTTAGATTTTGTAATGAAGTAAATCTCTTCCTTATCCAAATCTGCATCTAATTTAAATTCCTCAAAAAGGTCTTCCATAACTCTACATCTCCTCCAAGACTCTGGATAACTTGAATGGAGCTTTAGTTCTCTATGATCTCTTCCACAATCTTTTAAGATTGCACATACTCTCTTTTGGGTTCCCCACTTTTTTTCACCTGCGCCCTCTGCTATAATATCTCCTATAGTGGTCAAATCACAGCTACTCCAATAATTACAAGTTATCTTTGCAACACACCCTTCTTGAGTAATCTCAGTTATGTCTGCTGTAAGTGCAGTTCTTTGATCATTTTGAGCAACAACAAAAGTCATAGAAAACACTAAAACAAAAAATACTCCAAAAATCAATCCCTTTTTCATGTCTAACTAAGCCAAAACGAATTTAAATATCTTTTTTATTAAGAAAACAATTTATTCTTTTTTCTAATACACTTTCTGCCTGTTTTGCGTTTAAATTAGTGGTGTCCAAAACAATATCATAATTCTTTTCGCTATAGACATTATCAATACCATAAAGCTTTCTGTATCTTTTTATGTCGCTTTGTTTTCTAGTTTCATGCTGCTTCATCATATCTTCAGCACTAGAATATTCTCCTTCATGTGAGCCTCTTTTTTCTGAAAAAACTCTTTCTGCTCCGACTTTTTGGTCTACTGTAATGAATATTTTTATTGAGTCTTTTACAAAATACCAACTTGTTCTTCCAGAAATAATTATTCTCTGCTCTTCTTTGCCAAGCTTCCTTTGGTATTCATCAGCTTCTTTATCTGTCCAATCTTCAGTTTCCCCGATCTTATTAAGTTGGTCAATGGTAAGTCCTCTACTTTCAGCCATTTCCCTTCTTACAGTCCCCATATCATAATATTTGAGACTATAAGTTGTTGCAAGCTTTTTAGCAAGAGTAGATTTTCCGCTTCCAGATGATCCGCTTATAGTTATTTTCATTCTCTTCTTAATTAATTCAATAAGAAATAAGTCATTTTTAAGGATTCTTGTAGTTTAATGATAGTATTCTAGATAAACTGCATAGGTTTTTAAGTTTCAGATCATATTCAAATCTTGTCAGAAAATGTTTGAAGTTTTACTCACAAAAAGAACGAAAAAGCTTGAAAATGATGCTAAAAAAGCTGGTTTTGATAGAGTATTCTTTATTGAGGAGGAAGGTATTGTTTTATTGAAAACAACCAATAAAGAAGAATTAAGGAGAGAAATAACTCGTGCAGCCTCCAAGAAAAAAAGAATCATTGTTTTCGGTTCCACAGATGAAATCAACAGAATCGCAGTTGAGGATAAAAGAGTTTCAATGTTATTATCTCCTGAAAAAGATAAATCAAAAGATTTTATGAAATATAGAAATTCTGGACTTAATCATGTTCTTTGTAAGATTGCAACCAAAAACAATATTGCAATAGGGATAGCTTTTGAATCAATCAAATCTTCAAAAGGCTTGGAAAGAGCAGAGAAGATAGGAAAGATGTCTCAAAATGTTGCATTATGTAACAAATACAAAACTAAGATAGTTTTAGCTTCTTTCAGCAAAAAGATTTCTTCTCCTCATATACTAAGGAGCTTCGGTTTTGTTATAGGGATGTCTACAAATCAAATAAAACAAAGCATTGAAAATGCTGAAATAGTGTTTGGGTAAGGTTTTTAATATACTCTTAACTTATCTTATTTATGAGAGTAAAAGAGGTAATGAAGTCAGTTAGGATTATGGGTTATGATTCTTCTGCAAAGCAAGCAGCTGTTTTGATGAAAAAATTAAAAATTGGGTCTATAGTAATTACCGATGACTCTAGAGCAGTAGGCATTGTTACAGAAAGAGATTTGCTTACAAAAATAACTGCAGAAAATAAACTCCCCAGCAAAATTAAGATAAAAGATATCATGAGTAGAAACCTAATAACAATAGAGCCAGACGATTCAGTAGAAGATGCTGTTTATTTAATGATCCAACATAAGATCAAAAAACTTCCAGTTGTTAAGAATGAGGAACTTTTAGGAATTATAACCTCGACTGACTTAGTAAAGAATAGTGAGGAGATTGGAGAGTTTTATTTCTTTGATTAAGCCCACTCACTTATTTTGAAAGAATTAATTCCCATGTCCTGCAATCTTTTATCATCAATCTTAAGCATTTCTTGAACACTTCTTACTTTTCTTTTTGCAATTAATCTTCCAGATTTAATAGA
This sequence comes from Nanobdellota archaeon, assembly GCA_042572295.1. Taxonomy (GTDB): domain Archaea; phylum Nanobdellota; class Nanobdellia; order Pacearchaeales; family JAHJTO01; genus JBHPFA01. The sequence continues at coordinate 17,208 of JBHPFA010000007.1, forward strand.
ATACTTTTTCCATCTTTTCTTAAATTCCACAGCATGTTGCTTTAGCTTAACTGGGGGTCCTTGTTGTATGAACTCTTTTGGCTTTTTTGTAATGATAAAATAATGTTTTCCATACTTTTCGTCGAATTCAAACAGGCTTTTGAAAACATAACCTTCTTTCTTAAGCTGCAATTCCATCAAACCATGCAGTTTTAATAATTTCGCTCCAGAAATGTCTTCTTTCAGCTTATTGCTGAAGGTGTCTATTCTAAATAATCCATATTTTTTCTTTTTAGCTTCCTTGGCTAACTTCTCTTCATCAATCTCTTTCTTTTCAAAGTAACTTAATGAAGGTCTTTTCAAGAAACTCTTACACACTTTTGAAAGTTTATAGAACTTTTCATAACTTAAAGCAGCTGAGGCATTTCTGTCTTTTTGTACTGGGTCTATTAATACTAAAGGAGACATTAGTTTAGCTTCATTAAGCTCTTTAAACACTACTTTAGCATTCTTTGGATAATGTTTTGCAGGATCTATAACCAATTTTTTCATTTTATCCCATTTTACAGCCCCTCTTACAAATTTTACAAAGCTCCCATAATAGATAGTTAAAACTTCTAAACAATATCCACTAAACCCTTTTATGTAGCTCTCAGCACCGTAACAATCTTGTGCAAAACAAAAAGCCTTTGCCAATCTAATCTCATCAGCTAATTTTTTATTCTTCTTTGTCTTGCTCTTTACATAAGATACATGTAATGGAGAAACATCAGTAACATTAAGTGCCTCTTTAGGTTTCTTAATTAAAACTACTGGAACAAGTTCTATCTTGAATTTAGCACCATCTTCTTTGACATTAATACTAAAGTAATCTCTAGATCCTGGAAGCCTGCTGAATTTTAACTTCATCTTCTTAAGGACACTTTGTAGAAGCTCGGAGATGTTCTTACTTTTTCTTGGAAACCTTACAAAGATATCAACATCATAATATTTCTTCTTCACAGCAGTTCCTTTAGAGAAACTTCCTCCAAGCACTGCTTTTGCTTCCAATCTCTTCAAGTTTTTGTTAAGATCTAACAAAAATGCATTTGCATGTTTTAGAATCACTTGCTCTTCATTTCCTGAAACCTTTATTTCAGAAAGCTTTTTCTTAAGAACTTCTTCAACCCTCATTTTATAGAAATATAAAGAAAACCCCTTATAAATACTTTACCAAGCAATTATTTACCATAAAGATAAATACCAAAAAGAACGACCAAGAACTCAATAAAAGCAAGGCCATTCATGATTAAAATAGGTGTGTTCATTAACTCTATTCCATAAAGAATCCATATAACAGAACCTACTGTAAGTATTAAATAGGTCCAAACAGAAATATCTTTTGCGCTTTTTCTTATAAATATCTTATATATTTGTGGAAGATTGGCAAAGCCATTCACAACTCCAAAAATTGTAGCAAGTGTAGCTAAGATTGTCATAAAAATAATCCTACTTCTTTTTATTTTTGCCAGAAAGTAATTGGAAGGTGCTTGCAATGTCAATTATATACTTACCTTCTCTAACTTTATAGATTACTGGCTTTCCTTTAAACAAATTAACAAGATCTATTTCAAACTTCCCAGGTTCAGTAATACGTACAGACTCAAAATCAAGAATAACTGGCTTATCTTCTATTGTAGGGCCTATTATTTCTTTTACATCCTCTTCAATTTCATCAACTTGCGCAGCAGTTAATTTTTTAATCTCTTCCTTTACTTCAGACTTCTTAAAAAAGAAGAAGAACTTGCTGCCACATTCACAGCCTTTTAGAAGAGTAGCACTACCGTCTTCAAATACTCTTTTACACTTTGTACATTGGTGAGGCATGTTTAAAGAATGATTATTGCGTTAATAAATTTTGTTAATCTCAATTATTCTAGAAATTTGACATGTTTATTGACCAAAGCCATAATTTCCTCTTCCATTTCACCTATACTTTTTTCAGAAGGGTCTTGATTTACATTGCTTTTGAAGTTTTTATCTATCACTCTATCAATGATTAACCTCGCAGTATCTCCACCTTTCTTCCCATAAGGGTTTTTTTCACTTGATGTTTGTTCCATTCATCCTCCTTTCCCTCACTTGCTTTTTTTAAGCATTAATTCTATTTTGCTTGGATCTCTTTTTATCTCTTTAATAATTGTTGCTGGCCCTATAACAGTCATCGCATCTCTATTTCCTACTAAGAAACGTGCAACTTCTTTCTTAAATTGGTCAAATGGGCTATCTGTCTTTTTAGGGTTCAATACAGCTAATTCAACTCCCTTAAACTTTTTAACATGTCCAATAAGAGCCATTGTGTCTTCTATTAATCTAACCTCTTCTTCTGGCTCTAGTCTTCCTTGAAGAAGGATAATTTTTTCATTAAGTATAAGCTTTAACAGTTTCTTTATTCTTTCACCACTACCTAAGTTAGAGATTTCATCATATGGCATAAAGTGTATTGTTAATTTTTTCATTTTGACTTCATTTTCCTCAAAAACTGAATATGTCCTGGCATATCCATTAATTCTTCTTCCTCAAATATTCTTGATCCAGTTCCACATTTTAAAGTGAATTTATTTGATATAATATCATATTCAATACCAATAACTCCTCCAAATTCAGGACCATATCTAATAATTAAATGAGAAGTTAACCACTTTGCAGCATCCGCATAAGTAGCATTCTTATCTAGGGCCTCTTTTATTAGACCTCTATCTCTTTTTTCATCCTCTTCAAAGTTTATTTCCATCTTCCTCTTTTTTATTTTTTCTTAACAGCACTAAATACTGCTTCATAAAACTCTTCCAAGTTTTTTCCTGTTTTAGCTGAGATGCCTACCACCTCATACTCTGGGAAAGCCGCTTGAACTTTTTTAAGGTTTCCCTTCTTCATGTCTATCTTATTTGCAACTATAACAATTGGAATTCCTCTAGCAACAACATTACCGATGATAGTCACATTAACTTGACTATAAGGGTTTTGAGTCGAGTCTAAGACAATAACAATAATATCCATGTCATCTAACCATTTTATTGATTCAATAATTCCTTTAGTAGCTTCTTTTGCTCTTTTCTTTGCTTCTCCTTTAGTCATCTTAAAATGCAAGAAGTTTTCATAATCTATCTTAGTAGCAATTCCAGGAGTATCAGCAATCTTGAATGTAAGAACTTTCTTTTTGTATTTTATTTCAACTTTTTCTTTAATATTGACCTTTCTTGTCTCATGAGGGACCTTACTTACAGAACCCATTTCTTCTCCAACCCAGTCTTTACAAATCTTATTCGCTAAAGTGGTTTTTCCACCATTTGGAGGACCATAAAAACCTAGACGAACATTCTTCTTATAAGAAAAAATACTCCCAATTATATGGTCTACAAAATCTTTGATAAGTTTTAACACCATCTTTTAATTTCCTTGAATTTCTTAAATTTTCAACTATTATAAATCTTTCTTTTATTAAGTGCTAGAAGCAAGTAGTATAAAACGGCTAAAGCTTCAGTCTCTTTTTAGCGACTTTAAATGCGCTATTTGTATCCCTTTCAGTCCAACCAACACTAAAAGAGTTTATTCTTATTTCCGGCTCTTTTCTACCAGCCCTTAATGATTTGCTTATATATCTGATAAGTGGCTCAATTCTTTTAACATTCGCACCATGCTCTCCCTCTTTTCTTTGTATTAATTTATGAGATATGAGGAATATGGTAATTAAAGTAAGCAAAATTAAAGGTATTGTTAAGGGATATATTGAATCTTTTTCTCTAGTACATACACTATTTATACAATCTTCATCAGAAAAACATCTTACATCTAAGGAACATGTTGAACAAGTTTCCCCTAACTCAATTAAACCATTACCACAAATTGCCCCTATATCTGGGGCTGGCAAAACTTCCTCAGTTTGAGGTTTAAAGATTATGTCAGAAGTTATAATAAATGCTCCAATAACTAAAACTGCGATTATAAAAGCCATCACATAGAGTGTTTTTCTCAAATCAGGTTTCTTTTTATGGTTTTTTCTCATCTTTTGCTTTCTTTTTAGCCTTTTTAATAGCCCAATTGATTAAATCAACATTCCATCCAGCTTTTCCAAGCTTTAATCTAATGTTTAATATGCCTTTTCCCTCTTTAATCTCTCCAGTAACGAAGTTTAATAAACTCTTCTTTTGCATTCTTTTTGTATTCTCTTTTACTTTAGCAAGTCCAAATCTAATCTGCTCGGGCTTCCATTCTGCATTCTTTAATCGCTCTTTTATCATATCTTCTTTCTTTCCCTTGTTTAATTCATTTGCAACAAAGAAAGTTAATGTGAAAAAATCCTTTTCACTTGTAAATAACTCTTTTATTTGCTTTTTCTCATACATTAAGGTATAATATTTCCAAATAAAGTAAAGTCCTCCAATTAAAAGTAATATAATCAAAATCGTAAGGCCAATAGCAACAGTTTTTGGCTTTTCACAGTCTTCAGGACAAGTTTTGTAGTCTTCTCCAACACTCTTTTCACATTGGGTATTTCCACAATAAACATCTGGCTGTACTAAACCAGTCAAAGTAGGGGAAGCAAACATCTTAATTTCTGAAATATCAACTCTTCCTGGCAAGGCAAATTGTATTGATTCGGACTCTACTCTGTTTAATAAATCTCCAAAAGCCCCATTAAGGTCTTGCATGGTGATATTATCTTTAAACATTAAGTCTTCATAAGAAAATCCTTCAGGAATCTCTACAATGAGGTAAATATTGTTCTTTGCAAATTCTTTTGAATCAAGCCTTACTTCAAATATTGTTAACAAGTCTAAATTATCTTCAACAGAGGTATCAGCATTACCAACCTTAACAGTACTTTGGATTCTAATGTCTAAGTTTTCACTTAACCAAGATTCAATACTGCTTTTTAGTTCCTCTTTCTTACTTTCTTCTATAAGTTCTCCAAATGTTGACAAATAATCAACATTGATTTCAGGAGCTATTAATGCTAATCCACTTTCTTCATCCTCTATTTGAGGATAAACTGGCAAGTTATCTAATGAAGATTTAATTGCAGCATAATCAGCACCTGCTAAAGAGTATTCTTCGTCTAAGGAATCCAGATCTGAAGCAAGCTTCTCAGCATTGATTGCTTCTTCAACAACCTCACTATACCAACTAGGCAATGCTTTGATTACATTTAGCATTAAGCTAAAGTCTGTCTTCTTAGAAGCAAGAGTTGTTTTAACTGCTTCTTTAGGAGGTAATGTCTTAATATCAAAAGTTTTTGTGGAAGTAAGGCCTTCTTCATCAGTAACTGTCAATGAAAGGACAAAGTCTCCAGAAGGATATGAATGTTTAACAAAAGGCTCATCAGTTTCTATAACTTCTCCATCTCCAAAATCCCATTCATAAAGCATTATTGTGTTATTTTTAGGAGAACTCACATATGCAGAAAACTCAGTTTCAACAACTGCGAATACAGTTGAAGGTGTAAGTGATTCGATTACAGGTACTTCTCTAACACGGATTGTTTCATCTTCAATTTCCTCTCCTCCAAGGAAAACTTTCATATCATAACTTCCATAAGCTGCAGGAACTTTGAATTCTGCTTTTGATAATTGCATGTTCGTATACTCCATATCAAGTTTAGCTTCTTCTCTATCCAATTCATAAAAATCGTTAGACTCTATTTTTCCTGAAGAAGTTAAATATTCAAACTTAAGGTTAGAAAGTTCTACATTTTCTTGTTCAGAGGTTACTTTTATAGGAATAATACATCCACCATCACAATCTCCTCCATATTTCTCGTCGAGATAATCTTGTAAGTAAGTTAAGAAGTCTTCAATGTTGAATTCATTAAAACTAGCATCATCAAAGATCTTTTCTTCATCAAAAACCTTGAAAGCAGCAGGTTGTACATAAATTCCATAATCAATTGTGCTTTCATCGCAATCAAATTCTTCTCCTCCAAACTTTCCACAATTCGGAGCTTCTCTTTCAGCTTTTATTTTGTAATTTCCTTCGTCTGAGGACTGAGCACAGATATAATGATCTTTTTCTTCTATAACATTAAACTCTACAATACAATCTCTTATCCTATCTCCTGGAATTATATTACATTCAGAAAGCTCTCCAGTGTCTAAGTCAGTAATATACATAAGAAGAGGTGCAACAAAAGAAGAATTAACCATGTCAACCAATAATTTGAATTTGTTTCCCCTTATTACATTTATTTTTTCACAATAAGGATTTTCTCCAATATCATAATTAGCAACTGAAATATCTTCATTGTAAGTAGGACTTGGTGTCAATTCACAAAATGAATCTCCGGCTTCATCATATTGCCAATCAAGTATTCCATCTTCAAGCAGATCAATAACAACTGGAGGCTTACCACATTGCTCAGTGGTTCCTTCACCACTAATGTTAAAACTTAATGAAAGAATTTGTGTATCATTACCTATTGGGATAAATAACCCTACATAATTATCTCCTTGGCTGATTGCAACATCTGAAGAAGGAGATTGTTCTGTATAATTGGGCTTGCAATCTATTGGATTACAAGTAAAATTTGCTTCTGAATTTTTTAAGAATTCAATAAGAGGGATTGATTTGTTTAATATAATACTATCTTTCTCTAATTCAATGAATAATGGAGAATCAGCATATTCTTCATCTAGCCTTAAATCAAAACTTCCTTCAAGAATCTGACTAGGACCATAATTAAGTGAAACATCTGCATTCCTAAGACGAATTTCTGCACTCACTACAGCACTTATTAGTATAGTAAAAACAAATGCTAGTAATAACCCTCTTTTATTAATCATTTAGTGTTCCTCTTTACTTTAAACAATAGAAATACTCTATAAAAACCTTATTCATACCAGGTTTTGAGCCTTATTCGAACAAGAATGGAGCTTTTCCAATCCAGTTGTAGATCCTTTTCCAAGTAGTACTGGAGTCACTAACATTTTGTTTATTTTTCCAGAAACATCAGAAACAGGGACAACTACTTCTTCATTTTCATTAGGACTTATTGTTCCATCTCTAGTCCTTAAGAATTTGTTTATATTTCTGTTATCTTTGTCTATTTCAAGATTTATTCCATATATTATCAGCTCTCCAGTGTTATTTACCATTATCTTATTTCCAGATAACAAAGATACAAAGGAAATCTTATCACATTGCTCTTCTATAGGTAAGCCAAATTTATGTATTTGCTCTGTTTTTAGAGTACTTACCCAAACAAATATCAAGCCTATAGCGATTATTGCCAACACGACTAATAATATAGTAGCAGCTAAGGGTGTTAGTCCTTTTTTATTCATTTTTCCTCCAAATGTAATAAGCAAGTATAAAGCTTAAAGCAATCAATGCGTTGAAGAATCCAAATCCTGGCAAAGCTGTTTCTTGAGGTTGTGCAGGGGCTTCAATAACTCTTAGTTTTGCCACCTTTTCAACATCTTTTAATCTAACAATACAGTCATAAATTCCAGTATCACTTACAGCTATGTTCAGTGAATTAGGTAAAGATAATATTCCTTCTGTTAAAATACTTGTTTTCGATATTACAAACTCTGCTTTTCCCAAAGTTCCAGAAGCAGAACATCTAACTTCTTGTCCAAAGGAAGCAGATGCGAGCTTATTTCCGTTTTCATCTTTCCAAGAAACCTCTAACAAGCTTAAATCAGGTATCTTTTCAATTTCACCTACACAACACCTTAATAATTCATTAATATCTCCTGCAGGAACTTCTTGTCCATTACATTCATAAGTATTTTTATTGAAAACTTTTCCTTCTTGTTCTTCACATGTTGGGATTGTAGTAGTTTCTGAAACACAAGACCCTGCACAACAAAAATCACTATCTGAAGCAGCAAAAGTGCTTTCGTCACATATCTTATTTTCTCCACAAACTTGTCCTAAAAGCTCTTCACAACTTTCACTTACTGCTGTTTCTATCGTAAACACTCCAGTTGTGGTTGTTGCATTATTTCCAGAAGGATCAAGAGCATAAGCGTAATAGCTGAAGGAACCTTCAGGAAGGATTACTTTTTTAATACATGGAGATTCTGTGCATATTTCCCCAACTTGAGCACCTTCGAGAAAGATGGATAATTCAAAATCTTCAAACATATCACTTGTTAAAGCAGTCAACTCCACTTCAGTTCCTCCAGAGACAGTTGTCAATCTATGTGAAATAGATACTTCTGGAGGAGTAAAGTCGCTTATTATATAAAATAACTTTTCTTCATTTATTTCATTACCTATTCCATCTATCAATTCAATGTTCATGCTTACTTTTCCTTGATTCAAAACAGTATCTAAGATCCAATCCCACATCTCTAAAGAAAGTTTCCAGTCTTCTGTAAAGTTGTTTGGACTCAAACTTTTCTCTTCTACTGCACACCCATCAATTATCTCTGGTGCAGGGAAGTATCTTGAACGATTAACAAAATACAATGAAGAATCCTCATCACATAATATGATTCTTGCTTTTCCAAATCTTTCATTATCAAAAAAGTCAATATCAAGTTCAATGTTCCCTATTTCTGCCCTATTTGAAATATCTCTGATATAGAGGTTTTCTTGATTATTGGACAATTGAGGATTTTCATTATCTATCTCACAAACATTTGTTCTACAGTATCCACTTAAATCTCCTTCACTACAAATTAATTCATTTCTTCTAGGAACGTCACAAGCCGCGTTATTTCCACATACTGAACAGTCTCCACACTCTTTTAGAAAGGTTTCATATCCTCCTGCAGGATCACAGCATATCTCTGTTCCTGGCTCAAAAGATATAATCTCCCACCAAAATCCGACCCTTGGAGCAACAGGAGGAGTATAGCCAAGATCTCTTTTAGGAGTGTAAGTGCATTTAAGAGTTTGGTTTCCACAACCACTTTCTAATTCAACATCTCTCGTATCATTCCATTGTTCCTGAGTACATCTTTCTACAACATTTCCTATAACAGTGGGCCACGCTGCAGATACAAGAGACATAGATAATATTAATGCCAAAACTAAACTAAATAATACACTCTTTTTCATTAGGATTTTAAAGAAAATTATGTATAAAAACCTTGTTAAATGTCGAGAACAACCTGTATAGTATATCTTTCCCTAGACTGTTTTATTTCCATCTGTTGATAAGTGACTGCTTTGATGTGTGTGCCAATCTCATACTTGTCATCGACCTTATCTCCGATTACTTTTGCAATCAATTTCCATTCGTTTTCACCTTCAGAAATTCTTAAATCTTTTATTTTACTCAATAAAAATTCCTCAGTATCAACTAAGACTAAAAATTCCTCAAGAAAATCATATAATAATGCTTTTTTGTCTCCAGATTCAATAACAATTTTCTTCTCTGTTTTTTCTAGAACTTTTTTATGGTCAGTTATAGTGTCAGCAAGGGCATAAGCACTATTTTTGAATGCTTCTTCAAGAGTCTTTCCATAAGCACGAAACTTAACATCTGCAGTATGTTCTAAGAATTCATATCCTTCCATTTTAACCTTTAATCACCCCAATAGGCTTTAATCTCACAACCTTCTTTCCTATTCCTAATTCATGTGAGACTTTAGCAACTTCTTCAATATCTTTGTAAACACCTGGAGCTTCTTCAGCAATTCCTCTCCATGAAGTGGATTTAATCTCGATATTTTTGTCCTTAAGATCTTTCTTTACATCTTCTCCTCTGAATTTCTTTAGAGCAGCATGTCTTGACATAACTCTTCCAGCACCATGGGCAGTAGAACTAAAACTTACTTCTTCTCCTTTTTTTGTTCCAACTAAAAGATAAGATGCAGTACCCATACTTCCAGGAAGAATAATCGGCTGTCCAATCTTTTGATAAACTTTAGGAATCTCTTTATTTCCAGGTCCGAATGCTCTTGTTGCACCTTTTCTATGCATGAAAACCTTTTTTACTTCTCCATTAATTTTATGATTTTCAATCTTACAAATATTATGTGCAACATCATAGATAGTTTTCAATTTAGATTGGGGAAATGTCTTTGAAAAAGAATATCTCACTTGATGTCCAATCATATGTCTATTACACCAAGCAAAATTTGCAGCTCCGGACATAGCTTTCAAATATTTCTCACATAATGGATGTTTTGCAGGAGCATAAATCAGTTCTCTATCAGGAAGTTTTGAAACAATCTCTGGAAAAGTCTTTTCCATTTCCCTCAAATAATCAGAACAGACCTGATGTCCTAAACCTCTTGAACCACAATGAATCATTACAGTAACTTGCCCTTTCTTCAAGCCAAAAACTTTTGCAGCTTCTTCATCAAAAATCTCGTCGACATATTGTACCTCTAAGAAATGATTTCCACTTCCAAGGGTTGCAAGTTGTTTATGTCCACGGCCTTTAGCTTTATCTGAAACAACTGAAGCATCTGCTGTCTTCATCCCTCCGTTTGATTCACAATTCTCAAGATCTTCTTTTGTCCCATAACCATTTTCAACAGCCCATTCAGCACCATTGTTCAAAACTTTATCTAATTCTTTTCTATCAATAGAAATGTTAGAGCTTCCCAAACCAGCAGGAACTTCTCTCACCATAGATCCAAGCAATTCTTTTATTTTTGGATAAATATCTTCTTTATCTAAATTAGTTTTCAATAAACGTACTCCACAATTAATATCATAACCAATTCCTCCTGGAGAAATACCACCTTTTTCATAATCTAAAGCTGCAACTCCCCCGATAGGGAATCCATAACCTTCATGACCATCCATTAAGACAATAGAATATTTGTAAATTCCAGGCAAACAGGCAACATTCTTTCCTTGTTCTAAGGTTCTGTCTCCTTGCATCTTCTCTAAAAGAATTTTTGAAGCAAGAACTCTAGTTGGAACATTCATACATCCACTTTTGGAAATTTCCCATTCATAATCACTGATTTTTTTCAAATCCATCTTATTCAACTATATCTAACTTAGCCAATACTTGTTCAGGATTCTCATGGTAGTTATTTATATTTTTGTGTACTCCATAAGGACTCATTATTCTTCTCCTATGCAGCTCCAAAATGACCTTTTTACGAGTCTCAAACTCCCTAAGCAAATCTTCCTTGTTTAAGTCATATTCTTCCATAATACTTTGGAATGCTTTGCTATCAGATTTAAAGTAGAATTTGTTTTCTTTCTGGTCCCATAAAGAAATTGGTTCTAAGTTGAAATCTTTTACAGAATTAACATAACTAATCTCAGAGACATTATCGACTTTTTTTACTTCTTTTCCGTCGATAAATGCCTTACTCAATACAACAACTGCATCAATGTTGTTTACAAGATTTGGAGACAGGTTTATTGGATCAGACAAGAGTTTTTTGATAGCTTCAGTTCCATCTTTAGCTTCAATAGTTGTTATAGTTCCATAATCTGAAAGCATACTTTGGAATAATGCTAAACTTTCTTTTGAAGAAAGGTTTTCAGAAAAAACATAGTCTGGATTATTATTGAAAACCTCTTTAATCTTCCCAGAAGCATCTCCTTTTGGAACTTTTTCCTTACTAAACCACTTTTTCTTTAATTCTCCTTTTTCACTTCCTTCAATATTTGCTATTGACTTCTCAATTGGAATAAATAATCTTAAGGAATTAAGCAAAGAAGTCTTCCTACTTTGAGAATCTCCTACAATTAAGATATTTGCTTTATGTTGCATCAAAATCCAAAGATAAGATAATGATTCTGGAGATAAAACCTGTATATCTAATAATTGAATAGGTGTCCAATGGACTCTCACAGGTTTCTTTATAATGAATGTAGGGCCTTTGAATGTTATTTCACTGTTATAGTTAGCATTTATTATAGAATCATCTTGCAATAGCCCTTCAAAAGCAGGAATTTTAGTAGAAACTTCTTTTTCACATCTTCTGGCAAGCTTCTCGACGTATTTTACAGCAGAGTTAACCTGGTCATATTTGATATTTGTGCTTAAAACACCATAAATCCTATGTCTAATAAAAACTGGATTCTTAATTCCATTATACTTTATTTCTTCAACATAAGGATCTTTGAATAAAGGGTCCAATTCATTTAATCCGACCAAGTCTCTGTAAAGATAATAATAGATTTTCTTATAACTCTCTTCACTAATTTCCATTTCAGTTTCTTCTTTTGTCCACATTGCAATCTTATGCAGATATGTTAAAACATCACTAACATTTTTTTCAAGAATAGTCTCTTCACTAAGGGCTTTTTCAACCTCTTCCTTTAATTTTGCAAAAAGAAATTTTTCTTCTGTATTCAACATTGGCTCTTCTACTTCATAAACAATTTCATGTTTTGTATTATCCCAATGTACATGGATTGAAACATAAGGAGAAATGACCATATATCTAAAATCAACTTGTGATTGATTTTCAAACATAGGCAATTCAGGCACTTTTGGATTTAGATCTATTTTAGGACTTTCTTCCATTTTATTTAACCAAGAACGTGGACATCGTCTAGTATCCTTTCAATACAATGTTTAGAATATGCTTTATTGAGAGGTTTGGCAGCGATAAACTTTCTAAAGTCTTCTTTGAAAACATCTCCACATGCACTTTCAAGACACCATACACTTTCCACAATTTTCTCCTTCACTTCATCTATCTCTTGACTCCCTTCATACTTTTGGTTTCTCATTTCATTAAGAGCATTTAAAGTGATTCCAATTTTTATAACACCTCTTGGAATGTAATTATTATAACAGGAAATTGCTTCAACCCTCTTTTTTCTAAATCCAAGTGTTTTATCTCTCCAGTCATTTGCAAGAAGTAAGGATTTAGCAGTTCTTAAGTTTAATTTACCTTTAATGATCATTTTTTCAACTTTTCCTGAGTATTCTGAATATGTAAATTGGATAATCAAGTCTTGATTTGCATTTTTTATGAACAAGGTTTCCTTTGTATAGACTTTTTCAACCATTCCAGCTTTCACATAAAGCGCCTTCTTTGCATCAATTAGACTTACTCTTCTATTAGGGGTTATTTTTGCAATCAAACGAGACGCTTTATCTTCTTCCCTCAAAAGAGCCTCCTTTAATTCATATTTCTTTGAGATATTTTCAAGGTTCCCCAAATAAAATCCTGCTCTTGTTATATCCATAAAGGTGGCGAATTTATAATCTAAACGGACATATGCTTCATCCCCATAGCGATAAGTCACAAAAGGACCTTTTTCATCTCCTTCTATGCTGTAACGTTTACTGATTGCTCTTTTATCATATTTGTATTTGACTTTGTCGAAAAGTAATTTTTCTATGGTCTCTATATCCATCTCTTTTGTAGGAATCAGCCATGCTAATGATTCAGAATTTTCTTCTATATACTGGAACAATTTTTTATTTTCTGAAACTGCTTCATCAGGTTTTTTAGCTTCTGGTTTAGTGTAGATAGCAGCTTCTAACATCTTGCTTTTAGTAGAATCTGAATATATTATCTCTAAAGTGTGTTTCCTCCCACCATACACTTCTCCATAACCTTTTGAAGTTGGGAGACTGACTCCAACTGAACCTTCAAAAAGATCTTCCACTACATTTTCGAAATCTGCAGCCCCTGCTTCTGCAGGCAGGAAGATCGCTGGAGGAATGCTTTTGAGAATAGCACCGACTTCATACCAAAAATTATTTTCTTCAGTCATTACTTCTACTTGAATATATTCAGCTTCTTCAGGAGTTGTTATATCAGCCATCCTTGGAGAAGGTAATATCTCTTCAGAAAAATCTATCGGTTGAGTGAACGCCATAGCAAAAGCAAATACCACTATTACTAAAGCAGAAGCATAAATAGCTTTATTACCAATACTCCAAAAATCAACTCTTTTTACCATTATTTCTTACACTAAGAACTAGGAAATTATGTATATAAATTTATTCGATTCATTTAGAAGGGCTTTCTTTAGGCTTTTCAGCAGTTTCTACAGGAGTATACTTCTTTCCATATTTAGTTATTGCAATTCCAAACTTATCCTTGTACACCTCACCACAGCTTTCAACAACTTTATTGTATGTTAAAACTAGATTCCATCTTACTAATTCAGCTTCTTTTCCTTTTCCATACTCTAACACTCGTAAACGTCCAAGTATCTGAAAATATGCAGCAACCTCTACAGTTCTATTTGCTAAAAGAAGCGCATTACAAGTATCTTTCTTTCCAGCCTTTTCTATTGCTTCAAACAAGTTATCTTTATAGAAATGCTTAGCAGCACCTTTTTTGCTTATAGTAGACATGAAGAAAGTCTTTTTTGGATCTAAGTCTATTTCTCCTTTCTCATTATAAGTAAATGTGGCTAAAGGTTTTCCTTTTGTATCTAATAATTTCATTGGAGGGTTTGCTGCCCCAGCAGTTGTTGGTAGGAATAGCATTCCAGGAATATCTTTTATGAAATCAATTGCTTCTTCAATAAAATTTTTCTCTATAGGTGAGAAAGCATGCTTTTGAGGGTTTTCAATTTGTTCAGAACTTTCAATCTGTTGAGCAATGTCACTTAAAGAAGCGCTTCTAGGCGCTGGTAGAGGCTCTTCAACGCCTCTTTGTTGTAAAGAGGTTGCCAATGCAAAGATAACAATGATTATTGCAGCAGCATAGATAACTTTGTTAGAAGTTTCCATTAAGCTTTTCTTTTTAGAATTCTTTTTCATTAAAACCTCTTTGAGCTTATTGCTCCAATGCTAATTTCTTACTTGTATCTATTTCTACATTTCTAAATAGATACCAAGTCATAACTAACTCAGAGTGATCAGCATCAACTAATCCACCAGTAGCACCCTTCTTTTTCATCATCTGATAATAGGTGTAGTAAGTAGTATTCATTATAGGTGTTTGCTGAGTATAGTCTTTTACGACTTTTGTATTTATTTTAGATAATTCTTCCATCTTTATAGGTGGTGTCAATCCATGAAATATTGGCCATTTTCCAAGAGCAGTATACAGTCTATCATATCCGAATGCTACTGTTTGTTCAAAATTAAGTCCTAAACCGAAAGCATCTTCTATAATATCTCCAATAGGTCTTTGTGATTTTATACGTACAGCTGCTAATTGTATGGTTGTAGGGACTATCGGTAAGTTGAAGTTTGAATCATCAAATTTCCAAGTCACTGGTTCTACCACTGCCTCTATGCTTCTAAGGCTCATTTTTGTAGTAATATCAATTTCTTTGACTTTTCCTTTTAGCTTTTTAGCAGAATACTTTTGTTCTGCCAATAATTTAAAGTCTCCTTCTCCACCCAATTGATAATTAGTTGTAAGGATAAGCTTTTCTCCAACTTTTACTGGTTTTAACCAAAGCCAAGATGTAAATTTTCTTCCCATTATAGGTTCTGTAGTATATTGAGGATCTCCAATCAAAGCTCCTAATGGTACTGTTCGTCTTTGTGGTGTCTCTACTCTGCTTTTTAATAATCCTTCAGAAACAACCTCTTCTTTTCTTTCAATTTCTTTAGCAATAGTTGTTAACTGGCCTTTTCTTGGGAAGGGCCTTTTCTCTAAATCAGCATAGCCCAAATTTTTCTTAAGCCATGCATTTTTGATTAATTTGTTATATTCTTCAAGATATTTTTCTTTAGTAGTATATGTGTAAGGATATGAAACTCTTACATGTTTTCTCCCTACTGGTTCAATAATCAGACTTGATGTCTTAACACCAACTTCTAATGCAATTTTAGCTAGTTTATCATTTATTGGAACTCCCTTATATAATTGTATTCTGTCATAAGTATCACTTGCAGAAGTTTTTACAGCATCTCTTAACACTTCTTCATCACTAATTACTGCTGCTCTTCCACCAGTTTCGGCTATTCCACCTATAGGTGCGATGTATCCAGCTGAAAGGGCATCATAAAAATTATAAGATGTGTCATATACTCCCTCACCTTGCAACGCGTGAATAAATACAGATCCATCAGCATTTAGGTCTATTTCTTCGATTCGAAGAGTTTCTCCTTGAGAAGTGGCTACCCAATCTTTATCAGTAAGAAAATAAGTTACACCACCAATATCAACTGAATCAACAGCAGAAACAAAACTTGTTAAACTAACAAGTAAAACTCCTAAAATTAAAAATGATATCACTCCTCTTTTACTCATAGGTAAAACATCATTTTAGCGTTTAAATACTTTATGTTAAAAGAAGAAAATCCACCCTACTTATTTCTTAAATATATCATACACAGAAAATGGTTTTTCTTCACCATTATTTTGTATGTAAACTTCAACAAACCCTCTTTCATTAACAACTCTGTCTAAACTGGGTTTTAAGATAAAATCATAGTCTCTTATTTTTTTATCATCCATCAAATCAGATTTCTTAACTGTTGATCCTTTTAGATGGTGTAAGTATTCTTTTCCTTCCTTGATTATCTTTAATCTATCTCCTTGCTTGTAAGAATCATCTCCTAAAAAATTTTCAATCTCTGCTCTATCATATCCAGTTAATTTTGGATGTTTTAATGAATCTCTAAATATCTTCTCTCTTGGAGGGTTATCTAATGGAAAGTAATTGTCCTTAATTATACTATAATATATACCAAAAGGGCTTGTTGATGCTTTAACACTCGCGCCATATCCCACTATTCCTTTAATATTCTCTAAGAAATTCAATTTTCCCCTTTTTCCTCTTGGAGAAATCATCTGATTAGCTCCTGTAGGAGTGTTCTTATTTGAGATAAATTTGAGTATTCTAGACCTTTCCCAATCACTTACCCCATAATAAACAACTGCTCCAGCCCCAAATTCCTGAGTATTAGGTATAACTTTTGGTCCTGGGCTAAGGTCCATACTTTCAAGAGAGGTATTGCTAGTCTTCTTTCCATCTTCACCTTTACTAAGAACACTTCCTCCAACTAAAAATAACCCACAAAGTAAGCCAATTAAACTCTGGTTAGATACCATTGTAATGTTACCATTTTAAAGTAGAAATAACTATATAAAGTCTTCGAAAGACCCTGCTTATGCGTATCTTGCTCTGAAATCTAGGTATTGATATCCAGCCAAAGCCTCATTAATCCCTTTATCAATCCTCTTTACCTTATTGTCTTCTTTAACCCACCAGAATAACCTATTACCATTTTGCTCCAGGATTCTATTATCTGCGGAAACAAGTTCAACATCTACTGAATTATCTTTCAAAGCAATTTTAGCCTCTTCTAATGTAAATCTAATATAATTTAATTCTCCAACATTTAGCCATTTATTGCTCTTCACTGCTAAGTAAACGTTTCCTTTCAAAGCCAAACCGCCATCATCATCTTCAAATATAACATAATTCTTGTATTTATTTTCAATACTTTCTTCGCTTGTTCCTTTATTAGCCAAGAATATACTTTCTCCAGTGTATGAATGTATTGTTGCATGATCATTTCCAAAAGCAGCTCCTCTTCCGATTAGTATTCCACCTTCTAGGAGTTTAACTTCTGCTTTTTCATTTCCTGGACCCAAAAATTCTATTCCATTTAATTTAAAGTGCCTTCCTTTTACAGTTCCTTGGATTAATGAAACTTCAATATCTCCATATAAACTTGTAGGCTCTAGATTTTTTACTTCATAATTTCTTGAGTCATAAATGAATTCAAAATCTTTTACCTTTTCTCCATCAACTTCAAAATTTATTCCATTAAATTTATCCGATTCAGAAGTTCCAATTTTTTCTGCAACCCATGAACCCTCATAAACATCTGATCCTAAAACAATCTTTATTTCTCCTTCAGCAGCGAGAGGCTTAGTAATCTTATCATTTTTTCTGAAAATATTTGCAAACCCTCTAAATAATCGTTTAACAGGTCCAGCATCTCTCTTAGTTACTTTTCCTTTTCCAAAAACATCATGTACTTCAGGACCTTTAGAGGAGTATAAAGTCCATTCTTCATCATTTAATGTAACCTCTTTTCCAGAAAATTTTATATCTGTATTAATCCCCATATTCATCTCATTCTTTTTATCTACTAATCCAAAACTCGCACTACATTTTCCATTTAATTCACAAACTCCATTCGCCCAGAAATGATTTACTTCAATATTTTTATCTTCAAAGGTTAAATCAAATCTCCAAATTTCTTCCTTTTTTGTTCCACATTCTGTAAGTCCTGGACTTTTAACACATTTACAGAATTCAAGAGTTTTAAACTCCTCACAACATTCTATATTAGGATAACTCTCACAGTTTGATTCTCTTGAATCAGCTTCTGATTGTTCAACTCCTTCTGCAATTAATGAAGGTTCAGCAGTTCTTCCGCCCCCAATCAGTTTTTCAATTTCAAAGATAACATCTAAGTCAATAACGCTCGCATCTGCTTCCTGAGCAGACACTCCTATTATACTAATAAGTAAGAATCCTAAAATTAAAAATGAAATCACTCCTCTTTTCTTCATAGAATTATTATAGATTCTTACTTTAAATACATTTCTCAAAAAATTTAGTGAGCAGACCTGCTGAAATCAGCTCATATTTGCTAACCAGCGACCTCGATCTTTCCTCCGTTTTGCGACCCTAAAAGCATCGAAACTAGTGTTTAAGGCTGCTTCCTTCCGGATCTGACCTGATTCGCAAAAGCACGATCAAATAGGACAAAACATCGTCGTACGGACCGAGACTGACCAACAAATAAGTCACATTCTCAGCACCAGCCCACTTGAAGCCCACTAGTGTAACGGCGTAGGGCTAAAACGCCAGCCTGATCTGCTCATTATTAACGAGAAATCTTATTATTTAAATGTTTTTGACTAAACTAAAATGCAGGAGGGAGGATTCGAACCTCCGTAAGCACTAAGCTGCAGGATCTTAAGTCCTGTGCGTTTGACCACTCCGCCACCCCTGCGTTATATAAAAAACACAAAAAAGGATATTTAAATTTATGCAGAGTAGTGCGTTTAGGGTACTCCTACCATTTATCACCACTTTAGCATAGTTACAGATAACAACGTTTAAATATGGCTTCTGTGTCCTTTAAAATAGGAAAAAATGAAAGAAGTACAACAGGTTATTCAAGACTATCTTAAAACCCTTTCTCCTGCAAGATTGGGTCTTGATAAAGACTTAGAAATAAAGGGTTTAAGGCAAAAACAAGTACAAAAGCCTTACTTTGGCTATATCGCTGAAATAAATGACAAGGAGTTCTTGTGTAAAGTAGATTGGTCAAGAACTTCTATGTATCCCCTTTCAAAAGAATTCCAAAAACTGAAGGATCTTGAAAAATACAATATTGCTCCCAAAGCTTATGTCTTTGAACCAGAAGTAAGCAAAGTTCCTTTATTGATAACTGAAAACCCTAAAGGGAAAGTATTAACACCAAAAGAAGTTCCAGAACATCTAGAAAAAATAATTAATGCAACAAACAAGATAGCCTCAATTCCTTTATCTGAATTAAAAAAGACAGAAGGATTCAAAGATTACACCACAAGCTGTTACAAATTTCCACTTACTCTTTTACATGAACATGCAAAACAATTGCAAAACTATGTTTCAAGGTATGAAAAGAATGACATTACAGAATTTCTTGCAAAGTCAATGGTAGAAGCGACAAAATACCTCCAAGAGAGGGGAGATCTTTTTCCTGGTAAACCTATGGGACTGATAAATCCAAGTTTACATGCAAGTAATATGGTCCTTACTTCTGATGGAGAAATAGAACTTGCCGAATGGGACAGATCAAGAATTGGAGACAATGCATTCCACACTTATTTATTAATGAAACTCAATGATTTTGATCATGAGACTCAAAAAAGAATCATAATGGCCAATGGTGGTGTTGGAAGTAACCTCTATGAAAGTATGGTTACTTATCATGAGCTTGGAAAACCCTATTCTTTACTTTTAAGTTTGAAAGATTATCGTCTCATCAGAGACAAAAAGCAAAACGAACCGGGAAAACTTGAAAAATTAGAGAAAGGACTAACAGAAAATCTTGAGGATGCTTTAGATGGAGAATTAAATGCTGTATCAGAGAAAAAAAGAAAAGAACTTCTAAAAAAATCTCCAAGAGGATTAACTAAGGAAAAAGAATACAAACCTTCCTTATTGAAAAGGGTTTGGGACACAGTTAAAGAAAGCACCTTGATAAAAGAACTTCTTTTAGGAACAACTTTGTTAGGGGTAACTGCAGGAGCAATTTCTTATGTCGGTCATCAAAGAGACAAACACTTTGATAAATTCTTGGACACTTATAGGGAAGCAACTATTGCAAAAGACAACTATTTGTTAAAGCCCACTCCAAAAAACCAAGAAGAAGTAGACAATAAAAAGAAGGCATTCAAAAGCCTAAGAAAAAAATTGCTTCTTTTCAATGTGACAGACTACTTAGAAAACCATGGATGGAAAAAGGTGTGTTATTCTACAAAAATCCCTACAATGAAAGAACTTGTAGATACTTGTTATTTAGGGGAGATAAAAGAAAAGTTTAATCTTAAAGGGACAGATTTCTTCTTGACAGAATCTGGAGAAAGAGGGATCTTGCCAATAGAAATTTCTAGATTAAAACAAAGGGATATTTTCATAAATAATGTAAAATATGATTCAAAACCTAATGAAGTTGTTATAGATCTCACTTTACTCGAGGACAAAGCAAAGAAACTTGAAGAAAAGATAGGAGAATATAGAAGAAACGATTCTCGTTGTAGAAAATTGCATCCGAAATGTCAAGTTTGGAAACAAGCAATCTTTGAGACAGTTAAAGAGGGCCCTATCCAACAAAATTATATTGATACAGTAATAGAAGCTGCTAAAATTCATGAACCAGAACATAATCATGATCCGAGGAGAAATTATAATGAAGTTCAAGGAGAAATAAACGCAATCCTTAAAGAGGTTGAGGATTCAGAAACGCCTTTTGTATTCAGTAGATTACTAGAAAGAGAAAATGCACAAGATGATCCTATTTATTCTACAGCTTCAAAACAAGTATTGCCTTGTCTGAGAAAACATTCAAAGTTAAGACATGATTTAAATTTGATAAGGCTTCCTAGAAACAAAAGAAAAGAACTAGGAAAAAAATGTAGAAAAATACTTCTTAGATGAATTTAAACATTCATTATTTTTGCAAGGCCTCTTACTGCCGCAACCGCAGTAGGCATCGTTACATCCCACATCATTCTTGATGTCCATCCTTCTGCTGTTGTTAGTTTGTTTAATCTATAAACCCAAAGAGATACCCTCTTGCCAAAAGGTTCTGATAGAGAGTCTATTGTCTGTGCATACTCTGGATCAGGCTCTGCGAAGGCTACATTCTCAACTTCTTGAAATTCTTCATTTATTTCTTCAAGTGGAATTTCACTATCTGCTGAATCAAGAGTTGCAGTTCTAGCACTTGCTATTGGTCCTAACATAAGGAGCAACAAAAATACACTTACTATAACTCTCTTTTTCATATTCTGGTTAAGTCTAGGGGGTTAATAAACATTTTCTTAGAGGAACATATTATTCCATTAATTATTAAATATCACAAGAAAGCTTATATACACTCAAAGGCACACTCTAGCATCTTAAAAGAGAAAGTTGTGGGGGATGGTGGTTCCCCATAACTTAACTAATAATATGGATAAAAGATCATTTGAACCAAGACAGAACCTAACAGAGGATGACATTGTACAAAGGATTAGACCACTAAGTTCAATGTTACAACAAGAGTACTTAGAGAACCTTCTACAAAGACTAAACTTAGATTCAAATCTAAAGATATTTTCTTCAAGAAAGCTTGCAGACCTTTACGCAAGAAGAGGGATGTATGCAAGTGCTGCTAGAATTATAACAAACGCAGCAATGGCAGCCCCAACTTTTGCATTAAAGAAAGACTTATGCATGGAAGCTGGAATGATGGCTATAAAGGCAGGGAATTACTTACTTGCAGATGATTCATTCAGACACGCAGGAGAAGAAGCACCCCTACATGAAAAAGAAAAGATAAAGAGGGAAGCCCAGGACCTTTTTATGTTTGAAGCAGAACAACTTGAAAAAAAAGGAAGAATTGCTCGTGCAGTTCAGCTTTATGAAAAAACACTTCGTGAAGATAGGACAGATGAATCCTTAAAGCAAATTAAGGAAAAATTAGTAGTTCTTTATGAGAGATTAGGAAAAATTGATGATTCTCTAAGAATGAGAGATTCTTTAAGGTAATTATAGATATTCTGAAAGATCCATCTTTACTAACTTAGGACCCATATTTATGAGAACTGTTTTCTTTTCCACTCCTTTTTGTTTTTCTTTTAGTTCCTTCTTGTAAACTTTTCTAGGAATCTTTAATTTCTCTTCTAAAAGATATTCAAGAAAACTTATAGTTTTGGCACCAAGTTCTTTTGATTTTAATCTTTCCAGATTTTTATACTTGGAATACATCTTTGGGATATTTGTTCTACATCTTGTAATCTTTTTTTGAATAAGCTTATACTGGTGAGCTGCTCTTGGATTCATTCCAGTACCCTCAGATTCTATAATCTTCCCTTCCAAATAATCATCTGCCAATTGCTTATTTGTATAATTTTTCATTTCTTCTCCTTCAAAATATCTTCAAGAATTTTCATAGTCTTAGTACTCAGCCCTTTAATGACTATATGGGTTAATTTCTTTTTCTTTTCATAAACTGTTTTCAAATCTACTTTATGGTCTCTTATTCTTTTATAGATTACATGATAAGTTGAAGGACAAGACGTATCTCCACCATAAACTGGACTTACCTCTCCACCAAAATTTTCAGTTATCACTTTTAGATAATCTTTGGCCAATTTCTCATTATCATATCTTGCCTTTACCATTTTATCTCCTTCAAACAGTCTTTTATAAGGTTTATTGTCTTAGCTTCGCTAACTAGTAGAAGTATATACTTTCATAAGAAAACAAGCAAAATCACTTTCTCTTCTTTTTCTTGCGCACTTTTTTCTTTAAAGTTGGCTTCTTTTTAGCAGCTTTCTTCTGGAAGAAGGCTAGATAGATTATCTCTAACAAAGCAAGAGTGTTGATTAAAAGTAATGCAACAAACCAAATCATTTGGCCATTTCTTGCTGACTTCCACAAAGCTACTCCCTTCCAAGGAAGTGTCCATATCATTGCGACAGCAATCATCCAAGGTTCAGGGTTAGCCAATATATCAGTTATCATAAGAATACTCTATTTTTATTATTAATAAACCTTATTAAATCTTTTAATTTATCAAGAAATAATTACTTCTTTTCAAGTTCTGCTTTCAAGTCTTTATACTTTTTTTGACAGTCATTGCATACATTATAAACAGCATTCTTATTATCTCTATTTATCTTTACAACAGTTCCTTTTATCTTATCAAGGAACAGCATCTCTATTTCTTTTCCACATATATCGCATTTCATTTTTTATTACCTTATCCTTTAATCCAGAATATGCACTTATAAATCTTGTTGCGATTCTTTTTCTAAACCAAAATCCTTCAAATCCTAAGAATCCTACAATCATTCCCAAAACCCCTATAACTATTGCAGCATTAACAGGGTTTGCTTTTGCATTTTCTTTAATCTTAATAACTGCACCAGTTAAATAAATTTTGAATTTATTCCAGCTTTCTTTTATCTTAGGTGCTCCGAAGACCTTCTTACATTCTTGTTCTTCATCTTTAGTATTTCTTCCACAAGAATTTGCATCATTACATGTTCTTTTTTGCACACTATCTGAACATTTATCCCATTCTCCACATTCCCAGTTCTCTATACAACTGATACATTCTTTAGTTATGGAAGGCTTGCTTTTCTTAGTTCCACAGTTATTTTTATCTGTACAAGATCTTGTTTGTCCATTATCTACACAACTAGACCATTCAGAACATTCCCAGTCTTCACTACAACTTCTATATGATGGGCTAGGACTTGGAGCATTTGTATTTGTTGTTTCAGTAGTTGTACTGCTTTCAGAACTTGATTCAGATATAGTGATAGCAAAAGATTCAGTATCTGAAACATAATTTTGGCTCCCATTATAATAAGCTCTTATTGTAACTCCTTCAGTAAAGCTTTCACTTCTACTAACTGGAGAATTTCCTTCTTCAAGAACAGTGTTTTCTTGCTTTATTTGTACAACTCCACTCGAAGGTGTTATCAATTCTGCAACAAGACTAACATCATCTCCAGAACCAATTTCTCTATCAGCTCTTAAATTCCCTAAAGTCAGTTTAATTTCCGATTGAGCTTTAGTTATTGTTAATAAATAATTATCACCTAAAGGATTGCTGTTATAATTGCTATCTCCAGAAGCATTTATAGTATAATTGTAAACTCCTCCATTAATTAATCCAATAGTTGGGTTTGAAATCCCTACTCCATTTTTGAAAATAAATGCTTCTCCCCCAGCAGAGGAAGCAGTAACATTGACTTCTTGATAATTTAATGTAACATCTTGATTTTGAAGTCCATTGATGTATAGATAAACAGTATTTTCTCCTTTAACAACTGAATAAGCAATCGCCCCAGTATCATTTTGATTTCCTGAAGTGTCATTAGCATATATCCTGACTGAATAACTTCCAATCTCTAATTCTCCGCCATAGGTATAATAGAATTCTCCATTATTTAACTCTACAAAGTGCGTTTCAGTAGTTCCATTAAAGTTATGCTCTATCCAAGCCTTGTCAATTCCAATATTATCACTCCAGGTTAAGTTAAACTCCTGATCTACACCATATCCCCCAGATGAACTTATATTCCCACTCCATGTTGGGGGGTTATTATCTTCAATTACACTAATCCACAAGCTTGTAGAATCTGAATAATATTCATAAGATCCATCATAAACTGCAGTTATATTGTAATTTCCATAACTATCAAAATTTCTAGTTTCAGATATACCTGCTCCTGAGTTTATTGAAGCTCCATTAAGATATAGGCTTAAACTTTCTCCTTCAGGATCAATTAAAGAAGCATTAATCTCAACATCTGCATTTAATAAAACAGAAATATTATTTGAATATCCATTTAACTTTAAGTCCAAAGTAGGCATTGACTTATTTACTAAAATAGATGCAGAATCTGCCATTGTTTCATATTCTGTATCACTACAACTCACATCATAAGAATAATCTTCCATTAATGAAAAGTTTCTCATAAATTCAAATACTTCTTTTGTAGAATTGTAAACCATCTCTTCTACACCATCGAAGAATGTAATAGTACAAGTCGCATTGCTTATTCCTTCTCCATTTGAAGTGCTAGTATAATCTGAGAAAAAGAACAAATCTTCATTAGGAACAGCAGATCCTTCATACCAAGACATATTCTCATCACTCTCATCCCAAATACTTAATCTAGAATTTGCTACAGAAGTATAATTTGTAAATCCAGTAACTGTAAACACTAAATCTCCAGAATCATAAGAACTAACTTCACAATCTCCACAAACAACTCCATCCTTTAAGATTACTGGAGTTTTTGTAAAGCCTAAATTATTTAATGTAAGTGTAGCCCCTTTGTTAAACTTCGCCCAGTTATCTGTATCTAACTCAATAAGATTATCTGAAATAGTAAACGCTACAGATGCTGAACTTAAATCTGTAGATTCTCCATAAACAACTTTTCCTTTCCCAGTTTTTTCTATGGAGTTTTCATTTTCATTTATTTTAAGTATGTTCTCAATTGTGGTTCCAATGTCTATCCTTGAATAATTTCTATCACTTGCAGAATCATAAATCTGTACCGCCCCTTCATCTAACAAACTTCTTATCTCACTTAATGAAGGAGTATATCCATTATACAGTCTGATATATTGTTTCAATAACAAAATAGCTCCAGAAACATGTGGGACTGCCATTGAAGTACCATATCTTCCTTCAAAACCAGATAAACCAGCCGAGATTATCGGATTTGAGCTGATTCCTCCAGGTGCTAAATAATCTAAAATTGAATTTCTATTTGAATAACTTCCAACAGCATCATTTTTATCAACTCCTCCAACAGCATCTGCACTTTCAATACAAGCTGGCCAAGTTATCTTATCTGAATAACCATTATTTCCAGAGGCGATTACAACTGCAATTCCTTGATCAACAGCATTATTTATTGCTGTTGTCATTGAACTACTTACACTATCACAAACCCCTTCATAAGCTAAACCTCCAATACTCATACTTATTACACTCACATTATATTGGACAAGATTATTTGTACAGTATTCTATTGCAGCGATAATATCTGATCCAGCACAAGATCCTGCAGAATTACAACTTTTTACTGCAACAACTTTAGCCCCTGGAGAAACTCCTTTGTAAGTTGCATCATTAGAAGCAATAATTCCTGCAACATGGCTTCCATGTCCATTATCATCTGCTGCATTTGTATCCTCCTCTAAACCATTTGGACAACAAGCTGATCCAGATACTGAACAAAAACATTTCTGTCCAGCAATTTGACTAGAAAGTGCTGCATGATTATAATTGATTCCTGTATCAATGATACAAACTGATCCTTCTCCGATTATGTTTTCACCTTCAACTTGGATTTGCTGAACATCATCAGCATTGATTAAAGGCACACTTTCACTTAAACTGACTTGTAATATTTGATCAATATAAATTTTCTCAATTTGATTATTGTCTGCAAGTTCTCTCAAACCTTCTGCTGTGATCTCTCCAGAGATAGCATTCACTGTTTCATATTTGTGTTTCAAGATTAATTCTCCTTCAATTTCAGGAGTTTCTTCAGTGCTTACAGAAACTGTAGATAAAACATTGCTCTGAGCTTCAGCTATCTTATCAGGATTTTCTTCTTTTAATTCAATTATAACCTCTGCCTTACCCTCTTGTAACAAGGCCTCATAAACTTCCATATCTACTTCAAAAGCAGTTTCTCCAATTCCAACAGCTTCTTGGATAGCATGGGGTGATATTCTTACTTGAATTGCCGCAATTGCAACTATCAATAAGAAAATAAATGTAGCAGTAAATACTCCATGAACAAAATTCTTTAGATGATCTTCTTTTTTAGTTTTATGAACAAAAACTTTAGCCATTGCCTCTTTTACCTCCTTTTTATAATATAATTACCTATAAAAGGCTTTTTATAGTCCAAGAAAGACCCCTTATTATGGATATCACCGTACGTCCCTAACAATGCGAGGAAACTGATTCTTTTAGATGAGGATTTAATAAAATGAGGCTAGCAGTAATTAAAAAAGAACAATGTCAGCCCCAAAAGTGTAATAACCTGTGTGCAAAACTTTGTCCTATTAATAGACAAGGGAAAGACTGTATTGTTATAGATAAAAAAGCCAAGATTCATGCTGATCTTTGTATTGGTTGTGGAATCTGTCCTAAAAGATGTCCCTTTGGAGCTATCTCTATTGTAAATCTTCCAGACGAATTAAAGAAAAACACTTTACACAGATATTGGAAGAATGGATTTGCATTATACAGACTTCCAATGCCAAGATTTGGTTCAACTTTAGGAATCTTGGGTAAAAATGGGATTGGAAAATCAACTGCCTTAAAGATTCTTGCAGGAAAAGAACAACCAAATTTTGGAGATCTCAAAAACACCATACTTCCAAAAGACTTTTTCAGAGGTTCTGAGTTATTGACTTATTTTGAAAAGCTTCCAAATATGAAAGTCTCAATAAAACCTCAAAATATTTTTGCATTGATGCAGTTTGGAAAAGTTAGAGAATTATTAGACAAGACTGCAGAAGGTGGAGATCAAAAATTGAAAGAACAGATAATCAAAGACTTGAAAATAAACAAATATTTAGGAAAAGATTGTGCAAAACTTTCTGGAGGAGAATTACAGAAAGTTGCAATTGCTGTTGCTTGTTTGAAAGATGCAGATATTTATTTCTTTGACGAACCTTTAGCATATTTAGACATTGTAGAAAGAATTAGAGTAAGCAATTTCATCAGAAAGCTCGTCGGAGAAGGAAAAGCAGTCGTTCTTGTTGAACATGATTTAATTCTATTGGATTATATTGCTGATCTCATAAACATTGTTTATGGAGAACAAGCTTGTTATGGTGTTGTTGCTTCAATTAGATCTACAAAAAATGCAATTAATGCTTATCTCAATGGATTTTTGAGAGAAGAAAAAATGCGTTTTAGAGATAAACCTATTAAATTTAATTTTGGTTTATTGGATAAACAATTAGGAAATACTTTTTTCGAATGGCCTGCTTTCACAAAAACACTTCCAGGATTTAAGTTAGAAGCAAAAGCTGGAGCAATTGCAAAAAGAAGTGTCATAGGAATTGCTGGAAAAAATGCAACTGGAAAAACGACTTTTGTAAAATGTCTTGCAGGCATAGAAGAAACAGACAATAAAGATTTTAAATATGATACAAAAGTATCTCACAAACCACAATACCTTAATCCTAGTGATGAATTAGTTATCTCGATAATAAAAGCTGAAAGAGTAAGTAAAAGACTAATCTCTTTATTAGGGATAGAAAAACTAATGATGCAAAAGCTCTCTCAACTTTCTGGAGGAGAACTGCAAAAAGTTGCAGTTGCTGCTTGCTTAGCAAAAGATGCAGATCTTTATCTTTTAGACGAGCCTTCAGCACATTTAGATGTAGAAGACAGATTAAAAGTTGCAGATGCAATAAGAGAAACAATAATTGAAAAAGACAAAGGTGCATTTGTCGTTGATCACGACTTATTATTCTTATCATACTTAGCAGATTCTATAATAGTTTTTTCAGGAGAACCGAGTAAACAAGGAGAAACTTCAGAAGTTAAACAGATAGTGGAAGGTATGAATTATCTACTAAAGATGTTGGACATAACTGTAAGAAAAGATCCCGAAACTGGAAGACCAAGAATCAATAAACCAGATTCTGTTTTAGACAGAGAACAGAGAAAGAAAGACACCTGGTTTATGGTTTAACCCAGATATTAATTCTATTTCTAAATTCTAGTACCTCTATATAGTGATAACAAAATAGAAAGGTTTAAATAGGCGTTACTACTTTAAAATAACATAAGAGTTATATAGGAATTATAACAATGGCACAAGAAAAGAAGGAAAAATTGACCTATGAAGACCTTAAACTTCCTACTTATGTAAACAACAGAAAAGTTCTATACAACCTTACTGCTTCAGATTTGGCAATCGCAGCTGTCTTAGGAAATATTAATTTATTCTTGATTGGAACACCTGGATGTGGAAAATCTCAATTAGCGATGGATATACATAGACACTATTTTGGTGGAAATATAGCTAATGGTGGAAATGGGATGTTGCAAAGAGTCGACATGAATACAAATATTTACAAAGACATTTTTACAGAGGTAGATCCAGCTAAACTTAAGAGAGTATTAATCGATAAGAACGCAGACGCTTTAAGTTTTTTTATGGATGAAATCAACAGAGTCCCAGGACCTCTTCAAAACCAATTCTTCCCTCTTGGAGATAATGCAATAGCTTATTTAGGACAACCAGAAAGAAAGTTAGGAAAAGATGGATATTCCATACTTATGGCAACTGCTAATATTGGAAATGGAGACTTGCCAGGTACTTTCCCTATTGATTCAGGTCTGTTCAGCAGATTGCATGCAGCAATCAATTTTGATAATCCAAGATATAAGCCTACCATAAGGGACGAAATAGATATTGATGTTATTAGAGAGATAGATCCCAACGTAAAGTTCTGTCCAATTAGAGACATCTCAGATTTACTGCGTACTGCAAACAAAGAGGTCAAAGAAATAGTGAAGAACCCAGGACTTGAAGCTTTAGCAGCAGTGAATTACTTAAGATTCGGTCTAAGAAATTGTATGCTTGAAAAAGAAAAACCAGAATACTGGCCAAGAAATTGTCCACCTGATAAGTGTAAACACAACAAAGAAGAAGACAGTTTATGTTCTTTGAT
The DNA here is from genome assembly GCA_042572295.1 of Nanobdellota archaeon. Classification (GTDB taxonomy): domain Archaea; phylum Nanobdellota; class Nanobdellia; order Pacearchaeales; family JAHJTO01; genus JBHPFA01. The sequence goes on from JBHPFA010000007.1 coordinate 46,983, forward strand.
AAAAGCTCCTCAAAGGAGAGATACTAATGCATTGATTCAATATGCTGGAGCTTTGCAATTTCTTGCAAAGTTGAAAGATCCAAAAATAGATATTGATTTTGCAGAATTAGTCTTTGAAGCATTCAAGATTACTGGATCTTACAAATATTTATTCAATCCAAATCTTTTAAACACAAAATATTGCGGTTCCGTAATAAAAATGGGCGGAGAAGTAGTAGATGGGTTGAAAGAAGACTTCAGGAAAAATGAAGATATGATAGTCACAGCTTTAGAAGGCCTTGAAGAAGGCGAAAGAGCAGATGTTTTTTATAAAGACAAAAAGGGAAATGTCTGTTTGCCTGATGGCTTGACTGAAAAAGCAAAAAAGCAGCTTGAGAAATTAGATCCATTCAACAACAATAGACACATGGGATTGGGTTGGATGAAAGACTTCGTAGATGCACATCTTAAGCTGAGAAAGGCTAAAGAAGAGCAAGAAAAGAAAGATTCTAAGGAGTAAAAATGGAAAAAAATATTAAAGTTTTAGGGGACCCTCACAAAAAAGGGTTATATCAAGCAGCTAAACAGCGTTCTATAGACCTGAGCAGAAAATTAGAGAATGAAATAGTAAAGCCAGCTGTAAAAAAAGCAATTCCAAAGGCTAAAACTTCTAAAAAATCTAGAAAAGATTTGGAAAAAGAAGCTGAATGGCATACTAACAAATCTTCTGGAGATCTAGAAGAGGATGTTAAGGAATATTTTGCAAAGTATATTTATGAAGGTTATACTAAACCTTTCAAGCTCACACGTTTAGAGATTGATTATAGCAGCGAAAAATGTTTTGCAATTCCAAGAGGAATCAGAGCATCAATTGGTGAAGAAGACCGAGAATGGGAATGGGGTTTAACCCTCCTTGGAGAAAAATATGCACTTTCATTGAGCCTACACAAGAAATGTTATAGGAAATAAAATGGAAAACGAAATTAGAATACTTGGAGACAAGAAAAACAAAGGATTGTACAAAGCAGCTAAACAGCGTTCTGTAGACTTGAGCAGAAAAGTTGAGCTGGAAGAAAAAAGAAAACTTGCTCAACCTCAAAAACAGAGCGAAGCACATTTTCAAGGGAAAGAAAGATTAGACCTTAGAGAATACATAGCAATGCCTGGAATTCAATATGAAGGATATACTCGCCCAGATATTTTAATCTGTAAACACAGATTAAGAGCAGAAGATACTCAATACCCTCTTATCCGTACAGGAAATAGTGGAAAAGATATTGGAAGAAAGCCTTATCTTGGAAACATGGAAAGACACGAAGCTTTAGAGCATAATAGATATCTAGGTGGACACACCTTAACATTAAAAGAATTCATGAGTTTCCTTGCACTTTTAAGAAGAGGTAAGGAATTCAAATCAACAGAAGTATTTAATGGAGAAAAAGAACAAATAGGCCAAGAAGAATTAGATATTATTTTTAGAGACATCACTGAACAGAATGATGGCTTGCCTAGAGGAGAATTTCTAAACACGAGATTTGAACGCCATAAGTTTGATGGCGAAATATCCACAAAATTTTGTGCAGTTTCTGAAGTAAATAAGGGTATCTTTAGAGAAGAACTTGTGCCGTATCTCACTAAAGGAGGCCACTACAATCTTCCAAGTATACTTGAAGGTCACACTATTCAAGGGCTTCCGCATCCAGATTTAATAGTGCCTGGAGATTTGAGGTATGAGCCTCCATCAACTGGTAGAAATGCAGTTTTTGCAGTAGCAGCTTGTGCTCATTTACAATGTGATGCAGGAAATGAAGTAAATCATTACATAGGAATTAGACATGCAATTATTCTTAACAAAGAAAGAACAGAACTTGAAGAGAAAGTTGAGGAAAAACCAAAACAATCTCCTGTTCACGACTCACCCGGACACTTTAGGAGCAGAAGCTGGTAAAATGGAAAACGAAATGTTAGGAGACAGAAAAAGAAAAGGCTTGTATAAAGCAGCTAAACAGCGTTCTGTAGAAGCGAATAAACAAGCAGATCTAGAAGAAAAAAGAAAACTTGCTCAACCTCAAAAATCCGGAATTGAGCCACAAAATAAAGTTTCAAAAGATAAATCTTTGATAGAGTTGGTTAACTTATATCCAAATCTTTATGAGAGCTTTAAAACCATTAATGTAGAAAGAATTCTCTCTTTAGGATTTTCTTGTTTCGGGAGATACAAAGCTAATCTTCCCCTCGTTGAGGTTTGATACCTTGTCCATATAGGGATTGCTAAGTTTCCATCTCCTTTATCCTTAAAGAAGA
>JBHPFA010000008.1:0-30066 GCA_042572295.1 Nanobdellota archaeon
AAGCAAATACCTTATCGTCTTCATAAATCTTGTCTGAAGGAATTTCTCCCTTTATCAACATAACAATACCTCACTCTAGCCTCCCCAGAAAAAGGTTTAGACAACAAACTCAAAAACTCAGGATGCTCCCTAAAATCAACAAATTTACTAGCAATCAGACCATGATCTGCAGTAATAATAACAGTAGTATTAGTTCCTTCAATTGATTTTAAGAAATAATTATTTTAGTGCTTCTTTTATCAAATTTTTTAATATAAGCAGAAACTTTTTTACTTTCAGGAGAATTATCATGACATAAATGATCTATTTCAATATTATATGCATGAATAAACTTCTTCTTATCATTTGATTTGACGATTCTCTTTATTCTATTAAACATCTCTAAATCATTTTTATAAGCAAACCTTTTAGTTTTCTTGACCATAGCTTTAGTACAATCAGTATTAACAAGAACTTGAGGAAAAAGTGCATAACTATCAACATTAATCCTTTCATAAAAAGGTTTTTCAGTAAAAATATCAGCAGGTTTCATATATCTCTTCAAGCTGATATATCTAGCAGACTTAAGAGTAAAAGGTAACAAAGTTGCAACCATTCCTATCTCTTTAAGATAGACATCCCAAGCAGAAAGAGCATGTTGTTGGGCAGGAACACCATAATTAAACATGGGAATACAATTAGCAGTAGTAGAAGGAAACAGAGAAGTCATCTTTCTCTTAAGATTCTTTGAAAAAACAGTATTCTTCGCCCTTTTCTTAAGCAACTCATACCCAAATCCATCCATAACCAACAAAACAACATTGGTAGATTCAGAAAGCCCCTTTACATCCAAACCTTTCAAAGGCATATAGGGAGATTTCCACCCAAAAGCTCTTCCTATAGAACTCATCAGATTTACAATACTACCCCCTTTATAATCTGGCAAATACATAATAATCTCCTATTTTTCAGACTTAAAAAACCTTTTAAAGCACCCTTCTTTTACAAAATTGGCTATGTAGTTCAGTGGTAGAACGCCAGTCTCATAAGCTGGAGGTCGTGGGTTCAATTCCCATCATAGCCATATACTCCTTTAAACAAATAATTAAAAACTCTAAATTCTAAAAACAAACATGGAACATTTAAAGAAAACAATAAGAACAGTTCCAAATTGGCCAAAAGAAGGTGTTATGTTTAGAGATATAACAACTTTAATGAAAGATCCAAAAGCCTTCTCAGAAGTTCTTGAGATATTCTACAACAGATACAAAGACAAAGATATAGGAATAGTTGCAGGAATAGAATCAAGAGGGTTCATACTCGCAGGAGCAATAGCACATAAATTAGGTGTAGGCTTTATTCCAATCAGAAAGCCTGGAAAACTTCCAGCAGAGACTGAAAGTGTAGAATATGAACTAGAATATGGAAAAGATAAGATAGAGATACACAAAGATGCGATACAACCAGGGTTAAAGGTTCTATTAATGGATGATCTAATAGCTACAGGCGGAACAGCAACTGCTGCTTGTGAGTTAATTAAGAGATTAAACGGAAACATAGTAGAAATTGCTTGCATTATAGATCTTCCAGATCTGAAAGGCTCTCAAAAATTAAAAGAGTCTCATCCAGTTTTCTCAATAATGCAATTTGAAGGTGACTAAATCAAAACTACTTTTCCATCAAATAAACCTTTAAATCCTATCTTTTTCTAATTAGTTTATGTCAAATAAGGTGATTGTAGGAACACAATGGGGTGATGAAGGGAAAGGAAAAATAGTAGATCTTCTCTCTCAAGATTTTGATGTCATTGTCCGTTACCAAGGTGGAGCAAATGCAGGCCACACAGTATATGTGGGAAATGAGAAATATATCTTCCACTTGCTTCCTTCAGGAGTCTTACATAAAGGCAAAACTTGTGTTCTTGCAAATGGGATTGTAGCAGATCCAGATGTGTTAATAGAAGAGATAGAAGGATTAGAAAAAAGAAGGATAACAATTGATGATTTAGCTATAAGTGATAGAGCACAAGTAACCTTAGAAAAACATCTAAAAGAAGATGCTGCAAAAGGTGGAAAGATTGGAACAACTAAAAGGGGAATTGGCCCAACCTATAGGGATAAAATAGATAGACAAGGGTTTAGGTTTGGAGATATTCTAAGTGATAAAAAAGTAAGAGAATTCAAAATTCCAAAAACAAAAATAAATTATTGGAGAACAAATCTTGCCCAATACATAAAAGATACTTCTTTACTATTGAACAAACTACAAAAACAAGGTAAAAGAATCCTTTTTGAAGGTGCTCAAGGAACTCATTTAGATGTAGACTTTGGAACTTATCCATTCGTAACCTCTTCAAACACAGTTGCAGGAGGAGCAGGTCTTGCAGGATTAGGCCCAAGAGTGATTGATGATATAGTTGGAATAGTAAAATCCTATGACACAAGAGTTGGAGAAGGTCCTTTTCCAACAGAATTAGGAAAATACCATCAAACAAAAAAAGAAAAACAACCTTCTGAAAAAAATGTAAGCTCTTTATTGAAGAAAATAAATGACAATCAAGCAAATGAAAGAGAAACTGGAAAATACTTAAGAGCAATTGGTGGAGAATATGGTGCAACAACTGGCAGACCAAGGAGAGTTGGTTGGTTAGATCTTGTACAATTAAAATATTCTATCAGAGTAAATGGAATAACAGAATTAGCTCTGACAAAATTAGATGTTCTAGATCAATTAGAAAGAATAAAAGTATGTACTGCATACAAAATGAAAGAAGATCACAAGATGAATGGAAGTTTAGTAAAAGAATTCCCATTAGACACTGAAAATGTAGAACCTCTTTACACACAACTAAAAGGTTGGAAGGAATCAACAGAAAGCATGAGAACTTACAAGAAACTTCCAATAGCAGTGAAACATTATCTCCATTTCATTGAAACCTTTACAGAAACTCCTATAAAGATAATATCTAAAGGAAAAGAAAGAAATCAAACAATAATAAGATAAAAAAAATATTTATTCTAATTTACTTCTTATACATAAAAAAGTAAACTATAGCAGTTATTATGCTGAAGAACAATGCTAAGACTATCCAAAGAACTTTTAACGAAGTCTTTAGTTTCTTATTCACAGCAAGAACATCATAGGTAACCCAAACAAAACAAAGCAATCCTATAATTCCAAATATTGTCTCAATTAATGGCATTTAACACCTCCTTTGATATGTTTCTAAGCAAAATCGTAGATTTAAACCTTTTCAATGACAATGTTTATTAAATCCCTTACCAATCCATTAAAATGAGAATAGACTTACATACACATACACATTATTCTGACGGAACAGCTAATCCAAAACATGTAGTAAAGACAGCATTAGAAAGAAAAGTCAAATACTTAGCAATAACTGACCACAACACAGTTGCAGGAGTAAAGGAAGCAAAGAATGCAGCAAAAAACAAAGACTTAATCTTAATCCCTGGAATAGAAATAGATATAAAAATAAGCTCCTCCGAAGATTCAGTACATCTCGTAGGACTTTACTTAAACACAAAATCTAAAGACTTAACAAAAATAATAGATAAGCTTGTTAAAGCAAAGATATTCAAAAATAAAAAAAGACTGGCTAAAGTAAATAATTATTTTGGAAGTAACATAACTAATGAAGATATTAAAAGAAAAACTAAAGGAGTTCCTGGTTCACCACACATTGCAATGGTCTTACAAGATCAAAAATATACAAAAAGCCTGAAAGAAGGAATAAAACTATTAATCAAAGGGGGCGCTTGTAATGTTTCTCTCCAGGAAAAGATGATCCATGCTAAAGAAGCTATCAAAGCAATACATAAATCAGGAGGATTAGCAATACTTGCACACCTTTCTGCTTACAAAAATGAAAAGAAATTCACAACATACAAAGAACAAGAAAGATTAGTAAAAGAACTCAAAAATTATGGCCTTGATGGATTAGAAATCTACATTCCAGGAGTTTCTAAAGGTGAATTGGCTTTTGGAAAAAAGCTTTGCAAAAAATATAACTTAAAAGTTTCTTGTGGAAGTGATTTCCATGATGAAGGTCTACTAAAAAAGAACAAAATAGGACATTTTAATCTAAAGAAAAAAGAAATAACTATCTTAAAAGACTAAACATTCTTACACCAAGCACATTTTTCTTGAGGACATTCTCCATTCAATAAAGTAATCGCTTTCCTAAACAATTCTTCAGCTTGTTTGACATCAATAGACTGTTTGATAAGAGTAGTATCAAACACAACTTCTCCAGTTGGAGTGACTTCTTTAGGAACATAAAACAACAAAAAAGCAAAATCCTCAGTAAGATATCCATTCTTTCTTAAAAGAAGATTATAAAGATTCATTTGAGATTGAGAATAACCAGGAGTTTCCGCCTTTAAAGGAAATCCTCTTGTCTTATAATCCAAAACAATAAGTTTTCCATCTTTCATAAGTAAATTATCTACAGCTCCAAAAAGAGTATTTCCATCCTCAGCTCTCCATCTTACTCCAATAAAATTATTTCTCCAACCTTCTAATCTTGCCTTATCATCAAATAATTTCATTCCTTCACAAAGATTATTCTCACATAATTCAGGAGGCATCTCTCCCTTCTCCATAAACTTATCAAAATGAGTTTTCAGAATTCTATCCATCCCATTAGGAAGAGTAGGAAATATACCACTAGGCCTCTTCCAGGCGTTATGCTTAGTAAGCCAAAAGCACCTAGGACATTCTTTCATTAACCCCAAAGCTGATGGTGAGAGTTTAAATTCCATGTTAAAAATAAAAAAGAAAGAAGAGGATATAAACCTTCCCCATAAGAAAGTTTAACAAACCTCAGCTTCTATCAAAAAATCAATATAGTGGTGTTTCAAGGTTGACCGAAGTTTACTCATTGCTTCTCCAACACTATCGCCCCTTACAGATATTCCTGCTTCGGGACACTCAGCCATCACTCTTCCACCTAACTTGTAAAAATTTGCTCTAATTTTCATCTTTTTCTTCTTCCATATTCACTCCTTTCATATCTTTAGCGCCCAAGATACAAACTTATGTAACTAGTCACTTTTCTAAACTTTAGAAACACCTTTTTTATTTAAACCCTGTGTGATTATTTTTAAGTGGAAGTAATTAATTCGAACTTTCTTTTTAAAAAGGGTTCGAATTAAATGTTACTACTCTAACTAAAATTCCAAAAACCTAATTTTCCATTAACAGGGATTTGTCTAACTTTTTTGGCATCCTTTAAAAGGAAACCATACTCTCCCCAACCTTCAGTCCCAAAATGAAGATTCTTATCTTCCTCAAATTCTTTCTTATTAGCATATTTCTTGACCCCTACTAACCTTGCCTTCCCGACAATCACTCCACAAGGCAATTTCTCAAAACCCAATCTCTTCATAGACTTAGAATCAGGAACTTTAGAAGCATGGATCAAAAACTCTCCCCTAAATTTAGTATTCCACTTCCTTAACTCAATCTTCTTCCTACCACTAACAACTAACTCTGCCCAAGGTTGTTTTAATGAAAGAGCTTTCATTGTACACTTTTTTTAGATAAATGAACAGGGTGAATAACTAACCAAATCAAGAACAAAAACAAGAAGATTACTGCAAAAAACAATTGATAGTAAAAAGGGACACTCCCTAAATAAGCCACTGCAAATGAAAACACCACTAACCCTATCACAGTTGCAAGAGTATAAGACTTCAAGCTCATCTTACTGAACAAACCCATCAGATAACTAACTCCATCTACAGGAATAAACATCCTAAGAACAATCACTGTCCAAAAAAGATTCCTTCCACTAATCACTTTCTCAAATCTATAGATCTTTTTTGATGGTAGAACTTTCTCAACTAAAGTAACCCCATACTTCCTCGCCAACATAAAAGCAACAACTGCTCCAATAGTCCAACCAATAGTTCCTAACACTCCTGCAAGGACCCACCCCCATAGACTAGAAGCTAAAGGAAATAAAGAAACGGCACTAATAGGTGCAACAATAATAGACAAGGCAAGTATAAAGACAAAAACAATCATCCCTAACAAACCAACATCAAGATATTGTTTGAAAAGATCTGTATTTGTCTGAACAAGATAAGAGATAACCATAAAAGAAATAATGATTAAAAAAATTCCAAAAATAGATTTAAACCTCTCTTTATTCCACATAGGAATTAATAGAAAAGTGGATATAAAAAGCTTCGTTTGACCCTAAATTACTTAGTCATTACAATATCTATAGTACTGACATTAACCTTTCTGCCTTCTCTGTTTTCGAATTCTTCACTGTCAATCCCAATGTTCTTAATTTGAATGTTTTGGTCCTTCAAGAATCTCTTTCTACAAACTTCTACAACATCAACAGCTCTTGCAATAAACTTTCCCCTTGCTTTAACGATTACTTCACTAGCACCCTTAGTTGTAAATTGCATAACAACTCCAGTTACATAGTTCATAAAAGGTTTTCCGCCAATAAAGACGATATTGTCGTCATTTTTTCTTGTCTCGTTTTCTTCTGTCATTGTTTAAACCCTCAGTTAACACTGAATATGACTTTACTCTTTCTTTTTCTTCTCAGCTCTTCTCATCAATCTAGCAATATATCCAGAAATACTGTTTCTCAACTTCTTATGAATCCCAGGTACTACCTCTGAAACTGCTTTCTTATTCTGATCAAAATCTGTTGAAAGCTTATGAGGATGAGCACTAATAATATCCCTTGTTGCTCTCTTGATAAGAGTTCCTTTAATCCTTCCCATAAGAAATAGAGTTTTTAAGCTATATTTAAAGTTTCCGCATAGTCAAATGACCCTTAAATCCTTCAAGAATCTTCTGACCTTTCTTGCTTGGCTTACCATTCATCAATAAGAGTACTGGAAGCTTCTTTTCAAGGCCCTCTTGGTAGCATAAAGCCAATTCCCCCTCATTTACACTCTTCTTGTTAATAGCTATCAACAGGAAGTCTAAAACACCTATATTCGACTTAATTTCAACAATTGCCCTAAATATCCTACCCTCACTTTCCAATTCCTCCTTCATCAAAACACTCTCTTTTTTCATCCATTCCTGTACTTTCAAAGGAAGATCTCCACCAGACATCTTTTTCTTAGGTTTAGGGGTTTCTTCTTTCTTTTCCACAGCCTGCTTGAGAACTGGCAATTCTTTTTCCTTAATTTCTTCATTTACAACAGCTTTTGGCTTTTCAACCTGCTTTTTAGGCTTAGGCATCTTTTTCACAAGATCCTTTAGCCTATTTTGAGTATCCTCTTGAGACAATATATGATGTCTCCAAAATAATTTATCCCCTCCATTGATAGAAACAAAGAAAGGAACAGCATAATCCTTCATGATTCCAAAAGCCACACGAATTGGAGGTAATAACTGAGAATCTTCTAAGACTCCTTTTTCTTTCAAAAGTCTATGTGCCTCTTTTTCCTTGAATGCTAAATATCCTGTAAAATTCTCAAGCTTTTCTTCCTGTCCTTTAACAAAATACAGGGGACTTCCACCAACCCTTAAATGACTTGCCTTTATTTTTTTATCTCTTAATAATTCTGATAATAAAGCAGAAGCAAGAAAACTCGGAACTCCCATTTTCTTAGCGATATTCTGTCCAACTACAGGCCCATTAATTTGGATATAAGAAGTTATCTTTAATTTTTGATCAGGAACATTCACATTTAGATTTTCCATAAGAATTATCTAACTTGAAGGATTTTAAACTTATTGATAAAGCAAGACTCACTTCTTTTTAGAATCAATAACATTTACTATTTTCTCCTTTTTTGAGCCTTCCCATAACTTATCCACCCTAACACCCCTAAATAGATTGTAATAACTCATCAATTCGTTAGGATCAGCATTCTTTAGGACATCTAACTCAGGAGCAAACATTTCAGAATACCTATCTCTTCTCCTGATTAATTTAATCTGTCCACTTTCATTTATCATAACCATAGGTGCTCTCTTTAATGTATTAAAATTGGAAGCCACAACATTTGAATATGCTCCGCAATCCATTATTGCTAACAAATCTCCTTCTCCTAATTTAGGCAACCACCTCTTATGACCCAATATATCTATTGAATCACAAGTACATCCTGCAATAGTATAATAGTCCCATCTCGGACCAACCATCTTATCTGCAGGCAAGATCTCATAATGGCATTTATAGATTATAGGATCTGGAACAAAAGCATATGTTGAACCATTTGTTACAATAATATTCCTCTTACTCACTGTTTTGGAACTGATAACTTGCATCAAACCTATTCCGGCATTTGCCACTATAAATTTTCCAGGCTCAAAGATAAGATTCAATGAAGGAAGATCCAATTTTTTAGACTTCTTTTTAAAAAATGATACAAAGTCTTCTCCAAAATCTTCTGGATCAAAAGCTTTAGGATTATCTCCTGAAGGAAATCCTCCTCCAAGATCAATAGACTTTATCACTTTCCCCTTATCCTTACAATACTTTGCTAATTTAAGCAATTTTTCTGCAACAATATAATAAATTTTGGGAGAATGAATATAGGCCCCATGAAAATGAAACCCAATCAGATCGATAAATTTTGAATCTATTGCATAATCAATAGCTTTCTTTACATGACTTATGGGAATCCCATATTGATGTTTCTTAGTAGAATATTTTCCAAACTCCACTAGAGGATTCACCCTAATAAAAGTCTTAATTTTTTGATTGAGCTTCTCACCAACAGCATTCATTCTTCTTAGCTCTTCCATAGAATCAGCAGTTATTGCTTGAACACCTATTGCCGCAGCAAATCTTATATCTTGCTCTGATTTGTAAAGATTTGTAAAAGTGATTTGGTGTGGTTTGAAGTCTGCGAGCAATGCAAGAATAATCTCTCCAACAGAACTAGCATCCAGCTCTCCCCCTTCCTCTCTTATAATCTTTAATATTTCCAAATTAGAATTACATTTGCTTGCAAATTGCATCTTAAGTCTTGAATAAGGAAAAGCATCTCTAAATCTCCTTACTCTTTTTCTTATTTCACTTTCAATTATCACATAAAGTGGTGTTCCATACTTCTGACTTAGTTTATTTACAGAAACATTTGAAACATGCAAAACTCCTTCTTTATCCTGTGATAAGAAATCCTTCCACCGCTTTTTTAAGTATCTTCTTGAAATTCCTCTTTTTTTAACCATCTGTGTTTTAATATCTAATATTAATATTTAAGAAACATATTGATTTTATTTAAAAAACTATCGTAAACTCTCAAAAAACATTTTTACTATTTAATAAGAAGGAAAAAATTAGATTTTTGTCCAATCAACAGAGTAATAAGTCACATCCCCTTCACCGTCGACAATTGCAATCAACAAATTTTTCCTTGTTGAGTGGGCAACACGACTCTTAGCAGCAAATCCTCTCCAAGTAAGGCCTTTGCCTTCCTTAGCTGGAAAAACAATCCATTTTGCATGATCTTTTCCTATTTTATTCCCTTTTTCATAAACTCTAAAGTCCGCCCCATATTTCAAAGCAGTCTTGACTAAGTAACCTTTACTCCTTAAATCTGAAAAAACTAAATATCTAATCAAAAAATCTTTCTCAAATCTGCCTGCCTTCTCTAAGAATTTTGATTTAGAAACTTTCTTACCACCATCATAGACTTCCAACATTCCTTCTTCTATTAAATATAAAGCCTCTACTAAAAGATATTTTACTTTTCCTCTTACAATCTCTCCAAATCTTCTTCTACTAAAAAGATTCAATGCTTCAGAAGCGCTACTAATAACATTGCTTCCAGACATCATTGCCTTGACTTTCTTTCCTTTTGCCATGTTTCACTTTAATCTATTATATATTTAAAACTATATATTAGCAAGGTATTTAAAAACAAATCGGTTCCCCTCCTCATGGAATTAACATTCTTAGGAACATCATTTGCAATTCCTACTAGAAAAAGGAATCATTCAGCCATGCTTCTAACCCATCAAGGAGAAAACATTCTTGTAGACTGTGGAGAAGGCACACAAAGACAATTCAGAAAAGCAAGGCTAAATCCTTGTAAAATAACCAGATTATTGATAACTCACTGGCATGGAGACCATATATTAGGTATTCCTGGATTATTCCAAACATTAACTCTAAACAACTACAATAAAACACTCCAGGTTTATGGACCAAGAGGAACAAAGCATTTTATACAAACAATGTTGAAGATGTTTCTTTTTGTCAAATCCATAAAACTAGAAGTCCATGAAGTAAAAGAAGGCATAATCCATGATGGGGATTTGGTGATAAAAGCCTTCCAAACAAGTCACGGAGTCCCTTCATTAGCATATTCTATAGAAGAAAAGACAAAAAGAAGAATAGATGTTAAGAAATTGAAGAAATTAAAACTGAAAGGCCCAATAATTGGACAATTGCAAAAAGGAAAAGACATTACATTTAATGGAAAGAAAATAAAAGCAAAAGATATGACTTATTTGCAAGAAGGAAAGAAAGTTTCTTTTGTTATGGACACAGGAATAGACAAAAATGCAATAATTGCTTCTAAAAATGCGGACTTGATGGTGTGCGAAGCAAGTTTCTTAGATGAAGATAAAGCTAAAGCAAAAGAATACCACCACTTAACTGCTTCACAAGCTGGGGAAATGGCTAAGAAAGCAAAAGCAAAGAAACTCTACTTAACACATATAAGTCAAAGATATGAATTAAAAGAAAAAGAGATTGCAAAGGAAGCAAAAACAAAATTCAAAAACACATTCGTAGCTGAAGATTTAATGAAAGTAGAAATTTAACTTAAGTTATCTAATTTTAATAGTAATTCTCTTAAATTAATCCAAAATCTATTTGTTGGAGCTGGTTGTTCAATAGCTCTTTCCACACCAATACATTGTCCATCTAAACATCCATCTTTACAAAGATATTTTTTAGAGGCTTTGAATGAATTAACTCCTCCACTCTCTAGACAAAAATATTCTTCTAAAATATCAGAACCAACACATTTATCAGCATAGTAAAAAAAGTCTGGATTTAAAGGACTAAGAGTATATTCCCTTCCACTAACCTCTCCTTTAATATAAAGGTCTTTTCCAAAATCAGTATCAGTACAAGTGTTTATACTTGTAATTGCCCTCCCAGTAATACTACCAGTAAAATTAAGAAGGCAGCAGAGGATTAAAACTACTAGGATGATTATTGCAATAAAAAGGGGACTACACCTCATATAATACCATAAGAGAATATGTTTATATATCTTACTTCTTCCCTTTCTTTTCAACTTCTTTAAGCTTAAGCTTATCTTCCAGACCTAGTTTATCAAGAAGTTCTTTATATCTATTTCTGATTGTAACCTCTGTGATTCCTGCAACATCTGCAACTTCCCTTTGTGTTCTTTTTTCTTGATTAAGTAAAGCTGCAACGTACAAAGCTGCTGCTGCAATTCCTGCTGGACCTCTTCCAGAAGTCAATTCAGAAGTTTCTGCTTTTTTAAGAATCTTTAAAGCATCATTTTGGGTTTTAGGAGATAAGTGTAAAACAGATGCAAATCTTGAAATATAGTCTTTAGGATTACTTGCATTAACTTCTAATCCTAGTTTTCTTGTAATGAACCTATATGTTCTTCCAATCTCTTTTCTTTCAACATCTGATGTAGCTGCAATCTCATCTAAAGTTCTCGGAATGTTATAAGTTCTACAAGCAGCATAAATACAAGCAGAAATAACTGCCTCCATGCTTCTTCCCCTTACTAAACCTCTCTGCAAAACAACATTGTAAACTCTGCTTGCCTCTTCCTTTACAACGTTTGGCAAGTTCAAGAAACTAGCAACCTTTCTTAATTCAGTCATAGCAAGTCTCAAATTTCTTTCAATACTTGTTGAAACTCTTTCTTGCCATTTCTTAAGTCTGCTATATTTCTTTATTCTTTTCTCACCTAATCTGTAAATATCTGAGATCTCTCCAATATTTGTAGTCAAACCTTTGTCAAATTTCTGTAAAGATAACGGTGCTCCACCCCTTCCTTTCTTAGGCCCTTCATCAAATTGTCTCCATTCTTGCCCTAAGTCAACCATCTCTTTCTCGATAATAAGACCACAGGTTGCACACATAGTCTCTCCTCTCTGTTCATCAAAGATAAGTTTCTTAGAACCACATTCGGGGCATTTTTTTACATTAACCGGCATTTTTATCTAGAACTACTTAAAAATCTATCATTTAAAAAGCTTTCTGTTTTTCTTTTTAAAGCTTTCGCAAATATTTAAAAATAAAATAATTAAGATAAGAAATCAAATTATTCCTCGACGAGGACAGCAGAAATTGAGCCTTCTTGGCCTGGCCTACTAGTGATTCTAGCCTTTCCCAAATCAGTCTTAATAATCGTTCCTTTAACCATTTGGGTCTTAAAATAACGATTTGCTGGAGACCTAACAATCTCAGTAATCTTTGCTTTTTTCATTTTCTTAGTCTTCGGATCCATCACTATGACAGACTCGGAAGTAAGTAAAACCATCTTTGACTTGCCACCACGAGTTTTAAGCAATTTATGCTTATCCTTCGCTAAAGTAGTAAGTCTAGGCTTTCCAGGAACTTCTGTAAGCTTCTTTTTTCTTAAAGGAATGTATCTTCCTCCAGTAATCTTTCTTGCCATAGAAGTTTCAACTAAAATTTATTTAAAAACCTTTCTGATTTCAAAATTCGGGAAAAAATTCACTAGTTTAGAATAATAAAAAATTCTAGACGATAATAAGAAGATTTAAAAACTTATAATTGGGAATCTAAATATGGTTAACGGTATTGAAAGACCGCTTGATTTATTGAATGAGTCAAAAGGAAAAGAGATCCTTATTGAGTTGAAGGACGGAAAACAACTTGTAGGAACTTTACTTGCGTTTGACATACATATAAATCTAGTTATTGACAATGCAAAAGAGATTGTCAACAATGAGATGAAACGTAGTTTAGGTATTGCATTTGTAAGAGGAAACACAATTCTTTGGGTTTCTCCTGCTTCAGCAGAGAAGAGGTAAACAAATTCTAAATCTATTATTTTATCTAAGATTGTTAAATGGAATTCTCACAATTTAACTAAAACAAAACCCTTTTAAGGACATTATATCTCATTAATCTTATGCGGAGATGCCGGAGCGGTCAAACGGGCGTGGTTTAGGCCCACGTAGCTTAGTGCTTACGGAGGTTCGAGTCCTCCTCTCCGCATTGAAACCATATCTTTATATAATATCAACTAAAGTAAATTAAAGAACAGAACAATGAAATCTAGTACAAATTTCCTTATTGGAGGTGTTTTAGCAGCAGCTCTACTTATACCCTTCAAAGCAAATGCTAAAGACTATGTTGTGAGACTAGATAACACTGCACAGACAATAGATGAAATAGAAGACTACAATGGTCAACTTGAAACAACCCTAAGCTATAACACTTCAATAGATGAAAAATTCAATCACGAAAAAGAAGAATTTGAGTTTTCCACAGCAATCACTACTTCTACAGCACTTTCAAAAGGAGAGTTGGAAAAGGTAATAGAAAAAAGCATTTACCACCAATCAAATTGTAAAGCATATACAAAAGGAGAAATAGATATTGAAAAAGAGATAAAATGGAAAACTCTAGATATTCTTGATGCTATACTTGCAAAGGATTTCAAAAGATTCTTTTCCCATTTTCATATGCCCGTTTATGATCCTAAAGAAAGAGAGAAGGTGCTTAAATTTGAAGAAACCATGATGCGCAAAATCAATAATTATGATTTTAGCAAAGCAGACAAGAAAAAAGTCTTAGATATCAGAAGAGTCATATATGCAGACAGAGACATGATGGAAGAACCCTACAAAGAATCCAGCTTTTACAAACCTGGAGAAGAAAAATATGGTTCTGCAATGCCTATAAAAGAATTAAATATAGGAGAAGATTTCTTTGGTTTAGAATTTAGAAGAAGAGATGGTGAATTAAAAGTGATAATTGATGATAATTACTTACCTTTTTAATTTGCTTCTTAAATCATCACTCAAACTAGCATAAACACCTTGATTCAAATAAAGATGTATTTTAGCGCCCTTGTAAAATTTATGAACTCCTCCTCCTTCCTTTTGAGAAGTCTTAAGTAATCTCTCATTCCATTTAACTATTTGGGTTTCTGTTATTCCAAATTCCTTAGCTAAATCTTTCCTATCGATTTCAGCCCTAACAATTTCATATCTATAATGTGGAGGTTGAGCAACACTAATTAATTTTGAGTTTGAAGAGTCTCCAGAAATCTTTTGATCATAAAGTTCAATAATGGGATAAAACTCTGCTTCTTCAGCTACTCTATTTGCAAGACCTGTGGGAATAATATCTGGTTCCCACTTAGCAATCCATTCACCCTTCACAATATTTAACTCTTTTTTGTCAAAAGTAATCTTAATCTTATTATAATCTGGAATTAATCTATCACCACTAAAGTCATCTTCCTTCACTGAAATAACTGCTTCTACACCCTCACAATCTCCATTGGCAGTAGCAACAACTTCAACTTTGTCCCCATCCTTAACCTTTGCACCAGGAGTTTGCCAAGCCACACTTTGTAGTTTACAAATTTTTGAATCTCCCTTTGCTTTTTCCCTTTCTAACCTCTCTCTTTCTGCTCCCTTATTTGGTGTTGAATCTCCTCCACCTGGACCAGTTTCAGGAGCAGAAGGTGCTCCTCTTAATTTCAAAACAATTGTCTCATAAATCTCAGCTAACTTAAGCTGTGCTCTTGCTCTATCTGTTTTATCAATACTGAATTCAACCAAATTCTTCAATGAATTAACAGTTGAAGTTGAAAGAATATCTGCTAATTGCTCATCAACTCTTTTTGCAACATCTTTATTTCTTAAATTGACAACAACCAAGTCCCCAATCATTTCCTTTACTGCTTCTACTGCTCCATCTTTTTTCAATTTAGCTAAAGTCTCACTGCTTTCTGCAGGACTATGATAATCTTCAGTTGCTTCAAGAAGTCTTCTGCTTGCATTAAGAGAATCAGCCAATGTTGCGTTCAATAAACCTAAATCATTAATCGCTCCTGCAACAGTGCCCCTATCTAACCAACAGCCAATCCTTCTTGACTCATCACAATAACCTACTTGATCCCAGTTATCAGAATTACTTCCTTTTCCAGGATTTTCTCCTGAACAAATTCTTACAATTCCTCTTCTTTGTATTGAAGGTCCAATAGTTTCTTGCAATCCTCCAATAGTTGGTTGTGTCAAGAAAGGAGTTGTTGCTAATAAAGCTCCGGGAATAGAATCTGCAGTTAACAATGCAGAAGTTCCAGAAGTACATTCTTGCTCACTTGTAATCTTTTCCTCTCCAGGAACAGTTTGAGATGCAACATAATAATTTGTAAGTTCCTCAACTCCAAATCCAGTTGAGACTTTCTTAAATCCACATTCTTCTTTCAAATTAACCCTTATACAAAGCTGCTTATATCCTGAAGGAGCTGTAAAATCCCTAGATTCACTTATAGACTCTCCAGTCCCAACATAACCAGTCTGTACGACATACCTATCAGGAAGAATTATTCCTGGTGAAAAAGGTGGTTCTTTCAAATAAACTTGCCAATAACCAGGTTCATCCCTTCCAGCAAAAATATACCAGAACACTTTATATTGTGAAGTTGGAGGTACAGTAACTGAAGAGAAAGGCATTTCATCAAACCATCCATTAAATTGAGTAGGACTTTCTGGCTTAGCTAATTCATCAAATATACTAGCTGAATCCGGATATCTTAAACCAACAAAAGCCTTACAAACTAAACTTCCTGCCTCAGCAGTTGAACGCACTTGGAATGCTCTCAAAGTATTCTCACCATAATAAGTTGTGAAGAACTGAACTTGCTTAAGACTATTTTCATAAGATTCTGCAAATGTTAAATATTCTCCTCCACCTCTTCTTCCATAAACTGTTCTTTCAATAAGTTGGGGTATTCCTACTTTAAGGAAAGGAGTGATTTCTTTCCAGAAGAAATCACAAAGGAAAACACTTTGTAATTGATCACATATTCCAATATGTCTTCCAGTATCCAAACTTTCTTGTAAACATCCTCTTACTTGCTTAAACATTGAAGTTAAACTATCCAATCCTGCATGGACTCCAGTTAAACAAACTGGAACCATTACTCCTCCATCTGTTAAAGGAGATCCAAAGTTAGGTGCACATAAAGCCAAACTTCCGATTATTCCAGTCTGAACAACATTATCCGTTTGGAATCTTCCACCAAGATTACATCTTGAAGGTGGACAGATTACAGGATCACACATATTGTAAAGTAATGAACATTTAAATGGAGACATGAAATCTTCACATTCTAAACCAGGAGTAATAGCTTTTGCTTCTCCAACTTCAAAAGTCCCACAGGAAGTTTTTATCTTTCCACCCTTTGTAGTCTTTGCTTTATCAGATGCTTGTTTCAAACATCTTACAGATTGTTCTACAAACCTTTTAGTTTGCGCTTCAGTCATTCCACCAAGTCTTGTCTGACCTTGATAAGTTTCAGAAAGTGCAAAGTACTGTGAACACTTTGAATCATCTCCTCCAGGACTTGACCCAAAGTCAGGTTGATTATTTTCCCCTACATTAGCAATGTAAAAATGAGTTGGTTCTCCAGCTTCTGTATAAGCTTGAACTTTTGTCAAACCACTTCTTAAACTATCTCCATAAGGCTTAGTTGCTGCATACCATCCAGTACTCCCATCAGTCCCCTTCCCTAAAGGCATTATTGCAGGCAATCCTCTGAAAGGACCACTTCCCCAGAACTGCACCTTAGGATCTTCATAAACATAACTACATTTTTCTCTTGGGATAAATGCAGAAGCTCTAGAGAATAAAGCTTTTGACTCTATATCATCAATATGTCTGACACTTCCATCTCTTTCAATCTTAAAGTAAGTCTTATTATCAACACCATATCTTTCATTAGTGATTCTCGTAACAACAGCAGCATAAGCCCCATTTGCAGCAAGCCTTTCAGTAGTTCCAGCACCTATAACTTCTCTATTCAAGGAAGCTTTAAAGAATACAATCTCAGTTCCATCCTTTAATTTTGAACTCAATGTAGATAATTGTTTCTTAAGAGAATCATTCAAATCTCTAAATTTATACACTGGCGCATCTAAGGGCTTTTGACTATCAGTCACTAAAGGAGCACTTTCTATCCCATATCTTTTAAGATCATTTGCTGCTTCTTTGCTGTCCTTCAAATCAGTCAATAAATTATTATATCTCTCTAGTCTTTGGAAAAGAGTATTCTCAACACCTTTACAAAAAGGACTATTTGGATCTAAATCATCCTTTTGTCCCTTACAATCTAACAATACTCTTACGTTTGAATCTAAATTCCTTGCATCTTCTAAACCAACTAAATTATCATCAAACAAATCAGGAAATTTCGCAATAATTTCTTTAGCTTCAACAGAATTATACTTTCCAATACTTCCAGACAATCCATAACTATCAAAAACCTTCTCTTTATACTGCTTGATTAATTCAGGCTCATCAACTCTTGCTTTACAGAAAATTTTGAAAGTACAAGTTTTCTTTAAAATTCCAGACTCCTCAGTCTTAAGTTCTTTATTTATTTCTTCCCAAGCTTTAATTGAATTTTGTTTAGTTTCCAAAGCCTTTTCAATATCCTCGCCTGATCTATATATACATTCATTGAAATCATTAACAGTAGTATCTAATCTCTCCCCTAAAGCATCTCTATTTTCTGGTTTTGTACACCATTCCATAAATCCTTTAGAACCATCTTCCATAATGTTTTCCCTCATTACATATCTTCTTGCAATAGATTGTCCTTCAGAAATCAATCCTTCAAAGAAACTCTCAACCCAAAGTGCAGCACTTCCAGCAAGACAAACTTTCTTCCAGTCTTCTACAACTTTTCCTAATTTTTCAGTAATCTCTTCAAAGTCGGTGATTGTTTTATCTAACTTATTAATCAAATCCTTAGTCTGATCTACACTAAGTTTAATTGCTCTTTTCTCAATCCCTATATGGACACTAAAGTTTGCAAAAGTCTTTCCTTGCCTATCAAAAGGATATACAGAAACAACTGCATACTTCTCTAAATGTATATCTTGAACTTTGACTTGCAATTCATCCAAAGCTTCTAAGGCCCCTAAATTGATTGTTCTATCAATTCTCGCTTCTTTCTTTTCTGCAATTCTTTCAAACTTAACACTATTGTCATTAATCTCCTTGATATACCAATCCCTACCCACATCAACAAAACTTCCTATTCCTAAACCACTTCTTTTTATCCCATTGACAAAAAGGTCTACATTAGATTCTTCTGCTTTAGGTTCGGTAACACCTTCTAAAGAAACAAAGAATGCTTCTCCTCTAGAAGAGATAATTCCAGAAGATTCTTCTGAACTTCCACTGGAATAAAGAATCTCTAATTGCTTTTTAGATTCGCTAACATAATTGGATTTGGGATACTTTTTGATTATCTCTTCATATATCTTCAGCCTATCATAATCCTTGCCCATCTTTTTAGCAGTTTCAGCTGCTTGCCACAATGCAACTTCCCCATAGAACTTATCTTTTGGACCTTCTTTTTCATTAGGCAAGTCTTCTACAATCTTCTCATAACTTCCCTTATATCCTCTATAATACTTTTCAACAATATCTGGATAATTGCTTTGTATTATTCCTTTAACACTAGCAATCTCTACTGTAACCTCACCTATTTTTTTATTAAGAGGATTATTCACATCATCAACAATCATCTCTACATCTGGGAAGTTTCTTTGTATCTCTGAAATGAGGCTATTAAATCCAGCATCATCTTTAAAGAATCCTCTTGAAAGAATAGCACTTATCTTCTGATTGACATCTTTCAAAGTTCTATTCTTCTTTGAATCTTGTAAAACAACAATCCTCTTTTCAATCACTTCATCATTTTCTCTGAATATAACATAATTTCCAACAAAAGTTGTTAGAAGATATTTTTTATTTCCTAAATTCACCAAATCTCCAGGAGTATATCCATCAGGATTTGTATCTACATCATTAATCTTTAAGTTAACCTTCGCCCCTTCTCTTTTCAAAGTATAAGACTTATCAGGACAACTAATCTCTACTTCTCCTCCAAGACTATATGGGGTAGATTCAATCTTTCTGACATTACACTTCCCATCCAAAATCTTTGTACCTTCAATAACATCTGTTCTCTTTCCATCAATATCTAAAGTTGCTTTAGCTTTTGGTACAACAACTTGTTTTAACTCAACTTGTAATCCAGAAGAACAATACATTCCAGGCATATAGATTATAGAAGAACGACCAGCTCCTGCTTGAAGATTAAAAGTTCTAATAACCCTCTCAGGACTTGCATATATCCCTATGGTTGCTGAATTATCTTTAATATTTGTTGCCCTTACATAACCTTTTCCATCCCAAAAAGTGTTTTGTTCATAACTCCTCATCCAATCCTTATCACCCATATCACTCAAAACAAGATCATCATTTGTAATTCCAAAACTTGTAGAAACATCATACTCAATTTTTGCAGTTAAGTTTGCATGAACCATATCAGGCATATCTTTTTCAACAGGAATTTTATTCAAAACAACCACCACATAACCTAAATTATTATTGATTGGAGAACCTTCTAAAGGATTATACAAAGTAGTACGCCTTACCGCTGCCCTATATGGGTGGAATAAAACAGTTCTAATCCCTTCTGGAGGAGTTCCAATGATATTTACACTTTTGATATAAGGGACTTCAATAAGAGGATTAACTTTCACACCAGTAAGTTTACAAAATACTGGAACATTTTGTTCTTCTAACAAATCTGATCTAACCACAGCAGGAGAACAATCACCAGGAGCGATTTCAATTACAAAATCTTGTCCAGCCCCTTCTTCACAAGCTTTCGAATCAATAACTGGAAAATAATATTGCGAAGTTGGAACTCCTGTTTGAGTACCATAATATGAGAAGTAAGCATTATAATTTGCTGTACCTCCGACTTGTGCAGCTGCCTGTACCACTAATAACAAAGTTAAGACTAATACAAATCCTTCTAACCTCAATACTTTCTTTTCTAAACTCATCTTAAAGTAATTCCAATAGTGGATGAAAATAAGTTAGTATAGACTTCTTGCAATTCCAATACATTTGATGGAACTGGTTGTGCTATTATCTCTACACCTACAAAGTCTGCATTTCTTAGTTCACTATCCTCAAAAGAAACCTCAGCAGTTCCTCCACCGATAGTGATTTGACTAAGTTCTTGTGCTGGTTGATCAATATTATAACATTCTTCTCTCTCAAATCCTAAGAATCCAAAGATTCCAGTTTTAGGAACTTGTACACATTTTTCAACACTTTGTGCACTCAACACTATTCTCCCATCTCTGAAAAGATAAGAAGTAACAGTATAATCTCCTTCAGCTAATTCAACTTTATCTTGAGTAGGATACAAAATACTTGTAGTCCAATCCTCTGAACTAAAGGTTATGAAAGCTGATTCTTCTTTTGATATCGGTTGGAGATTACCCAAAACTCTTACATCTAATTCATGTTTGGGCCTCATAATAATGTCTGCGCTTCCAAATTGATTTGTAGACACTTGTACTTTTGAATCAATATAACCTTCTTCTTGTGCAATAATAAATCCATTAACACATTGAGGGAATTGTCCATCAAAGTTTCCTTCATAACTCTCCCCAATAGGACAGAAAGTTCCTCCACACTTGAAACCAATACTTGCCTCTAATTCTCTTCCAGAAGTATCAATAGTTCTTACATTAAAGTCTTGAACTTTATACTCACAAAGCTCTAATTCAAACTCATCAACTTCTTCTCCGATAACTGCTCCTCTTGGTTGATTATTCTTAACTGAAACAATAATTGGGAATTGGAATAATCCATACTCTTCATCAAATACTTGAACAATAACTGGATAACTTACTGAATAAACAAAATGATAGGGAACATAACAGAAACCTAATATTCCCAACCCTTCTTGATTTCCAACAGGATTTGCCCTCATGACTTCTCCATCAGAAGGTTGAATCTCAATCTTTGTAGGGAATGCCTTGTCGTAAAAGAAATTGACTTGTTCTTTCTTTAAGTCTTGTTCAAGTTCTGTAACATAATACTCCTTTTCTTGACTTAACTCATAATAATCTCCAGAAACTCTTATCGCAGGAATGTTTGCTTGTAAAGCATCTAATAAATCTTCTTCAACCTCATCTCTAAACCAAATTCTTGGACTACATCTCAACTCAACATCTGTTCCAGGAACATATAATGCAAGCAAATCCACTGTATAATCCTCTAAGAAAAGTCTTGATTGTTCAGCATCATAAACTTCTCTTGCAATATTGTAAAGTCTTCCAACATTACTATTAATTTTTGTATCATAAGAAATTATTCTTCTTGAAGTGCCCTGATATTCTACACTAACTGGCATTTCAGCTTCTATGAAAATTTCACGTTCACGAATGTCAGCCTTAACATCTATAGCTTCATCAATTTCAATAATGTATTCTCCAACCAATAAATCTTCAACATCACAGAACTCTAAATTGTCTTTAATATAATCAGATAATTGATCCTCCATAGTTTTTATAGAAGGAACTTGTTCTTTGTATTGTCCATTTGAAGAAAGATAAAACCAATAAGGCATTACTGATCCAAAAAAGCCTATTTGTGAAGTGAAAGGAGCATATTCACTTCCTGCTTCAAACTCTGGAGGATTGATATATCCCCCTTGTGCTCCCAAAACTTCTGCTCCTTCTAAAGCAGTTTCTTGGATACATTCAATAATTCTATCCTCGATAGGAAGCAATTCGGAAGGAACTCCAAAAGGTCCCACTCCTCCAAGATAAGCCACTAAACCAATAGTTGCAACAATCAAAATTGCGATAATCGTAAATAAAGTAATTTGACCCCTTTTGTTAAACATTATTTGTACTAACCCTCTTTTTGTCTAATTATATATAATAGAAAGCCCTATATAAAGGTTATTTTGTCCTTAGAAACTGCTACCTTGGAACCTCTATAGCAAAAAATTCATAGTAAGCTTTTTTGGAAGAAGCTTCCTGCAAAAAACTGTCAAAACCATGCCCTTCTCTCAAAAAGACCCTGCCTTTAAACGCCCCTTTATTTGCTTGAACAACATGCTCTAGTAACTTTGTTTCCCTATGAAAAAGATTAGCACAGTTTTGATAAGTTAAATTCTTTACACCATTATTGGACTTCACCCCTATATATTCCTTAACCATCTCCTTAGGAATGTGTAGAGTTATATCCTTATATTCTCCAAAACTGACTTTCTCAATTTTGATTTCGTTCAAATATTTTTGAATTAAAAAAGTGACTTCTTCCATTTTAATGGGCCCACCAGGAATTGAACCTGGAATCTTATCCACGTCAAGGATACGTCATAACCGCTAGACCATGGGCCCTTAATTTAGAACATATATCTCGAGTTTTAAAGATTGTGGTAGAATTACTTCCCCTTATAGATTTTCCTTATTGGCCAGCTTATCTCTATCTTATTCTTATCATAAGCAGACTTCAACTCCTTAATAAATTCATGAGTGACGAGATACTTATTAGGATAATCTATTGCCCTTAAAATAACAAAGAAATTGATATTAGACGCTCCAAACTCCTCAAACCTCATAAAAGGCTTAAACTCTTTAACAGCTCCAGGAAATGTTTTCTGTATCTTTTTAGCAACCTCTAATGTTACTTTTTCTACTTTCTTCAGATTAGACTTATAACTTACCCCACATTTAACAATAACTCCGAGATCTTCACTTGGAAGAGAATTATTTACAATTATACTATCCGCAAGTTTTGAATTTGGAACGACAACCACATTATTAGGTAGAGTCCTTATTCTTGTAGTATGCAACCCAATATCTTCTACATATCCTTTTAAGTCTCCTATCTCAATATAATCTCCGACCTGAACGGGTTTATCTGAAAGTATTCTCACCCCTGCAAATAAATTAGCAAGGGTAGGCTGTAATGCTAAACCTAAAGCCAATGCCCCCAAACCTAAAGTCGCAAGTAAAGGAGTAATTGCTACCTCAAAAAATTGTAATATCATTAAAATAGCTACAAGATAAATCAAAGAATTCATAATCTTATTCACTAATCTTGGTGTTCTCTTATTTCTGACTCTCAACCACTTATTAACAAAAGCGTCAGTTATTCTCGCAAAAACAATTGCGACTAAAGCAACAGCAATAACAAAAAATAACTTATCAACCAAACCATTATACCTAGAAATGATAGTTAAAGACTTCAAAGCATAATAAATTCCCCAAAAGATAATTGCATAATAAATTGGAGTAGTGACGATATGTACAAAAATATCATCAAGAGGAGTTTTAGTTTTCTTCACTAAACCTTCAATGGTAGTTTTAAGAAAATAATAAACAAGTTGAGCAAAAGCAAATGAGACAATTAACACTAGAAACGATCTTATATATTCATTCTGAATAGTGCTTAAAAGATTTTCAAGCATTTATTTATCACCCTTTTTATTAAACTAACTTGATATACCATCTATAAAAATTTATCTAGCTCTCCTTTTCCTAAAAAAGTTAAAATATCTCTTTCTTAATCCCCTTATTTTTTTTGTTTTGACTGCTTTTTCTATTCCTTTCTTCTTCTTTTCCATTTTTTCTTTCTCTTTCAAATACCTTTTGGCTTCTTGAGATGGAGGAATAAGCATCTTAATGATTTTGAATATGATTAAGATTAAAATATAGACTAGCAAGGCTGCCAAGAATGTAGGCAAGTCAAGAGGAATATCTGAATAAACAACTGCAATCATGATGAATGCAAAAGAATAAATTGCCAAAGGCGAGCTAATCAAAAAGGAAGCTTTCTTAGGTATGGCATGTAAGAATAAAACAGACATAAAAAGTATTGAAATGAAAAACAAGGCAAAAATCAACATAAACTTAAACAAAACACTTAGTGGGATGAACTGTTGACCTAAAGGAATTGCTGGCAAGATATAAATGACAGAGGGTGGGGCAGAAGCAATTACTGAATATTTTACTAACATCTCTCTAAAAAGATTGACTGCTACAAAAAGTAAAGTAATCCAATTTGCAAAGGCACTTGCCCATCCAAGCCTTTCATTTCTCCATCTTCCAAAATAGACTTGCATAAACAAAATAACTAACAATAAAGGAATAGCAATCCACAACATTTCTGGACTATCAAAAGGAGATTTAACAATATCTACAAGCCTTGGAGAGATATAATCCTTAAAATAACTCACCATTCCTGGAGAATCTGTAGCAGTTTCTCCTGCCACTGCAAATCCCACTAAGCTCTGACTGACACCAATTAGTATTAGAACTAGGAATAAGAATGTAGATATAACTAATGATCTCCCCTCTTTTTCCATCATAAAACAAAGAAAAAGTCCTATATAAAATTATGCGACCCTAACTTTTCTTCTTTCCACACTTCTTTTTTTAGAACGCTGACTTAAGAAATAAAGATCACCACGAATAACACTTCTAGGGTTAGGTAATTTGTATAAAATCTTATCTGAAACTAATTTTTCCATAGCCAATTCAGTTTTTCCACCTTTCTGCCCTATTTCAGAAGCAACCTCTCCGTAAGTTAACCCTTTAGTAGGGGAATTCTTTCTTTTCTTATACTGGCCAACAATATCTGTTTTGCAAACTGGCTCAGGATTATAATTCCACACAGCTGCAGCAAGATCTTTTAAGAAACTTACTTGCCTTCTATTCACTAATCCTGGATAAAGACTTGACACAATTCCAATTTGGCGATCTCTAGCCCCATTAAATTCTTTCTTCCCTTCAAAAAATCTTGGATTAACATTATAAACTCTTTTGAAAATTTTTAATAATTGATCAGTCAAGAAATCTAACGAAGGATCTTCTCTTCTTTTAAGTTCTTCATAGAAATCTCCATTAGACTTTCTCCCTAAACCTGGCAAGATTCCATTCTCTGCTGATTTAGCAATGCAAGAGATCATATTATCTTTTGTAGTTTCAATAACTTTAGAAGATTTTGGAGGAATTATCCACCTATACTCTGAATCAATCTTTGTTTCCAATCCTATAGAAAACCTTTTCTTTATTCCAGGCATGCCTATTTGTTCAAATTCATTTCCTCCCAATCCATGGGTTAAATAAAGTATTGATTTTGCCATCTTTCAAGGTTTAGAAATTTTGAGGGTATAAAAAGCTTATCGTAAAGCAAACATTAATTTTTAAAAGGCATATACTTCAATTATTTGAATGGTTAAGGTATATATCGAGACTGTTGGATGTGCACATAACTTTGCAGATAGTGAACATATGGCTGGTTTGCTTGCTCAAGCAGGCTATGAGCTTGTAGAAAACGAAAATAAGGCAGACCTAATCATCTTCAACACTTGTACAGTAAAAACTCCAACAGAACATGCTTTCTTTAATAGATTAGAAGAAGTAAAAAAGAAAAAGAAGAAAATAGTGATTGCTGGCTGTATCCCCCAAACAGAACCTGGAAGATTATTAGATTATTCATTAATTGGAACCCACCAAATTGATAAAATTACAGAAGTTGTTGCTGCGACATTAAAAGATAAAAGAAAAGCTGCGATCTTCAAAAATAGGCAAACTCCTTTAATTCTTCCAAAGATAAGAAAAAATCCAATAGTGGAAATAATTCCAATAAATACTGGATGTTTGGGAAAATGCACTTATTGTAAAACAAAAGCTGCACGTGGACACCTTGTTTCTTATCCTCCTGAACAAATCCTTCAAAAAGCGAGAGAATCATTAAATGATGGAATAAAAGAGATTTGGTTAACTTCTCAGGACACTGCATGTTATGGTCAAGATATAGGTGTAGACTTAATCCATTTAGTAAATGAAATTTCAAAAATAGAAAAAGATTTCAAAATCAGAATAGGAATGGGTAATCCAGATCATTTCCTAGGTATGGAAGAGAAATTGATCAAAGCGATGCAAAATGAGAAAGTCTACAAATTCTTACATATCCCTGTACAGTCTGGAAGCGATAGTATTCTAACAAGAATGGAGAGAAATTACACAATTAAACAATACAAGAAGATAGTCACTAAATTAAAAAATGAGCTCCCAAAGATTACAATTGCAACAGATGTAATATGTGGATTTCCTGGAGAAACAGAAAGACAATTTGATGAGACTATAAAATTAATCAAACAGACAAGACCTGATATTGTTAATGTTTCTAGATTCTGGAAAAGAGAAAGAACACTTGCAGCAGAGATGCCTAAACAGCTTCCAGATAAAACCATCATGAGAAGAAGTGAAAAGCTCTCCAAGATAGCAAGACAAATTTCTCTTGAAAATAAAAAGGAATGGATTGGTTGGCAAGGAGAAGTAATAATTAATGAAAAAGGAAAGAACAAACAGCAATGGAAGGCCCGCACACCTTCTTACACTCAAATAACAATAAAAGGCAAATTCAAACTTGGTCAAAAAGTAAAAGTAAAAATCAAATCATCAACAATACATGATTTGATAGCAGAAAAAATTTAGGATTTCTTATAATAATCATCCCACTCTATTCTTCTTTTATTATAAAGGTCAGTCCCCCCAATAATAGAAAAAATTCCTACTGCTGCAAGAACATCACAAACAGTTTTAGGCTTTTCTGCATAATAAGAACAAACGGCTCCAGCTCCAAATAAAGCTCCTGCAAGCATCAAGCCTCTTCCACCTTTTCTACAAATATTCTCAAGAAATTTTGAATCATCAGACCTACACTCAAAATCTATTTTCATAATTTCTTCCCCAATATTTTTAGAGCCCTCTTCGCAATTAGCCAACTCCTGAATTAGTTTGTATTTTTCAAGCGAAGGATTCCTTTTTGTATCAACCATTTTAAAAAAAGCCCCCAGAGAGATTCGAACTCCCGACCTACTGCTTACAAGGCAGTCGCTCTACCACTGAGCCATGGAGGCATAGTTTTCACAAGAAAAGTCGGTTTAAAAGGATTATGTTTTGGCTAAACAATCACTCTAGCTTGGGTTTTTCGATCTTCAAAACACGAATCTCGAAGAAAGCTAAAGGATAGATTTTCTTCAGTTGTGAAGAAACTTCTCTTTGGAATCCTCCACGAATAACTGCTTCAAACACATCTTTTGTTTTACTTTCAGAAATGAATTTTATTAATAGCTCTTTAGTAGTCTCTCTTAATTTTTTTCTTACAGATCTATGAATTCTCTTCTTAGTGATCATAAAAGGCTTAACACGAAGCTGTTGGTCTTTGCTTTTAACAACAAAACTGTCCTCAATCCAGCTGATATTCTTCCTCATCATCCTTTTGATATAAGACTGAGCAACTTTTGTAGCAACAAAATCTCCAAAATATTTATCTCCTTCTTTTTGAACGAGAAGATTTGCCTCCATACTCCTACCTTTAAGCATTCTTGTCAAATCTAGCTTGATTAATTTTCCTGGAATAGTATCTGGCTTTGAAGTCAATATTGCAAATTTCTGATTAAGTTCTGGAACTTCAACCCAATATGTTTTTAGTCTTTCTCTTGCCATTTTATTCTATTTTCAACCTGCTAGTCCTTATAGCTCTTTTGATTATGGTACTTTTACTGCATTTTTTACAAGTATATTTTACACTCAATCTTTTTGTAGATTTTGCCTTTCTCTTCCATCTAGTTACTGGAGGTTTACTTCCCCATCTTCCATGATTTCCATGTCCAACCCCTGTACCCCTCAAATTAGCCCTATTGATGGAACCTTTCTTCATGGTTCCTCTTTTAGCACCAGTGCTAACTTGACTGACTTTCTGAGCAGTATGAGTCTTACATTTCGGACAAAATCTTTTGATTACTTTTGGTATTTTCATTTAATTACTCTCATCGACATAAACCGCTTTTCCAGAATTAACTAAAATCTCTGAAATCTTTTGAGGGAGATTAGCTAAATCTCCTGGTTTAAAAGGGCCTAATTTTCGTTCATCAGGACCTAGGAATTCTCCTGTCTCCTGAGTAAAACGAACTAATTGATTTTTTAAATCTTTCCCTTGGTCCAATCCACTTATTATCATCATAATTGTCTTCTCATCTTCCCCTAATTCCTTGAAAATCTTATCAAAAAGCTTTTTCTCTCTATCAATCATATTCTCACTATCCCTCTTACTAATCCCTGTCTTAGAGGCCACGAAAGCTATATTGATTACTTTCTTTTGTCGTCTAGTCACTAACTCTTTAAATATAGAAATAGCATTTTCGAGTTGCTTCTTAGTTTTAGCTATAGTTTCATTAAAAAGATCATCACTTTTCTCAGCAACTTTCTTTTTATCCCTAAAATAAGCTGCTGCTTCATTAAAGAATCCCTTCGGAAGAGACTGTAATTGTTCTGTATACTTCTCCTTCCTCAGCAACTCATAAAGTTCTGCATAAGTTATCATACAATAAGCGCTTTTCGAGTGTATTTAACTTTTATTGTCTTATGAAGAAACAATTAATCTAAAGCTAATTTTAAGAGATCTTTTGCAAATATTGTCTTGAACTTGCCCTTAGCACAGTTCTTTTCATCAAAAGTCTTAATACCATCCTTATCTGCCCCATAGATCATAAAAGGTACTGGATCCGCTGAGTGTGCTTTTAGACTACTAGGAGTAGTGTGATCTGAAGTAACACAAAGAGTTACATTCTTTTTTCTTAAAAAGCCAAATAACATCTCATCAATCATCTCAATCATCTTTTTCTTATGCAAACCTTGCCCATCATGCCCTGGAACATCTGTTTCTTTTACATGTATATAGAAACATTCACAATTATTCCATTCCTTAGTCATAACCTTCTTAGTAAACTGTAGATAATTCTTTAATGCATAGTAAATATTCTTATAAGGATTTGGAGAAATCATTTCAGGATAAGCGAATTTTTTAACATTCATCCCTGCAAGATTTGCTAAAGCAATTTCCAAAGGCATCGATAATGGAGCAATCCATTTTTCTCTCCTTTTAGGAAGATCTGGAAGTTCAACACCTGCATTCCTTGTCACAATAATATTTGCTGGAAGCAATCCATTCCTTATTCTTGAAAGATTTAAGGAGTGTTTGCTCAATAATTTATGAGACTGTTCAGTAAAATTATTCACTAAATTAGCAGAAAGTTGAGTAACTTCGTCATCATCCATAGGCTTAGACAAATTAATCTTACCATATTCCTTTACAGCCACAGCATATTTCCCATGTCTCTTATAAGCAGGGTCTACATTTGTAATATTTGCAGAAAATCCTCCCCTTACAACCAAAACTCCCCTATGTTCGATAGTATGCTTAAAAATAAAAGGGAATCCTAATTTTACCTTTTTATTAAGAGTTTTTGATAAAACTTCTGCTTCAGCAGTTGTTAAAGTTCTTCCAACTCTTCTATCCAAAAGTTTTCCTTTCTTGACAGTTGTGAAGTTTGCCCTTAAAGCCAAATCTCCTCTTTTCAAAGGGATTCCAGCGCCCATTGCTTCTAAAGGTCCCCTACCTGTAAAGTACTGTTCAGGATCATACCCTAATAAAGCCATAACTGCTGAATCTGATTCTGGAGCTATTCCCTTCTTAATAGGGTAATGTACTCCACATTTTCCATTCTCAGTAAACCAATCAAGATTTGGCTTGAAAGATATCTGGAAAGGAGTCTTATTTTGAAGGTCTTTACAAGGTCTATCTGCTGCTCCATCAAGAACTACAAAGACAAATTTTTTCTTTCCTTTTGCCATCATTTATAGAGAAGTTTTTATTTTATTAAACTTTCTAAAAGGTGTCACGCAACCCAGTGACAGGTATATACTCAACCAAATGTTTAAATATCATCTCCAGTTTTCAAAAACATGTTCGGATTCCTTAAAGAGAAACTGAAGAAAGCTATTAGTAAATTCAAAAAAGTAGACGAGTCTCTAGAGCAAAAACAAGAAGAGACTAAAGAAAAGATAAAAGAAGAGCTAAAGGAAGTAGCAGAAATCAAGAAAGAAGAAAAGCAATTAGAAAAAAGAGAAGAAAAGCTTGAGAAAGTAAAGGAAAATGTGGAGTACATTACCCTATTAAGA
>JBHPFA010000009.1:0-28696 GCA_042572295.1 Nanobdellota archaeon
GACTTCTATTACTCTTTTCCATCTATGAAGTAGATTTAGAATAACATCACCAGTTTTAGTATACTTTAGACTTACATAAAGTAGGTGTTGTGCAGCGTTCATTTCTTTTTCTATCTGGACCATAGTTTACACTCATTGAATATTTGATTAAACGAAGTTCCTTTATAAATACTTAACGGAATAACCTTTGTCCTAGAATGGTAGTGAAAAAGGGCTATTTGTTTAAAATCAGAGACCTCTTTCTTTCACAAATCTCAATTCTGTGTTTTCTAGCACTTTTTTAGAAGCTTGTAAGAAGATTTTTACTCTTTCTAAAGTAATCTGTTCAGTTTGTAGGTTGTCAGTCATTATTATGAATGCATCTTTTCTGACAAATTCTAAGGGGCTTTTATTATGTAAGTCCATTATGTATGCTACTTTTTTTATGATGTTTATCTGACTGCTTTCTATACCATATTTAGGACAGCATTCTATGAATGTGTCAAAATTAAGTTTTGGATCGTCGAATTTTTTGATTCTTTTTTGTAAGTATTCATGTTCAATTATGGAAGAGATTGTTTTTCTTAATGCAAGGTTGATTTGTTCTAGAATTTTGATTAGAAGTCTTTTTTCTTTAAGAACGGGATATGTGATATAACACATGTGGTCTGCTATACGCAAGAGCCTCTTAGCTTCTTCTATATTTTCCCTAGTCATGATTTATAGTGAGAATTAGATTATATTAATTTTATTATGATTAAAAAACTGCCCTTATTCCTATTTCAAATGCAATTAGAAGAGCTACAAACAAAACAACATAACCTGGTTTGATTTGAATCCTACTTTGATATTCTTCAAAGTATCTTGTTAATCCCCCCATTCCTGAAGGCATGTTTATCTTATCGTCTGCTTGAGAAAAATTGAGTATAAAAAGTTAATCTTTTTAAATGAATGACTCCTAAGTAATATATGGCAAAACTAAGTGAAAGAAAAGAGGCTTGGTTCAGGATTATTGTTGCTATAGTTGCAGGAATAATTCTTGGATTATGGAGGTACTTTATCATAGTACTCATGATACTGAACTGGCTTATCACTGTGTTTTCTGGAAAAAGAGATAAAAATATGGCAGATCTTTGTGAATATTGGAATACTGAATTCTATAAGTTCATGAGGTATTTGACATTTGTTTCAAATGAGAGGCCATTCCCTTTCACAAAAGTCCAGAGAATGAGCAAGTTCAAGTAAGAAGCTTTTTAAACAAAATGCTATTGAGATAGCTATGGCTGTAGAAATGAAAAAAGAAGTGTATGATCCTAGAGAAGCTGAATTAAGGATTCAAAAATTCTGGGAAAAACAAGGAATATTTAAGTTTGATCCTAAAAGTAAGAAGAAGATTTATTCTGTAGATACTCCTCCTCCAACAGTTTCTGGAGAGATGCATGTGGGGCATTCTTTTTCTTACACACAACAAGATGCTATTATTAGATATAAGAGAATGAAGGGATTTAATGTGTTTTATCCATTTGGGACGGATGATAATGGATTGGCTACAGAAAGATTGATTGAGAAAACAAAAGGCGTTAAGGCAAAAGATATGGATCGTGAAAAGTTCATTAAATTATGTTTGGACACTTTGAAGGATTTGAGAAAGAAATATCTTGATGATTGGAAAAGATTAGGGATTAGTTGTGATTGGGATATTTTTTATTCTACAATTGATGATCATTCAAGAAAAATCTCTCAAAGAAGCTTTATTGAGTTGTATGAGAAAGGTAGAGAGATTAGAAAAGAAGCTCCAACAATTTGGTGCCCTGAATGTTCAACTGCTATTGCTCAAGTAGAACTTGAGGATAAAGAGGGAAATGCTCTGTTTAATGATATTGTGTTTAAGGTTGGTGGAAAGGATTTGATTATTTCTACAACAAGGCCTGAATTATTGCCTAGTTGTGTTGCAGTGTTTTATAATCCTGATGATAAAAGGTATAAGGGCTTGAAAGGAAAGAAAGCAAAAGTTCCCCTTTTTGATTTTGAAGTTCCAATTCTTCCAGATGAAAAGGCAGATCCTGAAAAAGGGACTGGAATTGTTATGTGTTGTACTTTTGGGGATCAAAATGATATGGAATGGTGGAAGCAACATGGCCTTCCATTAAAGATTTCAATAGATAAACATGGACATATGAATGAATTGGCTGGAAAGTATAAAGGGATGTTTACTAAAAAGGCAAGAAAATATATCCTTGAAGATTTGAAGAATGCTGGTTTGTTAAAGGGACAAAAACAAATTCAGCATGTAGTAAATGTTCATGAAAGATGCGGTACTCCTATTGAATTTTTAGTTACAAAACAATGGTTTATCAGATATTTGGATTTGAGAAAGAAGTTTTTGGATTTAGGTTCAAAGTTGAATTGGTATCCTAAACATATGAAAGTTAGATATGATAATTGGGTTAAGGGTTTGAAATGGGATTGGTGTATTTCAAGACAAAGATATTTTGGAATTCCATTCCCAGTTTGGTATTGTGAAAAATGTGATGAAGTTGTTCTTGCTGATAGAAAACAACTTCCTGTAGATCCAATTTCAGATTCACCTCCTATTAAAAAATGTAAATGTGGTTCAACAAAGTTTGTTCCAGAGAAAGATATTTTAGATACT
The DNA here is from genome assembly GCA_042572295.1 of Nanobdellota archaeon. Classification (GTDB taxonomy): domain Archaea; phylum Nanobdellota; class Nanobdellia; order Pacearchaeales; family JAHJTO01; genus JBHPFA01. The sequence goes on from JBHPFA010000009.1 coordinate 2,633, forward strand.
TGGGCAACCTCTTCTTTGACTCCTGCTTTGGCAGTCGAATTGATGCCTAAGAATTTGATTCCTAAATTATTTCCAATGGCTTTAAGACCTCAAGCACATGATATCATCACTTTTTGGTTGTTTAATACTGTTGTTAAGAGTTATTTACATACAGGAAAGCTTCCTTGGAAAGATGTTACAGTTTCTGGCTTTGTTTTAGATCCTCATGGAAAGAAAATGTCAAAAAGCAAGGGCAATGTTATTGCTCCGCAAGAAATGATGGATAAATATTCTGGAGATTCTTTAAGGTTTGCTGCTTGTGCTACAAATCTTGGGGAAGACATGCCTTTCCAAGAAAAAGAATTGGTTGCTGGAAAGAAAATGGTGAATAAGTTGTGGAATGCGTCTAAGTTTGTGTTCATGCATTTTGATAAGAAACCCTCAAAACCGAAAAAGCTTGTTGCTTTTGATGAATGGATGTTGGGAAATCTGAATGGATTGATTAATGAATCAACAGAATCCTTTGAGAAGTATGAATATGCTCATGTCAAAGTTGGATTGGAGAAGTTCTTTTGGCATGTTTTTTCAGATGATTATTTGGAGATAATTAAAAATAGGATCTATAATGGGACTAAAGAAGAAAAGCAATCTGCACAATATGTTTTGTATAAATGTTTATTAGAACAGCTTAAGATTTTGGCTCCAATAATGCCTTATATCTCTGAAGAGCTTTATCAAAAGTATTTCTTTAAGAATGAGAAGATAAAATCTATACATATTTTAGAATGGCCTAAAATGGATAAAATCAAGGCTTTGAAAGGCGGAGATAAAGCAGTAGAGATTATTCATGAAGTGAGAAAGGCGAAAAGTCAGGCTTCTAAATCTTTGAAAACGCCGATTATCCTTACATTAGATAAGAAAGATGAGAAAGAGCTTAGTCCTTTCTTGGAAGATTTGAAATCAGTAACTAATTCTCAAGAGATTAAATGGGGCAAATTTAGTGTTGAATTTGCTTGATTTTTAGCCTAGAAAGGCTTATAATCTCTTTATTTTTAGTTAAATTATAGGGTATTAAATGGAAGAAGAAGAAAGAATGAAGATGGAACAGTTCATTGAAGAACTGGAGAGTTATAAGGGCAGGCATACAGAATTGATTACAGTTTATGTTCCTGCAGGATATAATATACTCTTGTCAGCGAAGCAAGTAGATCAAGAGATAGGAACTGCTTCTAATATTAAGAGTAAATCTACTAGAAAGAATGTTATTGAAGGTCTGGAAAGGATTTCTAGACATTTGAAGTTGTTCAAGAAGACTCCAAAGAATGGATTGGCTGTTTTTTGTGGGAATATAAGTAAGGTTGAAGGCCATCCAGATATTAAAATCTGGAGTTTTGAACCTCCTTTACCGATTAATATGAAGACTTATAGGTGTGATCAGAAATTTGTATTAGATCCTATCAAAGAACTGTTGGAAGTAAATGAAGTATATGCTTTAGTTGTTATGGATAGAAGGGAAGCCACTTTAGGAGTGTTAGAAGGAAAGAATATCAAAAAATTAAAGCACATGACTTCTGCTGTTCCTGGAAAAATTAAAGCAGGAGGTCAGTCTGCACAAAGATTTGAAAGAATTACAGAGGGATTGGCTTTAGAGTTTTATAGGAGAATTGGAACTGCAATGAAAAATCAATTCTTTGAGATGCCCAAACTAAAAGGGATATTAGTTGGAGGTCCTGGACCTACAAAAGAATCATTTTTAGAAGAAGGACAGATTACAACTGCTTTGAAAAGAAAAATAATGGCTGTTAAGGACATAGGCTATACTGATGAATTTGGCCTGCATGTTTTAGTTGAAGCTTCTCAGGATATTCTTGCTGAACAAGAGATTACTAAAGAAAAGGAATTGATGAAAAAGTTCTTTACTGCACTTGCTAAACAACCTGCAAAAGTGGTTTATGGGAAGGCAGAGGTCACTAAGGCTTTGGAGAATGGAATGGTGGAAGATTTATATTTATCAAAAGCTTTAAAGAAAGAAGAAGCTAAAGCATTCAGAAAGATGGCATTGGCTACTGGTGCAAAGTCTTCTTTAATTTCAACAGAAACAGAAGAAGGTGCTCAATTTAATAATCTCGGGGGAATCGGGGGTATCTTGAGATTTGCAATAGAAATGCAATAGAATAAAATGGATAAGAAAAAAGACAATGAAGGTGTTGTTGAAGCTACATTATTCATATCTGGAAGATTTTTGACAAAAGAAGATTTAGTCATGTTTACGGGAATCAATCCTATTTCTTTAGAAGAGACATTAAAGAAACTTGAAGATAAATACCAAGAAGATAATGGGGCATTACATATGGTTATTAGAAATGGATTGTATAAAATGGACATTAAACCAGGATATGCTTGGTTAACTAATAAGCTTGCTTCAGGAAGTTCTGAGTTTACTAAAGCTGAACAAGAGACTTTAGCAATTATTGCTTACAAACAGCCTATAACTCAAGCGTTGGTTGTAAGGATTAGGGGAAATAAAGGATATGATCATGTTAGGAAGTTAATAGATGTTGGATTAATTAAAGGAAAGAGAGTGGGACATACTCTTGAATTAAGATTGGATGAGACTTTCTATAATTATTTTGATTTGAAGAATAAAGAAAGGATAAAAGAGAAAGCTAAAGAAGGTGGAGTGAAAGAGGAAAAACAAGAAGAACCTCAAGAAGTGAAGGAAGAGTCTAAAGAAGAGGTAAAAGAAGAACCTCAAGAAGAGGAAAAAGAAGAACCTCAAGAAGAAACTCCTGAAGAGGAAGAGAAAGTTACAAGAACAAATATGCAAACTGATTTATTTTCTAATTCTAATAAAAAAGAAGAAGGGCAAGATTTTGGTGATATGACTACCGAGCCTTAACATGTTATTCAAATACCAATTAATATATACAGCTTCATTTTTCGGGATATTCCTATCTGTGTTCTTTTTTCTAACTTTGTTAGAGAACTTAAACAAAATAAAAAATCCAAAACTTAAGGGAAAGCCTTTTGTTTCAGTAATAGTCCCTGCATATAATGAAGAGAAAAACATAAGGAAAACTATTGATTCTCTTTTACATTTAGATTATCCTCATTTTGAAATAATTGTAATTGATGATGGAAGTACTGATTCTACTCTTAGAATTGCCAAAGAGATGGCTAAACTGGATAAAAAGATTAAAGTCTATACTAAAAAGAATGGTGGGAAGGCTTCTGCAATTAATTTTGCTTTGAAAAGGACTAAAGCAAAGTTTGTTGCAACTTTAGATGCAGATTCTTTTGTTACACCTTCTGCTTTAAAGAAGATGATTGGATATTTTGGAGATCCTACTGTCGCTTCTGTTACTCCTTCACTTAAAGTTTATGAACCTAAAGGGTGGTTGCCAAGAATTCAACAAATAGAGTATCTTTTTGGAGTGTTTTACAGAAAGATATTTGCTTTCTTGAATGTTTTACATGTAACTCCGGGACCTTTTTCGTTGTATAGGAAAGAGTTCTTTGATAAGCATGGGATGTTTGATGAGGATAATCCTACTGAAGATACTGAGATTGCTTTAAGGATACAGTCTAATCATTATAAGATTGAGAACAGTATTGATTCTGTTGTTTATACTGTTTCACCTAGGAAATTTGTCGAATTATTGAACCAGAGAAAGAGGTGGTATTATGGTTTGATTACTAATCTTGAAAACTATATGCATCTATTCACTCCCCAATATGGTTATTTGGCTTTGCTTGCTCTTCCTGCAGCGTTATTGTCAGTAGTATTGATTTTCATGTTAGTGGGTTATTTCTTTTACATCACAATTGACAAAGCGATTCAAGCTTTTATCAATTATGGATTGGTTGGATTTGACTTTATAACTTTGCTTAAGGGATTTAAGTTAGAGTATTTGTATTATGGTTATGTTGGGCCATTGACTTTCTTTTTAGTGGCTTTAGTTCTGATAAATATATTGTTTGTTTATCTTGCTAAGAAGCATAGTGGTGGAAAAGAGAAATTGAAGCTGAGTTATTTTTACTATTTTGGATCTTATGCATATTTGTATGCATTTTGGTGGCTTGTAGCAATAATTTCAAGGTTCTTTGGAGTTAAATGGAAGGGAAGAGACTATTAGAGAAACAAAGTATTAATAAACCTCCAAAAAACGAGTAATTATATAAGATGGCTGAAAAATTGATTAAAGGCGAGAGAAAAATGAGTGCTAAAAATGTACTTTTAGCATTGCTTATTACAGGAGTCATATTTGCAATCGGTTTGTTGGTGGGTAGTTCAATAACTGCTGATAAAGTGGATGATATTCTTACTTTAGAAAGGGAAGCGAGACTACAATTAGAAAGTCTTGATTTGGAAGAGAAGCTATTACAAGCAACCCCTTGTGCAAATCCAGAGTCATTATCTAGACAATTAAATGAATTGGGGGTTAAGCTAATCTTCTTAGAGAGCCAATATGAGAAGGGAGATTCTAGAATTACTGATTTGAAGAAACCTTATACTATTTTAGAGGTGAAGCACTATTTGAAGCTTAGAGATATGGTTGAGAAGTGTGATAATGATTATACTATGGTGTTGTTCTTTTATTCAAATGAGCCTGATATGATTGGGGCAAGTGAAGAACAAGGATTTGTTTTGGATTACTTACAAAAGAAGTATTCTACTAAGAGGGTTAAGATATACTCTTTTGATACTGATTTAGACTTAGACTTAGTTAATACTATGAAGAGAATTTATGGGATTAAGACTGTACCTAGTATGGTCATAAGTGATAAGTTGTTTGTTGGATTCCATGATAAAGAGGAGTTAGAGGAATTGATAGAGTCTGGTTTATAACAAACTTTTTATATTGAATGAGGCTAGTTAAAAGATGGAAGTGTGTGAACATTGTTTAGAAAATGAGGCGAAATTTGATGGATTGCTTAATGGTGAGTATAAACGTCTCTGTAATAATTGTGTTGTTTTAGATGGTGCCGTGACTTTGGCCGGAAAGTCTAATGTTGATATAAGTAAAGTTATTGCTCGTAGGACAGTTAAAGAGATTCTTATGAACATGTCTGGAATTGCAAAACCTGCTTTGAAGAAACAAGAAGTTCATTTAGATGATTTGAGAAGAGTTAAGAAAGATAAAGAACATGAAGAGAAGAATTTTGATAATCAATTAAAGCATATAAATGATCCTGATGAACCCAAACCATGGTCAAGATGGGTTAGAGGTTTTACTCCAGAGGTCAAGAAAGACAAAAGACCTTCACCTGATGGTGTTAAATTAGATGATGTTCGTGATGGGGATGTTTTAGATCTTTGATAAAATGGTGAAAGAACCCATATATTTTTGTGGAGCAATACGTGGTGGTAGGGGTGATGTAGAACTATATTCTGGAATAATTAAACATTTACAAAAATATGGAGAAGTTCTTTCAGTGCATGTTGGAGATAAAAATCTTGATGTAAAGGGAGAGGAAGGAATCACTGATGAAAATATTCATGATAGAGATTTAGAATGGTTAATGAATTCTGGAACAGTAGTTGCAGAAGTTACCACTGCTAGTTTAGGGGTTGGTTATGAAATTGGTCGAAGAGTTGAAAGAGGCAAAAAAAGATTGCTTTGCTTGTATAGGCCACAAGAAGGAAAAAAACTTTCTGCAATGATTGCTGGTTGTAGAAATATAACAAATAAAGAATATTCAAATCTTGAAGAAGCTAAGAAAGCTATTGATGATTATTTTAATCACTAGACTTAAATATGCCCTATTTCTTATTTTATAATGGAATTGAAGATGAAACCACTCTTTAAGGAAAGGATGCAGAAACTGCTTCCTAATAAAAAAGATTTTTCTGAATTTGAAAAGCTGATTGGAGAAGAGCCTCAAAGTTTTATTAGGTGTAATACTTTGAAGATAACTCCTGAAAGGCTTTTTAAAAAATTGAGTAAGAAATGGAAGGTTGTCCAACCTTACAAAGAATATCCTGAAATTATGATTGTTGATCAGGATTTATTGCCTGGAGAATTGGGAAGAGCGCTAGAACATATTTTGGGTTATTATTATATTCAAGAAATCTCAAGCATGATGTCTGGTATTGCTTTAGATCCACAACCTGGAGAATTTGTTTTAGATATGTGTGCTGCTCCTGGGAGCAAGACAACTCAAATTGCTGCTAGAATGGAGAATCAAGGAACAATTATTGCAAATGAAATGAATCTTGGAAGAGTGAAGATTTTATCTGCTAATTTAGAAAGATGTGGTGTTAGTAATGGAATTATGACTAGAAGGGATGGAATAGCTTTGTGTGCAAGAATGGCTAGAGAGGGGTTTAAGTTTGATAGAATTTTAGTTGATGCTCCTTGTTCAGGAGAAGGGACATTAAGATCTAGTCCTAAGAATTTAGTTATGTGGAATCCTAATGTTGTTAAAAGATTATGTGGTCAGCAAAAGAATATGGTTGCCTTTGCTTTGAAGTGTTTAAAGAAAGGAGGAACTTTAGTTTATTCTACTTGTACACATTCTCCTGAAGAGAATGAAGGTGTTGTTGATTTTGCTTTGAAGAACTTTCCAATCAAAGTTGAGAGTATCTCTCTTCCTTTGAAATGTAGAGAAGGTGTTAAGACTTGGGAAGGTGCTGAATATTCAAAAGAGATTGAAAAGGTCTGCAGAATTTATCCACAAGATAATGATAGTGAAGGTTTTTTTGTGAGTAAGATGACTTTGATAGGAGATGTTGAAAAATGAAAGAGTTTTGGAAAGACTGGAAAAAGACGAATGAACTTGAAAAAGGTGCTATTAAGGCTATCAAAACTGCTGAAAAAATTATCTTGAAAACTCTTCCTAAGAAAAAAATAATCTCTATTTATGTGGGTGGTAGTTTTGTGAGGAGAGATATGAATAAATGGAGCGACTTAGATGTTTGGGCCATCACTTCGGATGTGAAGTCTTTGAAAACTATAAAGAAGCTTAAGAAAAAGTATGGGGAAAAACATAAACCTGTGATTGGATTTACTGGATATACTATAACTGAATTGAGAAGGGGAAGGAAGTCAAAACAACTTCCAGTTATGAGGACTGCGCCAAGTAGGTTTACTAAAAATATCAATAGATTTAGGTGTATTTATGGGGAAGATTTAGACACTAAAGGCTTTCCTGTAAGGGAAGATAAGGAAGATTTGGGGATTATGGTTAAAGTATTCCGCAGTTTATTCTTGCCTATGTACAAAGAGAAAAAATTAGGTTTTGATAGCATAATAAAACAAGTTTTTTGGATAGGGGATCTGGAGTTTAGAATAAAGAAGATAGCTATTCCACTTTCCTGGAGAGATATGGTGAAATTGACTGGGAAAAATCATGTTCTTAGGGAAGCTTTAAGATTAAGGCTTAGTGGAACAAAAGATAAGAAAGAAAGATTAAAGTTTATAGTTAAAATTAAAAGATATCTTAAGGAAATGGAGAAGCTTGCAAAATGAGAATAGAATTTTTAAAGAGCGGAGAGAGAAGAGAAGTTTTGAGGACTCTAAAAGATTTTTATGGAATCTCTAAATTCCCTTATCTTTTACTTAGGTCTGGAAAGGAGAAGATTAGAGGTTATTCCGGTCATTTGAGTAAGGAGGAGATTATCATGATTTCAAAGATAGCCTCTATTGAAGGAATTGGGTTGTATGTGTTGAAGAAAGGAGAAGGATTGAAGCTTAGTTTTGATGCAACCCAGATGATGCAATCAGAAATAGTAAAGAGCATATTCAAGATGAATGAAGAGCAGTATACTAAATGGATTTCTGGAGAAGATGTTGAAGCTCCGAGTCAAAAAGGAGTTTTGGTGATGGAATATAGTGGAGATTTCATTGGATGTGGGAAGTCTAATGGGGAAAAGATCTTTAATCAGATTCCTAAAGAGCGAAGAATAAAGCTTAACCGCAAGGTTTAAAACGGCTCAGATTTCTTATTACATTATGATAACTAAAGTTCTTAAAAACGAGAAAAACTATCTGGAAGTTGAGTTAGCTAACTTGACAATTGCAGAGGTTACTAGGAAATTTTTATGGGATGATTCATCTGTCGTAATGGCAGCTTGGAAAAGAGACCACCCTACAAAAAACCCTATTTTAGTAGTTAAGACAAGCGGAAAATCAGCTAAAAAAGCACTTACAGACACTTTAGAAAAGATGAAAAAGCTTAATGAGAAAGTGTTGAGTGAAGCTAAGAAAATTAAGAAATAAGATAGTTCTTTGACCTGTATTCTTGAAAGTATCTCTTTTTGAACAATAATCCTTTTTATACTAGTTTATTAGATGTTAATAGAAAAAAGATGGGTGAATGGGTTAAAAGGGGTAATTTATTTGTATTTGAAGGCGGAGAAGCTGGTGGTAAGACTACTCAGATTAGCCTTGTTAAAACTTATTTAGAAAGTTTGGGCTTTAGAGTTGAGAGTGGAAGAGAGCCAGGAGGTGTTCCTTCTGCTGAGAGGATAAGATCCTGTTTACTTAAACCTGAAGAAGATCCTAATTTTTCATATGCTCGTGAGATAGAGAAAGTTTATTCTGAATTAAGAAGCGAAGTGAGTGCTGTAACTCAAGCTTTCCTTCTTGGATCTTTAGCTAATCAACATCTTTTTGAGAAAGAAGATCCAAAACACGGAAAAGATCTTTGTAGGTTGTCTGAGTTAGGTTTATACATGGGTGCAAGAAGACCTTTTCATGAAGCAGTTGTTGCACCAGCTTTAGAAGATCCAAATTGTATATTCCTTTCAGATAGATGTGGATTATCTTCAAGAGGATATCAAGGATTTGGATATGATCCAACAGATCATAGATTTGATGAAGTTATTAAGAGAATGAACTTGCTTGCAACTGGGGGTATAGAATATAATCTTGCTTTTATACTTGATCAGGAACCTAAAATTGGGTTGGCAAAGACAACAACTGAGGAATTTGGTTCAAAAGACAGAATTGAAAGAAAGCCTTTAGAATATCACGTTAATGTTAGGAATGGTTATTTACATATGGCTAAAGAAGATCCGGAGAGAGTAAAGATAGTGCCATATATTAAAGACGATCCGAGAGGAATGCATAAAGAAATAGTTAAATACATTGATCAATTCATTAAAGACAAGGAATTAAAATGTCAAAAATCTCAACAGGCAGCTTAGAGTTGGATAGTTTTCTTAATGGTGGTTATGAAAGAGATGTCATAACTACTCTCTATGGTCCTGCCGGAAGTGGAAAAACCAATTTATGTATGGTTGCAGCAGTTGATGTTGCAAAAAAAGGGAAGAAAGTTGTTTTTATTGATACAGAAGGAGGCTTTTCTGTTGATAGATTTAAACAATTAACAACTGATGATGTTTTGGAGAATATTCTTCTATTGAAAGCAACAAATTTCTCTGAACAGCAAGAAATGTTCAATAAACTTTTAGATGAGGTTAATGAAGATTTGGGATTGATTGTTGTGGATAGTATTGTAATGTTGTATAGGCTTGAATTATCTTTAGCAAAACAAAATGAGAATGATAGGAGTGTTTTAGGGATAAATAGGAGCATGTCAAGACAATTAAGAATCTTGAATGAGATTGCAAGAAAGAAGTTAGTTCCGGTTATAATAACAGATCAGGTTTATGCAGAGTTCATTAAAAAAGAAGATTTTGAGAAAGGAATGGAAAAGAAAGTGAATATGGTTGGGGGAGATTTGTTGAAGTATTGGAGTAAATGCATTATTGAATTAAAAGCTGAGGGAAGTAAAAGAAAAGCAATCCTTAGAAAACATAGGTCTATTTCAGAAAAGGAGTTCTCTTTTTATATCAATAATCAAGGAATCTCAAAAGCTGGTTTTAGACTGTTTTAGAGACCATATATTTTGTATATTGCCTTTATATCTTTTTCACTGATATTTATTTGAGAAATTAGTCCATCTTCTACTAGATTTTGATAAGTCATTCCAGATGAAATTTGGAGTAATAGCTGAAAAATACCTGTTCTTTTATTTTTAGGGAAAACTTTGATTAGTTTTTCATAAACTTTGGCAATGTGTAACCAAATTGCTAATTCTTTTTCAGGATTTGCATCTCTATCAAAATCGTCAAGCCATTTTTTAAGAGTTGATGGAGAAACTTCATTGAAGGTCTTATGTAAATATTTGGTAGTTTTTATAAACTCTTTAGAAAACTCATGGTTTCTTTTTGGATGCTTAACTAAATCTTTAGCTGAATGATTTTTCCTAAAAATTTTGCCAGTTATTAAATCTCTAAATTTCATTATTTCACTTTAAGTTTTCTTTTAATCTTTCCCATATCTTGGCCTAATATTTTAAGGAGTTTGTATTCCCTTTTAGTTACCCAAAATCTGTAAACAGAAACTGTAATCCATAATGCGATTACTGCCCCTGTTGCTCTTAGAACATTTGCAAGACCATTTATGCTATCGATCAAAGTTTGTACAAGCTCTGGTGCCCCATATAATTCGGGTGCTGCTAATAATAGTTCTTCTCCAACCATACTATTACAGTACATTCATCCTTTATTTACTTTTTGATATTGCCTTCTTTTTCTTAGTTATTTTTTCTGCTATTTCTTTTAGCTGTGTCTTTGTGTCTTTTTCTTCTGTAGGCTTAGCAGTCGGAACTTTTGACTTTTTTGTGTCTTCAGTGCTGTCTGAACTAGGTTTAGAATATGATTGTTGCTCTTTTCTTCTCTTACAGTTAGGATTTGCACAGAATTCCCATGGCCTTTTACCTTTCCTTATTGCAATGAATAAAGGCCAACTACAATCTGCACATATTTTATCTGTTTTCTTTATTAGCCCATATGGTGGAAGTGAGAATGTTGTTTTACAGTCAGGATAGGCATCACATGCAAGGAATTGTCCAAAACGAGATCTTCTCATTGCAATCCAGCCTTTTCCGCATTTTACACACTTAACTACTTTTGAAGCTTCCTTTTCTTCTTCTCTTATTGCACCTTGTGCAGCTGCAAGCTGTTTTCCTATTTTTGCTTCATTCTTTTTCAAATCTTCAGCAATCTTTGTAAGTACTTTCTTAGCATCAGCAATTATTTTCTTTTCTTTTTTCTCTCCATTTTTAGAAATTTGGATTTCTTCCATCTCTTTTTCGAATTCTCTAGTTAGTTCTTCATTCAATATCTCTGGAGAGTTCTTTTCAAGAGCTTCTGTAACTGCAGTTCCTAATTTTGTTGCACGAAGTTGTTTATCTGCAACATATCCTCTTTTCATTAAGGTTTCAACAATCATAGCTCTTGTAGCTTTTGTTCCTAAGTTTCTTTTTGCTAACTCTGAGACTAAACTTGCTTCTGAATATCTTCTTGGAGGCTGAGTTTCTTTCTCAGTAATCTTTACATCCTTTATTTTAACCTCACCGTTTAAATCATTTAGTTTTCTTTCTTCTATTCTTGATTTGTATACTGCTGTCCATCCAGGGATTTTGATTGTAAGACCTTTTGCATTGAATTTATGTCCTTCAACTACAACATTAACTGTTTTTGTCTCAATTAAAGCATCTTCACAAAAACAATTGATGAATCTTCTTGTAATCAAATCATAAAGCTTTTCTTGATCTTTTTCCGCAATTCCAGAAACGTCTCCTGTTGGATAGATTGAAGGGTGTGCTGGGTCGTTTTTCTTTCCCTCTATTGGAGTTTTTCTTTTAACATGTGATGTGAGTGTTTTTGGAAGTTTCTTCAATATCTTGTCATAACCAATGCTTGGAGGAAGTTTCTGAGAAGAAGTTCTTGGGTATGAGATTATTCCTGAAAGATAAAGTTGTTGTGCTATTTGTAAAGTTCTAGCTGGAGTATATCCATGTAATCTATGGGCTTCCATTTGTAATGTTGTAAGATCAAAAGGAACTTGAGGCATTAGCTTTTCATCTTTCTTAACTGTTGTAGCTTCTCCTTTTTTACCTTTAAGCTTCTTGAAAACTTCAAGTTCAGCCTTATTTGTTATGTTTTTAGGATTTTTTACTGTTAATTCATGGCCATTCTTTACAGCTAAAGAAACATTCCAATAAACTGAAGATTTGAATTTAGAAATTTCTCTTTCTTTCTTGACTACAAGTGAAAGTGCCGGGCCTTGTACACGACCTACACTAAGGATTCTAAAAGCGCCAGCTTTCTTTATTGCAGACATTAATGCTCTACTTAAGTTAATTCCATATAACCAATCAAGATAATGTCTTGTTTCTCCAGCATATGCTAAACCCCAGTTCAATGTTGGAGAAAGGTTGTCATAAGCTTTGTTTAATTCATCTTTTGTAAGTGTTGAGAACTTCATACGTTTTGCGTCTTTTTGATTACAAGCAAATCTTACAATATTTAATCCAATAACCTCTCCTTCTACATCATAGTCGCAAGCTACGATGAAGTTTGAAGCTTTTTTTGAAAGGTCTTTTAGAACGTCTAAATATTTCTTTGTGAACTCTGAGCCTTTTTGTTTATAATTAGGGACCCATTCTAAATCAAAACTAGGCCATTTCTTCTTTCCTGGTTCTGCGAGAGTGAATAAATGACCCACTGCACAACCGACTAGTATTTTTTCCTTATTTCTATTGACTTCATAATAGGTTACTTGGCCAACTTTCCTAGCTACTGGAGAAATGTCCGCAAGCGCATAGGCTATTTTCATTGCAGCTTGTGGCTTTTCAGTTATTACCAGGGTAATCTTTTTATCAACTTTTTTTCTAGGCATAGTTCATAGTCGAAAATCGTGCTTATAAAGTTTATCAAAGAAGAGTCTAGAATAAATTTACTTTAAGGTTCTTACATAATCCCTGATATTTCTAGGATTAGGGTTTTTGAGGTGTCTAGTATCACAATATTTGCTAAAATCCTCTAAAACTTTATCATTAAGATCTTTATCTCCAAGATAGTGTTGCATGATATTTTTTTGTTCTTTTTCATCAGGCAAGTGAAACTTAACGACTAATCCGAATCTGTCTTCTAATGCTCTGTAGTCTGCTTTTTCACTTTTGAATCCCATCCTCATACAATCTTCATTGTTTGAGATAATATACAGTTTAGCATTTTCAGGAATTCCATCAAAAGAACCTTCCATTAGAGTTTTCATTTGGTTATAGAAAAAGTCATCTTTTCCTACATCAAATTCATCTGCTAAAATGATAAACTTGTAGTCTTTTCTTGAATCTACGTCATCAAATACATTATTTAAGTAGGGTGCAGCATCTTTTGGGATGTCGATTACTCTTAGACCTTTTCTGCTGTATTCTGTAAGTAATGCATTAATCATTGAAGATTTTCCAGTACCTGGAGGTCCATAGATGAAAGCATTGTTTGCCTCTTTTCCAGCTAGCAACTTTTCAGTGTTTTGTCTTAACATGCCCTTTTCTTTTTCATAACCTCTAAGTTGTTCAAAGCTTATTTTTTTACGTCTGCTTTTAGGCACTAAAATAATTCTTCCTGGAGGCACTAATCCTAATGTTAAAAGTTCAGCATCTTTCAAAGATCTTGTTTCTTTGTGATGACTAGCAATGAGTTCTCCTAATTTTTTCCAATCTTTTTGGGAAGCAATCTTTTTCTTAAGACCTGAAGTGTTTTCTTTAACTTCTTCTGAAGGATCGTCAAAGGATATTTTATACCCAGACATTAGTCTTTTAGATTTAGCCTTTTTATTTTTCATAGGTATAAATCCTGTCAATGAAGGAATAGTTCTAGCGAATTTTATTTTCATTCCAGAATTTTCAGTACCTATAACTTCTTTTATTTCTTTTAGTAAAGCAACATAATCCTTCATTGTTCCTTCTAAATCAAAATCATGTATTCTTTGCATGTTTGAGGCATAAGTATTGAATTCTGCTCTTACGCTTTCTCCTATTTCTTTGTAGTCAACATTAGCACATTTTTCTGTGAATGTTCCGTTTCTATTTATCATTGTTTCTAAAATACTGTCTTGTAATGGTGTGCCTACAACTTCTCCTGCTCCGTTTTCATATTTTTGAGAAAGAGTTACGAATAGTTGTCTATATGCACTAATTGAATCAATACATCTTTCATTGATAATAGTCTCTGTGTCAAGAATACCTAGTATTTTCTTTGTTTTATCTTGTTTCTTTTTATCAGTAAGATTTGATAAAACTTTTAATTCATAATCTAAACTCTCCATTACTTTGTAAAGGCCTCTGTCTGTACCGTTCCTCATACCTCCTCCCAGTCCCATCATAGGGTTATGATGCATTTCTCCACAACTACATGCTTCTTGCTGTTCTGAGGAGGTGTTTTCAAGCAAGACTTTTTGTAAGTAAACGTCTTGTCTAAGCTTGTTCACTCTATCCACAAGAGGCTTCAATTTTCGTTTCTTTAGAAAATCATCGATAAACATCTTTTAAACATTGATTAATCCTTTATAAAGGTTTCCCCAGTTACCACTTAGGAATAGGTACAAATAGTAAGGTTTAAATATGGGGTTAGGCTTAAATAAGGAAGGAAAAAGATGGATAAAACATTCGTTTGTTCAGATGTGCATGATGATTATGATGCGTTAAAGACATTTGCTGATTACGCTCAATCACAAGATGCGAGTAATATATTGATTGCAGGGGACTTAAGTCTCAGACCTTATACTAAGGGTGGTATTGAGGAATTGATTAATAATAATGATGTTAAGACTTTTATTAAGTCTAAAAGAGAGCACAATGAAGGTGTTCTTAAGGGAATGAAGGAGATTCTTGATGGTTCTGGAATCCCTTATCAATTAATCCCTGGAAATTATGATAGTAATGAATCATTTGAGAAAGTTTTTGGAGATAAAAGCCTACATCTGAAGACCTCCAAGTTAGGAGATCTTAAAATTGGAGGTTATGGCGGAGCAGATGCTTATCCTGAACATATGATGAGGTTAGCTGAAATTGGAGAAGTGGTTGATTTTAAACACGAAGAGCTTTATGAGTTCTTAAAAAGGGAAAAACCAGATGTTGGTTTGATACATAATCCACCTCAAGGAATGTGTGATGATATGTTTAATGGTGAAAATGTTGGAACACCTGCAACAACTAAATATATTGCAGAAGAGGGACCTAAATTAATCCTTAGTGGACATATTCATGAAGCAGGACCTAATGGGGGTAATCAAAAGGATGTTTATGGAATTTCAGGTTATGAAAATGATGAAACTGGAAAATTAACTGTTGTTTTGAATCCTGGAAATTTAGGTCGTTTTGAATTACTTGATCCGAGATCTTTGGAGCATTCAATGCAATTTGATTATGGTACTTTTTCAAGTTTTGAAATGGATGAAGAAAAAGTAAAAAGAGTTATACAATATTCTGTTAAAGCTCCTGAAAGATCAGTTGGAGATGTTAAGATTATAATAGAACTTAATCTTTAATTTTTATTTGGGGCATTGCCCCATTTCATTAAAATTTCTTTATTTTTTTACTCCTTATTTTTGATGAAAAAGTCTGGAAAAACTTTATAAAAAAATCAAGGCTGCTATTTGTATGGATCCTGATATTAAAGAAAGGTATAAGCATGTAAGGGATTTTATAGAACATTATTATAGACATTTTAATTCTGCAGCTTTGAAGGATGCAAGTAAGGGCTATATTTCTCATTTAAAGAAAGGGGGAGAAATGTTCGTTACTCTGGCTGGAGCAATGTCTACAGCAGAATTAGGAATCCCTTTGGCAGATATGATAAGAGAGAATAAGATTCATGGAATTTCTTGTACTGGAGCAAATCTTGAAGAAGATATATTCAATTTAGTTGCACATGATTTGTATGAGAGAATTCCAAATTATAGGGAATTATCTGCAAAACAAGAAGGAGAACTTTTAGAAAAGAGATTACATAGGGTTACAGATACTTGTATTCCTGAAGAAGAAGCAATAATAAAAATAGATAACCATCTAACTAAATTATGGAAAGAAGCATGCGAGAAGGGAGAGAAGTATTTCCCCCATGAATATTTTTATCAATTAATAAAAAGTGGTGTTTTAGAAAAAGAATATCAAATAGACCCTAAAAATTCTTGGATGGTTGCTGCCTGTGAAAAGAATTTGCCTATATTTGTTCCCGGATGGGAGGATTCTTCTATAGGGAATGCTTTTGTTGGAAATTGGAAGCTCGGAAAGTATCCTAATATGGATATGATGAAGACAGGATTAGATTATATGGCAGAGCTTGGAGATTGGTATTTAGAAAAGACTAAGAAAACTCCTTTAGGCTTTTTCCAGATTGGAGGGGGGATTGCAGGAGATTTCCCAATTTGTGTTGTCCCACATTTGAAGTTTGATCTTTTTAAGGATTGTAAATGTTGGGATTATTTTTGTCAAATTTCAGATTCTGTAACCTCTTATGGTGGTTATTCTGGAGCTGTTCCTAATGAGAAGATTACCTGGGGGAAATTAGAAGTGTCTACTCCAAAATATCTCATTGAGAGTGATGCAACAATAGTTGCTCCATTAATGTTTGCCTATGTTCTAGCTGAGGATTAGAAAACCTTTTAAGTGATATTTCTTTTTTAATTTTCATGTACTTACCAAGAGAAGACTCAGAGATGTTAGCAGAAGAAGTCAATAAGTATGCTAAGGGGAAGGTTTTAGATTTGGGAACCGGTTCTGGAATACAGGCGTTGTCTGCTGCAAAGTCTGATAGGGTTAAAGAAGTTCTTGCTGTCGATATTGATGGAGAAGCCATTGCTTATTGCCATGCTGAGATTAATAATCCTAAGATAACTTTCCAAGTTTCAGACTTGTTTTCTACTGTTAAGGGAAAGTTTGATGTTATTGTCTTTAATCCACCTTATCTTCCAAAAGATAAGGGAATAGATGACCTTGCTCTATATGGTGGGAAAAAAGGGTCTGAGTTAATAGAAAAGTTTTTTGATAAAGCCGATGAACACTTAAAACAAGATGGATTCATCTTGTTATTATTTTCTTCTCACACAAATAAAGATAAGGTAGATAAGATAATAAGAGAAAGAATGTACAAGGTCAAGTTATTGAATAGAAAACATATTTTCTTTGAAGATTTGTATGTTTATTTAGTCAAGAAGTGATTATTTCCCAAATCTTCTTTTTCTGTTTGAGTATTCTTGTAAACAAGAGACGAAATCTTCTTTATCGAACTCTGGCCATAGTTTGTTTGGAAGGAAAATGATTTCTGCATAACTTCCTTGCCATAATAAGAATCCTGAAAGTCTTGATTCAGAAGTCCTTATGATTAAATCTGGATTTGATTCGATGTATAGGTTCTTTGAGAAAACTTCTTCATTTAGATTGTCTATGTCTAATTTTCCATCTTTAACTTGCTGAGAGATTTTCTTTGTAGCATCTATTATTTCTGCTCTTCCACCATAAGCCATAGCAAAGTTGACTATGACTTTATTGTTATTCTTTGTTTTTTCCATTAAGGCTTTCATAGCATTTGTGACTTTTTCAGGGAATAATTCTATTCTTCCTATGAAATTGATTTTTAGTCCTTCTTCTACTATTTTGGGGTCTTCTTTTAGATCAGTGAATTCTTTTTCGAATAATTTCATCAAAAAATCAAATTCTTCTTTTGGTCTATCGAAGTTTTCTATTGAAAATGCATAAAGTGTTAATTCTTTTAAGTCATATTCCTTACACCAATCAAATAATGCCTTAACCTTTTTAACACCCCATTCATGGCCTTTCCAAGGTTTCATAACTAATCTTTTAGCAAAACGTCTATTTCCATCTAAGATAATACCTAAATGTTTTGGCACGTTATCGATTGTCGGTTCCATGGTTTAGAGTAGAAGAAGTGGTTTAAAAGTGTTACTTTTTTGTAGGTTTTATCGCTTTTATGCCCATATACTTCTGAAGAGCTTTAGGAATCTCAATACTTCCGTCCTTTTTCTGGTAGTTTTCAACTATACAGGCAAGCATTCTCTCTGTAGCAATTGCTGTATTATTCAGAGTGTGGACCAATTTTCTCTCATTTTTTTCTAAGTATTTGATTCTAGACCTTCTTGCTTGATAATCTAAGCAGTTTGAACATGAACCTAGCTCTCTGAATGCTTTTTGTGTTGGGAACCATCCCTCTAAGTCTATGGTTATTGTAGGTATTTTGTTCATATCCTCAGATGAAAGGATGACTGTTCTGAAAGGTATTCCAAGTTTCTTGAAAATCTCTATTGCGTTGTTTTTGAGTAACTCAAATTCTTTCCAAGAATCTTTTGGATTACAGAAAATGAATTGTTCTACTTTCTCAAATTGATGGACTCTAAAAATTCCTTTTGTATCTTTTCCATGGGTTCCAGATTCTTTTCTAAAACAAGAAGAGAATCCTGCAAACCTTATCGGTTTGCTCACATCTATTACTTCATCCATGTAATAAGCATTTATTGCATGTTCTGCTGTTCCTATTAAGTATAAATCTTCATCTTCAATTTTGTATACATCATCTTTGAATGATGCAAGGTTCATTGCACCTTTTAATGCCTCTTTTTTGATCATGTAAGGTGTCTGCATTACTGTAAATCCTTTTTTATGTAATAATTCCAATGCAAAGTTTATTAGAGCATGGTTTAATCTTGCCAAATCTTTCTTTAAGTAATAGAATCTTGCTCCAGAAACCTTTGCAGCTCTTGAGATGTCTAATTGATCAAGATTTACTAATAATTCTTCATGACCTTTTGGAGGGAATTTTGGTTTTGTAGGTTTTTTGTATACTTTTAAGGTTTTATTCTTAGTTGGATCGCCTACTGGAACTCTCTTATCAAGAATATTTGGGATGGTTTCAAGAAGTTCTTGTCTTCTTTCTTCTAAGTCTTTTCTTTTAGCTTCATTTAATTCAATTTTCTTTGGAAGTTCTTTAGCTTTCTTTAGAATTGGATCTATTTTCTTTCCTTCTTTCTTTGCTTGTTTTATTTCTTGGCTTATTTTGTTCCTTTGAGATCTTAAGTTGTCGTTTTCACCCTTAATTTTTCTCCATTCTTCATCGGTTTCTAGAAATACCTTTACTAAGTTAGGATCCATTCCCCTCTTCTTTGTGCTATCTCTGACAATCTTTGAATTGTCACGAATAAATTTCGGATCAAGCATGGCCTGTTAAGTTTGGAGTTATATTTAAACCTTATCGATAATAGAATTTATTAATACGAACTTCTTCTTAGTGGGATGGAGATTGTTGCTTTAATTGAGAAAGAGAAGGATTATGAAAAGAAGAAACTTTTGTATAGTGTTTATCTAAATAATAAGAGTTTTGCTGCAAGTAAGATACAAAAAGATCTGCTTAAAGGAATAATTCAAGCAATGTCTGTTATTGATCGTAAGTTCTTTATTTTGGAAGGGGATGAAGATGAAGCTTATGTCGATCAACCGATTTCTATTGGATATAAACAAACAATCTCTCAACCGAGTACTGTGGCAAAGATGTTATTGTTAGCTGAATTGAAGAAAGGACAAGATGTCTTAGAAGTTGGAAGCGGAAGCGGATGGGCTGCTGCTTTAATCTCTTATTTGATTTTTCCTGGAAAGTTAGTGAGTATTGAGAGGCTTGCTCCTTTGTCTGAATTTGCTAGAAAGAATGTGAATAATCTTCCAGATAAAGTGAAGTCAAAAATGAATTATGAATTCTTGTTTGGAAATGGGCTTAATCCAAAACATACAATTTGGAAGACTGGGTATGATAGGGTAGTTGTGGCTGCTGCAGGTTCTGAAGATTTGATAAAGAATTTGAAGAAAATAGCTAATCTGAAAGACAATGGTCTAATTTTATTCCCAACAAGTATTGGGAATCTTGAATTATGGGAAAGCAAAAAAGGCAAGCTTCAAGTCGAACATGTCGAGGAGGGTTATGCTTTTGTGCCCTTAGTTGAAGAATAAATTGAGTACTAACTCGTCGTGATTTTTCTGACGAAAGATTTATAAACGAAATATAAATTAGAACATATAGGTTAAGAAATAGACTTTTAAGAAGTATATTGCCTCAAAATTATGTTTAAGGGAAAAGTTTAATGGAAAAGATGATTAAGAACGTATTTGATGTGTTTTTTAGAAAGAAACCAGCATTTATGCTGATAGCATTGAAGAAATCTGGCAGAGCAAGATATGGTAGTGTGTTAGCTAAAGAAGTTGACTGTACTTACAGCCATGCTGTAAAAATCTTGCAAGGTTTGGAAAAGATGGGTCTAGTAGTGTTTGAGAAAAAGGGAAGAATAAAGATAATCAAACTTACAAAGAAAGGTCTTGAAATCGCGAACCATATTGAGAAAGTCAGAGATTTATTGGCGTAATTTTAGCTAAGAGCTAGTTGGTTTTGTATGGGGGTGAGTTTTAGAGAGGATTATGTAATTTCTTTTTGAAGACATTAAAGTATTTAAATGAAGGAATATTGTTAAAGATTATAGGTGAAAATGGGGAGACTAGCATTTGATTATAGGACTAAATTCTTGTTTGTTATAATCTCCTCTCTGTTGATTTTGCTTGCACTTATTTTATGGGGGGAGACAGATTATTTGGTTAGGTACTTTACTACCGTTGTAACTCTTTTATTGTTCCTTTTTGTTGATTGGAAATGGGATATTAATTATCGTAGGAGACATTATGCTTATGTTCTAATAATGGCTATAGGGGGAATTATCATGACTCCTCTTTATTTTGTGTATGCTTGGTATGATAAAGCACTTCATCTAATATTTCCTTTTTTCCTGTTTTTCTTAGTACACTATTTAGTGTCTAAGTACACTAAAAGTTTTAGGGAAAGGATTATCATTTCAGTTATAGCTACTTTTGCTTTGACTGTGTTGTTTGAAGTTGGAGAATATGTTGTTGATCTTCTTTTTGGTTGGAAACTAAGAGGGGTGTTTATTAGAAATTTCCAATCAACTCAAGAATATGATGTGTTTTTGGGAAGAACAATAGATACTATTCTTGATCTAATCTATAATATCTTTTCTATCTTTGTTGGAGTATTCACTATTTATTTCGCTCCTAAAAGAAGTAAATTTATCTGATTTATTTATATGCAAATTGTAATGTGTGTAGTGCAAAAACTACTGTTCCGAAAGAAACTCTTATTGCCCTAAGTAAGTGTATGTTCAATTTATCATATTTATTTAGATGAATTCTTGCTAAACCTTCAACTACAAGAAATATTGCTCCCAAGAACGCGAAAATGTCTATAATTATTGGATCCATGTAACTGCAGCTTGTGTTAAGAACATCTTCAGCATTATATTGAATTAAAATTCCTGCAATGATTGATATTGTTACAAGAATGAAAGTTATTAAGAAAGCTTTTGGTCTATTATCTCTCTTTTTCATTATTTAATTGAGTAAAATATGTTTATAAATTGTTTTATTAATCAATTTCTCTATCTGATAGGAAAGTGGCAAGGCCTTCTATGTGTGAGACTCTTGTTTTGGTTAGGATTTCTCTTAAACGCCTATTTGTTCGCATTCCTCTGTTTTCTAATTCCTTTTTGATTAATTTGTAATATGTTTTTCCTTTTTTATCTAAGTCAGTTAGAATTACACAACTTTCTTTATATTTTAGCTGTCCGATTAATTCTTCAATTCTGTTGAAAATGCTTACTCCTGTTTTATTTAGAATGAAAATTCTCTCTAGTCCAAGTCTCTCTAGTGCGTCTCTATCGTGTTCTCCTTCTACAACGACAAGGTTTTTGTATTTTTTCAGAGTGTCTAACTCATTCAGAATGGCATCTTTGCTAGGTCTCATTTTGGTGGGTCAACCTACGCTATAATGTTACGTTTGATTTATATAAAACCTTGGTATATTTGGTATATATTTCTTTTTTAAAAAAGATATGAGCCCGAAGGGATTCGAACCCTCGACACCTAGATTAAGAGTCTAGTGCTCTAGCCAAACTGAGCTACGGGCCCATAGGTAGTCTGGGAAGGATTTATTACTTTAAAAGTTTTTACGTTGAGAAAAATTATCTATATTCACGCCAAATATGTTAGGAGTAGGGGTCATAACTTAAAATTTGGGAGGGAAGGTTCTTCTTTTATAGCCACCTTTATCTCCACTATCTAATGCAATTATTTTAAATTCTTTTAATTTTAATAACATCCTCACCTGATATTTCACCCACTTTACAAATCCTTTCTTATCCCATTCCTTATTCCACCAAGGCTTTCTTTTACATCTATTATACATTGTTTCAGAATCTGTATGGAGATAGATAATCTCCTGTTTATGAGAAGGCAACATTTCTTTTAACCTTCCTAATCTCTGTCTTTCCAAATCTAAATCTTGCCCTTTAATCAAGATTACAGAGTTTTCTTTTTTACTTAACTTTAAAACTTCATCAAGTATTTCTTCTCTCTTAGATCCCTTTGGATCTTTTCTTTCGTTAGCTATGTAATTAATACTTTTCCAACTAACAATTATTTTTTTATCTTTCCATCTAAGAAGATTGGTTATATATTTTGGAGGATTTTTCTCCATATTTCTAATAAAGGTTTCTTTTCCGGCAGCACTTCCACCATAAACCCAAATAATTTTGCTCTTCATTTAGATTAATAAATATTGATTAGATTTAAATCTTACTAAGTAAGCTAGTAGTTATTTATTCAAGAATTTACCTATACTTTAACGATATTCACGCCAAGTGTGCTTGCATTTTGTACACTTGAAAAAAGATGTAGGACCTTCATCACCTGCACGAGTTTGCAAAGACCATGAATAAGATCTCATGTTTCCACACTTAGGACATTTTTCATCAGTTAGAGGAAGTGTCTCTTCACCGGTTCCGACAACTCCTTCTCCAACTTCTGGACCCTTGTCTACTTTTTCTTTAACTTGTATCACTACTGGCCCTTCTTCATGACCGCACTTACTACAAACTAGTTTTCCATTTTTCATTGTGAGCATTATCCCACATTTTGGACAAAATTTCATGATTGTTATGGTTGATTTGGGTTTTTAATTGTTTACTTTACTTCTTGACGCCTATGTAATTGAAATAATTGTTTTCTTCCAGAGTTATTTCAGAATATCTTTTTATGTCAAAATGTTTTGATATCAATTGTTTGGCTTCATCTTTTGAATAATAAGCCATGTATCTGCCTTCATCTTGATATTTGGGATTAAGCTCTATCCCTTCAACGTTTCCTTTTTTTAATCCAAGTAAAAAAACTCCTTGTTCCTTCAAAGTTTCATAGATATTTGAAAGAATTTCTTCAATCTTTACTTTGGGGATGTGTAACAAAGAAGTGTGTGCCCAAATTCCATCAAAAGATTCCACAGAAAATGGGAGATCTTCAATATCTCCAATCATTGCATCTAAACCTTTGTTTCTTGCCAACTTAACCATCTCTGAAGAGAAGTCTAAAGCTGTCGGTTCGAATCCATTCTTTTTAAAGTAAACAGAATCTCTTCCAGGACCACATCCAAGATCTAAAATCTTTTTTCCTTTCAATAAATCCATAAAGAAATCGGCTTCTTTTCTTATGTATTCTGAGTATTCTTTTGTGTAACGTCCTTCAAATTCTTTAGCATATCTATTGAATAGATTTTTAGTCACTTCTTTATAATCTGTCATGAAATTAATTGATTTAGGAGTCTTTTAAGTATTGTTGTCTATAGAAATAATTTTTATAAGAATCATTAATCAAATTCACGCCAGATCTTTTTACATTTTACACACTTAAAGAAAGTGACTTCTTCCTCTTCTGTAGTGGACTTTTGTGCAGTCCAGAAATAAGCTTTAGTGCTTTTACATTTAGGATTAGTACAAGTTGCTGTTGTTACGGGCCAGACTGAAGATTCTTTTTCTTTAAGAAGACCCACTTTAGTCTTTTCAGCCATTTTCTCGCTGGTTTTTATCTTTACTTTACCCTTACCTGCTCTTTTACATTTTGGACAGATATATCGGGTTCTCTTTTTTACCAGCACGATTCCACATTTTGGACAAAATTGCATTTTATTGAATATATGTCTTCAACTTTAAAAACCTTAGCTAAATATAGTCTCTACTTATTTTGCTAAAGCTCTAAGTGTGTCAACAACCCATAACTTTAACCAACCTATTTTTGGTATTCTAATATATGCGCTGCTTATTATTTGATCTGCTTTTATGTCTTTTTCATAGGTTAATTGTTTAGCGTTATTATCTCCTTTAGTTTGGATAATTTCTCCATCGTAGGCAATTATTCTATGTATTATTGGAGTACCCTGAGCAAGACTATTGAAGATAATTACATCTCCCACTTCATATTGGTCTTTTCCTTTAGTTACTATTACATCTCCTTGATCTAATCCATTTGAGAAGTCCCATTCTTTGAAAGCATCTTGGCCATATTCTTTATTCACATACCATTGACCGCTTTTGTCCCACCAATCATCAAAATCAGAAGCGTGATGTTCCATGCTCCCACTTTCAATAACTACTAGTGGTAAGGCTGTAGCAAGTGTAAAGCCTAAGACTGGGAAGATAATGAATTTTACTATTATGAATGCAAGTACTAAGTCTATAACCCAACTCCATGGAGAATCAGAATTCCAAAGAAAGTTCCATGTCTGTTTCAACACACTCTTTTTTCTTCCCATTCTTAGATTAGTAATATCTTAATTAAAAAGGTTATGTTTTACTATAGAAAGCTTTAAATAGTTCGTATACACAGTGTGTGTATACACAAGGGATATACACTATGGATATATTTGAACACGAGATTCTATGTAAGAAATGTAACAAGAAAATGAAAAAGATAGACGTAGAGAGGTCAGGGTTTAGAATAAGGGCCTTAGAATGTCCCAATTGCGGTTCTAGGACGTATCATCCGTCAGATATGGAGGAGTACAATAAATTTAATAAACTGAAGAATCAGAGTTTTAAAGTGAAGCTAAGACAGGTGGGAAATTCTTATGCTGTATCAATTCCAAGAGAGATCTTGGATTTCTTTCGTGAACAAGAAGAAGAGAAAAGTGAAATAGATAAGATGCATGAAAGAATGGAAAGAATGGTTACACTTGCTATGGACAAGATGAATAGATTGTCATTAAGCTTTGGAGATGAGTTTAGTGAAGGTGAAGATTATGATAGAGTGCATGAAAGTAAAGATAAGGGTGTTCATAAGGTTGTTAGAGAAAAATCAGAAACCAAGCCAATCAAAGGCGGAAAGGGTTTTATGAGCAGAAAAATTAAGGTTGTTAAAATAAGCAAAGGAGAAGAAGATGGAAGCGATTAAACTTAAAGTAATGGAGTCATTGCAAGAAGATGCGTATAAAGGAATTGCTAGAATTAATACTGCTGCTATGAGAAAACTGAGTTTGAAGCCTGGTGATTTTATTTCTATTAAAGGTGGAAGAGATACATGTGCTGTTGTTGATAGGGCTTATCCAGCAGATGTTGGAGAACCTATAATTAGAATTGATGGAATTATTAGAAAGAATGCTAAAGCTGGAATTGGAGAATTAGTTTCTGTTGCTCCAATGGAAAGAATAGAAGCAAAGAAAGTAACTATTGCTCCTGCACAAAAAGGTGTTCGTGTACAAGCTGATCCTGAAATCTTTAGAAGAGGTTTGATTGGAAGACCAGTAACACAAGGAGATGTTGTTGTTTTGGGTGGAGCTAAAAGAAGAAGAGATTTGATGGCAGATTCTTTTGATGATTTATTTGATTTATTTGGAGAAGCAATGGGTGCTTCTTTTGGACAATTTAATACTACAAGATTTGTAATTGTGGGTACAAATCCTAAAGGAACTTCTTTTATTTCAGATACTACTGAAATAGCTTTGAGTCCAACTGCTGTAGAAGTTTCAGAAGACACTTCTGTTCCTAATGTTACATATGAAGATATCGGTGGATTGAATGAAGAGATTAAAAGAATTAGAGAAATGATTGAGTTGCCTCTGAAACATCCTGAGATTTTTGTAAGATTAGGTATAGATCCTCCAAAAGGAGTTTTAATGTTTGGTCCTCCTGGTTCAGGAAAAACTTTGTTGGCAAAAGCAGTTGCAACTGAGAGTGAAGCAAACTTTGTTTTGATTAATGGTCCTGAAATTATGAGTAAGTTTTATGGAGAGAGTGAGAAAAAATTAAGAGATATTTTTATTGAAGCTGAAAAGAATTCTCCTACTGTAATTTTTATTGATGAAATAGATGCAATCGCTCCTAAACGTGAAGAAAGTTA
>JBHPFA010000010.1:0-27560 GCA_042572295.1 Nanobdellota archaeon
TACTTTTTCCATTTTAATTAGAATTAAAAGTCTATTTTAGGAACAGCCCTCATAGCTGCTGGGATTTTCAAGTATTCTTTTTCAGACTTTCCATAAATCCTAGCGAAGAAAGCTCCAGGAAGTAACTTTACACTGTTATTATAGCTTAATATTGAATCGTTGTAATATTGCCTTGCATATGCAACTTTATCTTCAATTGCTGCTAATTCTTGTTGTAATTGTAAGAAGTTAGTATTTGCCTTTAATTGTGGATAATTCTCTGCTATTGCAAATATACTTTTTAATGCAGATTCAAGTTTGTTTCCTGCTTTCATTTTGGAAACAATATCTGTTGCTCCAAGTAATGCTTTTCTTGCTTCTGTAACATTTTTCATGATTTTGCTTTCATGTTTTGCATATCCTTTTACTGTTTTTACTAGATTTGGAACAAGATCTGCACGTTTTCTTAGTTGAACGTCTATTTGAGCAAGAGAATTATCAATTCTATTGCCTAAAATGGTGAATCTATTATAATAGCCTACAGCTATTAGTGCAAGTGCTGCTAATACACCAATAAGAATCCATAATCCAAGCACCATATTTCTTTGATGTTTAGCAGATTTATAAATGTGTTGAAAACTCTTTTATTACCGACCAATTGTAAAAGGAAATCTTTATAAATGCTTTTTTGATATGATTAACCCTTGTAATATGGCAATTAAAACCCAAAGAAAGCCTAGAATGATTGAAGAAATCATCAAAAGATCTGAAGTAGTAGATGATCCTGTGGATAGATTTAAAGAGACTTTGAGAGAGATTTATAGATTCAATAAAAACGGCACTCTTAAAAAAGCACTGATAAAAGCAGGAGACTTATCTGCAGAATATGCTTTTGATAAAAAAGAGGAAAATACTGAAAAAAGGTGGAAAAAAAGGACTGTTACTAAAAACTTCAATATAGGTGGTGGGAAGTTTAGCAAATTCACTTTTGACAAGGATGATGAAAAGAGGATTGAATGCGGATATCCTTTCTTAACGTGTGCTCTTTATGACATTATTGGTCGTGATAGTAATATTAATGAATTCCTTAATAGCTATTTTAGCCCAAAAGCATTAACAGATCCAGTGGTTATGGGAAGTTTCTATACTGGAAAATATTCCAATAATCCTGGACTTGTAATGACTTTCTTAGCTGCAGGAGATATCGGAAAATATCATTCAAGAAGGGTCGCTAAAGGATTAAGAAAATTAAGAAAAAATGAAAAAAGGATGGAGGCTATTGAATCTCCTGATTCTATAATAGAAGATGCTGAAAGGCTTGAACATTACGGTAAAACTGGAGAGATGTGCGATCGTGAAGAATTATTGACCATGGCCAGCTTGCCAGTAATATTGCCATTAATAAGGAAATCTTCAGGATTTTATGAGGATTTTAGAGAATTGGAAAATTATAAGCCTAAAAAGAATGGAGATGCTGCGTCAAGAGTGGATCATTTAATTAAAGAGGGTTATAACCAAAGATATGTTTTGCCTATAGCAATTGAACTTGCTAAACATCCCAGGCTAGGATCATCCAGAGACTCGGATAAACCTTCTAAACTCGGTTTTAAGTAAATAGAAAAGCTTTAAAACGGGCCTGGCTGTCTAAAAGTATGTCAGAACTATTAAAACTTAAGAAAAATTATGCTATTCTACAAAAGAAATACAAACTACCTAGTTTTTCTGAATTAAATGAAGATTTTGAGATTGAGAAACTTCAAGATAGAGAAACAGATTATCTCCTAAAAGGTGTCAGAAGAGCTATGATTGAAAAGATTGCTAATGTTGTGCGTTTCTTGGAATTGTTGTTAAATCCTTCTGAAACTCCTACTCCAATGTTCATCCTTGCTATGTTAAAGAACATAAACACAGAAACAAGAAAAAATGTTGAAGTTTTGTATAAAGAATTAAGTTCAGTAGAGCTAAGTTCATTAGCTTTAGATGTTTCCTATGATGAAAATGTGGAAGCTGAATTTGTTAGGAATATTAACACTGCTTGGAAAAAACAGAAACTTGTTATTAAAGAAGTGACTAAAAGATTAAGTATGTCTTGGAAGAAAGAAAATCTTTCTGATCGTGGATATTTAGGTTAAATATCCCAACTTTTGATTAATTCTTTTGTATTTTTAAAATGTTGAAGTTTCGGTTTGTGCTGAAGCCAAAACATTACTTCAATACACCTTCTATAAACCATCAAATCAAATAATTTTTTATTAAAAAACTTTAGATTCTTTATTTTTTTGTAAAGATGGGTTCTTAACCTTTTTCTCCCATATAACTCAACAAAAAGACAGGACAAATCATACATTCCATTGTCTATAGCTGAGTGCTCAAAGTCATTAGGCACTAATTTTTTATCCATATATAAGAGATTATAAGTTGTAAGGTCTCCATGAGAAAAATATTTTGTTGATTTATTGATTAAATCCTTGTTTTGTTTGAATTTTTCATAGATCTTTGTAAAACTTGGTAAAAGGCCATTTCTATGAACATTTTTGGCTCTTTTGTAGAGACTTCCACCATAATAGTCATAATTTATCTTTGGTAAGGAACCAGGGTTTGCAGTAATTATTTGAGTTATGTAAAGATTAATGATTTTATCAATCATTTTCTTTGAAATCTTGCCCATCGGTTTGAAATTTTCAATAAATTCGTAAATAACCTGTCTTTGTTTGAAATTTGTTTTTATTAATTTTGGAAGATTTAGTGATTTAACATTCCTATAACATAGAACTTCACGCCTCATTTTTCCTAAATCTTCTTTTTCTAAACCTTTACGAAAGGTATATTCTTTAATGAAGAATTTAGACTTGCCTTTGTATCCAATAAATAACTTATTCTTACTTGGAATATTCAGCTCTTCTAATTTGTCGAATTTCATTTTAAGAATTAAATGAGTTTGAGAACTTTATCAAGTTCAAGCTCAAAAGCAGCCACGGGAACTAAAAGTCTGAAGTCTGAGATAACTTTAGGATGAACTTCTCCGATTATTCCAACTTCTTGCTTATTGATAAAGACTTTTGCAGTTCTTCCCTCGATTAAACTGTCATGAGTTGTTTCTTTAAATTCTACCTTTAAGTCAAGCATTTGTGCTAAGTATTCCAAAACTTGTCTTACTTCTGTAAAGTTTGAATTTGTTAATGTTAAAGCAAGGTTTGTTTTTTCAGTTATTTCATTTTTACGCTTTTCAAACACTTTTCCTATCTCAAATATTCTGTGAGGGTAGTCAACATCCCTATTATTGCTTAATATTTTCATTAAGCTAGGAAGCATTGTCGCACGCATGTCTTTGTAATTAGTTTTTGCTTCACTCAAATGTATTAATTCTTTCTTTGTGTGCATTTTCTTACACTCATCTTCATAAGTTGTTATTGAATGTGAATAAGTTTCAAGAAGATCTAATCCAATCAAGACTTCTGCTATCTTGTTCTTAAGAACTTCAATCTTTGATTCATTAGCAATAGTTGAAACGTTTGGAATTGTTTCATTAAAATTTTCATATCCATAAGCTATTGCAATATCTTCAATTAAATCTACTTCATGTAAGACATCTACCCTATATGATGGAATTGAAACTGTTCCATTACTATAATCATGACCCATCATTTCTAAGAATTTTTTTACATCTTTGTCTTTTAGTTCTAAACCTAATAACTTGTTAACATTCTTTGTGCTTATCTTCATCTTTTCAGGAATTAAGTTAGGAATAGTAATCTTTTTCTTATTTTGTTGTACACAATCAATAGAGTAAATATCTCCTCCTAAATCTGCTAAAGTTGTAACCATTATTGTTAAAGCTTTTTGCAGGATATTAAAATCAGTTCCAGTAACTTCAACAAATACTTCTGTTGTTGACTCGTTTATCTTTCCCATATCGTGGCTATTGATTATTGGAGGCATAGACATTAATTTTCCAGACTTATCTACAAATACTGGTAATTTACTCCATTTTTCACAAATAGAAGCATAATCTCTTCCTGTAGGGTGTTTTTGTAAGATTTGTCTTCCAGTTATTTCCTTAGGAAATTCTAAAGGCCTAAATTTAATCTTATCTGGGTGCATTCCAATAAACTTTACAGGGAATTTTATCTTTTCAAGAGGATATAATCCGATTCCCCCTTTTTTTCTGTTCCTTAACAGAGTCGAGCCTAATTTTTCTTGTATTTGAATGACTTCTTTTATCTTTTCATCATCAAACTTCAATCCCTTAACTATACAAGCAAATGCATAAGGCCATTCTTTTGGAAGAGATTTTTCAACAATCAATTGATAGCCTGATTTTTTTGAAGTATATTTCCTTAATCCTTTCTTTTTTCCAATAAATGTTAGTAAAGACCTTTCGATACCTTGTTGAGAAAGGAAATCTGGTCTATTTGGAGTTATATCTACTTGTATTTCTTCAGGAGTTTCTGCTTCAATAGGACAACCCATCATGCTGATTCTGTTTCTGAGCTTGTCTGTTATTTTTCCTGTTTTCTTTTCAAGTAATTTTTTGTTTAAGTTTACGATTGCCATTTTATTTTATCCAAAATTTCATATTTCTTAATTGATTAATATTATTGCTATAAATTTCTCTTAAATCTTTAATCTTATAGTATTCTAACATTATTCTATCAAATCCAGGGCCCCATGCTAAGATTGGAACTTTTTCTCCAAGTAATGCTTCACTAACCTCTGGTCTAAAGATTCCTGCTCCCCCAAGTTCAACCCATTCTTTTCTTATTGGATGGAAAACATCAATTTCAATACTGGGTTCTGTATAAGGGAAGTATGAGGGTCTAAATCTTGCTTGAGGATAACCCATTTTTGTAAAGAATTGTTTTAGATATCCTAATAAATCTCTAAAAGTTGCATTTGGATCAACAACTATTCCTTCTGTTTGATTAAACTCAAAAGAATGCTTCCAGTCAATTGTTTCATTCCTATAATTTCTTCCAACTGTGAAGAATTTTGCAGGCCATTCGCTTTTCTTTAGATTTGTAAGGGTTTTTGCAGAAAGAACAGTGGTATGTGTTCTTAAGACTAAACGTTTTGCTTTTTCTTCATCCCATTCATATTGCCAACCCTTGCTTCCAGTCTTTCCACCAGTCTCATGAACTGCTTTAACCGCTTGTACTAATTTCTTATCCGGAAGTTTACCTTTTTCTTTTAAGAAAAAAGTATCTTGCATTTCCCTCGCTGGATGGTCTTGTGGAACGAATAATGAATCAAAATCCCAAAATGCTGTGTTGATAATATCTCCTTCCATTTCCTGGAAGCCCATATCCATCCAAATCTTTCTTGCATACTGAATAGATTGATTCATGAAGTGTCTTTTTCCACCATGAAGTTTGGGAGCACCAGTCTTAATATCATAATGCCTGAATTCCTTTCCCTTCCATGATCCTGTTTTTAACATATCTGAATTAAGAACTTCTATTGTGTTTTTAGAGTAAGCTTTTACTTTGTTTAAGTTCTTAAGAAGTTTTTTTCCTAAAGAAGTTATTTCATAAGCAGAATGTTTTACTTCTTCTACTTTTACAATATCTCTTCTTTTCTTTAAATTTTCCAAAGCTAACTTTTCTTCTGGTTTAAGATCTGAAAAAGGTTTTGGTAAGCTTTTCAAAAATATTTCTTCCAAGAATGGTTTAAGGATTTCTTTGTTTGAAGCATTCAAAGTCATCTTACCTTGTTTGAATTCCATCAAAGCTTTCTTTTTTAGAGTTCCTAAGGCAACTGAAACTTCATTATCACTTAATTTTGCTTCTTTTTTTGCATCTTGCATAGAAAGTTGTTTCTTTCTTGAAAGAGCAATAAGTAATCTTCTTTCTGGAAGCTCGTTTTTTATGTATAAATGACCATTATCTCCTAAAACAATCATCCTCTTTTCTTCAAAGCGCATTTTGATTACGCCTTTGTTATCTAAATAAGCTAGGGCACGCTTTACTTTAGCTACGTCCATTCCAGATTCAGAAGCAATTTTACTCTCTTCACCTATTGAAAGATGGGGTAGAACCTCACGTTCAATAGGACTTAAGATTGAGATTAATTTATCGACCTCTTCCATTAATTAACTTATACTAAAGAACTTATAAAGGTTTTGAGGCCTATTTATCAAGTCCAAAATATTCATCAAATTCTGAACCAAAACTTTTCTTTTCTTTTAAGTAAGAAGCCACTTCCCCATACTTGACTTTATCATCCAAAACTTTGTCTATACAATCTGAGACTGTTTCATCAGAAGCCTTGTGTTCTAGGGCGTATAAAGCCATATTTAGCTTTCTAGGCTCTAATGTGATTATCTTGCTCTTATCATCTACTTTTTCTAAGTATTTTAGATCGAAAATTCCCCCGACCCCTTCATGTTTCTTGGATCCTATCGCAGCTTTTAATAATACATGGACTGCTTGTTTTTTGTTTAAGCTTGTTTCCCATTTGTATTCTTCTAATGCTGATCCAACTATGTCTACACTCTTAATTGTTCCACTACCAGAAAAATCTCCCACCTTAACTCCAGTCACTAAATGGCCTTCTCCAGGGTAGCCAACAGTATAGATTTCAGGCTTCTTATAATTGGAACATAACATTAATCTTGCTCCCAAACCGTCTTTATCATTTTTCTCAAGTATGATTCTTTTTACTCCTTCATCTATTGGAGTTGCTGGAGAAGTGATTTCTCTAATATGTGAAAATCCATACTTTCTTAGTACTCCATCCCTAAACTTCTTTTCTCTTACTTCATGGAAAGCATTTTCTAATCCTTCTCTTAAATTAATAGCAGAATCATAATTTTTCTTAGCTAGTTTTTCTAAGACTTCATCCGCACTATAAGGGTTTCCTATAACTCCAGCTATAGCTTGATCATTAACCTGTTTAATTTTATTCATGATGTCTTGAGTTAACATCAAATTTAAAAGAGTTCCTTCAGAATCCTGCATCAACATTACGAGGTCTTTATTTGGGATTAATCCTATACTTATAGTCATTTTTATCTCCTAGTGATTTTTTTCACTTCTTTTTTGAGAGTATATTGTTCCCTTGATTTTTCAAGATGGTAATAAACTTCTCTATTTTCAATTAATTCTGTTATGCTTTTTTTGATATCCAAAGGATATATTGAAGTCATTTTTTTATCCCCTTCCCTCAACAGGAATTTCATAAACAGTAATTATGTGTTTTTTATGTATTTTCGCTGAAGGAGCTTCGATATGAGGAAGATATTGGGGATCGGATTTAACCCCTTCTAAAATAATAGAATTACCAGCATCTTCTTTTAGTAAACCCTCCAAGGGCATATTTACAGCTGTTGCCCTAGAACTCATTATTCTGTTGTGGACTCTTGTAGTTGTAATAACTCCGACTTTCTTCCCTTTATATTCACCATATACTGGATAAGTCATTTTAACCTTTACTTGTTTTTCCAAGCAAGTTTAAAGAAATCAGTTAATGAATTCACAAAGAAATCACTCTTGATCCAAACTCCATTGTCTAGATCTTCATCAGCTGAGCTTGGATTTAACATGAAAAGCATTTCATTGCCATCAACTATACAGAATCTGCTTGAAACAGGAACTGTCTTAACTTCTGCTGATTTGAATTCCTTTTGGAAAGCTTTTAGTTCATCAGTGTTACAGTTAACAGCGATCTTTGTCTTTATTCCCTTTTTAGCTAGTCTGTCTAAAGTCTGCTTTAAGAATTTCTTTCTTGATAAAGCAGAAGGAGTTGTCATAAGCATTATTTCTTTTTTAGCGCCTTGAATTAAAGTTTTAAGATGTGTGTAAGAATTAGATCTTCCTTTTAACATACCACTGATTTCAGATGGTTGTATTGGGTCCATACCAGTATTGTGTAAATTCAATAATTGAGCAAAATCATCAGTATCTTTGATTTTACTAAGTTCATCAGTCCTCTCTCCAGCTTCCTTCATAACATTATTCTTGAACTTTTCAAGAACTACAGAAGGATTTACTGCTAAGTATTTCACTGGCTTGCCTAGTTTCATTATAGCGAATCCTTGTTTTTCAAGGCTTTCAAGAACATCATAAGTTCTAGATCTAGGAACGCTGCTGATTTCTGCGATTTCACCAGCACTAGCAACTCCTTTTTGAAGTAATGCTAACCAGACTTTAGTTTCATAAATATTTAACTTAAAACTATGTCTTATTTGTTTGATTAACTCCGGTTTAACTATCATTTTATCGTTACTTTATAGGAGCAATGACCTATATAAATGTTTCTACAGTGTCATTATTCTAAAGAGGTAACATATTAGAGTTTATAAAGAAATTTAGGAATTTGGCTTTTTGCTTTTTCCCTGGCTTTTTGATGGGTTTTAAGGAAGGAATTTACCTTATCTATGAGTATTTTCTTAAGCTCTCCTGTTAAAAGCTTTCCAGATTTGTAATCCTTGTATAATTTAGCCAGCTTTTTATCATCTTCCTCAAAGAACATTCTTAGATATTGGAAAGAAACGTCAATATCTGGATTTCCACCCTTTTTACGGTGTTCTTCAATTGTTGGCTGGCCACCTGAGAAAGCATGTTTATTGATCTTCTTTTTGACTTCATTAGGAGTGTCTGTTGAGAAAATTGCTGCTCCAGAAGTGGTCCCCATCTTACCAGAACTACCTGTTAAAGGAGGTAAAAATTGAGAATGGAGGATTGCTGGCTTATAATAGCCCAATTTAGGATAGACATCTCTTGCAACTCTAAA
Source organism: Nanobdellota archaeon (assembly GCA_042572295.1). GTDB lineage: Archaea > Nanobdellota > Nanobdellia > Pacearchaeales > JAHJTO01 > JBHPFA01. The sequence goes on from JBHPFA010000010.1 coordinate 8,710, forward strand.
ATGGGGGTCTTGATCTATTGCAAGTGGTATTAAGCAGGGGATGTTCTTCTTTTTCAGCACACTTGGTATGATTGCAGGTACTGCCTGCATGCTTGTATAAAAGATTGAACCTATGTTATTTTCATTTGTGAATCCAAAAGCAGCCTTTATTGTTGAAAAATTGATTTTCTTTGCAAATTTGATTGCTTCTGGATATAACAGGCCAGCATGTTTTGTGTCAACTAAGAAATGAGTTTTCTTAGGATTAAATCCTAATGCAATAACATCTAACATATTATCATAAGTCCATTTTTGGATTTCATCATAGGATTTATCTTTGAATAAGAACTTTTCATCATCTGTGAATTGGAACCATAATTCAACTCCAAACTTATCTTGAAGCCATTTTACAAATCTCCAAACCATTAAGTGACCTAAATGAACCTGTCCTGATGGTCCACAGCCAGTATAAAGAAAGAATTTGTTTCCTTTTTCAAACTCATCTAAAAGCCATTTCAAATCTCTATGTGAGAAGACCACTTTTCTTCTAATCATTAGATGTAAGTCTTTTGTATGTTTCTTTACTCTTTTTAACATAGCCTCATTTAAAGGTTCTGTTCCGAATTGCTTGATTAATTTATTATAATCAATCTCTCCAGTGACTTCATAAGGAGTTACCTTAGCCTCTTTTGTCATTGGTTAAAGACGGTTAAGATGTTTATAAAGTTTTATAAAGGAATTTCTCTTTTAATGAGAATGAAACATGATTCAAGGGTGATTGGTATTCTGATATTGATGTTTGTTGTGACTCAACTAATTGGTTTGGTTGTAATAGACTCCTATAGTGAAAAAATTACTAAGACTTATGTTATAGATGGTGTAGAAAAAAATATAACTTTGGGAGAGATACCTTACGATTTGGAGCCTCCTGAAATTGCTCCTAAAGATGCTTTTGGAAGTATAACAATTGCATTTGTAATAGCCGTTGTTTTGTTTTTCTTTCTTTCAAAATTAAGAGCAAATCTCTTAATCCAAATATGGTTTACATTAGTTGTTTTCCTTACAGTTGCTGTAGCTTTGAATGGTTTATTATTAAAATCTTATCAGCCATTAGGTATTGAGATTAGTATTGTAAAATTATTTCCTTGGATAGCAGGAGCGATTGCGATTCCTTTGACGTTCTTTAAGACAATTAAAAGAAATCTAATTGTGCATAATGTAAGTGAATTGTTAATTTATCCAGGATTGGCTGCAATATTTGTTCCTATCTTAAGACCTTGGTCAATTGTTGCTTTATTATTGTTAATTTCTGTTTATGACATGTGGGCTGTTTGGCATAGTAAATTTATGATAAAGCTTGCAAAATATCAGATAGAGAATTTGAAAGTATTTACTGGATTCTTCCTTCCTTATGTCAGACAAACAGACCGTGTTAAACTTAAAAAAATCCAAACAATAAAATCAAAAAGTAAGGCTATGAAAGCAATTAAGAAAAGTAAAATAAAAGTTTCACTTGCATTATTAGGAGGAGGAGATGTTGCATTCCCATTAATTTTTGCAGGAGTTGTAATGAGATGGGGAACTGGTTTTGTCCCTGCTTTATTTGTTGTTGCTGGAGCAACTTTAGGTTTATTAGGACTGTTTATTTATTCTAAGAAAGGGAAGTTCTATCCTGCAATGCCTTTCATAACTGTAGGTTGTTTAATTGGCTGGGGAATTAGTTTTTTATTCTAGAAAAAATTACTTTAATCTAATAGTTTCCAAGTTCTTTGGAACGGCTGTTTCAACTTTAAATGTTCTATAAAGAGATGATGCTAAGTCAAGACATCTTGATTGTTCTCCATGGATGACAATCACTTTTCTTGGTCTTGGCATTACATTATTTACAAAAGACATTAGCTGTCCTCTTCCTGAGTGTCCTGATAGACCATCTGCTGAAAAAACTTCAATGTTTACTTTTACTCTTTCTTCTTTTCCATCTGAATTAACCATTTTTATGTCTTTAAGACCTTCTTTTACTTGTTTTCCTAAAGATCCTGCAGCCTGATAACAAGTAAATACAATCAAATTCTTTTTACTGTCTGCTAATTCTCTAAAGTATTCTACTGAAGCTCCTCCAGCTAACATACCCGAAGTTGCGATTATAATACAAGGGCCACCTTCAACGACTTCTTTTCTTTCTTGAGGTGAACCTACTCTCTTAAAACAAGGTGCTGCAAAAGGATTTTCATCTTTGAATATCTTACTTCTCACAGAACCACTTAAATAATTAGGATAGGCTGTATGGATTGCTGTAATATCCCAAACCATACCATCAATATAAACAGGAACATCTGGCAAGTCTCCTTTTCTTATTGCTTCTTCAATTAATAACATTTCTTCTTGACCTCTTCCAACTCCCAAACTAGGAATTAGAACTTTTCCACCATTTTCGATTGTTTTCTTAATTCTTTCATTCAATTCTCTTTCACAGTCTGCTCTTTTTGGTAAGACATTATCTTTCCCTCCATAAGTTCCTTCTGTAATTAGAGTCTCCATCCTTGGGAAGGAGCTAATAGCTGCATCAAGAACTTTTGTAGAACTATAATTCAAGTCTCCAGTGTAAACAAGGTTATGGAAACCATTTCCTATGTTCAAATGAACCATCGCAGAACCTAAAGCGTGTCCTGCTGGATAAAATGTAAGTCTAACATCACTTGTTATGTCTGTTACGGTATTGTAATCGATAACAACACTGTGTCTTACCATTTCTTTAACATCTGCCATTGAAAACAATGGAGTTTCTGCTTTCTTATATGAAACTCCGATAAAGTCAAGAGAAAGCAAAGCAGCAATATCTCTTGTTGGGGCAGTCATATAACAAGGTCCTCTGTATCCCATCTTGTAAAGATATGGTAAAAGACCTACGTGGTCTAAGTGTGAGTGTGAGATAACTACTGCGTCTAATGTTTTGATATCAAACTCTGAAATGTTTAAGTAAGGGAATTTATCTTTTCCTTCTTGAATCCCCATATCAATTCCACAGTCCAATAATATCTTGCTATCTTGTGTTTGTAGAAGTAAACAGCTTCTTCCGACTTGTCTTCCTGCTCCTAAGAAAGTCACTCTTACCCAACCGTCTTTCTTTTCAGGAGACCAATCAGCATAGATTCTTTTTCCAATACCATTTAAGAATTTCTTTCTGTAATTGTTGTTTGCATATAAAACAGCACGAATAGAATCTGTAATCTTGCTTTCAACAGCAGGACTTCTTTGAATTTGAGGTATCCAGAAAGTCTGTCTTCTAATTTCTTTTAAAATCTCTCCACCTTTTCCTATTGCTAAACCTGGTTTTCTAACATCTATGAAAACAACACTTCTTTGAACATCAAAATGTAATGCAATTATATCTGCTTCTTTCGGAATTAGAGATTTTATTGTATTTTCTGCTTTTTCTTCAGAAAGTAAAAGATCCTTGTCCGCTCTTAGTTCTACCCTCTTCTTTATTTTATTAACAACTTCTCTAATATCTGGCTCTCCTTCAAGAAAAAAAGATTTATCTTCTGTGTAAAGGACAATATTTGCGCCTTCGAAGTTTGCAGTACTGATGATACCTCTAGGAAGTTCTTTCTGAATGTCTTTTAGAATATCTGCCATTGTAAATTTAATAATAAATTAATGTAATAGAAATGTTTTTCATTTCCTTACTCTATTTTTTCAAGGGTTATCTTTCCAACACCGTTTTTGTCTATTATTGTCATGTTGATACCGTTCCCTACACTTGAATCTCTTTTAACTGCTGTTCTCAAAACGTTTAAGGCAAGTTTCTTTCCCTCTTCTATACTTATGTTAGTTTTCCATTGATTCTCCAAGATTCCATATGCAATTATAGCCCCATATGCTCCTGAAGTTGCATAATCCTCTTTCTTTGAGACTGCTCCATCAGGAGAAATGTCATATAAGCTGAATCCTTCTGAATCAACTCCTGCAATTATGAAATGAGAAATTCCGATAATTGGTGAGAATTTTCTTAAGTTTTGATATACTATGTTTGCAAATAGATTTGCAGCTTCTGTTACGCTTGGAAGTTGTTTAGTCCTGATTCTTTTAAGTTCTAACTCTGCTTTAGTCATTCTAAGAACCATTTGGATATCTGAGACTCCTCCAGCAATTGTTACTGCAATATTGTCTGATATTTGGACTACTTTTCGAACATTCTTATCTGCAATTAAATGATCAGCAGTAGCACGCTTATCCGCAGCTAGAACTATTCCGTCTTTACAGACTATTCCGACTGTAGTTGTTCCAGTCTTAGTGAAATTCAATTTTTCAGCCTCGTTCATTTTGAGTATTCAAGAAAACTCCCTCTTGACTTTGGGAATTCAAATTAATTTATAAACCTTTCGTTAAACTTACTCTGTGACAAAGTCCTTTAACTCTGGTATAGGTTTGTCTAACCCTTTTTTCTGTACATATCCTCTTGCAAGTAACCAGAAAATAAGGCCTATTGATTTAGCACTCTTATTGTTTCCTGGGATTATCAAATCAATGCTTGATGTTAAGTTATTAGTATCACAAATTGCTACTAAAGGAATATTCGTGTGATTAGCATCAGCTATAGGGTTTTTGTCAAGCCAAGCGTCAACAACCATTATTAATGAAGGTTCAAAGAACCCTTTTAATGCAGTATTAGTTATGACTCCAGATGGATATTTCTTTGTAAAGACTTTGATTCCTGTTGCTTCACTGAATGCTTCAAGAACTTTCCATCCTGCTTCTCTTTTACATACAGCAACTATTTCTCCAGGTTCATAATGTGATAGGAAATTAATAGCATCCTTTATCTTCTCATCAATTAATTTTGTATTGATTATTGCTAATCCATCAGTTCTTCTTTTGTATACGTAAGGCCTCATATCTGTAGTGATTACTTTTGTACCTAAATAAATTCCTGATTTAACATAATCTTCTAAAGGAATAAGCATTCCATCAGAACCTACAGCGCCCACATTTGGATCTTCGTTTACTTCTTTCTTAGTGGTTTTCTTATCTTCCTTTTTAGCAGTTTTCTTTGTTTCTTTCTTAACAGCCTTTTTAGATTCTTTTTTTTCTATAACTTCTTCCTTTTTGTCTGTTTCCATGAAAGACCTCAGAAATAATGATTTTTAAACATTTAGGTTAGGGGGTTATTCACGTAAACGAGGATTTTTGATAAGCATCCCCAAATATCTTGATAAACCTTGTGATAATTTTTCGTCCTCGTAAAAAGGAGAATCTACTACCTCATCCAGATTAGTGAGTACTGGTATGTCTATTTTTTGATTATTTGTCCAAATAGGAATTAATTCAATATTGAACCTTTGAAGTTCATACATTCCTCTTGAATCTTCTTTTTCTGCAACTATGCCTAATTCTCTAATATACTTGAAGTGTTTTGTCCCATCGGGCCGGACTATTGAAGAAATAGTTTTATAGTGTTTTCTATTTTTATCTTTGTGTCTTTTATACATTTCAATTAGCCTCTGGACTTCCTTCGCAAAAGAAGTTGACTTTTCCCCCATTTGGAAAATGTATCTTCACTGGATGTCTAGGATTTGCATAAGCATATTTGTTTCTTGTATCTCTGTAAAGAGGTTTAGAGATTTCGGGATCATCACTATTATCTGACCATCTTTTAGACCAGTTTCTTCCATAGCTTCTTTTGCAGTCTTCTTTCATTTTCTACCATCCAAATAATCTTTTCTTTGTCTTGCAGTTATTTCGTCGAAGAAATCACATTTTTGATCAGCAATATCCTCTATTAATTGCATAAATTTCTTAGAATGATCTAAGGAGACATATTCTGGAGTTCTTTCTACTTTTTTGTTAGTATAATCTTCTTTTTCCATTCATAATTAGGACATAGAATCTGTTTATAAATCTTTGTCTTTAATCACTTTATGATGGTAACAAAAAGAGGTTTTTTAGTGTTTCTTCGAGAGAGCTCTTTCGATTTTAAGCAGCTTATGAAGTTTTGCAAGCCTCTCTTTTCCAAGAATTCCTGTCTTAATCATAGGGATTTCCCAAGCAACTGCAAGATCTGCAATTGTAGAATCTAAGGTTTCTCCAGATCTATGAGAGATTATTGGGACTATTTTGTTTTGTTTAGCTAAATCAACAAACTCTTTTGTTCCAAGTAAAGAACCATTTTGGTTTGGTTTAACAATAACTGCATTTACTGACTTTTTCTTTATTGCTTTTTTTAGTCTTTTTGGATTTGTGACTGTTAAATCATCTCCAACAATCAAAGTGTTGGGAGTTTGAGATAATAGTTTTGCAAAAGAATCAAAATCATCTTCTTCAAATGGATCTTCTACATAATATAAAGAATATTTTTCTATTAATTCTTTAATATAATTTAATTGTTCTTCAGGATTCCGTATCTTTTCAGGATTTTCATAAACATAATCCCCCTCTTCATAAAAAGAAGATGCTGCAACATCCATCCCTAGACTAAGAGAGGTGTTAAATTTAGATTCTACATTTTTATTTATCTCTTTAAGTAAAGAAAATATCTGATCAGCATTTAGATTTGGAGAAATAGCTTTCTCGTCGGTGATTTCTCCATCCCAAGTATTATCTAATTGTAAAACTAGCCTCTTAGCAAGCTTATACGCTTGAAGGTTTATGAAGTAAGCATCATAAAAGTGTTTTGACTGTGGTAGGATTAAAAATTCTTGAATATCTGGATGCATTTCTTTTTTAGAATGTTTTCCTCCACCAATACAATTTCCTAGAGGTAAAGGAAGCTTTTTTGCATTTGGGTTAAGGAAATTCCATAACTCTTTCTCTTCTTCATGAGCTATTGCTTTTAGGATTACTGCTTCTAAAGCAAACAAAGCACTCCCCCCAATTAAAGACCAGTTTTCTGTCTTGTCATATTCTTTGATTATACTTTCTACTTTTTCTAAGTCTTCAAAGGATTTGAAAGTGGTTTTACTCCTTACAAGCCTCTTGCCAATTAGATTTATGAAAGAAATGCTAAATCCAATCCCTTTAGAAGAAAATCTAGGGGCCTCATGTACCCCTTTAGAACTTCCAGAAGGAGCTGCAGCAAAGACCTTTCCTTTCTTTGCTTCGGCTATAATAAGAATAGTTTCTTCACCCCTTGAATTAAGAGTCTTTTCAGCCCTTAAGCTCTGAATAATCATGTTACAAAGAAAACGTTTAGCTATAAAAATTTACGCGTTAGCTTCTTCGGATCTTTCTTCTTCAAGTTCTGCAGATTCTTTTTCTACAGACTTTGCTTTTTCAGTTCCTGAAAGCTCTTTTTCTACCACTGCTGTTTCTACGACAATTTCATCCTCTTCTTCATCGTCCTCTTCCCCATCTAATCTTCCAGGTAGAGGTCTTTTTACAGTGATAGGAAGAATCCCTGAATTGAATTCTAATTCTGCAATCTTTAAAGGATCAAAATTTATATCTTCTAGCTTTTCTTTAGAAATAGCCAATAACATTGGGGCATTCATTGATAATTGTAAAGCACGAGCTCCCAGAATTCTTGCAATTTCATATTTTGTGAAAGCTTCTTTTTCCATGGTGGTTTATTTTGTAGCTTTTTCAAATGCTGGTAAGAGCCTTTTGATTTCTTTTGTTCCTTCGTCCATCATTAATTGAAGATCATCAATAGTGAAGGTTTCATCTCCGTCTTTTTGTAAAGCATTAACTACTTCTTTTTTCTTGTCAATAGATATTGCAACACTTAATTTTGTTTCACTTGCACCTTCTTCTTCAGTTGTAGGGTCTAAAACAATCTTGTCTCCAATCTTATAGAAAGTCATTGTTAATGGATAAGCATCTTTTAATGGTAGTTTCTTATCTGTAAGTTCTCCAAAAAGAACTTTTGCATCAGCACCTTCTCCTTCTATCTTTGGGAAGACTGCTGTTTTCAAAGCAGCCATTGCTCCAAGAGATGCTGCATCAATTAAATTTCCATCGTCATTCATTGCATAAATATCTAAGAATAAAGACCATACTTTTACTCCTTCTGTAACACATAATTGCTTCATATCAACAGCCTCACTTTCTCTTATTCCTCTGTCAATTGTTCTTGCAAGCATTATTGAAGTTATGGAAGGAGGTCCTTTTTCAAAAACTTCTGAAGCCATAGGTGAAAGTTCTGCAGTAACCATTAAAGTTCCAGAATCTGCGGAATCAGGGTAAGGTGTTCCAAGGGCTAATTTAACTCCAACAAGAACTTCTGTTTTTCCTAATTTAACCCTAGCACTTCCTTCTGCTTTCTTTGAAACTCCAGTTTCTATAACTAAGTCTCTGAATTCAAACTGTTTTCTTCCGTCAAATCTTTTTCCCTCATTAAGGTACTTGATTATTCTTCTTTTTGTAACATTAGGTACTGCCATTTTATTGTTTTCCACCTTCCATTAAAGCTTTTCTTTGAACTTCTAATATTTTTTCAGCTGCTTTTTTTCCTAATTTAGCCGCATCTACTAATTCTTGAGGTGAAATTTTACCATCAAGTTGTAATAATGAAACCTTTCCATCACGTAATGTAAATGCTAATGGAATATCTGTAGCCATTTTTTCTCCATCTTCAGCGTAATCTTCTTCTTCCTTTGTTAAGTCTACAACTAATTTATCTCCTACTTTTCCTACACTGATTGATCCAATAAGATCCTTCATTGGAATACCTGCATGTGCTAATGCAAGACTTGCTGCATTAATTCCAGCAGTTCTAGTTCCAGCATCTGCTTGAGTAATGTTTATGAAAACGTCAACAACAGTGTTTGGAAAATTAGTAAGCATTACAACTGGTTGTAAAGCTTTTGCAGAAACATGTGAGATTTCTTGGCTTCTTCTGGATTTTCCAGGTCTAATTCTGTCAGTTACTGAAAAGCTCATCATGTCATAGAAACATCTCAATATTCCTGTTTGCGGATTTTGTAAGAATTGTGGGTGTAAGTGTTTTGGTCCGTATACTGCAGCAACTGCTTTAGTATCTCCAAATGAGAATTCTGCAGATCCATCAGCACGAGGGATTACTCCGACTTTTGCTGAGATCTTTCTCATCTCATCCATTTTTCTTCCGTCTGATCTTTTTGTGTATGTCATTTTATTTTTTTGTTTTATTAGTCTTTTTCTCAAGGAATTCTTGAACCTTATTAGTAAGTCCTTTTTCAAGTACATTATCTGAGATAAAATTAATTGTTTCTCTAGCTAAAAGTTCTGATTCGATGCTGTCTCCTTTAATCCAGACAACTCCATTTTGTCCGACAACTACATTACATTTTGTGTAGTCTTTTATTAAGTTTACCATACTTCCTTGTTTTCCAATTACTCTTGGAACTTTATGTGAGTTGATGTTTACAATAAGTCCTTCTTCTAATTTATGTAAGCCTCTTTCTTTAGTTGTTAGGTCTACTCCTCTTGATTTAACTCCAACTACTCCTGCAACAACCATGTCTCCATAATTGTAAATTAAGGATAGATCGTCTCTCTTACTTATGAATCCTCTACATTCAACTATTGATAAGAATGAAGAATATGGGCTGTTAATGTCCATCATCCAACCATTGAATGAGATGTCTTTGACTCTTGCAATAACAATATTGCCTTTTCTTGGAAGATAAATTCCGGATAAAGCAACTACTCTTACTAATCTATCGTCTCCTTCTAAGACTCCATAACGAGTTGCAATTAAGTCGTTTCCTTCTCTTTTTGTACCTTCTCCAGGAAGGAATCCAGTGCCAGAAGCTACTACTTCTCCTGGGATAACGACTCTTCTTTTGTCATTTTCTTTCTTTTCTACTTTTTCTTTTACCATTTCTCAATAATCTCCATTTTTGAGCCTATAAAAAGGCTTCGTTTTACATTTCCTTTGTCAAGGCTGTTCCGTGTGTTACAGAATTGAGTTTATCATAAAAACTCATCAAAGAAGCCCTTGGTACATCCAATACGCAAGATAATGAGCCATCTGCTAACCATTCTTCTTTGATTAAAAATTCTTTGAGTATGCCATAAACCTTGCCTGTATGTGCTGGTTGTATTTTAACAGCAATCCTTTTTACCTCTATCTTTATAGGCAGTATTTTTTGTATCAACTTCATGACTTGAAATGCTTGAGATTCAGTAGATTTTTCTGTATCTATCTTTGCTCCAACTTCATCCATTACTGATTTGATTCTTTGTGGAGGATGAGGCAATCCAGTTTGGGGATTTACACAAGATTTTGCAAGCCATTCAACTATTTGCTTGACTTTTTCTTCTCTTGCTTTAGTCTTTATCTCAAGAGGCATTAAAACTTCTCCTTCTAAAATCATTTTCTTTGTTATTTCATAAAGATCTGATGTTCCAAAAGCAATTTCTAGTTCATCTTTTCCTGCCCTAATACCTTTCTTGTAATCTCTGAATACATTATCATAAACAAGAATAGCTGCAAGATTTCCTTCTTTCTTCTTTTGATAGTCAAAAGCTTTTATTGTATCGACAATGATTTCAAAAGTATTACCTTTAATCTTTATTCTTGCAAGAGTCTGTGCTTTAGTGTCTGAAAGAAATTGTTTTTCCATAATCTATAATATTTAATTTTCTCCTTATTTTGAATATTTCTTAAGATCGTTTCCAACCAAACGAGTGAATTTTCTATCTTTAGTATTAACATAAGCTGCTTCGAATCTTCCTAAATCGAAATTCTTTCCCATTATCCTCTTGAAAATGCTTAATGATAACTTTAATCCTTCTTCAATGTCCATAGAGTCTTTGTATTCTTTTCTTAGAATTTCTTTTACTTTTTCATCATTTTCACCGATAGCTGTTGCTTTGAAACCAAAGTAGTTTCCAGTAACATCTGTTATGAACAGATTTGGTTTTTTGTTTTTGTCTACTCCTGCAACTAACATTGAAATACCAAAAGGTCTTGCTCCACCATATTGCGTGAAGTTTTGTTTTAAGTCTGCAAGTTCTCTTACTACCATCTCAGTGTTTATTGGAGAATCATACATCAATCTGTGTTGTTGTGAGGATAATTGTGCTCTTTGAATCAAAACACGTGCATCACTTAGAATTCCTGCTGCTGTTGCTGCAATATGAGAATCAATCTCATGTATCTTTACTGTTGAATCTGGAAGCATTAATTTATCTTTAACTCTTTTATCAGCAATGACTAAAATACCATCAGAAGCGATTAGTCCAATAGAACTTGTTCCTAGTTTTACTGTCTTTTCAGCATATTCAACCTGTAATAGATGACCGTCAGGACTAAATGTTGCACTTGATCTGTCATAACCCATTACTTGGTGTTGCATTGGCATATCCATCTTTTATTTTTTATAAAGAGAATTAAATTCTTTCCTCTATCCTTCTCCTATTCAAATATATTTAGAAGCAGGGGTTTTTTAAGCTTTCGGTTTAAGAAATTTTTGCTTTAATTTGTTGATTGTTCCACTTACTCCGAGGACATTTATACCAGCTAATTCAAGGGCTGTTCGAGTGTCATCTAAAGATTTCCTTTCTACACTTAAGATTAAGTGACTGTTTGCTTTAATGAATTGGGGCCCTGCCTTGGACCATCCAAGAATCCCTATAAAATTCAAAATAGCTTTTTCAACCTTCTTTTGTGGAGCATTAATGAGCAGATATCTCTTACTCTCCCTCAATGTAGGGGGAAGAAACTTGAGTTTTTTCATTTTTTCCATTCTACTATACATTCTCCTCCTTCAAATTTACAAGATCCTGCACCACAGTCCATTGTGCCATCTTGACATTCCTCTGTACAGAATGTATCTGAACAGTCTAGAGCTTGGTCAGCTGAAACACAAGATGTTGGATGACAACAACCTGCCGGGACACATTGTGCTTCCTCAATTGGGGGTTGCGCACAACATACACTGAATATCTCAAAATAAACTAAATATCCTACATAAGCTAATACAATAATTCCAAGTATCCATAAGATAATCTTTGGAATTGTAAGATTCTTTTTAGCCTTCCTTTTCATGTTTATATTAACGATAATTAGGTTAAAAAGGTTTTCATAATAAGATTTATAAAAAGATGAGGTTTAATGATATGATGAATAAGAGGGGGGTATGGCAGAATTTAATGGTTTTGGGGATAGGCATGCTGTTTATTTCAAGTGCCCTGATGATGTCACGACATAAAGAAGAAATACAGGAAGAAAAAGAGGTTGTAGAAGTTAGAGCAAGGGCGGCTATTAGTCAACTCGATAAAATAAATATCTATGAATTGGGCAGAGAGCAATTAGTTGAATATGGAAAAGCAAAAGAAGTTTCTAAAGAATTAGGAGAGATATTATTCAAAAAATGGACTGATGAAGAATATGGTACTTCTTCAGAAGAGATTGAGGAAGTAATAAGTTTGTACTTAAGAATCGAGAGATACGTTTCTAAAATAACACAACTGGCTGATACTGAACTAGAAGTCGTAGCTGAAAGAAGTTAATTTTTTCTAAAAGAGCAAATATATAAACAAGGTTTTATTCATGGAGTTGTAAAAAGATGGCAAAGATACACGCAATAGGTGGTTATTCAGAAGTCGGAAGAAACATGACTGTAGTCGAGACTAAAGATGATGCTTTCATCTTTGATTGTGGGATTTATTTAACTCCTATTGTAGAAATAGAAGAGAATGAACATATTTATCATGAAAGAGGATTGCGTGCAATTGGGGCTATTCCTGATGATTATGTTCTTGATAAATTGAACTTGAGGAAAAAGGTTCGTGCGATACTTCCTAATCATGCACACTTAGATCATATTGGTGCTATCCCCTATATTGGATATGGTTACAAAGCACCAGTAATCTCTACTCCTTATACTATTGAAGTTTTGAAAGCTCTTTGTAGGGATGCTGAGATTAAGCTTCCAAACAAACTTGAAGTTGTAAAACCAAATACTTCATTTAAGATTGGAAAATATAAAGTTGAATTCATCAATGCAACTCACTCAACATTACATACTGTTATGATTGCACTACATACTCCTGAAGGAGTTATTGTTTATGCTAATGATTGGAAATTTGATGACACTCCAGTAATTGGATTGCCTCCAAACTACAAAAGACTCAAAGAGCTTGGAGAAAGAAAAGAAGTTTTAGCTTTGATTGTTGATTCTCTTTATTCAAAATATGATAGAAAAACTCCAAGTGAAAAGATTGCTAAAGATATGTTAGAAGAAGTCTTAACAAAGACAAGTAATGAAAAGTGTGGGATAATTGTTACAACTTTCTCTTCTCAAATTGCTAGAATAAAAAGTATTATCGAATTTGGGAAAAGGATTGGAAGAAAAGTACTGATTGTAGGAAGAAGTATGGGAAAATATATTGGAGCAGCAAATGAGATTAACCTTGCACCATTCACAAAAAATATTGAGATTGTAACTTACAGAAACCAAATTAAAAGAAGATTAAAACAGATTTCTAAAGAGAAAGAAAAATGGTTAGTTCTTTGTACTGGTAATCAAGGAGAGCCTGGAAGTATTTTAACAAGGATTGCTTCTGGAGACTTGCCATATGACCTTAAACAAGGAGACCAAGTGATCTTCTCAAGTAAAACTATTCCAACTGCAATAACTATTGCAAATAGAGAAAAGTTAGAAAAGAGTTTGAAATTCAAGGGTGCTAGAATTTTTACAGATGTACATACTTCCGGACACTGTAGCAGGGAAGATATCAGAGAACTAATTAATCTGTTAAAGCCCAAACATGTCATTCCATCTCATGGAGATATTGCAAGACTTACTCCTGCAGCAGAATTAGGAAAAGAAATGGGTTATCAACTTGGAAAGAACATACATTTAATGCAAAATGGCGAGAGTGTTGAATTAAATTAGATTTAAAAACTCTAATTACTGGATAATAAAATGAAAAAGAGAGGAATATTAGACTTTATATCAAAATCATTTGAAGGAGTTGTTAAAAACCCAATTATATTATTACCAGGACTTATAGTCATGGTATTGGCTTGGATAGGAGTGTTCTTAGCTACTTATGCTCGTGCAGAAGGAGTAGATTATACTAACTTAATTTTATTAGTAGCAGTGATTGCATTGCTAGCCGGATTTGCTATCCTTTATTTTGGATTGGGTGGATTAGGAATGGCTAAAGAGATTGTAGAAAATAGAAAGGCAAAATGGAAAAATATTTCCCAATATTGGAATAAGTTCTGGCAAAAATATTTGGGGGCTGTAGTGGTCTTAATATTAGTGTTTGCTGTTCTTGCTGCGATAATATTTGGTCTTATAAATTTATTAGGATATGTGTTGGTCGAATGGCCATTATTTATAGCTTCAATGTTACTCGTATTAATCGGAGGGTTGATTGGAATACTCTTTTTATTACTCCCTTATTTTGTTTTGGTAACAAACAAAGATGTAAAAGAATCCCTTAAATCATGTATTAAATTTGCTAAGAAAAATTATTTCCCTCTATTGTTATTGTTAATTGTTTTCTTCGTATTAAATATGGTTTTAAGCAGAGTTCCTTACATTGGATCTTTATTAGGAATAGTAATAAGTGCTGCAGAAAGTATTGCACTTATGTCATTTGTAATTGAGAGAAAATAAAAAAATGGTGAATGAAAGTATTGTAGGTGGTTTGAAGAATGCCGCAAGCAAAGGGCAAGATGTACAACAAGCTGCTGCTGCATATGTAAATGCAGGATATAATAGACAAGAAGTTGGAGAAGCATTAAAGACATATTATGATTCTAAAGGAAAAGTCAAGTTTGCAGAGTTACCAAGAATAAAATCACAATCTCCTGTAAAAAAGAAAAAGAAACTCCTTATTGGAGGAATTGTTGCTGTTGGTGTTGTAATGCTTATTCTTTTAGCCCTTTTATTAGCTATTCTTTTTGAGTAAGTTTTTTAAAGTATCTCTCCTTAGAATTAATACTAAAAAGAGAATGAAAAAAATAGAAATAATTGGAGCTTTTATTGTAATTGCTTTGGCTTTAGTATTCTTGGTCACAAATTTTACTGGAGAAGTCTCATTAAATAACCAATTAGAAGTTTCAAATCAACTAAAGATATCTGCACTTTCTGTTTCTGGAGATGTTTGGGCGATAAACCGAGATGGTCGTGTTAGGAAACATAATGGGACTGGTTGGGAAGATGCAGGAGATCTTACCTCTTATGGAAGTTCTGATTATTGGGGGATTTCAGTTAATTCTGATAATGGAGAAGTTTGGACATCATTTCCTGATGATGGTACAGTGATAAAATATAATGGAACTGGTTGGAACTTGAATGGAACAATCCGTAGTGGAGGTTCACTTTATGATTGGTATACTATTTCTGTTAATTCAGATAATGGAGAAGTTTGGGCAATAAATCGTGATGGCCATGTTAGGAAACATAATGGAACTGGATGGGAAACTAAAGGAGATCTCTCTTCGTATGGAAGTTCTGATTATTGGGGACTTTCTGTTAATTCAGATAATGGAGAAGTTTGGGCAGCGCATCCTGATGATGGAACTGTCATAGTTTATAATGGGACTGGTTGGACTGAAAACGGAACAATCCGTAGTGGTGGTTCACTTTATGATTGGTATAGGTTATCTGTTGATTCAAGCACTGGAAATGCTTGGGCAATAAATCGTGATGGCCATGTTAGGAAACATAATGGTACTGGATGGGAAACTAAAGGAGATCTTTCCTCTTATGGGAGTTCAAATCATTGGAGTCTTTCTGTTAATTCAAACACTGGGGAAGTTTGGGCAGTGCATCCTGATGATGGAACTGTCATAGTTTATAATGGGACTGGTTGGACTGAAAACGGAACAATCCGTAGTGGTGGTTCTTATTATGACTGGTATGAAATTTCTGTTAATGGTGCTACAGCTGCTTCTAGCCCTTCAACTCCTTCAATAAATTATACAGAATTTACTGGAGAGACAACAAACCTTACAAATGTTTCAGATTATGGAAATATTTCTGGAGTGGAATTGATAAATCCAGAGCATGGAAAAATAAGTTTTACAGAATCTCTTAATTTAAGTGCAGGGGCAGACATTGACACACATGTAAATATCTCTTTCAATAGAGTTGAGATAAACTCAACTGCATTAGCTGCATTGAATAAATCTGCTAGAATAACTTTTTATAATTTGACTTATGATGATCCTAGACCTTTGATAAATGGTGTTGAATGTTCTACACCTACATGTACTGAAGTAAGTTATGATGCTGCTACTGGCATTTATGTTGTAGATGTAACTCACTTTACTATTTATTCTACTGAAGAAACTCCAGGACCTGCTCCAAGAACATCTACTCCTCCTGGAAGTGGAAGTGGTGGAAAATGTATTCCGGATTATGAATGTGGTGAATGGAGTGATTGTCAACCGAGAGGAATGCAAGAAAGAACTTGTGTTGACAAATGGTGTGGAAGTGAAGATGAGATTGAAACTCAAGAATGTGTTTATGCAGCTCCAGTTATAGAAGTTATAGAAGAACCAGAAGTGATTGAAGAAACAAAAAGCTGGTGGGAGCTATATTCGAATTACATTGCAGGAATATTAGTTTTGATCATTTTCTTATATTATCTTGTCAAATCCATTTTAGACTACAAGAAGATAAGGCGTCGTAAGTAAGGCGTTCCGTCGGAGCCATGATCCTTTATTGAATAAAGACTATATTTCTGCTTGATAAAGCTTATAATGGGTTTGTAGGTTAAGTAAGTGGGTTAAAGGAGGATCTATGGTTAAGTTTGCACATATTGCCGATATACATCTTGGAGGATGGAAAATCCCAGAGATGGAGCTCTTGAATTCTCAGACTTTTGAGACCGCTATTGATACTTGTATTAAAGAGAAAGTTGATTTTGTTTTAATTGCTGGAGATTTTTTTGATAGTGCGATGCCTTCGATTGAAGCTTTGAAGTTGGCAGCTGCTAAGTTAAGGGAATTGAAAGAAGAAAAGATTCCTTGTTACCTAATTCCTGGAAGTCATGATTTTTCTGCTTCTGGAAAGACTTTCTTAGATGTTTTACATAGTGCAGGATTGTGTTCTAATGTACATAGTGTTGAGGAATTAGAAGTATTTGAGGAGGAAAAAGCAATTATTGCTGGAATTGCAGGATATAAAACTTCTAGAGAACAAGAAGTTATTCGTAATGTTAAAGTTCCTGATTTATCAAAATATAAAGATAAACCCAAGATATGTATGTTGCATACAACGATAAAAGAAAACTGTCCACATGGAATGGCTGAAAGTTTAGAAACTGATGATCTTCCAAAAGGATTTGATTATTATGCTTTAGGACACATACATATTCCTTTTGATCAAAAGATTGATGGAAAGCATATTGTTTATCCGGGACCCTTATTTCCAAATAGCTTCTCAGAAATAGAAGAGCTTGAAAATGGAAGGTTTGTGATAGTTGATTATGACAAAGAAAAGAAGAGTTTTAATGTTGAAACTCAAGAAATTAAATTAAAAGAAGTTGTTATGATTGATATCGATGCTGACAATAAAGTTCCTGAGATTGTTACTTCTGAGATTTTGGGAAGAATAAAAAAAGATCATGTTGAAGGAAAGATTGTCCTTTTGCGTGTTAAAGGGGTTTTGTCTAGTGGAAAGACAAGTGATGTTGATTTTAAGTACATAAATAAAGAAATTGAAAAAAGAGGCTGCTATGCTTTCTTAAAAAATGTTTCAAAACTTGAAAGTCCAGAATTTGCAATAAAAGTCAATATAAAATCTGACAATATTGAGGAAATTGAAAAAGAAGTTATGGATAAGCAAAGAACTAGTGGAAATGAATTTGGAGAAGTTCTCATAGGTCTTTTAGAAAGTTTGGATATTGAAAAATATGAGGGAGAAAAGACTGGAGTCTTTGAAAAAAGAGTGGTTGAAGAAGCTGCAAAAACTTTGGGAGGGATAATAGATTTACAATGAAAATAAAAAGAATAATGTTACAAAATATAAGAAGTTATGATATTGCAGAAATAGAATTTCCCGACGGGAACTTGTTATTAAGCGGAGATATAGGATCTGGAAAAAGTTCTATTCTTTTAGGGATAGAATTTGCACTCTTTGGCTTGCAAAGAGGTGTTGGAGGAGGTATTCTTCTTAGAAATGGACAAAATGTCGGTGGAGTTAAATTAGAATTGGAAATTGATGGACAAATTGTTAAGATTGAAAGAAGATTGAAGAGGACAAAAGATACTGTGAAGCAAGATTTTTGTTTTATTGAAGTTGGGGGAAAGAAAGAGCAGTTGTCCGCTACTGAGCTAAAAAGCCGAGTGTTAAATCTTTTAAGTTATCCACAAGAATTCTTGAATAAAAATCCAGTCTTGTATAAATACACAGTTTACACACCTCAAGAAGAAATGAAAAGCATTCTTACAGAAGATTCTTCTTTGAGATTAAACACTTTGAGAAGAGTTTTTGGAATTGATAGATATAAAAGAATAATTGAAAACAGCACTATCCTCACTACGAGAATAAGAGAGCAAATAAAACTCAAAGAAGGGATGGTTGCAGATTTGCAAGATAAAAAATCTGAGTTAGGAACGAAAAAGAACGAAAAAGAAAAAGTAAGAGTAGATATGGTGGATTTTAGATTAAAGTTTGAAGAATCACATCAAAAAGTTGAGATTAAAAAGAAAAGTATAGAGAATATTGAAAAGAAACTCAAAGAGGTTGTTAAGATAAAGACAGAACTTGCTTCAGTTTTAGCTGAAACAAAGATGAAGAAAGAACAGCAAGAGAATAACCTTGCTGAAAGAGAAAGGATTAAGAGCAGAATAAATATTTCTGAAGAAAAAGTTGCTGATAGTGATATAAAAGAATTAGACAGCATCTCAAAAGAATTGCAGGAAAAAGAAAAAGCATTGAATGAATCTGATAAAAGATATATTGAATTAACAAAATTGATTG
>JBHPFA010000011.1:0-26045 GCA_042572295.1 Nanobdellota archaeon
TTAGGACAAACCTTCACAGATTTTGCTTTTTTTGGGTTAAATATACTGAAAGGCATGTTAAGAAGAGTGCAAAAAAGATAAAAAGTTTCTCTGAGAATAATAGGCTGCTTAAGATCTTTGCTGTTAGCTTTGTTGCTTTCTTGATTTCTTCATCTGATGATGTTATTGCTTATATCCCTCTATTTTTGGGTGGAGTGACTAATACTGTCTATGCCTCTATCGGAGTGTTTTTTGCAGTCATAGTTGAAATAAGTGCAGCTATTTATTTTGCTGGAAGAATTGAACAGTTTAAGTATAAGACAGAAGTTACAAGCTTGATTTTAGTAATCCTTGGAATCTTGGTACTTAATGGAATAATTTAATCCCTTTCTGTAAGAACTATTGTTTTGTTTTCAAGAACTGCGATTGTGTGCTCTGATTGAGAAGTGTGTTCTTTTGGTTCATTTATTAGTTGTGAGAATTGATGTAGTATTCCATCTTGAGTTAATCTTTGTAATGAAAGCACTGAACCTGGTCCAAATTTGTCAGTTATCCATCTTGAACAGAATGCAAGTGTTTTGTATTCTTTCTTTATGTAATTAAGAACATCTCTTCCGAGTCTTGTTGGCCTATCTTGTTGTAAGATATAGATATTTGAAGGTTTTCCTTCTCTTACTAAACCTGCACCAGTTGTTGCAAAAGGTTCTACTGCATAAATCCCTTCTTTTATTCTAGTTTTTTCTTTATTATCATAATTTGGAACATTCATTCCTGCGTGTAGGGACCATTTATCTATCTTATGGCCTGAAAGATTCCTTATTGGATTAAATCCTTTATCAGAGATTGCCTTGTCAATCTCTTTCCCAACATTTTTTATCTCTTGATTGATCTTCATAGCTTTTATTCCAGCTTTTAATCCTTCTTCACTTGCTTTTATCAGTTCCTTGAACTTGTTTTCAGGTGTTAAGTCTATTGAGGCTGCAGTATCACTTAGAAATCCGTCTTTCATTGTTCCAAGATCTATTTTAATTAGACCTTTAGCTACTGATTTATCATTTCTTGTGGGAGAGAAATGAGCAGCTACGTCATTTATTGATAGATTAACAGGGAATGCCAAAGAAACTTTCTTTTTTCTTATGTAATTTTCAACCCTTTCTGCAATTTCAAGCAAAGGCGCCTCAGGTTTTATGACTTTTTTTGCATAAGCCATTACATCTGCACCTATGCTACCTGCTTTTTTCCATTCACTTAGATCTTGTTTTTCCATTTTTTACTTTTTTCTTTTCGTATCTCTTTTTTACTTCTTCCATGTCTATTACTGGGAAGAGTTTACTTTTAAAATTACAGGACATACATCTATACGTTGCTGGTAGGCCTATCCACCAACCACTTTTATGTTGGATTTTTATGTTAAGGCTTTGACATTTAGGACAAACCTTCACAGATTTTGCTTTTTTTGGGTTAAATATACTGAAACTCATTTTATCTCTCAAATGTTGCGTCTAAGACGTTAGATATTCTTTTTATTTTTTTAATCACTTCTTTTATCTTTTCTAAATCATCAAGTTGTACCTTTATTAATATCTTCGTATGTTCCTTTTTTGCATTTGCATTTATTGATTGGACATTTATGCCCACTTCTGCTATTGTGTTTAGTACTTGGGCTAGCATTCCTACTCTATCTGTTGCATTTATGATGATTGTAGTGGACTTTTCTTCTTCAGGCCACCATACTTTTATTTTCTTTACTGCTTTTGTGTTTGAAAGGCTTTTACATTTAACCTTGTGTACACTTATTTTTCCATCTTTAAGTAAGAGTGCACTTATCTCATCTCCAAATTTGGGAGAACAACATTTAGATAAACGTATTTTTTCTTTCATTTTTTTATCGATTAGTTCTACTCTTTGGCCGAGTTTGAAATCTTCTGATTCATCATCTCTTTGAATACCTTTTATTCCCAAAGCATGTCTGATTTTGGAACGTGCAAAGCCTGTTTTGGCAAACTTTAACCAACTTCTTGAAGGTTTGGCTTTTTTTGAAGTGAGAATCTCGACGATATCCCCCGGTTTTAGCTCATGATCTAATGAAATAATCTCTCCATTAGCCTTTGCTCTTTCACAAACATTTCCGATCTCTGTGTGGAGGCGATAAGCAAAATCTACAGGGGTGGAACCTTCAGGAATAGAAATTGGATCTCCTTTTGGTGTTAATACTACTATTTCATTCTCAAATAAGTCGATTTTTAGAGATTCAACGAATTCTCTAGCAGTCTTTGTCTCTCTTTTCCAAGCAAGTATTTGCTTTAGCCAAGCAATCTTCTTATCAAATCGTTTATCATGCTCTGTTTCTTTATATCTCCAGTGTGCGGCTATTCCTTCTTCAGCAATGTGGTGCATTTCTGCAGTTCTTATTTGAATCTCTAGAGGTTTTCCATCAAAAACAATTTTTGTGTGTATGCTTTGATAACCATTTGGTTTTGGAGCTGCTATATAGTCTGAAAATTCTGCAAGAATTGGCGTCCAAGTTGAATGTATGACTCCTAATGCACGATAGCAATCGTCAATACTTGCGGTTATGACTCTTACTGCCAATAAATCATATATCTCATCGAATTTTTTCTTTTGAGAAGCCATTTTTTTGTAAATTGAGTAGAAATGTTTAGCTCTTCCAAAAACTTTACAATTAATCTCTTTCTTTTCCATCAAGTTTCGCACATTTTTGGTTATTTTACTAACTTCTTTTTCTCTTTCAACTCTTTTTCTTACTATTTTCTTTTTTAGGTCATTGAAAATTTTTTCATTTAGGTATTTAAGAGAAAGATCTTCTAATTCTGATTTTAACTTATAGATTCCTAGTTTATAGGCTATTGGGGCGTAAATGTCTAGAGTCTCTTGAGAATTTTCTTTTTGCTTTTTTTCTGTTTTATACTTGAGAGTTCTCATATTGTGCAAACGGTCTGCAAGCTTGATTAAGATAACACGAACATCTTTAGCCATCGCTAAGACTACTTTTCTGATATTTTCTGCAGTGTATTCCTCTCTGTCTTTGAATCGGATAGCCTCCATTTTGGTAACTCCTTTTACTAATTCTGATACTTCTTTTCCAAACCTCTTTTCAAGGTCTTTGCTATCGAATTTGCTATCTTCAAGAACATCATGTAATAATGCTGCAGCCATTGTTGCAGAATCTACTTTTAATTCAGTCAATATTTTAGCCACTTCTAATGGGTGTGTTATGTATTCTTCTCCAGATTCACGTTTTTGATCTTTATGGGCTGTTAATGCAAAACCAAATGCTTTTTTGATTAATTCCTCATCTGCTCTAGGGCTGTAATCTTTGACATTGTTTACTAAGGAGTTTAATTCATTTTCATATTTACTTTCTATTATTTGTTCTGTCATGTTAAAAATTAAGCTTTCTTTGCTTTTTTAAACCTTTAAGTTGTTCAGGAGTTATTCCAAATACTCCTAAAATTCCTTCAATAGGTGGAATTATCTGATTATCCATGTAGTAATTCGCATCATATTCTCCAGCTTTAACTTCTTCAGGAAGGCGGGCCTTTTCACGGATAAGTTTTCCACTTGTTTTGGAGATTACATAAGGGATAAGTGTTCCAATATTTACTGGAAGGCCTAACGCATGCATCTTTTTAGCAATTACTACATGGGGTCCTATCGATTTGTAAGAATCGATGTCTTTTGTTAATTGAGTCCTGATGATTAAGCTGTCTATTTTTGCTTTTCCTTCTCTTACTTCTTTTAAGACTTTATGAACTTGTTTAGATGCTGAATCAGGAGTTCCATCTTCCAACACTTTTCTTAATACATAATCTTGTGTTTTTTTTGCAAGCATACACCTATCTCTTCTGACACTTTCAAAGCCACGGACTTTCATGCTTCCTTTTTTTGTCATCAATGCATATTTCTTTTTTGCTCCTTTTGTTCCAGATCTTGTTGTTACGAATATTCCTCTTTTGTAGAAATCTTCAAGCTCTAATTCCATTGTTCCTGGAAGTGTCTTATTTATCTTCTTTAATAAGTCAAGAGCATCTTTTTGTGTTTTCTTTCCTAATGAGAACATTACTGAATCTGTATCTGCGTATATTGTTTTGTAGCCTCCTTTTTCTATGTCTTGGATTGTTTTGTGTATGTAATACCTACTTATTGCAGTGATGCTTGCTGCAGATTCAGGAGAATAATATCTTGCTCCAAAAAAACCATAATATCCATAAGTTGCGTTCAGTAATGTCTTGAGTGCATAATCTCTTGCTTCAAGTATTGGGCTTCTGTTTCTTTTTAGTTCTTGTTTTACTTCTTTTCTTTTTTCTAATAATTCTTTAAGTATCTGTGGGAGGAATCCTTGTTGCTTTTCAAAATAGAACTTACTCTTTTTTCCTTCATATTCAAATTCTGGAGTTTCATGGGCTCCTTTTTTCTTTTTCTCCAATAATGTTGGTTGAGAGATATTAAAGCTTACAATTACATTGGGATAGAAGGACCTGAAGTCAAAAACAACCACATTATCATATAGATTTGGAATTGGTTCTTTTACAAATGCCCCAATATACTTTGGACGCATTCTTCGTCTTCCTATCTCATCGTATATTGGTCTTGCTTGCGCTATTTCATTGAATCTTTTTAGTTTGTGTATTATGTTATGTTCCACTAAATGAGAATAAGTTGTACGGGATACATTGAATAAGGGTTCTGAAACAGTTCTTGTTAACTCTGCAATGTTTGGCCATAGTTTTTCAAAGAGTTTTGCAGTCAAGACAGAATCTTGTAAGTTGTAAAGTGCGAATTTTTTTAATTCGACATCTTGTATCTTTCCTTTATCTCCTTTAAGATCATTTGTTATTTTTGTCAAGTCTATCTTTACTTTTTCTTCCCCTATAAGTTCTTTTGCAACGTCATTTAATGAGACTGTCTCGCTTTGTAGTGTTGGAGCTAATATGTTATGTACAAATTTGTATAAATCAACATGAACAAGCCCTTTAATCTCAGAAGTTGTGAGTGCACCTTTTCTAAAAGTCACTGAACTTCCATCTAATCCTAGGTCCAGCCTTATTTTATGTAGGTCTGCTCTTGCCCTTAAGTAAGGGAAGTCAAAAGCATCCGAGAAATATCCTGTAATTATGTCTGGTTTGTAATTCTTTACAAATTCTAAGAATTTTTCTATAAGTTCTTCCTCATCTTTTACAAATTCAACTTCCTTTGGAGGACTTTTGAAATGTTTCCATGTGAAGACTTTACGTACATGCCCATCTGCCAATGAAAGCATTATGATTTTTCCTTTTCCTATCTCAAATTCATCTGTCTCTATATCAAAGGCAAGTATTTTTGGTTTGAATTCTATCTGTTTTGGAGATTCCTTTATTGAATCTGCTTCGAGTATGATGTCTACATCTGGGTCGCCATGTTTTGTGTCTAGGACTTCTTTTCCTACGACTTCTTGCCAGATTAAAGGCTTTACATTTTTGTCTATGATGTAACGAGTTATGAAATTTATGTCAATTTCTCTCCTGAATTGAGTTCCAGAAATCTCTTTTACAGCATTGCTTATTGTTTGTGCGTCTTTTGGATTGTTAATGAAGACTTGTAATGCTGTAACTTCTTTTTCTAAGTATTTTTTCTTTGTTTTTTTGACATCAACAACTCTTGCAGTCCTTTTTCCATGTTCTAAAGAAATAGCTTTTATCTTTTTGATATATCTATCTAAGTTAACATCTTCATAAGGAATTATCCAGAAGTATGGAGGGGTGGTGTCAATGACACAAATTCTCTTTCCTTCCTCTGTTTTACCCCAAATCCTGATCCAAGACTTGCCATCTCTGTCTAAATAATCAAAATCTAAAGGTATGAATTTAACCCTCATTTTTAGTTATTAAGAGAGGGATAAAAAGGTATAAAAGCCTTGTTATATTGAAAAGATTAAGAGGTGTTTAAATGTTATCTGATATACCTAAAAAGCTTGGTCAAAAAGGAGATGTAGATAAAGAAATTCTTAGAGCTGGAATGATAGCAGAGCTTGATGCAGTCAATTTGTATGAACAGATGGCGGCTAGTGCAACAAACAAGGACCTAAAAAAGGTTCTTTTAGATATAGCTAAGGAAGAGAAAACGCATGTTGCAGAATTTGAAACTTTGCTGTTAAGGCTTGATAAAGAACAAGAAAAGGAAAACTGGGCTGCTAAAAAGGAAATAAGAAAACTTACAGGTCATTAAAATGAGGAAGAAATTTTCCAAGAATTTGGAGAAAGTTTTATTTTGGACACCTAGGGTGCTAATGATTTTATTTATAGGATTCCTTAGTTTATTTGCTTTAGATGTTTTTGGAGAATATGCTTTTCCTGAAGTGCTTGTTGCATTGTTTATGCATTTGTTGCCAACATTTGCACTTATTGCTTTGCTTGCTTTAGCTTGGAAGAAAGAGTATCTTGGAGGAATAGCTATCTTGTTATTGGGAGTTGTATTTACCTTGTTTTTTAATACTTATAGAGAAATTATAAGCTTTATTTTAATCTCCTTACCAGTGTTTATTGTTGGTGGAATGTTTCTTTGGCATCATTATATTGTGAAGAAGTAATCTTTTTAAGCAGAGTTCTCTTGAACTTTTAATGGGACTACAAGTCGGAGACATAATTCCTAAAGAAGAGATTTCTTTAGAAGATTTGAGTGGTAAGGTAATAGCGATAGATGCCTTTAATGTTCTTTATCAATTTTTGACAACTATTAGACAGTATGATGGAAATCCTTTAATGGATTCTAAAGGAAGGGTTACTTCTCATTTAAGTGGATTGTTTTACAGGATGACCAATATGATGTCTAAAGGTTTGAAGCCAGTGTTTGTTTTTGATGGAAAACCTCCTAAATTAAAACTTAAAACTCAAGAAGCTCGTAAGGCAGTTAAGATAGCTGCTTATGAAAAGATGAAGGCAGCTGGAAGTGATGAAGAAAGAGCAAAGTATGCAGGAAGAACTTCTGTCCTTACAAAAGAGGTGATTGAGGAAAGCAAAGAGCTATTGGATGCTTTAGGAATTCCAGTTGTTCAAGCTCCTTCAGAAGGAGAAGCACAAGCAGCTTTCTTAGTTCATAATGGGGATGCTTATGCTGTCGGATCACAAGATTATGATGCTTTACTTTTTGGAGCAGATAGACTTGTTCAAAATTTAACATTGGCTAAAACAAGAAAACTTGCTTCAGGAGCTGTTGTTTCAATCAATCCAAGAATGCTTGAATTAAAGAAAATTTTGAAAGAGATGGGGATTAATCGTGAACAATTGATTTGTTTAGGGATTCTTGTTGGAACTGATTATAATCCTAAGGGTGTTCCAGGAATTGGACAGAAGAATGCTTTAAAGTTAGTTAAAGAACATAAAGATTCTGCAAAACTTTTTGAAGAAGTTGCTAAAACTAAAGAAGTCAATTTTGATTGGAAAGAAATCTTTGATATTTTTATGAATCATGATTTAGCTAAGGAAGTTAAGATTGAGTTTAAGAAGATAAATGAGCAAAAGCTTAAGAAGCTTTTAATGGAACATGAGTTTGCTGAGAAAAGGATTGATTCTGCTATTGATAAGGTTGAGGGTAGGAAAAATGCTAAAACACAGAAGTCTTTGAAGAAGTTTTTCTAATGTAATGCTTTTTGGTGAATTATATCTTGTATTTGTCCTAATGTTTTCTGGATTTCTTCATGCATGGCCCCTATATCTCCATCATTATATATTTGGAAGTCTGACAGTTCCATGCAGGCAGCGTTTTGCTGTCCTGTTTCTTTTTCACCCTTTCCTTTGTCTCTTGCATCTACTTGTAAGAATTCTTCCCAGGTTCTAGGGTCTTTTTCTTGGTTTCTTTGTAACATTCTTTGAAAACGTAATTGTGCAGGAGCATCTATTGAGACAAGGAAAAAATTGTTTTTGCTTTTTAGTTCTTTGATTTCTCCAGGATTTCTTACACCATCAACAATATATCCCTTTGCAGGCTGCATGTTTGCTAAGGCTCTCTTTGCTAATGCTGCAGGGCCTTCTCTTTCACGGAATTCATTTCCTAAATCTTGTAAGTTTGATCTTGTTAGAGGAATGTTCCTTTTTACAGCTTCTTTTCTTAATTCATCAGAAAGAGTGAAGTATTCGAAGCCCTGACTTTTAAGATATTCAATTATTGTCCCTTTGCCAGCCCCAAGGCTGCCTGTCAATCCTATTATCATTTTAAAAATTAAGATTTTGTTAATAATTTCAGTGCGTTTCTTTGTTGTCTTATCCTTCTCATTAATTGTGCTTGGATTGTTGGATCAGTTGAAGCAGCATACTGTCCATATAGATCTTTTAACATTCTTGTTATGTTTTCACTAGCTATGGATTTATCAACTAGCTGTTCCCTATCTATTTTCGATTGATAATACAAACCACTTATTTGCTCGTCAAAGAAGAAAAGTGCTAGTACTGCACCAATAGTTCCGGATAAGTAGATGTAAGAAAGGTTTCCTAATTCTTCCCACCTAACCCACCAAAGTACTGCAAAAGCACCTGCAGTGAATCCCCACATAACTTTTCTAAGGGTGGGGTCAATTCCACTAGTGGATAATAATGTTCCTAGTAGTATCAAAGGCCCTATTATTGAAAGGATGATCATTAAAGCACTATAAGGAAGCAATACTCCTAATAATTCAGTGTTTGATAAATATCTTATTCCCAAAAGTGAAACGAAAAATGCTATAAGGAAGGCTAACCTTCTGTCTTGAGTTAGAACTTTTTCTATAGGTTTTATTAGAATTACAGTCATAAGAAGCAGTAATAATAGTCTTGCCCATATGTCTGCTCCTCCTACAGAAGTGCCTATCAAGAAGTTCGATAATACTTCTTTAACTTGATTGAATGCAATCGGTGGTGCTGGGAAAATCTGTGCTGCAACTAATGTTGAAGTTAAGACTGAAGAAACTATTGAAAATGCTAAGAATCTCTTTTTCATTTTAATAAAAATTATTTACCTTTAACTGCGTCTTTTGCAATCTCTTTGAGGTTTTTCTCTTTGTTCTTTATCTGTTCTCTAAGGGTTTGTCTAGTTGCGTCATCTGAAGCTTTTGTTAATTGATTGTATAAGTCTCTTATTTCTTGTGTAACAATCTCTGCTGCATATCCTGCGCCTACTGCAAGGTTTCTTGCCTTTCTTTCTTCATACCACCATTCTGCTATCTCTGCATCAAGGAATAAGAACATCAATAATGAAAGTATGCTTCCAATTAAATAGATATAAGCCATTTCTCCAATCTCTGGGAATCTCCATATCCACATTACTGTGAAGGATACTACAAATAGGATCCAGCCTATTTTTCTTAACCATTGTGGTATGTCTGATGTAGTTACTAGTGTTCCGAATAATAAGATTGGCATTCCAACTGAAATTGCAACTAAAACTGCAGTATAAGGTAATAATATTCCTACGAAGGCATCATCTGGAATAGCTCTCATTCCAAGAAGTGTTACGATAACTGAGAGTGCAAGACCCATGTTTCTACTTTTAGTTATAGCTTCTGATGGTCTAATTAATACGGTGAAGACCAATAAGAAAATCATTAATCTAGAAAATATTTGGGTTGTTAGGACTTGACCTAATAATACCTGTGAGAAGAAATTTCCCATCTGTGCAATTGCATCTGGGGGTGCAGGTAAGTTTTGTGCTGCAACCATTGTTGTGGACATTACTGTAGCAAGTAATCCTGTAATCAAACCTCTTCCCTTAATGTTCATAGTATAATTGTGTATTTTTTCCTTTAAATACTTTACTTTCCTAGAAGCTTCATTAATTCTTTGGGCATAGCCTTCTTTTTCTTGTCTTGTATGCTATTTATTAGTGCTATAAGTCCAAGTAAAAGTATGAATGCTTCATATGCTAGACTTCCACCATCTGGAAGTGCATTTAGTTGAGTTGCTATAAATGGAATAAAGTTTCCAATTAAAGGAATTGCTCCAACTAGTATTAATATAATACCTAACAAGAATAAAATAACTTTTGATCTCATGTTGCCTCTTTTATTAATTATAATAGTATTTGGATATTTAAATATGTTTTTAAATCTGGAAATGGTGGTCTTAGTATGAATCTGAAGCAAGCGCTTGTAAAAAAGCTGACTAAAAAAGAGTTGAGTTTATTGAATAGGAGTTTTGATGTTATTGGAGAGATTGCAATTATAGATATTCCTCCTGGATTGAAGAAGAAAGAGAAGCTTATTGCTAAGACTTTATTGAATTTTAATAACCTTAAGACTGTATTGAAGAAGTCTGGGAAGGTTAAAGGAAGGTTGAGGACAAGGAAGTTGCAGTGGATTGCTGGAGATAAGACAAAAGAGACTGTACATAGGGAATCATATTCTAGACTTAAGCTGAATGTAGAGAGCTGTTATTATTCTCCTAGATTAAGTACAGATAGGTTAGATATTGCAAAACAAGTTAAGAAGGGTGAAAAGATTTTGGTTATGTTTTCGGGTGTTGGCCCAGCGCCTATTGTTATTGCTAACAATTCTAAGGCTAAAGAGGTCTATTCAATTGAAATAAATAGAACTGCTTCAAAATATGCTGCTGAGAATGTTAAACTGAATAAGTTGGACAATGTTTATCATATTCAAGGAGATGTTAAGAGGATTATTCCTAAGCTTGTTAAGAAGAAGTTGAAGTTTGATAGGATTGTGATGACTAGGCCTCAATTGAAGGAAACTTTCTTGGAAGAGGCATTTAAAGTTGCAAAGAAAGGGACAATTGTTAATATGCATGATTTTTTGGATGAGGGAGATATTCCAAAAGCAACTTTAGGAAATATTGAGGAAGCTTTGAAGAAAACAAAGACGAAGATTAAGCATTATAAATTAAAGAGATATAAAATGGCTGGGAATATTGCTCCAAGAAGATTTAGAGTTAGGTTTGATTTTGTTTTGAGCTAAAATGATAAAAGTAGAAAAAATAAGAGGGAAGGATTTGTCTTTGAATTTTATTAGATTGTGGAGAAAGACTACTATTAAGACTTTCAAAGAAGATAATCCTTTGAGTCTGACTGATAGGAGAGAATATGCTCGAGATATTTTCTTTATAGTTAAAGATGGTGGAAAGATTGTTAGCTTTGGAAGAAGTAGGCCCATCAAGATAAATTTTCTTGGAAAGAACTATGATATTCTTGGTTGGGGAGATGTTATCTCTTTGAAAAAGAGAAAAGGTTATGGAAAAGTTTTGATGAAAGCGATGAAAGAATATGCAGAAAAGCGAAATAAAACTGCTTTTGGATTTTTCCATCCAAAAAATTATCTTTTTTATAAGAGTTGTGGTTTTGTGATCATCAAAAACATCGTTAGAAGATTTACTTATATCGATAAAAAGAAAGGATTGATACGAAACACTTGGGATAAACATATCAATTATGTTGAAGGGAAAGATAAGTTCATTCACAAATTGCTTTCCACTAAAAAAGATGTTTTGTTGTCAGGGCCTTTTTGGTGATTACTTTAAACCTTTATCTTTAGCAAAAGCTTCAAAACTTCTGTCGAAGGTTTTTTCTCCTTCTTTGCTGAAACAGCATCCAGGAAGTTCCTTACTTTCTAAATGATACTTTAAACATTCACAGCATTTTCCTTTTCTAGGACATCCAGGATATGTGCAAGGACAATCTTTTAAGTTTTCATTTAGATTACATTCCATTGTTAAGTGTTTTATTATAATCTTTTCTTAACTTTTATTGAAGTAGGGGATTCTCCTCCATGCCAAGTGAATCTTGCTCTCATTCTCATTGGGTAAATTCTTTCAGAATTATCGTCTAGAATTATTGCTGATCCTTTTAGATCTGGAAGTTGATTCATATAAGCTTGAATATCATCAGTCAAGTAAGTCTGCATGATTGTGCTTAATGCTTCTACATCAGGACGAGCTGTTAATCTATGCGCAATTACAATATCTGATTGTGTCCAGATATCTGTATGGACTTTTCCAGGTTGTTGAGTTGCTCCTACTAAAGATAATCCTGGTTGTCTTCCTTCTCTTATCAATTGTATCAAAGCATCTGTTGCAGGAGTCTTTCCTTTTTCTGGAAGGAATTCATGCAATTCATCAATCATCAACCAAACTAAAGGCATCTCTCTTTTTTCTCTATGTCTTAAGTAATCTAAACCATGTCTTACTGCTTCTACTTCTTCTTTCTTACGTTTTAATGTTCTTTGCAAGAATAGTTTCTTTGTGATCAAACCGATCACTAAAGCTCTTACGTTGAAAGTTGCTGTGCTGCTGTATGTGCTTAAGTCTAAGACAGAAGTTTCTCCTGCTTCAACTAATTCAGAAACGGAAGTTCCTTTTTCACCTTTCTTTACAAAGATTCCCCAAGTTTTAGCAGCTTCAAATAAATTTACTGCAGCTGCTTTTGCTTCTTGAGCTGCTTCTTGATCTTTTTTTATTTCATCTATTATGTTATCTAAATCATAATCTCTTTTTTTGTCTTGAAGCTTTGCTATAACTCTTTGTATGGCTATTCCAACAGGGTTTAACATCCCTACATTAAAAGTAAGTGTCCAATCATCTGCTGTTAATTCATCTGCTTTGAAAGCAAATCCTTTTGTTACATAGACTCCCATTTCTTTGTATTTTTCTGCAAACCCTAAAGGAACGAAAACATTTATTGGAAGTTTTTTAGGTTTTAATCCCCAGCTTTTTAGTAATCCCTGTTCTTTTTCATTTGCATGAGTCATTGTCCAGAAGATCCCCATAGTATCAAAGATAAGTGTTGATAGATTTTGGCTTATCTCTTTTGGAAGTGTTGCCATTTCTTCTGCTATAACTCCTAAAGTGTAAGACTTTCCACTTCCTCGTTTTCCAGCTATTAGAACTACATGTGAACGTGCAACGTCCATTAGGATAGGGTTTGATAAAGAAGAGGTTGTTCCCATCTTGACATAACCTTTTCCAAGGTAAAGAAGTCCTTCTTTTTCGAATTTGACTTTGTCAGATTCATTTCTTCCAATTATAACATCATATGGCATTTTGTCCTCTTTTTGATATCTTGAAGAGGAAAAAGGAGTTTTTATAGTTTAACTTCGGTGCAGATAAATTTTTAAATAAGTTAATTGTTCTAAAGGGGTGATTAAAAATGGAAGAAGAAAATTTTACAAATAACGAGAACAAAGATGAGGGCTTCGTACCTATTTCAGAGATGCTCGGAGAGAAATCTGGAAAGGCTGAAGTAAGCTGGTTTGATAGTGAAAAACTGGTTTATGGAGGAGTAGCCTTAGTCGCATTAGTTGCTTTGGTGGCTTTTATTTTTTCAGTCGCCCCTAATACTTCAGATGTTCAAGATACTCAAACTGTTGAATCAATATTATTAGAATATTCATTAGAGCTTGAAAATGGGAGTGTTATTGTAGATGGAGAAGATAGTTTCCCATTAGGGGCTGTAGGAGATTCTTTTGGATTTTCTGATAAGGTAGATAAAGAAATCGAGGGAATGGTCAAAGGAGAAGAGAAGACTATCTTATTGGGTGCAGAGGATGCATTCGGAGAATATGATGAAGAGAAAGTTTCTGAGATTAATAGGACAATAAGTGATGAGAGAAAGTCTGAAGTTGATAAGGCTATTGAAATGCCTTTGGGTGCATTTAAACAAGAGTTTATTGAAGATCCTGAAGTTGGAAAAACTTATGAGGTTGAAGGAATTCCTTGGGGTTACAAGGTGTTGTCTCTTGAAGGAGATGTTGTAACATTATCACAAGAAGTTGAAGAAGGACAAATCGCTCCTTTGAATGAAGTGTTTTTCTTACTTATTTCTGAAGTGGGAGAAGATTCTTTTGTAACTTTACTTACTGCTGAGAATCAGACTATTGAGACTGATAATGGAAAAGTTGAGATATTGACTCATAAAGATGTGATAACAGAAACCTTAATACCAGAGATTGGTCAAACTGTGGTAGTTGATCCTTTGAAGGGTTCAGCAAAAGTGTTAAGCTTTGATGAAGAAGTAATAGTTCTAGATTATAATTCTGAGTTTGCTGATAAGAATATAGTGTTTAAAGTTAAGATTTTATGAATCTCTTTGGAGGAATTATTGCGTTTTCCCAAAGGAAGTTAAAATAAGCTTTTAGGCCATTGACCATTTCTTTATTTTTTATGACTATTGCCTTCGGTTCTTCTTTTTCTTTAGTTATGAAAAAGATAATTGTTTCTCTGAAAAAATCAATTCTCATGTTTGCTATTTTTCCTAGATCTGCGCACCTTAATTGAGTGCTTGAATGTAAGGGTTTTGTGATGTCTTTTATGTTTTCTTTACTTAGAACACCTTTGAAAAGTATACCTCTTCTTATTCTCTCTTTCTTAAATTTCTCCCAAAAATCAGGGAATACATTTTTTAGAGCACCTTTGTATCCTATTGTGTAGGTGGTCTCCCCACGTTTTAATGATAAGAGCATATTTACTACCCTTTTTAGTTCTTCAATTCCAGAATATACAGAAACACTAAAGTCTGTTTCTTCTTTTGATTTTTTCTCCTTTTTTATTTCAATCATAGCAGAGATTATTTTGTTTAGTTCTTTTTCCTTGTTATTCAAAGACTCGATTTTTTGTTTATAGAGGTCTCTAAGTTTTGAAGGATCGTTTGCCGAAAAATATTTTACTTTATTTGAAGTGTAAGCAGTGACTAGCTTCAGATTACTTAAATTATCCAGAATTCTGTAGATATTTGAACGGTTTAGCCCTGTTTCTTTTGATATGTTGGTGGCAGTTAAATTTCCCTTTTTTAGTAGGGTTTGATAGGTTTCTGTCTCTGCTTTTGTAAGCCCTAGCTCGACGAGAATTTCTTTATTTCCCATAATGTTACTACATTTAAAGGATATATAAAGTTTGTTGTTGCGCAACAAAGCAACAAGGTTTTATATACAATAGAGTAGTGGTAATTGTAAGGCTTTAGGGAATGCAATCACCACAAATATAGTGTTCTATTAATGTTCAGGCCCACATTTGGAATGGGAACTAAAAAACCCGTGAAATACCTGCACAGGATTTCTGACCAAAGGGGTGTAACTAGATATGGCTATGTAAAAAACTCCTTTTTAGTGTTTTTTGTTTTGAGTTTAATGTTTTCTGGAATCTATATTATGTTTTCTGATTTTGATTCTGTAGAAATTGCTGGAGCGGTTGTTAAGGAATTAGAAAGTTCTATTCCTCAAGAGATAATTGATCAGATAGAAAATGGTGCTGAAGAAGTAGAAGTTATTCTTGAAGTTGAAAATCCTAATCCTAGAGATAAAGTTATTGGAAAAGGAAGTGGTGGTTCTAGTTTAGTTGTTGTGACTGTCCCAGCAGATGAAATAGAAGAGATTGCAGAAGGTGGAGAAATATATCCTAACTTAGAATATAATATGCTTGTAGATGAAAATCTAGAACAGATAAATGTTCAAGCTGCTAGGGATTTAGGTTTTAGTGGAGAGGGT
This sequence comes from Nanobdellota archaeon, assembly GCA_042572295.1. Classification (GTDB taxonomy): domain Archaea; phylum Nanobdellota; class Nanobdellia; order Pacearchaeales; family JAHJTO01; genus JBHPFA01. Next base: position 15,428 of record JBHPFA010000011.1, read on the forward strand.
GTTAAGGTTGCTGTTATTGATAGTGGAGTTTATGCTGATAATGTTTTATTTGAAGGAAGAATCTTTTCTCAAGAATCTTTTGTGAATGAAAGTGTTGGTGATGAGAATGGACATGGAAGTCATGTTGCAGGAACTGTTGTTAAGGTTGCTCCAGATGTTAAGATAATTGATGCTAAAGTTTTGGATAGAAGAGGGAAAGGAGATACTGTAAGTATTGTTGGAGGAATTTTTTGGAGTATTGAACAAGGTGCTGACGTTATCAGTATCAGTCTTGGAACAACCAGGGGTGCTGATCTTCTTGTTAATAGTGCTTTGCAGCAAGCTATTGATCAAGGAATTATTGTAGTTGTTGCTGGGGGAAATTGTAGAGATGAATGTCCAGATGCTAATTGTGGAAGCTTCAGAGGAGTGACTGCTCCTGGAAGTTTTGAGAAGGTAATTACTGTTGGAGCTGTTGATGGAAATAACGAAGTAGCATGTTTTTCATCTGAACAAGACTTTGGAAGTTATTCAAAGCCAGAGGTTTATGCTCCTGGAGTTGGAATTGTTTCTGTATTGTTGGGTGGAGAAGGAAGTATGAGTGGAACTTCAATGGCAACACCGCATGTTTCTGGAGTTGCTGCTTTATTATTAGAAAAAGATAATTCTCTTAATCATAATAGTGCTAAGGTCTTGTTTGAACAAAGATCTGTTGAGGGAATAGTTGATCTTGTTAATTTATTGAATGATAGTTGGTATGTTGAGGAAGTTGAAGAGGTTCCTGAAGCGAATGTAACAGCGCCAGTGTTTGATGGTTCTTTACTTCTAGGAGATGTTGGAGAATATTTCTTTGTTGGAGTTAGCGATGAAGAAGCTTATGATGATACTGTCTTAAGTAAGAAAGAAGCAAAGTATGAATTGGAAAATAATCTGTATAGGGTTGATGAAATTTCCTTTGAAGATAATACTGCTCTTCGTGAATATTTGTTTAGCCATTATCCTGTTAGGACTGGAGAGGTTGAGTATGTGGCTGGGGAGATGATTAGTTATGATGGGAAGTTGATTTGGTTTATTGATAAGAAAATATTCACTGTTTCCTCTTTTGGAAATCCACAAGGATTATTGAATTTCTATTTAGAACAAGAAGGTTCTTTGGTTGAAGAAAATATGACAACTACTCTTAGGTCTTTGAAAAGTTTAGAGTATGAAAGTGTGAGTGCAACTGCAAGCTTTTCAATTGAGGTTAATCCTGATGCAGAGTTTACTGCAGAATCAATTGATTTGGAAAATGCTGACTATTCTGCAAAAGAAGTTACTTTTGAGAATGAAAGTGGAAGTTATACAATAATGGCTTCTTGTGGAGATTATGATGACACTGCAGGTCTTTGTGAAAATGAAGGTTCTTGGGGGACTGATTCAAGTTATGGGGTTTATCAATGTAAGGATAAGATCTGGATAGGACAATTATTTTGTTGGACTTTGGTAAGTGAAGATGGTGATGGGGATTATTGTAGTGTGTTGCAAGATCATACTCATTATATTTGTGGAAGGCATTTTGGAGATTGTGATTCAGATACTGAATGTTATTCTAGTTATTCTTGTGTAGGTGGTCCAGGATTCATTGAAGGTTGTTGTTATTCTAATGAAGAATTTGATGGTTCTTATTGTTATGAAGTTTGTGATGCAAAGTACTTGAATGAATATCAGTGTAGTGGAGATACAAGACAGAGGAAGTATCAACTTGATAATTGTAATACTGAATGGAGAACTGATGAAGTTTGTGATGATTACTCAACTGGAGGTTGGGGGAGTGATTATTGTTCTGGAAATCAAGAGGATATTAGACAAGCAAGAAATACTTATGATGAGTTTTGTTCAAGTTCAACCAAAGCTTGTGAAGATGATGTTTCTGTAGAAACACAATTAGTAAGCAGTGAAGGAGATGGCAATTATTGTGATAAGGCCCTAGATGCAGGATGTGCATGTACTGAAGCAGAAGGAGATTGTGATGTTTTTTTGGGAGATGAATGTGCTTCTGGTTATTATTGTGATATAAGTTGGGGTGGAGGGACTGATTATTGTTGTCCTAATGGTGAAAGTTGGGATGGAAGTCAATGTTCTACTCCTTGTGATTTGACTGCTGCTTATTGGGAAGTTGATAAGGCTGTACCTGGACAGAAAGTAAAGCTTACTGTTGAGGGAAGTTCTTGTCAAGATGGTGCTAAAGCAAGTGTTCAGATTATGGAAGTGGATGATTTCTTTGGACTTTGGGGAACTGGAGATAATTTTACAGAAGAGGAAAATAATAATACTAATTATACTTCTCAAGCTTGGTGGGATGATTGGATTCCTGGAAACGATGATGATGTAAAAAGCGGAGCTTTTGGAGAACAAACATTTTCAAACGGAAAGATTGAACTTGAATGGACTGCTGAAAGACAATTGGATCTTGATGATTCTGAAACTTATAATGAAGAATTTGATAATCTTTATAGGATTGCCGCAGAGAATACTGAAAGTAAAATCTATGAAGGAAATTTAAAGGTTGAAGAATGTATGGAGGATTCTCACTGTAGTGATAGTGAAAAATGTGTATACAATAAATGCGAAGCCCTGACTTGTTATGATTTGAACTATTCTAAAGGGAAGTGTAGTCCTTATAATCTAGCAAATAGCGATGGGGCTTGTCTTGAAGGGGTGGATAGTAATACAGATGTTTATGCCTGTATTGCAGTTGGAGATTTGAATTGTTATAGCAAGGCTGCAGAATGTGGTGTTGGTGGTTGTGAGGATACATTAGTTGAACCTGCTCAATGTATAAGTCCTCCAGGACCTGGAAGCTGTGAGGGGGTAACTTGTCCAGATCATTGTGCTGGAACAACTAGGTATTATGGAGGGTTTTGTTCCTTAGGGGAATGTTCTTACAGTACAGAAGAAAATGCACAGACTTGTATCGGTGTGGGGAGTTGTAGTTCAAATGAAGATTGTCGTGCTGGTGAATTTTGTGATTCAAGCACTTATCCTGCAAGATGTAGGCTTGAAACAACTCAAATGTCTGAATGTGGTACAATTGGAGAATATTCTTGTAGAGGGGATGCAATAACTAGGTGTGAAGATGCTGATGATAATGAGTATAATGAATTAGTATTTACTGGAGATATTTGTAGGGGTGCTGAAACTTGTGTAGAAGGTTCAAGTACTTGTCAATCAAGGAATTATGTTACTGATATAATTATTGAAGAAGCTGAAGAGGGTATTTTGGTTTACAAACAACCTTTTGATTACCTTGCTGTTACATTAGAACATAATGGGGATGAAACTATTAATTTAAATTATAGTGCTAATAGTTTGCTTTTGATTGAAGGAGATTGTCGTGCAGGAGTTATTGATGTTAGAAACGATATGGAATGTTTATTTTTGGTTGTTGGGGAGGCCGGAAGAGAAAATATTGTAATTCCTTATGGAGATAGTGAAAAGATAGGGATCATTAATGATCCTTCATTGATAATCATAACTGATAAAGATAGATTGTATGATAGATTTGTTGGAGATTCTGGAGGAGTTGATAATTTACTGAAACAATCTTATACTTCTGCTATCCAAAATGGAGAAAAAGGAATTGTTTATGATCTTGACAATTATATTGTAAGTTTGGAAGGAAGTTATTCAAGTTATTTAACATCTTCTTATGATTATGATAAAGTTGATACTTATTCCAGTAGGGTTTCTTGGTTTACAAATTCTAAATGTGGGGAAAGCTGTGATAATGTTATGATCTTGGGAGATGATTATGTTGTTCCTTATCAAAGAAGAGAATTTGCTTGGAGGACTGACACTTGGGGCAATGCTGAATTAGAAGGAAGAGAATTGGCAACAGATACAAGTTACACTCCAGTCACTTCACCTACTTTTTCAAGCTTGAATTCTGATCAGTTCTTTAGTGAGGGTCAAGTCATAGTTGTTGTTCCCCATAATCTGATGAATGATGATTCAATTCAAAATTTTAGAGAATCGATTCTCTATAATTATGGTCGCGAAGAGTGTACTTGTAAACCTACTTATGATTCGGCTTTTGATTTTTGTTTATCTCCAGAATTTGAAGTTATAAATTGTGATAATTCCTTGTATGCTACTAGGTGTGATGAATATGAAGAACAATATTGCCAAGAAGAGTTTGAATTAGGTTCTATGACTTTTAAATCATACAAGGTAGGAAATAAACTTTTGAATGATATAAATGATGTTGAATTAGTTGATGGTTCAGAGATTGGTTGTAATTCTTTTAGAGATTTGGGTTCATCAACTTTGATTTTGATTGGAAATGCGGGAGATAATAATGCAATTAAGTGTCTTCCATGGGTCGAACAAGAAGATTATTCTCAGATAAGTATCCAGAGAAATGTTTGGGACACCAAGGGACATTCTTTGGTGCTGAATCTTCCAGAGAATTATGATGATGGAAATTTAGATTATTCTTTGAAAACATTGCAGTTAATTGTAGAAGATGGTGGTTGGCAGGAAGGATTTGGAGAATATAACCAATTAGATCTTATTGAATTGGGAATGATACCTGCCTCATTCGTTCCAGGAGCGGAAACTGTCGTAGATCTTTATTCTATTCAACTTGATTGTCCGAATGTGTTTGATTTCAATTCAAGAGGGAAATTGCAGCATTTTGATGGGGGCATGATGGCCTATTGTGTAATCGATTTTGTTAGTTTGGCCATTACTGGTGGCTCGGCATATTCTGCTAGATCAAGTATGAAGGGATTCAATGCTGTTGAATCTATGACTGGGCAGGGTTCAGATTATGCTAGGGTCGTTCAAAGAGCAAATCCTGAAAAGATGAATGATTTTGTCATGCGTAAGGGAGAGATTGTTCCAGAGAGGTTAGAAGTATTGAGATATGCCGGAGAACCTTTGAGTAAACTTCCAGGAATTAGTGTTGCTGATAAAGCTGCTGGAAAGGTGAGTGATACTAGGTACTTTTTCATGGGAGTTAATTCGAGACTGGGAGATGATATAGTTAAAGATTATAAAATTTTTGATGAAATTGAAGGGTACACTAGTCAAGTAGTGAAGAGAAATGATTTTGTTGCATTAAAGGTGGATGCTGGAAAAATTTCTGAATTTGCAAACAAAAGAGGATTGGCTATTGATTATAGTGATTTTTCAGAACCAATTCATAAAATGGATGTTGATGAAATTAAAAAGGCAAATAAGCTCTTAGTTGATCCAGAATTTTCTAGAGTTTATGATGTTGCTAAAAAGGATATAGGGGGTTTTGACAGATTACATACAATATCTGCTAAGAGGCCTTCTCCATCATTAGCTTCTATTGGAGTGTATGGTGATGTTTTATACATCCCAATTGAAGGAACTGGTTGGGCCAAATCTGGTAAGTCAGTAAATGTTCAAGTTAAATTCAATTTTGAAGATTTTAAGCCATATGTGTTAAATAATTTTATATTCCATGAAGCAGGTCACGGAAAGTATGCTGCTGAGTTTCCAAATATTTTAAAGTGGAATGATGGAAAAGTATTTACTAATGGAAAGTTAAATAATATATATCATCCTTTCTTAGAGTCTACAGCAGATGATGCTCATATGCTTTTGAAAAGTGAATATGATAGGGGTTTATTCAAAACTTCTCAGATTGATTACTATACTAAAGAAGCAGTTGTTGAAGTAGATACAAGAACTCTCCCAAAGAATGTGAGGGATGCATTTAAGTTTCCTGATCCAGCGGAGGCAGAGCATATTATTCCCTTAACTTATACTGATTTTGAATTTTTAACATTTATTGATAATCTAGATTCTTACGATAAGGTTCATCTCGGAGAAATTGCAAGAATTAAATTTTTAGCAAATCGTTTTGATAATTTAGAAATGAAAAAGTTCGTGGATTCCTTCTTTGATTTAGAGGGAGGGGGTCTTAAGAGATACTTAACAGATGTTAAAAAATGGGACGTTGAAAAAGCAAATTCTTTTGTGACTAAAACTAAAAATAATATGGATAGTATGGCTTTAGATATTGAAAGACTTGGAGATAGTTCTTATGAACTTTTGAAAAAGCCAAATAAAGGGGCTGCTGACTTTGAAGAATTTGATAATATTCTTCAGGAGTTTGAAGATCTACAAAAAGCAATGGAGGTGAAAGTATAATGGGTAAGGGAATATTTGATTCAGAGTATCATGAAGAAGTATTGATTTCGATAATTAGTAAGCTTTCTTTTGATGAAGGCTTATTTAATTATGCTAAAGCTATTTATGGTAAAAAGGGAAAAATATTGTTTGAGAAGTTTTATCAGGAAAATGATAAAGAAGTTATTCTTTTAATAATGGATCTGAAGAAAAAGGTGCGTAAGGAGCTCATTGAGAAAATAGGAGACAGTGAGAAAGAAATGCATTATCTGAATGATTCAATTAAGAGGGTAAAGTATTCTTATTTACTTTTAGCATATTATCTTGATTCCAAGTTTAGGAGTTTGGATGAAGCATATAATTCAGTGAATGCAGGTGATATCACTTCTGCAGGAACAATGGATAGCATTCCAAGAGCTTCATTGGAATATGCGAAGAAACTTTTGAAGGAGAAGGGGGAAAATGGAAAGTAGAAAGATGATCTTGATGTTTGCAGTTATTGTTATGCTAAACTTGGTTCTTGTGAGTGCAGCCGAGACTGTTTATGAAACTGCGTCCGTGAGTAGAATTGTTGGAGATACTGCTGATGATATGTTGAAGTCTATGTCAAGAGATTCTTTTAGATTTGAACACGCCACTCTTGTGAGTGATGAACCAAGTGCTCCAGGTTATAGGAATGAGAAAGCAAATCTTCTTGAAGGATTTACTGATAAGGAAATAGATGATCCTTATGTTTTCTATAAAAATGAAGAGAGTTATAATTGGGAAAACAATGAATTTGTTGTTGTTGAAGATACTGGGAGTCACACCGAAAGCCTTGAAGAAAAAGTTGATATTTTAGATGAATCCTTTTGGAAGGAGTCATTTAGAGAAAATGAGCCTTTCATGATTTATAGTGTTCCTGGGAATAATATTCATTGGCCTGGGGGAGACAGTGTAGTAAATAGTTATTCAGAAGATGGAATGATCCTTGCAGGAAGTTATTCAAGTGATCCAGAATTTACACAGGCATTGTTATGTAATCTTGGTCACTATTCTGGATCTTCAATTGGAGAATTATATACTGAAGCAAGAAATAAGTATTATCAGAAGGCCCCTTCAAAAGCTATCGGGTTGAATTTGATGTCTTATAACTTGTTTGGTTTTGGTGCTGCTAGATATAATGTTCCTGAAATAGAACCTGGAAGATATGAACAGATAAATTATCTTGATCCAAGGCATCCAACTGCAGACCAGACTTGTAATGGTGGGGGTACAACCACTGAAAAGTGTTATGATTATAATCTGTTTATTCCTACCACTAAAGAAAACAATTGTAGGATGTATATTGATTGGGAAACTGAGAACAAAGGGCATCCATTGTATCCTGGCAATTATGCTTCACAAGCTATCGTAGAAACAGATAAGGGATTCTTTGCTCAGAACTTGGATGATGTTCAAACGCTTAGAGTTGAAGTGGACTTTTCAGAGTATTCAATTATTGAGGAGAATAACCTTTCATTCTTGGTTGTGAATGGATCTGATTTGTGGAGAGAGGAAAATGAATTGGTTCTGCCTGTAAAAGTTATTGAGTCAGCATTCCCATTCAAGACAGTAGTTACTGGTGCTGAACTTGTTGATTTGGAAGATCCGGTTTCAATGACTATTGAAAACATGTCCACTTGGATTGATGGATATGAAGAGAAGTTCTGTTTGTTCAATGAGAAAGATGCAGGAATTGAATATAGGCCTTCATTCACAGAGGAAGAAGAATTGATTTTAGTTACTGTTGATCCTGTTGAAGTTGTAGATTGTGAAGAGGGAGAGATTAAACTTTATCAGAAAGTGATTTATGAGATTTTGTATATTCCGTATTCCCCAGTATTCATTGATGTGTTGGAATATCCTGAAGAAGTTGTTCCTGGAGAGCTTGTAGATGTAGATGTGTTGCTTGAAAATACTAAGTCTTCCGCAGTTTCTGGTGTGTTAAGGATAATGGAAGGAGATGAAGTTATTGTTGGGAAGACTGTTGATACTGTAATTCTTAATCATTCTTTCACTTTTGCTGCACCTTCAAAATCTGGAACTTATGATTATGTGCTTGAGTTTGTGCATGAAGATGAAGTCAAGACTTTCAAAACATTTTCAATAGAAGTGAGATCAATTGATGCTAAGATGATTATTGGAGAGGGAGTGGCTGTTGCTGCTGGTAGTGGAACTGTTTCAAGGGCAGTTATGAGTGGCAGTGGAACAGAAGGCTGGTTTGAGGGAGAGTTTAATGATCCAGAAAATGCATTTGATGGGAATTGGGAAACTGCAGTAACTCCTGAGAATTTCTATAGTGAGGATATGGCAACTGATGGATGTGGAGATACTTATTATGTCTATGAAAACTTTGAAGTGCCTTCTGATGCTGGAGATATTGAATGGACAATTAAGGCAAGCAGGGGAACTTTTGAGTGTACTATTCCTAATCCTGATTTAACTGGAGATACTTTGCAGCTTAGGATTCCTTTGAGTGCCAGGAACACTTATTCTTATTGTACTCCTCTGTGTACAATGGAATACAGAGAAGTTCCTTTTGCCTGTCCAACACAATATTGGGATGGAGAAGAATGGGTACAAGCAGAGGGAGAAATAATTGCTCCAAGTAGTTGTGGTCCTTGGATGATGAGTTATTCTAATGGGCAGCTAAGTTGGAGTGAAGAAGTTGTGACTTCTTATAAGACAGAATATCCAATAAGTTTGAGTTTGTTCAATTATCTAAGTACTGGACTTGAAGCTTCTATAAGCAGTTATCTTGTAAAGGATGGAATAATCAGAGAATCAATCAGTTCTGAAGAAACTTTCGCTTCTGGAAGTACTCTTCTTCCATTAACTTTCAATAATTTAGAAAGATCTGGAAGGAGTTATACTTTGATTTCAGATATTGTCTATGGTAATGAAGTAAAGACTGTTGTTGGAGAGATTGTAACAAATAAGATTCCAGTTGTTGAAAGTATTGGAGATATTACTGTTGAAATTGGTGAAGATGTTGTAGTTGAAGTTGTTGCAAGTGATCCTGATGGGGACAGTTTAACTTATTCAATAGATGCTGAAAGATTTGTAAAAGAAGGCAATGTATTCACCTGGACAACTGGAGAAGATGATTTTGGAGATCATGAATTTGAGGTAAGTGTAAGTGATGGATTGTTAATTGGAAAGAAAACAGTTTCTGTAATGGTAGAAGATAGTGGTATGACTCCTGATGGAACTGAAGATGCTACTTTATTGTATAGATTCAGTGATGGAGCTGTGTTGAAGGAATTAGAAGTTATCAAAGGAGTCAATCAAACTGTTTATCTTACTATTCCAAAGAAAGCAGAGATTATTCATGCACAGTATGAGGTGGAAGGAAGATGAAAATGAATAATTTGATAAAAATATTTGCAATAACTCTTTTAGTCCTGACAAGCGTAGCTGCTGTTGATTTAAATGAACAGTTTATTGAAATTGAGGGGATAGAAATTGAAGTTGATGGAGAGTATAGTGCAAGTAGTTTAGTTGTTGGAGAAGGTATTGATTATTCTTCAGAGATTGAGGCAATTAAATTAGGGCTTGAAACTTTGAAAGATAAACTTGATGAACTGAAAATCTCTGGAAGTGGGGAAGAAATTGATGCTCTTAAGGATGAAATTGATGAGAAGGAAGAAGAGTTCAGAATGTTTAGGGAGATGGATGATGATCCTAACTATGGAAAGAAGGTTTTCTTTGCAGAAGAAGATAATGATTATCAAATGGCTAGTACTGGGGAACTACAAGGGTTAGTTGATGCAGCTGAATGGGGAGATACTATTAATCTAGAAGGAAAGACTTATTCTGAATGTGTTGTGGTGGATAAGAGCTTGGCCTTTGCAGGAATTGAGGGAACTGTTATCTCTGGAGGGTTTGATTTGAAGAATGGAGAATATACTTTTAGTGATCTTAAGATTGTAATTGGATGTTCTTATTATGAAAATATAACTGGAATTGTTTATGATTCAAGAGTCAATATCTTTGCTACAGATGTTGCAAGTTTGACTTTGGATAATGTTGAATTGGATGTTGATGGAGTGAATGGAGGAGGAGGCTGTGTTGCTTCAAGTGGTGCTCATTCATATAATATCAATGCAAGCAATGTTGAAAATTTGGTTATAAGACATTCAAGATTAGATGCAACTGCAGGTTCTGGTGGACAGGGAAGTACTGGTGATAGATGTGATGGGGGTTATGGTGGACATGCCTATAACATAAAAGGAACTCTTGGAGATGCTCAATTCAGAAATGTTGACTTTGTTTCAAGAGGTGGAGCAGCTGGAAATGGTGGAGCAGCAGCTTCAGGAAATAATGGAAGGAATGATGGTGGAAAAGGAAGGAATGGAGGATATGGTTATAATCTTTATTTTAATGCAGATAGTTTGGCAGTCAGAGATAGTGAATTTGATAGCACTGGTGGAAGAGGTGGAAATGGGGGAGTCTGTAGTGGATATGATAGAGC
>JBHPFA010000012.1:0-15076 GCA_042572295.1 Nanobdellota archaeon
ACAATGCTCCAGCTTTCTTTATTCTATCCATTGCCCTATAAGCGACAATCTTGAATGAACCAGTACCAAATCTTTCTAATTGAAGTGCCATTTGGTCAGCAACTGTCTGAGAATCAAATTCAGGATTGCTTACTTCTGCAATTTCTATTTTAGGATTTTGAAGTTTGAATTCACTTTTTAAATTTTCAGTAAGAAGGTTGATAGTTACTCCCTTTTTACCAATTATTCCTCCAGGTCTGGAAGTTGTTACAATGACTCTCTCACCAAGTGGTGTTCTTTCAATCTTAATTCCACTAAGTCTTCCCTTTCCAAGTGTCTTCTTTATAAATTCTTTAATTGCATATTCATCTTTCTTCAGAGCGATAATTTTTTTCTCTATCATTTTTTATCCTCCTTAATCTTACCTTCAATTTTAACATGAGTTCTTTTGAATTTTCTGAATCTAGCTCCTGCCTTTAAAGGTCTTGATGCTTGATTTGCACTAGCAGACAAGACTAATTTACTTACATCCAATCCTTTAGTTACAGCATTAGCATTCAGATTCTTAAGCAGTTTAACAAATTGTTTAGTAGTTTTAATTGGATATTTAGTTCCTTTGCCAGGTTTCAAAGTTTCTCTCTTGTTCATCTTAATTCCTTTCTTCATATCAATAATCTCCTCAAAAAATTTAATTGCAGGCTCTATTTTCTTATTTTTTAATAATTTACACAAAACAACAGATTTCTTAGTTGAAATTGGAAGACTTGTACCTCTAACAACAACCATACCAACGTTTTGTTTTGTCTGTTTATTTTCCATTTTACTTTACAGATAATGCTGCTGAAGATCTTGTCGCACCAATTCCTGGAGCACTGTGAGCAACCTTTTTTCTTGTAGCTGCAAATTCTCCAAGGTGATGCCCTATCATCTCCCAAACAATTTCAACATTTGTGTATTCCTTACCATTATAGATTTGCATTTTCATGCCAACCATTTGTGGAACAATAATTAAATCTCTTTGATGAGTCTTTATCTTCTTACCCTTCTCCAATTTAGTTTTGCATCTTTGTAAGAAGTTTTCAAGTTCTTGGAAATTTCTAAGAATACTTCTCTTTCTTTGAGAAGGCAAAAGCTTTCCAAACTCTCTTACTTCTAACTTTTTCAATTCTTCAGTACTTTTTCCTCTGTAAAAAAATTCTTTTTGTACCATTTTATGTTTTCTTGACTTAACCTCTGTTTAAGAAGTTTACTTTTTACCCCCTCTTCCAGTTTTTCTCGGTCTAATTAATCCAACTTTTCTACCAGGTGGGGCCCATCTCGGAGCGATACCACTTTTACCCATGTTTTTACCTCTACCACTACCAAATGGATGATCAACTGCATTTCTTTTGATAGGTGAAGTTCTTGGATAATGTTTGTTTTTTGCTTTCATTGCATAAACTCTTGGTCCTGCCTGCATCCAAGGCTTATCTGTTCTTCCGCTACCAGCAGTTACTCCAACAGTTGCCCTAGCTTCTTTACTGAAAAGTTTTTCCTTTCTTGAAGGCATTGATAATATAACTCCTGCGGGTGTTCTTCTTAATACTGTAGCACTTATTCCACTTGATCTGACTAATTTTCCACCATTATTCGGAATTGTTTCAATATTACAAACCTCTGTTCCTAGAGGGATTTTTGCAAGAGGCAAGATATTTCCTGTTTTTATTTCAGCATCTTCTCCAACCTTTATTTTCTGTCCTTCTTCTAAACCTTTTGTAGCAATATTGAAGAAAATTTCTTTCCCAAGTTTTATTTTTACAAGAGGAGTACTCATTCCAGCAAGGCTTATGAATTTTTGTATAACTCCTTCTCCTGCATTTTTAGGATAATTTGCTGAAAGCCTATAAGCATATCTCTTAGTCTTAAAAGTAGGGCTTCCTCTTCCACGTCTTTGTTGTAATATTGGTCTTCCCATTTTACATTAATCCTAACTTTGTAGCAACATCTATTGCCAAGTTCTCCTTTTTCAATTTTACAAAAGCCACTTTGTGGTTATCTCTTATTTGAGTTTGTACACTTTCAACTTTTACATTAAACATTTTTTCCATTTCTCTTTTGATTTCTTGTTTATTTGCTCTTCTGTCCACTATGAAAGTCACTTTATTCTCTGCTTCTAAAAGCTTTACTGCCTTCTCTGTTGAAACTGGTTTGATTAATCTCATTTTTTCCTCAACTTTTCAATAGCACCTTCTGTATAAACAACTAATCTTCCTGGTTTTCCAGAAGGAGCCAACATTAAAATATTAAGTTCTTCAGCTTTAGCTGAATCGAGGAATGAATGTTTCCTCTTCATTTCTTTTTCTGTAACAAGTAAAATAGATCCTTTATTCAGAAGATGTTTTCCATCACCCAAAATTTTCTTTAGAATTTCTTTCATATTCTTACTCTTCTCTACACTTACTATTTTGTCTTCAACCACTAAAGGTAAGCTCATTTTTGAGAAATCTAACTTAGGGTATCTTTCTTTTAACTTTTCTTCAGAAGCTGTAGCAGCTATTAAACTATTGAATGCAACTTTCTTTTCTTTTTTGTTTATATTTCTTGTCCAGATCTTATCAGTCTTTGGAGGATGTCCAACTCTTCCACCCCTTGTTCCCGGTGCGAAAGCTCCAACTCTATTGAATCTTGTTCCGCCACTGCTCATTGTTTTTCTTGGAACTCTGGAAATTCCCATTCCATAAATTCCTTGCCAGGCATGTCTTCTGTGGCTTTGCTTTCCAGAAGCACTAACTTCTTTTCCAGCAAGAATATAGCTTCCATAGGGCTGTCTTGTACTGATTGATCTAAGAGCCTTCATGATTATACTCTCTCTAACTTTTCCTTCGAAGCATTTCGGTAAGTTTACTTCTCCTTTAACTCCTCCATCAACTGTAAACACTTTAGCTTTCATTTTATATAATCTCCACAAACTCAAAGTTGTCTTTGATTGCATCTTTTGAAGGCCTAGTAGCATAAGTAAGGACTATTGCTCTTTTTTTAGGGCCGCTTATTGAACCTCTAATTAAACAGAAAGGTGCTTTAACCTCTCCATAACGATTTAAGAAACTTTTTTCTTTACTACCCTTTAAATTATTCCACTCTTTTTCTACTTTGATTATTTTATTATTATATTGTACTCTTGTGAAAAATCCTAATTGTCCAGCCATAGGTACTCTATATATGACTCTTGCAGGATGCCAAGGACCCAAACTTCCAGGTCTTCTTTGACCTTTTTCTGATTTATGGAACTTTAAGTTAATACCAAATCTCTTTACAGGACCTTGTGTACCCTTTCCTTTAGTTACTGAATGAGTGTCTAATAATTGTCCTTCTTCAAAAACCTCTTCTACACCAATTTCCTTACCTAACAAACTCTTAGCAAAATCAAATTTCTCCTTTATACTTCCTGATAAGCCCATTTCAGAGATATCAGGGGTCTTTTTGAGGTTTGTTTTCTTAACAACAGAATAAACTAATAATCTTATATCTGAAAATTGTTCAAGCTTTCCTTCAAATTCTTCTGGTTTTAATTCTTTCTTTGGAAGCTTGATCTTTCTTTTTAGCTCTTTATCAAGCTCTTTTGATAAGACTTCTGAAGCAACATTATTTCCTTTATAGAATCTAATTGAAAGGACTTTTATTGGAGGGCATTCAATTACAGTAGCCGGAATAACAATATTCTTACCCTTTGTCATAGAATTATTTGTATTGTCTTTTACAACTAAAGAAACCATTCCTGCTTTATATCCAATAAATCCAAGGAACTTGTTTTTACCTTCTATTTTCCTTTGTGTAAAACTTCTCCAGTTCACACTAGGAATAATTTTGGCTGCCTTTTTTCGAGGCCAAAACTGCAAGCTTCCATGTCTTGGTCTGTGTATTTTTCCCATTTCTTATACTTGCAAATGCCATTTTGTGAGTACCTCAAAAATACCGATTTTAATGATATTATAAGCAATATCTTAATAATAAAATCCTATAAAAGACTATTTATAAACCTTGCGCCTTAAACAAGTTAAGAATCAAATTAAGAATTCTTTTTCAGAAACTTTTTCATTCCCATCTACAATTGTAGCCCTTATCAGCTTACCTTTTCTTTGGGCATTTCCCCTTATCTTTACAGGATCTGTTTCTCCTTTTGGGAGGATTATTTGGTCTATCATAATGGTGTGGTTTATCTTTACTTCTTTAAAGTCCCCTATACCAAATAATAGATCTCCGGCAATCTTCTCATTAGTAGTCTTTAATGAACAAAAATCTGCCATAGGACCTTTACCTCCTTTAGCAGAAGGCTTAGCGCTCTTTGGAGCCTTTGCCTTTATCTTTAAATCACAGTCTTTTACTGAAAATGAAAGGGCAAAAAATGCCTTTGGGAATCTGTCCATTAAATCAAGTATATTTTTTGGAGAGGTTGTAGTGTTAATAATTGCCTGTTTTATGCCCATAAATTGTTTCACTCTTTCTACTCCAAAACTTATCTCCTCTGCAATATTAAAAGTTGCAACTATGACTCCTTTGATTTTAATTTCCCCAGAAGCTTTTGCTAGACATTCCCTAACAAGGAAATTAGCAAATTCTGCACTTGTCTTAAGACTCCACTTATCTTTTTGTCTTTTAGCATCAACCAAATATTTGTTCTTAAAAATCCCCTTTCCAAATTTTACGAAGTCTAAATGCGCAAAATTATCTGTTTTTCCTAAAAATATTTGTTTAGGTATACTTTCCATCTTTCTTTTAGATAAAACTCATTTATAAACTTTTTTTATTTCACATTTATCATTTGGTGACAACCTTTATAAAATATAGAGGGTTGTTAATATAATGGCTTCCTTCATGAGTCAACTAATTGTTTTTAGTATCTTTGCAGTGTTAGCCATCACTTCATTTTTAATTATTCAACCATTTATTGGGGCAATATTTACTGCCCTCTTATTAGCTTTCATTTTTCGTCCATTATACTTAAAAATCAATAGCAAGATAAACCAACCAACAGCCGTAGCACTTCTTACAAGTTTGCTTGTAATATTTATCTTATCAATAATTGTTTTCGTAACACTTCAAATAACTGTTAAACAAGTTTTAGATTTCTATACTTATACACAACAATCGGATATTTTAGCGCCGATAAGAGCGCTTGTAATAAAATTTACTTCAATTGACCCTACTCAATTTTCTCTTTTATTTGATACAGTCATTGAAAATGTAACTTCTCTTACAGTTAATTCAATAAATTCATTATTGTTGAATCTACCTTTCCTAATACTGCAGGCTGTAGTAACTTTGTTTGTAATGTTCTATTTCATTAGAGATGGAAGAGAAATAGTTAATTATATGAAAAGTATTCTTCCATTTAGAGATAAAACTAAAGACAAGATCATTTCAAGATTCAAAGAGATTACTTCTGCAGTTATTTATGGATCAATTATCGTAGGAATCATACAAGGTATTGTCGCAGGAATTGGGTTCTTCCTCTTTGGAGTAGAGGGAGCTTTCGTACTTACCTTATTTGCAATAGTCCTTTCAATATTGCCACTAGGTTCTTGGATTATTTGGTTACCTACCTCTATTAACTTTTTATTATCAGGAGAAACTTTTGCAGGAATCGGATTATTAATTTATGGTATTATAGTTATAAGTTATATTGATAATATATTAAGGCCAAATTTTGTAAGTAAGAAAAGTCAGCTCTCCCCAGTAACTGCTGTATTGGGAATGCTTGGTGGAGCATTGCTTTTTGGAATAATTGGAATCTTTGTCGGACCAATAATTTTAGATTATTTTATCACATTTGTTGAATTTTATAAAAAGAGGGCTCACGAAGTAATGTGAGTTTATTGACATGCAATTAAAGGTAAAATCATTGAACTTACTTGTAGGAAGACCAGTAGCTATGATTCATGAGTCTACTGCAAATGAACTTTCTGTTTATCAAGGAGACCGTATCCGTATTAAACATCATCATTCAATTGCAGCAGTTGTAAATATCGCAACAGGAATTCTAAAGGAAAATGAAATTTATTTATCAAAGGAAGTAATGAGGCATATAGAAGCAAGAGAAAACTCCACAGTTGAAGTAAGTGTTGAATCTCCACCCCACACAACTAAATTTATTCTAGATAAATTAAACAAAGAAGAGCTTGATTATTCAAAACTTTATGAGATTGTTGGAGATATGGTTCATAACAAACTAACTGAAGCAGAGATAGCTTATTTTGTTTCAGGAGTTTATATCAATGGCTTAACAAACAAAGAAGCTGCCAGCTTATCAAAAGCCATGGCTAAATTCGGAAATATTTTTGAAGCAAAAGGGAATGTTTATGACAAACATAGTGTGGGTGGAATCGCCGGAAATAGAACAACCCCCTTAATTATCCCAATATGTGCAGCAGCAGGTTTGAAAATGCCTAAAACAAGTAGTCGGGCAATAACTTCTGCAGCAGGGACAGCAGATGTTATAGAAACTCTAGCAAAAGTAGAGTTTTCTATTGGAGAATTAAATCAGATTATTAAAAAGGCAGGCGCTTGTATGGTCTGGGGAGGAGCATTAGGGTTAGCTCCTGCTGATGATAAAATAATCAGAGTAGAGAGACTCATCAGACTTGATCCAGAAGCCCAATTAATTTCAAGTATACTTTCAAAGAAATTAGCTGTAAAATCCAAGGGAGTTCTTATTGACATTTCTTATGGAAAGACTGCTAAAAAGAAAACAAAATTAGAAGCAGATAAGTTAAAATCTAGGTTTGAAAAAGTAGCAAAACTTCTTAGATTAAATGTAAAGGTCATAACTACTGATGGTTCTCAACCTATAGGTAATGGAGTAGGCCCAATATTGGAAGCAAGAGATATTTTATTAGTCCTTTCACGTTCTCCTAATAGGCCTTTAGATCTCGAAAGGAAATCAATAAATCTTGCAGGAATTATATTAGAGATGTCTGGAAAATCAAAACCTGGAAAAGGAAAAATTCTCGCTAAAAAGTTATTGGAATCTGGACAAGCTTTTGAGAAATTTAAAGAGATAATAACTGCACAAAAAGGAGTGGTGGACTTAGAGAAGTTAACTCCTGGTACTTCTCATTGTGTTATTCAGGCAAGAAAGTCTGGAAAAGTCAAAGAAATAAGTAATAGGGCCATTGCAGCAGTCTGTCGTGCAGCAGGATGCCCTACAGATAAGGGGGCAGGAATGTATCTTAAAGTTCATAATGGATCTAAAGTAAAGAAAGGAGACACTCTTTTTCATTTGTATGCAGAAACTCCAGAAAAACTAAATTTTGCAAGAAGATCTTATGCTAGAAGACAACCAATTTTAGTGGGATAAATCTTTTTCTAACTCTTTACTAAAGTAAGCTATAGCTCTTTGAAGCCCTTCTTCAAGCATTATTTTTGGCTCCCAATCCAATTCTTTCTTTGCAAGAGAGATGTTTGGTTGCCTTTGTTTTGGATCATCTTTTGGAAGATCTCTAAATACAATATTTGACTTTGAACCAGTTAGCTTAATGATTCTTTTGGCAAGTTCTAATACTGTGAATTCATTTGGATTTCCAAGATTGACAGGACCAATAAAACTTTCAGTATTCATCAATCTATAAATCCCTTCAACTAAATCAGAAACATAACAAAAAGATCTTGTTTGATTTCCTGAACCATAGATTGTAATGTCCTCATTACTTAATGCTTGAATAATGAAGTTAGAAACCACTCTCCCATCATTCTTTGCCATATTTGGCCCATAAGTGTTGAATATTCTAACAACTCTTATTTCCATATTGTGTGTTCTGTGATAATCAAAAAATAAAGACTCTGCAACTCTTTTTCCCTCATCATAACAAGCCCTTGGGCCAATTGTACTGACATTTCCTTTGTAACTCTCATCTTGAGGGTGAACAAAAGGATCTCCATAAACTTCTGAAGTGGATGCTTGAAGAATTCTTGCTTTATGTTTTTTAGCAAGTCCTAAAATATTAATCACTCCCAAAGTATTTGCTTTAATAGTTCTAATGGGGTTAAATTGATAATGTATTGGGGAAGCAGGACAAGCCAAATTATAGATTTGATCTATTTTTTTGTCATCTAGAAAAAGAGGGTTGATTATATCATGTTCAATAAACTCAAAATTTGGATTTTCTAAAAGCTCTTTAATGTTTTCTTTACTTCCTGTAAATAAATTATCTACACAAATTATTTTCTCACCCTTATCTAAGAGGTATTTGCATAAGTGGCTTCCAATAAAACCAGCGCCCCCTGTTATCAAAATATTCATAACAAACCCAAAGAATTACGTTTTATAAGGTTTTATCTTCAATTAGATATAACTCATCACTTTCTCTTACTCTTTTTTCAATAGGAATCGTTATTTCGTCTCCTTGTTTTGCTTCATCAACAGGCTTTTCTTCTACATACATACCTTTAATTTTAGTTTTAAGGACTCCTGTTGTTGGCCCTATAATCATTATAGTATCTCCAATCTTCAAAGGTCCATTATTCATATAAAACTGGGCAATTTTTGTTTTAACAAAATAATTCTGCGCCTTACCTATGAATTTTTTAGTCATTGTTGCTTTGGAACCAGGACCTTTACTCCACTCTCCCAATTTTTTCCCAAGATAATATCCACCTTGCCAAAAACCTCTATTAAAGACTCTTTCAAGATCTTTTATCCACCTTTTTACTTTTTTCTCAGTGTAGCTTCCTTCATAATAGCTATCAACTGCTTCTCTATAAGTTTTAACAACAGTGTCTACATATTCTGGAGATCTTGCTCTTCCCTCAATCTTCAAAACAGAAACTCCTGATTTAAGAATTTGGTCAAGAAAACTAATACAACATAAATCTTTTGGAGACATTACATACTTATTTTCTATAGATAATTCATTTCCCGTTTGTTCATCAGTAACCTTATAAGATCTTCTGCATGCTTGTAAGCATTCTCCACGATTTGCAGATTTATTGTATAATGCAAGACTCATATAACATTTTCCAGAAATTGAAACACATAAAGCCCCATGAATAAATATCTCTATCTTCACCAATTTTCCTTTTGGCCCCCTAATATCTTGCTTTTTTATTTCTTCACAGATGTTTTTGATTTGTTCTAGGTTTAATTCTCTTGCAAGAACAATAACATCTGTAAACTTGGAATAGAATTTGATTGCTTCAATGTTGGAGATATTTAATTGAGTTGAACTATGCACCTCCACACCAATAGAATTTGCATATTTTATTGCTGCAATATCACTTGCAATAACTGCTGAAATACTTGCTTTTTTAGCGGCATCTATTATTTTTTTCATTAAATCAAGATCTTCATCATAAAGTACTGCATTGACTGTAAGATAAGTCTTAACATCTTTTTCATCACATATCTTGACAATTTCTCCAAGGTCTTCTAAAGTAAAATTCTTAGCACCGAGACTACGCATGTTTAAACTTTGGACACCAAAGTAAACAGAATCTGCTCCAGCATTTACTGCTGCAGTAAGGGATGCAAAATTCCCTACAGGGGCCATTATTTCCACTTTATTTTCTTTAGCCATGATTTTTTGAGAAATAGTTAACACTTAAATCTTGCTATTGTACCTATTAACAAATTTTAAATAACACTCTAATTGATTAAGTTTAAGATGGAGTCTGAAAAACCAAGAGTTCTTGTTGCAAGTCCGACATATGCTGGAATGAGGTATTGTATTGAGAGATTCCTAAATAGGATGAAATCTTTAACCTATCCAAATTATGATATTCTTTTAGTTGAAAATTCTGATAATGAAGATTTTTTTAATGAGTTAAAGCAGGAAGAGGGTTTAGTTATACTAAGGTATAATCCATCAGAAGACAACAAATTAAAGAGACTTATTGGCAGTAGGAATAAAATAATAGATTATGCTTTAGAGAAAGGATATGATTATATCTTGATGATGGACTGTGATGTCATTCCACCTGAAAACGTTATAGAAGAATTGCTTAGCCATAATAAAGACATCATTAGTAGTATTTATTTGAATTATTTTACACAAAATAATAAACAAACCCTTCTACCAGTGGCTTGGACTGCCCCAACAGAAGAAGAATTTCTTAAGTTAAAGCAAAAATATAATTTTCCAGAAACAATAAAAACAAGATTTGACTTAATAAGGCAATTAACTAAAGAAGAGGCTGATACTGACAAGTTAATTGAAGTATGCCACCCTTCTGCAGGTTCCATGCTTCTAAAAAAACAAGTATTTGAAAAAGTTAGATATGGTTTTTCAGATAAATACACTACTGATGAGATGGTTTTTATTAAAGAAGCTAGGAAAGAGGGTTTCAAAATGTATGTCTATACAAAAATAAAATGTAATCATTTAATTTCTGGAAAATTTGAAAAAGACTCTCAAGGAAACTTAAAGCACCCTTTATTCAAAGAATAATTAATAAGGTTTATTGATACAAGTTCCAGTCTCTTCAGCTTGTCTTTTGAAGTATTCATGGAGCCTTCTCTTTATTGCCCTTCTCTGCCTTTTTTAGAGCCTCCTGAGCTCTTTCTTGTGGGTTCATGCTTCCCTCTTCCCCTTCTTTATCTGCTGCCTCCTTATAAGGCTCCCTTGTAAAATTTTAAGTATGTACCAAGAAATCGCAAAATTTGCCTTTATAAATTCTCAAGAAAATGTAAACGCCCAGACCAGGAATCGAACCTGGGTATCCTTACGGAAACCGGCTCTCAAGGCCGGCGCAATTCCATTATGCGATCTGGGCATACTGGAAAAATTATTCCTACTTATTTAAACTTTATTCGTAAGGAAATTAAAGAGATAATATCAAGACTCCGATTAAATAGCTCATAATTGCTAAAACTACTCCCAAAATTATTGCAATAGTTCCCAATCTTGCATCCCCTTTTTTGATTCCTATTATTCCAAAGGCAACAGCAACTAGTCCAAAGAAAAATGGCCAATACACTAAAGATAGAATCGCGGAAACAATTCCAACTATGCTATACACTCTGCCCATAGATTTTTGTTTTACCATATCAAAGTACAGCTTTGGTAGTATATAAAATTTGTTCAGGGGGAATTAAATTTAGAAAAAGGCTCTGAAAAGCTTTGCTTTTCAAACTAGATAAGCAACTACAGAGAACGATTGACTTTTCGGGAAAAATTAAATTAATTAACTTATCCGAAAAGTGCTGCTAATCCTTCTGCAGATGCTTCTTTCTTTTCTTCTTTTGGTTCTTCTTTCTTCTCTTCCGCTGCTGGTGCTGCAGCTGCTACTGGTGCTGCTTTAGCTTCTTCAAGAGCCTTGTCGATATCGACACCTTTCAATGAAGCAATCAATGTCTTGATTGAACTTTCATCTACTTCAGCTCCTGCTGCTTGAAGGACTTTTTTCATTCCTTCTTCATCAACTGCTTTCCCTAGCTTGTGCAAGAGAAGTGCTGCATATATGTTTTGCATTTTATTGTTTTGCCCCCTCTGGAGGCGTTGAAGATGATTCTTGTGTAGGTTCCTCTTTCTTTTCTTCTGCGGCAGGTTGTTCCACTGCTGATTCTTCTTTTGATTCTTCTTTTTTCTCTTCTGCAGGTTTTTCTTCAGTAGGCTTTGATTCATCAACTACTTCTTGTAAAGCATTTGCTTCTCTTCCTGCATTAATAATTATTTGTGAAATATTTTCAGATGTAGGATAGCCAACATGTATTGCAAATTGATAAGAGGTAGAGAATGTTTCTTGCAATTGTAAAAGAGTTCCTGCTTTGTCTATCTTTATTCCTGTGAAAATTTTATCATTAGTTGAATCATAAGCAGCCTGGGCATCTAGACCTACTTCAAAAGGCATTATGTCTAATTTAGTTAATATATTCGCGACAGCACTTGTAATTGCTTCTCCTTCTTTTGCAATAATTTTTCCTTCTTTAATAGCAATTTTTCCGCCAACAATTCCAGCTTTCACTCCAACAGCACCAAACTCTGAAATAACTGGTCCTGGAGGTAAATCTGTTGGTCCAGCTTCAACACCAATATCTTTTGGAGCTATTTGACCAGCTTTTGCTCTAGCAGGAAATTTATTCTCTGAAAGCATTACTGCAAGATCAAAAGGATCTTCATTTGTAAAGATTAAAGCAGGACTTTCTGTAACATTTTCTTTTAATTTTTTTACTCCATCTTTCTTTGAAGCATCAAGGGCTCTTAGTGCAGTGCTCTTTTTAGCATATTTTACTTCTGCTTTACCACGAAGCATTTTTCTAGCCTTTTGTAATTGTGCAGAAGCTAGATTCATTGTAGTGCCTATCATAACAGTCTTATATTTTTCAATAAGTCCAGCTAAGATTTTTACATTCTGTATTTTCTTTTCAGATATCTTATGTTTTTTTGGCATTTTATAACTCCAACTTTTCTGGTTTGGACATTGTAAGTTTAACCATTATTGATTTAACATTGTCTTTATTCTTAGGCAAAGCAGCAACTAATGCATGATATACAGTCTCTGCATTTTCTGCAAGTTTTTCATTTTCCATATCTTCCTTACCTATAGAAATCTTGATGCTTGGTTGTTTTGCCCTGATACCTGCAGCTTTCTTGAATTTATCAACAGCTTTCTTAATATTTGCTTCTTCTTCAACCATTATAACTCCTCCATACTTGGGATTTGGCATTTTTCCTAAGGGTCCAAGAGACTTACCAAAAACAGTAGCTACCAAACCCATTAAAGGCCCACTAGCAAGGAAAAAATCATAATCTTCTGAAATCCTCTTTATTGCTTTTTTATCCAAGGCATTAATCTCAACCTTAGTGACTGATCTATCTACAGAAGGACTTCTGTTATTTAAGAACGCACAAATCTTTGGTACTTTGATTTGATTAGGGAATGAAAAAAATAAGTTTATAGGAGTTTTTCTCAAATCGATATCTGAGAGATTTATAATTAAGTCTACACTTTGTTTAAAACCACGCTTTTCTGCGCTTTCTTTCAGTTTGTTTAATGCTTTGAGAAATTTGTCTTTCATTTAATTCCTCCTACCATTGGTAGTCTTATCGGTATAAATTAAATCACTTAAAGCCTTTAAAAAGATTTCTATTTTAAGCAAGGTTTATAAATGTTTTTTTTATGTTAATTATAATGGTAATTAAAACTTTAGAAAAAAAAGAAGTAGTAGATCATAGTGGTTTTCATGACTACAACCCTCTAGAAGAAAGTAAATTTAGTGGGTGGTATAATAAGGTTCTTAAAAGAGATACTCAATTAAAAAAAGACCTTGTCGAAACAAACCCTTATCTTGCAGAAAGAGTTGTTAACATCTTTAAAGATCTAGAGGTCGGAAGGTTATATGTTAAAAAATACGAAAATGATGAGCACCGCCACCATTCTGCTTATTTTATTTCCTTAAAGATATCTGAGCCAATTAAAAGACAACCTAGGGATCTTACAACTTTGACTCTTCCTATGGAGGGAGTAAATAGCAGTATGCATAAATCAATGGCTACAAATATTCCTTATTGTGGAAACCTTAAGGGAGATCCGGATTGGATAATTCGAAATTCTTGGGATAGTCAAATAAAAGCAAGAGAATCTTCTAATTAATTTTTTTCCAATTCTTTCAAGTATTCTTTAACTCTTGAAACTATTGAGGGCAACAAGAAATTGTTTATCTTATCCTCAAATAGTTTTTCTAAAGATTCAAATTCCGCAATCCTATACTTATTTTCCGAGCTCTCAACAATCATTAAATCTTTTAGTCTCCGTAATTGTCTTCTTATATTTGAGTCTGCAACCCCTTTCTCTTCACAACTTGCTGCTTTTCTAGATTCTTTGACTTTAGTTTTGATACTGTCCAAATCCAAGGATTTTCTATCATTTTTAGAATTTAACAATACTAAGAAAATATCTACTATAACATCTCTCGAATCTCCTGGTTGAAGGAGTCCAAAACTAAGACATATTTTTTTTATCAACTCTCTTCTTCCAAGATTATAAGGAGTTTCATATTTCCTTAAAGTTATCTCGGCTAATGGTAAATCTGACATAATACTCCTAAGAAACTTTGGTTTAAATCATTTACTCTTTCTTCATAATCTTTATAAATTCCTTTAGGAATCATTTTTGATGGATCTTATAGCATTACTTTCTTCAGGAAAGGGAACTTGGGCACAAGTTGAAGGAGTGATAAAGAAGGGAGAATGGGAAAGAATAATTCTTATTGGAGATAGCTTTGCCAAAGATTTTAAGGTAGAAGGAAAACCTTCAGAGTTTATCAAAGTAGATCTGACGAAGGGTCTTAAAAATCTTAAGCAGGAAATTTTAGAAAAGCTAAAAGGAAAGATATATGGATTAGAAGTGGCCCTAACTATTGCTTCTGGAAGTGGCAAGGAACATATGGCTTTAATCTCAGCGATAATAGATCTTCCAGCAGGAATCAAATTTGTAGCACTTACAAAGGAAGGCATGGTTACTCTCTAGCGCAAGTATTATAAGCATCTTTTTCTTACCTAATCAAATGAAATTATTAGCTTTTGTTGACTTACATGCAGACGAGAGTTTTTTTAAAGCGTTAAAAAAGAAAGTCTCAAAACAAAAACCTGATGCAATTATTTGTGCAGGAGATTTTACTTCTTTTGGATCTGGAACTAAAACTTGGTTAAAGAAACTCGAATCCTTCAAGATTCCAACATTCATAATTCCAGGAAATCATGAAACTGAAGAAGAATTAATCATCTATACAAAAAATCTCAAATATGTTAAAAATATCCATCTAAAATCTCACTTGTTTGGAGATGTGTTGTTCATAGGTTGTGGAGGAGGGGGCCTTACAGAAGCACATGCAGCGTTTGAACAGTCCGAAAAAGAATTTTCAAAAGACATTAAAAAATTAAAGATAAAAGACAAAAGACACAAAATCGTCTTGGTTGTTCACCAACCACCTTACAAAACAAAATTAGACTATCTATGGTGGATGAAAGATTATGCTGGAAGTACTTCTATAAGAAAATTTATTGAAAAATATCAGCCTTCTTTGTGTATAACTGGACATCTGCATGAGAATTTTAACAAAGAAGATAAGATAAAGAACACAAAGATAATCAACCCTGGACCTAAGGGAAAGATAATCAAGTTATAG
>JBHPFA010000013.1:0-4048 GCA_042572295.1 Nanobdellota archaeon
TAGATAAAGGTGGTGAAATGAATAAATATAATTCTACTTCTTCTCCAGACTTTAATGTTACTTTGTCTGGATTTACTAAAGAGAATGTTTCAGCTTCTCCATCTAAGCTTATTTTGTATGTTGCTTCTTCATAGCCAGTATTCTTTAACATCAAATCAAAGGTTCTTCCTTTTTCTAAACCAACTGCTAATTCATCATCTTCAATTGTTAATTCTCCAGCATAACATTCATCTTCTTCTGCAATGAATACTTCTAAGAAAGCATTAGCTTCAGCACCATTCTTGGAAGTAAGTGTTACTTCAATACCATATTTTTCACTTTCAATATCGGTAGGAAGGTTGACATTCAAATTGCTTACTTTCTTTTCTTCTTCAACAAGAGTCATACTTTCATCATCAAGATCAGCCCAACTTGGTCCTTTTACACTTAATGTAACAGTATCTTCACCTTTTCCAGAATTGATTATTGTTAAAGGATAAGAATGATCTCTGCTCACATCACAAATTGTCTCTTCACTATTTTCAAAATTAACAGTTACTCCAAAACATTCTTCAATAATTAAATCAGTATTACTTGTTTTTCCTACATCTCCAGTTTCAGACAACACACTTACTCTTAATGTGTGAGTTCCTTCAGTAGTCTCTAATTCGGGCTTAGCAGTTAGAGTTACTTCTTTCTTTTCCCCAGCACCAACAACAAAACTTTCTGGTACAGAAACCCAATCAAGATCAGCTGTTAAGCTATAAGTATTTTCAGAAGTTCCAGTGTTTTCTACACTGAATACTAAGTCTTTTTCAACATTGCTACATAAGCTATAACTTTCCTCTTCAAATCCTATTTTATATTCATAACAAGGATTTATTTCTAAATTGGAAACTGCTTTTGAAGAAGAAGATTTTTCTCCTGTTGATTCAAATTCTAGTTCATAGACTCCGTGAACATTACAAGGTGGAGTTATAGTTGCTTCAATTACACTTTCTTGGCCCTTATCTAAAGTTATAAATTCCTTAGAGAATTCTGCCCATTCACTAGCAACACCATTGACACTTAAACTGAAAGTTTCAGTAACCAAACCATTGTTCTTTATAGTTACTGGATAAACTGTTTCTTCACATGCGCAAGTTGTTTTTTCTGAAACAACTTCTAATGTGCTTGCTTGACAGTCTCTTACTCCTATATTGACTATTTCTGTTAAGATTTCATTTCCATCATTAACTTCAAGCTCTAATACATGTCTTCCAACTTTAGTATTGCTTGGAGGATTAACATAAGAATAAACTGTTTTAGTCCCATCATCTAGACTAAATGATCCTGGAACTGTTGTTGTGAAAAGTCCAGCCTCACCACTTGCTGAAGCTTCAAAATCTCCAGATCCGCTTACTTCAGCCATTACGACTGTAGTTGATCCCCTACATACTTCATAATCTGAACTCTCTGGAGTTATCTCAAAAGCAGAAACAAAACTAACACTAAGCAAAATCGCTAACAATGAAATAAATATCAATCTTTTCATTTTTCAGTCTCTTTTAACTACTCATTTGTTATCACTTCATAATTTCTACGGTATAAAAGCTTTATTGTTGCGAAAAATACTATAATAATGACATGTATTGATAGAAACTTCAAATTTTTCTGGGCATACTTCTAAGAGACTTCTCATTCCTTACAATTACAAAGGCTTCCTAATTCTGAAGAAAATTTACAAGAGGCTTCTTGACTTTCACAATTAGTGCCTGCCCAACTTTCACAGCTTTTAGCATTAGTACATTTAGGGGAGGCGTTTGGATCAACTTTCTCAGCCCCACTCTTTATTTCTGGACAATAACACTCCCTATTCTCACAATAAGGGGCAGTCCCTGTAGGACATTTTCCACTTAGATCTTCTGCATAACAAATAAACTTTCCAGGAGCATAATTACTAGCATAAAGATCTCTAATTATTGGTAATGGTTCTCCATCAATACTCCCGACAGACTCAGCACATTGCTTGGCATTAATCATACTGTGACAGTCTACATTATCTGAACAAGATTGTCCAGTTCTTATAGCCCCACCAGCTTCAACCCATTCTTCTCCATAAATTGCATATTCTATTAGGCTTGGTGCTTGTTCATTACTAGGAACTGAAATTTCTACTGCTTCAAAGATTAATCCATTAGTTAGTTTATATTCTTCCCCATAACTTAATGCAAAGGATTCTTCATTTACTATAAAAGAGGCCTTATAATTGGGCCTATCAACTCCTGTTACTTCAACCTCCAGGCTCTGACTTCCAATACTCATCACTTTAGAACCTTCTCCTTCTCTAATACTATTTGCTATAATCATTACTCTCTCAATAACCATCCCCTCAGGGATTACCTCTTCTTGAACTTCTGGCTCTTCTATCTCAGGAGCAGCAACTATTGGAACATCTCCTCCTCCAAATGATGAGAATATCATAAAACCAAACAATCCAGCCATAAGCACCAATGCAGGGATTGCTATCCTTTTATCCTTGAGTTTGGGCATAACCACCTCCTTAGTTTTGTTAAACCTCTCTCTCCAACCAGGTGTTTCAAGTGTTTCAGGCTTCATTCCTGTATCAGCAACAGCTCCCGGACTTAATTCAGCACTTACAGTGTTTATTGCTTCTTCAACTTCAATCTGAGAATATCCTTGTTGGATTAAAGTATCATGTAATTGGCTTAATTCATAGCCTTGAGCATAACTTTGTTTAATCCAGTTGATTAATTGTTCGTTCACCATCTTCCTTATTATATAATAGGACTCTCTTTCCTTTTTTAAAGTTATTGAGCTTTTCCTTAATTTTAAGAGACTCTTGTCATATCCTTAATATCACCTCATAGAATAATAAAAGAGGGTTAAAATAAAAAAATAATAAACTAACCCAACTTTGCTGCCTGCGCTTTTCTTCATGTTTGCATATATAGCTTATAGCGACAGCCTGTTAAGGTTGTTCTGACGCTCTAAACTTTTAGTAATAACTTTCCTCGCTTTCCTCAAGTTCATCATCTGCTTTTCTTAACTTGACTAAAAGTACAAGTAAGACAAGCAAAACAATTGCAAGAACTACTACGGAAATTAACATTGTGTTAACTTCTTTTGAAGCTCCTTCAACTTGTGTTGTCAATGTAAGATCTTTAACTTCCTTTCCGTCGCTAAAGACTTTCACATTGAAAGCGTGTTGCCCCATGAGAGCGTTTTCAGACACTGTAAGACCAACGTTTACGACTTGGCTCGCTTGTGGATTCAACTTCACACTAAGTGGATTCACTTGATGTGTAGCCCATCCGTCAAGACCACTTACACTTAATGTGTAAGTTTGAGCACTGTTGCCTAAATTCAATAAAGTCAATTCGTAGGTTCCAGCTTTACCTTGCTTTAACACAAGATTTTGCTCAACCGGAACGACTTCTGTTGAATCAGCAGCTTTCTTTGTTCCACTTACTTGCAGAGTCTTTGTTGATGTGGATTCTACATCATCGTTGTAAACTTTTACAAACAATGTGTATGTTCCTTCAACTGCATCTGCAGGTATTCTTAATGGAACACCAACTGTTGCAACGTCTTCGTCTTCATCGTCGTCTGTAGCTTCGATGTCTCCAGCTCTTTCCTCAACGGAAAGACCTAGTTCAGGAGATGTAACTTTTACGTATACATCTTCTTGTTCATCTGAACCGATGTTCTTTACAACAACAGTCCATGTCAAAGGCTTACCTGCTTCTCCTGTTGAAGAACCAAGAACCTTTTGGATTTCCAAAAGGTCATTTTCCCTTTGTACGAACACTGGGACTTCTATAACTGCTAGATTTGTACCACTACCATCTCTAATTCTAATGGTAAGTGTGTATGTCTCGCCTGTAGGTGTAACGTCCATGTTGCTTGGAACTCTAAGATCCAAACTTTCCTTGTACATTACATCTTCAACACGATCTCTAACACTTGTAGAAACCTCGACATCTTTGCTGCCATATGAAAGTTCTACTTCAACTTTCACATCGCTCATGTCTTCATCTACCATAAACCAGACATCAATATCTAAGTC
>JBHPFA010000014.1:0-3033 GCA_042572295.1 Nanobdellota archaeon
GTAGGAATAGAAGCAAGTGTAATCTCTCATCCAAAGACATGGGAAGCTTCAGGCCATGTATCTAGTTTTGTAGACATAGCAGTTGTTTGTAAAAAATGTAAGAAAGCAACAAAGGTTGATGTAAATGAACTTGGAAAAGTAAAATGTGAATGTGGAGGAGAATACAAAGAATTGGGGAAATTCAACCAACTATTCAAAACACAAGTGGGAGCATTATCTCCAACTGATGCTTACTTGAGGGGAGAAACTGCTCAAGGAATGTTCCTTAACTTCAAATCAATTGCAGATACTTCAAGAATCAAATTACCTTTTGGAATAGTTCAATTAGGGAGATGTTTCAGAAATGAAATAGCCCCTAGAGATTTTATTTTCAGAAATAGAGAATTCCATATTGGAGAATTTGAATTCTTTATACACCCTGATGAAAAAAAATGTAATCTATTGACTAAGAAACATCTTGATCTTAAATTAAGACTATTGGATGAAGAAACCCAAAATAAAAATAAAGAAACACTAAAAGCCTACACAATAAAACAAATGATCTCAAAAGGAAAACTTGAAGAATGGCAGGGTTATTGGCTTGCTGAACAAATTATGTGGTTCAAGGACTTGGGAATAAATTTGGAAAAGATAAAAGTAAGAGAGCACACAAAAGGAGAACTTTCACATTATTCTTCTGCAACATTTGATCTAGATTATGAATATCCTTTTGGAAGTAAAGAAGTTGCAGGAAATGCAAATCGTGGCCAATATGATCTAAATCAGCATATAAAGTTCAGTAAACAAAAATTAGACTTATTTGATGATGCGACTAAGAAAAGAGTAGTTCCAAAGGTAATAGAACCAACTTTTGGTATAGAAAGAATCTTCTTAATGACTATAATTGATGGATATACAAAAGATAAAAAGAGAAATAACATTGTACTAAAACTTCCACCAAAGCTTGCTCCAATAAAGGCAGCAGTCTTCCCAATCATCAAAGATAAAAAATATGAAAAACTTTCACAACAAGTAGTTGATGATCTAAAAACAGAATTCTATGTAAGTTATGACAAATCTGGAAGCATTGGTAAGAGATATGCAAGAAATGATGAGGCTGGAACTCCTTATTGTATAACAATAGATGATGAATCTCCAACAAAGAAAACAGTAACAATAAGAGATAGAGACACTACAAAACAAATCAAAGTAAAGATAGCAGACCTAAAAGACACTTTAAGAAAGCTAATCAACAGAGAGATTAAATTTGAAAAAGCTGGAAAGCTTGTAACAACAAGAGTAAAATGAAAATTGTCCTATACATGGCAATGACTCCTAATGGAATCATTGCTAGATCTAATAATAAAGAAGACTTTCTTTCTGATAAACATTGGAAAACACTTTGTGACTTAACAAAAAAGTACAAATGCTTAATCTGGGGAAGAAAAACTTATGAAATTGTGAAAAAATGGGAAAAGAGATACATGAATTCTTTAAAATGTAAGAAAAAAATAATCATCTCCTCTAAACCTTCATTAAAACTAGACAAAGATTGTTGCTTAGCAAATTCTCCAAAGAAAGCATTGCAAGAAATAAAAAAACAAGGCTTCAAAACAGCACTTCTCTGTGGAGGAGCTAAAATCAACAGTGCTTTCATAAAAGCAAATTTGATTGATGAGATAATATTAAACATAGAACCAACATTATTGGGAAAAGGAATCCATGTATTTCATGAAGAAAACTTTGAGAAAAAATTAAGTCTATTAAAAACAAAAAAGATTTCTCAAAATATCGTGCAATTACATTACAGAATCAAAAAATAAACCTATTCTAATGAAAAAGGCAATCAAACAACTAAAAGCGCTTGAAAAATTAACAAAAGACAACAAACTTAGACTTGCAGCTGAATGGAATAAAAATTGGAAAATCTTAATCTCAACAATCCTCTCGGCACAAACAAAAGATGAGCTGACAATTGACATCTCGAATAAGCTTTACAAGAAGTATAAGACTTCTAAATCATTGGCTGAGGCCAAGCTAAGTGATATTCAAAAAATCATAAGACCTATTAACTATTATCGCACAAAAGCCAGACATATCAAGAGAACAGCACAGATAATTAATAAGAAAGGTATTCCAAAACATCTTGATGGTTTACTAAAACTTCCAGGTGTTGGAAGAAAAGTAGGAAATGTTTACCTAGCAGTGGCACATAAAACAAACTGCATAGGTGTTGACACCCATGTTGGAAGAATATCAATAAAATTGGGTTGGAGCAAGAACTCAAATCCCCATAAAGTTGAAAAAGACTTAGAAAAGCTCTTCCCAAAGAGATACTGGAGATCAATCAACTACATCCTTGTAAGATTTGGAAGGATACATGGAAAAAGTAGAAAAAAAGAAGATGAAATTTTAAAAAGGGTGAAAAACATAAGATAACATGGAAGATTGCATATTCTGCCAAATAATAAAGGGAGAAATTCCTTCAGACAAGATTTATGAAGACGATAAGGTATTTGCTTTTCTTGACCTAAATCCTGCAGATGCAGGTCATACTTTAGTTATCCCTAAAAAACATTCAAAAAATATTCTAGAAACTTCAAAAGAGGACTTAAATGCAATTATAGAAACATCACAAATGCTTGCTGGGAAGATTATGAAAGCATTGGGAGCAAAAGGATTCAATATATTCGTCAACACAAACAAAGAAGCAGGCCAATTAGTCTTTCACACACATTTCCACATCGTTCCAAGATATGAAGAGAATGAAAGAAAATATGTCTGGACAGGAGAGCCGATGGACTTTCCAAGACACAAAGTCCTAAAGATAGTAAAAGAAGCACTAAAATAATTATTTCTTAATCACAATCAAAGGAACAAACATCTCTTCTTTTGACACACCGCCATGAACTCCATCGTTCACTTCACCCTCATCAAAAGAATAATTTTTCTTTCCTATCAAAGTATAATCTCCAACTCTATCCCATAATTTCTTATTAGGCTTAAACAAACCTTTTAAAGCACCCTTCTTTTACAAAATTGGCTATGTAGTTC